>JBGAIP010000024.1:0-19127 GCA_044225395.1 Gammaproteobacteria bacterium
AGAAGAGGCTTTTGCCTTATTAAACGAATTAACCATGGAAAATCTAGCACAACAAAAAGAAAAAGCACTTCAAGCAATCAAAAGCGGTAACTTACGCGAAATAAGACGGATTTTTTCTAGTGTTAATTCCGTTTTGTTTGGCCCCAAAGATTCTATGGAACTTCTAGCGGCTTTGGTTGCGGTAACTAAAAATCGGCTAGAAATGTTTAAAACTGTCCTAAATAGCCAAAATATTACTTTAGATGATTCTACCTCATCCATTGTTTTTTCGATCATTGACGGGTGTCATAGAGTAGCACAACCAGAAGAAGCCAATGCAAGACAAGTAGAACAATTAAATTTACTACGGGTTCTGGTAGCGCATGAAAAATTTGAAATTAATATCAAAGGTAGTCAAAAAGACTCTCCTCTTATTCGCGCAATTTTTGGAAACCACCTTTCTGCGGTAGAGGTTTTGTTAAAATCAAAAAATCTAGATCTTAATTTACGACACACAGACAATTCTGATTGTACAGCGCTTTTGTTTGCTGTAACTTATGGTGCAGACCTTAGAATATTGAAATCTCTTGTCAACGACCCCAGAACAGATGTTACTTTATCTTTTAGGACAGGTAATACAGTATTACATAGTCTAACTAATAATGAAGCATATCCAAATATGGCCAGATCAATTTTATTTGAAGCACAGTCAGTAGAGTTTATCAACAGACTGATAAATAGTGCCAACAATAAAGGTGAAACACCTTTTTTTCTAGCCATAAAAAATAAAAATGTTGATTTGGCTATGTACTTATTAAGACATTACGAAGTCGATCTTAGCAAAGTAAACACAGATGCATTTGATGATAAAGAAGAAAATATTTTTAAAGAAATTATAATGAATCGCTATAAAGAAACACTTCAGCTAGAGCAAGGCACTGGCACAAAAGAACTTTTTGCGGCTGTTGATACTGAAAATATTGATAGGCTAAATCAAGTTGTTTCTAATTCGACAATAACCCTAGACCCATTAGAGTCTTACAACTTAATAGCAAGAATAATTTCCTCTAATACCAACGAAGCGGAAATGCTTAAAATTGTACTTTTTAATGAAAAAATTATTATGGCCGAATTTCCTTCTAAAGTTGTGTTTATATTGATAGAAATATTGAAAGATGCAAAAAGCCCGACAGTTCGAAACAAGAAAAATGTCTTATTAGGACTGCTTATAGAGCATGAAGATTTTGATATTAATGTAAAAAACTCAAAAAACGAGACTGCATTAGATTTAGCTTTAAATTATAAACTTACTCTATCGATAAAAATGTTATTAACTTCTGATCACATTATCCCATACGCTGATAACCTGGAAGGTCTATTACGTATAATGGAAGATGAAAATATACCACTAGATACAATCCTAAACATACTTAACCACAAAAATACTGATTTAACACAAACTTTCGGCTACCGCACTGACGATCATAATTTACTTCACAAAATTAGCATCAAAAATTCACCAAGACTTATTGACATATTAGAAAAACTTTTTGAAAAAAATCCTAATAAAAAAATACCCGTCAATCAGGCGAATCAAATGGGTTTTGTACCTTTAAGTCTAGCTATTACAACCCTTATAAATAGTAGCAAACCAAAAGGCAATAGCGACTTTGCAATGATTAAATATTTATTAAATTATTCAGAAATTGATTTGCGTTTAGCAACAGATATATACAAATTATTAGACTATATTTATGAGAAAAGTTCTATTGACATCGCCATTGATATCATTGAGTTACTAACGCATCCTGTTCATAACCATCCTATTAACTGGAATTATCAAAGCACAACTAAAAAAACAACAGCGCTCATGTTAACGTGTAAACAGAAATCAGACTTAAGTGTAACTTGCTATGTTCGTTTAACAGAAACAGAACATGCAGGCCTTATGCAGTTCGATTCATCTGGCTGTTCAGCTTTATTTTATGCAATTTTATACAAAAATACTGAAATCTTTAAATGTTTTATACATTATACATTGATGCTACAAAACCAAGAGCTTTTTCATGCGCAGGCATTAACAAACGACCCTAACAAAATAGCAATTTTAAAAAATAGTTTTGTATTTTTATTAAGTGAGCTTGAATCAGACAAAGAAACCAAACCAGAAGTCCTTGAGATGTCAAGGAAAATTGCTCTTGATTTATTTCCAACGGTGCCAAAACCACTGACTTTCTCGCCCAAAGCTAGTGCTACTGTACCACTAGTTATACCTCCAGCTAAGCGGGCATTTAAAACTGCTCCCAAGACAAATACCTTCCCAAACTAGAAGGGCTCCAATCTTAAAAAATGTAATAAACTTTCTGTTTTAGGAAGTTTCTTGCATTTTTTAAAATAATCAATTAAACTTCACTAAAGAGTTAAAGTCTATATAAACTTTAAGGTTATACAGCTATGCTATCGAGCACGGAAAAACTTTTAGAGAAAGACTTTGGTAGCCAAGTGTTTAAAGAGTGGGATCTCGCCTCCATTTTTGGTGGTACCCCAGCTAGAAAATACGCGCTCATCAACAAAGCATTAAAAAAAAATGAACTTGTACGCCTATGTCGTGGCGTTTATATACTCGGCCCAAAGTATCGCTCAAAAGCTATCAGCAAATTTTTTGTATCAACCCGTATGGTTGCAGAAAGTTATGTCTCTTTTGAATCAGCTTTGTCCTTTCATGGCTGGATCCCGGAAGGGGTTAATGTGGTTGTATCTGCTATTGCTAAGGGACGCACAAGAAGTTTTTCTTCAACTTTGGGTGAATTCCAATATATTAAAATCCCCATCAATACCTACGAATTTTTAAGTGGCGTTATCCGAAAGGAATTAAATGGCAAGCCTTTTCTAGTTGCAACCCCCTTGCGAGCACTGGCAGATTATGTCTACCTTAAAAAAATCAAATGGACAGGGTTAGCATTTTTGTTAGAGGGTTTACGCATTGAAATAGAATCATTAGAATCGCTAACAGCCAAAGATTTCGATGAAGTTTCTGCTGCATATTCTTCAAAAAATGTGTTACTATTTTTACAGAAACTAAGAGAATCTTTGGGGAAATAATGGCAGCGATTATAGCAGAAAGGTTAAAAAAATATGCCCCTCAAACCCTAGAAGAGGAAGAGGTTGTTTTAAAAGAAATTTTGCAAGAAATTATTCTTTGTGGCTTATCCGATGCTGGCTTTTTTGAACATGCTGTGTTTCAAGGAGGTACTGCTTTACGTATATTCCATAATTTAGAGCGTTTTTCCGAAGATTTGGACTTTATTTTAAAAAAGCCCAATCCAAATTTTAAATGGCAGCCTTTTTTAGAAGCCATTGAGCATATCTGTAAACTCTATGGAATAATACCGGAAGTAATAGATAAAAGTAGAGCAGGGGATTCCGTACAAAAAATGTTTCTAAAAGACAATTCTATTATTAAATTTTTAAATTTATCTTTTCGTCGCGCTATAGACCGAAAACTAACCATTGAATTAGAAATTGATACCAACCCTCCAGAAGGCTCTTTATCTGAAATAAAATTTTTAGATTTTCCGTTGGCTGCTGAAGTTGAAGTGCAAGATTTAGCCAGCAATTTTGCTGGAAAAAGCCATGCTTTACTCTGCAGAGAATATATTAAGGGGAGAGACTGGTACGATTTTCTATGGTACGTTTCGCATGAAATAACACCTAATTTTGATTTTTTAACAAGCGCAATCAATCAACAAGGACCTTGGGCAGGACAGGAAATTCCAATGACTGCTAATTGGTATCTTAATGCGCTTGAAGAAAAAATACAGGGTCTCGACTGGCAAAAAGCAGCTGCTGACGTATCAGCATTTCTGAATGAACAAGATAGAAAGACATTAAGACTTTGGAGTGTAGCATTTTTCTTAGATCGCCTTTCAAAACTAAGCAAAACCCTCAATAAATAAAAGTGTCCCTACCCAGGATTAGCGCCCCTGCTTTTATTTCGCATTATGTATATTATGTTAAATTATGGTTAGAGATTCACATGTGGAGGGATATTGCTTGAAACAACGGTTAAATGCCCGAATGGTTCATAATTGCTAGATTTATCCTTAACGGTAATCTCAACATCCTGCTCAAGTAAAATTAAAAATCTAATTAATCGAAAAATTGAAAACCCTGTTAAACGACCATGGTATAAAGCAGAAATTTTTGGTTGATCAACATTTAAAAAAGTAGCCATTTTCTTTTGTGTTAAATGTTTTTTTTGAGCGATTTCAACAATTTTTGAAGCAAGTTGTGCTTTGGCAAGCCTTTCTTGAGCATTAGGTAAACTCATATCTTCAAAAACATTGCCACTGCTAATTTCATATTTAAGCTTGTCTTTCATACCTATCCTCTTATCTTAGAAGCAATCATTTTCGCTATTTTTAACCTCTTATCAATTAAATCTAACTCTTTCTTTGGTGTTTTAGTGCCACTTTTTGACTTCTTTTGAAAACAATGTAGTACATACACTATTTCATTTAATTTTACTGCATAAACTGCTCTATATGTATTCGTATCAAAATTGCATATTATTTCTATAACCCCTGGCCCGAACCCTTTGAGAGGTTTAGAACTTTCAGGGGTTTTTCCTTCTTGCACCTGATGCAAGGCAAATCCAAGTTCATCTTTTACCTCTAATGGAAACATCTTTAAATCCTTCAGGGCAGTTCCCACCCAGATTAATTCTTTCAGAATATACAATTTTCCTCTCTTATGCCAATTTTAGCATACTTTTTGGATTATAACAAACAAAGCAATTGGAAAATTATCATCTTTATTATTCAAAGATCTATCGGATATTTATACGAGTTAAGTCAATTTATTTAGAATGATTAATAAAGCAACATTTTACGTGCCGTTTAATTTGCGCGTGTATCCTTAAATAAGGTTGGGCATCACAATGGCTCCCCTGACGAGCATATGCTTTGGATATTAAAGTTGAGTGCTGAACAAGTAAATCACATTAAATTGTTGCTGGTTCTCCTTGCTCTCAACTCGTTGTCCCATTCTTGCCTAAAATTTGTAAATGCTATTTCTCGTTCAGCATCATTTGCAAAAGGACCATGTTCTCGTTGATATGTTTCCCAAGAACGATTTTGTGATTCTTCTAGATCTCTTTCTTCCTGCTGTCTCTCCTGTGCTTGACGATTTGTAATGGAGGAAAACAACAAAGGAGAAGGATTTCGTGCTTCTTGAGAATATTCGGTTAACTGTCTCAAAACTTCGAATATCTCTCTAGCACCTCTTTCACCCGTTAAAATAAGCGCATCATAATGATTGTGACCATTGTATTGAACAAAAATAGGAACACCATCACCACTCAAATCTGATAGATTTCTAATCTTTCCATCAGTTCCAACTACCACAATTGGTCGGTTAAGAATAGTCATTAATACAACAATCTCTAAATTATCAGCCCATTCAATACCTTGTCTTACATCTTGCAAATACAGTTCAGGCTTTTTCTCTGGATTGAGCGCTTGTATAATATCGCAATATTCTTCCATGTGAGATTCAATATGCCTCACTACTAGAGTTCTTAAAGCTTGCTGGGTTCGACCACAATAAAGTGCGACTGCATTAAATAAGCAGTGGCCATCTCCCGGTACAGACTGATACCTCAGACCAGGTGCCACATTGTTATACACACTCTCCCCTTCTTTTCGGTCTCTGTCTTCTTCAAAAACATCCAACTGTATAGAAGGCAAAACTTTTTGTGAGCCTCTCTCTATTTTTTGTGGGCTTTTCTCTATTTTTTGGGAACCTCTCTCTACTTTTTGAGAGCCTCTCTCTATTTTTTGCGAGCCTCTATCTCCTTCAGAAATATCCAATGGTAAAGAAGGCAAATTTACCCTTTCAGATGAACTTTTATAACGCTTTTTGTTGAATTGTTGTAACACAAACATAAGTCTCTTATAAAAAGTACCTTCATGATTTATATCAGCCTTGCGTACATACTTGCCCACCTCCCCTTCAAATACAGCTATAAGCGTCTCAGGAAATTGGTTACCGGCAAAACTTGTAAAAAGTGTTACAATTCTTTGAGCATCAGGTATATTATGTCTATGCCAAGCACCTGTTAAGATAAGCCTTAATTGTTCGCCTAAAAAACCACCCCCAAAAAGACCATAACGATCAAATATTACCGGTGAGTAATAATCTTTAAATATTCTTATTATATTCTCTTCAATTCCACCATTAGGGTTCCATAAGCGATTGAAATTTGTTGTTCCATATTCAATAATTGATCGCAACTCCCATAATTCCTTGATATTAGGCAATTCTTCTAAAATTTTTCTTTTATCTTCATTATTAAACTCTGTAACATCTACAAAAAGCGTAGCAAGCCTTACACGACCACACATGCAAGCATAGTAAATTGGTTTTTTTGATCTCAAAGGGTCTAAGTCATTAGGAGAGCACCCCTCTGATAACAAACGTACTATTTCATCATGTGCCGTATCACCTCTGATTGCTAAAGCATGTAATGTATTATCAGTAGATAGTGTTTTAAAATCATCAATCTTTTTTTCAAGATCCTGAAGAAAGTCAATTATTACCCGGGCTTGCGCTAATCTATCTCTTATCTGACCTAATAAAACACGGTTCTCTTCTATTAAAACACGCATTTTCTTTTTAAGGACATCAATATTTTTGGAAATTTCTAAGATTTGATTATTAATACCTCTAACCGATCCTCCAATCCGTAGTATATTCTCACCACAACTCGTAAAAAGGTCCTTTTTTTGTATCCCTCCATAACTCGTATTTTTAATGTCTCTTAGAATAGCAAGTGCAGGAATATCTTCTTGGGAATCTTGCTGTGTCCATTTAGCTGTCATTTCGTATTCAGTTTTCTCTTCTTCTAATCGTACCCTTTCAGCAATTAATTGAGAAATCCTTTGAGTTCCCGATGTAACATCATTTCTTATCTCACTTAATTGACGTGCTAAATTATTTTGTTCTCCTAATTCACCTATTAATGTAATTATCTGTAAAAAAGCATCTATTTTTTCTGAGTAAACCCCTTCCAAAATATGCAAAAACTCTGGTGCTTCTTCGTGTAGTGTTCTTAAATACGCGGCACGAGAATTATACTCTTGTCTTACATCAGCCATCGAATCTAAAATTCTTATGGCTTCCGCATAAGATATCTCTACATTATCATCAACACCCAAGTCTCCCATTTCGTACTCTTGAGGATCCATAAATACACTCCCAATAAATCAATCGAGATAAAACAATAAGAAAGCGGTGGCACTAACTAATCGATTTCGAAGTAGCACACCACTCTGAGCTGAACTGGTGATTATAATCTCAGAAATTCAAAAGGAGAACAATAGATTATTTTAAATTACCGCTGCTATAACCCTATCTGGGGTAATTAACCGCATACATAAATGATGCCCTAGCGGACATTCTCGTTTTCTACACGGTTGACAAGCTAAATTCATCTTGAGGATTTCTGCATCCGCCACTAACGGCGGTGCAAATTCATCGGGTGTTGATCCATAAATAGCAATAACCGAACGTTCTAATGCAGAAGCAATATGCATTAATCCTGAATCATTGCTAACAACCTTCGTCGCTAAGCTTAACAAATCAATAGCTTCAGGTAGCGATGTTGTCCCTACGAAATCTCGGCAACGATTATTACATAACGCTTGAATTTTATCGCCAGAGGCTTTATCTGAAGGAGATCCAAATAACCAGACTTCCCAGCCTTGACTCATCATTTGATTAGCCACTTCAGCAAAATATTCTTCTGGCCAACGTTTGGCCGAACCAAAAGCTGTGCCAGGACATAAGGCTAAAATGGGTTGATTGTGATCTACAGAAATCCCAAATTTTTCTTTTGTTTTTTTAACATCATCGGGATTAACACTTAATTTTGGCCACCAATTAGGTGAAATCGTTTCTGCTTTATATTCTTCACCTTTGGGATATGCCAACGCGACATATTGGCTGGTCATGCTTTTTAAGCGGTTTCTATCCAATTGACGAATATCATTCAATAATCCATAGCGGCACTCCCCTACCCAACCAGTTCGTTTGGGGATGTTCGCCCAAAAAGGGATGAGAGCCGATTTCCAAGAATTAGGAAGCACAATCACATGGTCATATTGAGATGCCCTAAGACCCTTCCCTGCCCTATAACGCTTCCCCAGCCCGAATTCGCCATGTGCAAGGTTGGGCATCGCAATGGCTTGCCTCACTTCTGGCATACGCTGAAGTAATGGCAAGGTATAGCCGGGTGCTAGTACATCAATAAGGGAATTGGGGTTGAGTGCTGACAGGGCCTTAAAAAGCGCCTGTGCCATCACCATGTCGCCTACCCAGGCGGGGGCTAAAACGAGTGTTTTGGTCATCCTTTTTATCCTCCATTAGGCATTCTATCACGTGTTTTAGCTGTATAGAATCCGTTGTAGAGGGCCAATTGGCTCTATTAGGTAGTTCTAGTGCAGAAATGGTTTGTGAAATCGTCACTAATTCTTGATCACGCTGAATGGTCACTTCATATTTAATCTTATCAATCACATCACTGTCATCCACCATGGTGAATTCAGGCTTAACAGAAACCATACCGGGATATTGAGCAGCAAAATAGCTTGCTAGCATTTCAAGTGGCATCATTAAGGTATTAATCCATTTTGGCGCTGCACCCAGATTTTCTTCGACTTGCGGATCGATTGTAGCAGGACTTAAACTGTAAGCTAAACAATGTAACCATTCGGCTTTAAAAGAAGTTGCTAATAATTTAAGCAGTGCAAATTTTTCTGGAGCCATATTTTCTTGATGCGATTCTAGATGATTTAACAAATCCAATAGTGCTTGTTCTGCTGATTTTCTCATAACCGTCTTATTGGCTTTTGCATTCTCTAACCGCCTATCGCGACGTTCAGCGGGAACTATTATGCGACCACTGCTTTTTATTTTTAGCCTTTTAGCAGGCGCCTCAATCGTTTCTTGCGGTATTTCTTTGTACATTTCTTCTATTTTTCTTTTTACCTTTTGAAGTTCGGCTACATCCGTATTTAAAGCTTTTTTAATATGGATTCTGCTAAGCGGATTATTGTTTGTGCGCATAGGTGAAAAAAGCAACAAGGTAGATTTTTCGTGTGAACGGGTAATTCTGTTGCCCCTAGAAATATTAACACAACGCTTGGATTGCATTTTGGTGCCATTGGGTGTATGTGCACTAATTTCGTATTGCTGTTTTTGTTTCTTAAGCTCATCAATAAACAATGGTCTAAAGCGTGAAGGATCTTCAAGACTCTCAAATTGCCTAAAATTGAAGTCATTTTCTTTATTTTCTGGGGTTTTGATAATCAACAAATGCCCTGCTTTTTCAGGTTTATGCATGCGCCAAAATGGATTTTCGGGATCGGTAGTATAATGCTTTTTTGCTTCTTCTGGCGGCAGATCGCTGAATACATAAGGTATTCCACGCGTGTTTTTTCGCGTAAGCATTTTGTCAATCTCCAACCAACACTATGTTGTGTTTAATTTTTAAGACAAACAAATAATAACATAAAAAGAGATTGTTTTACAGAAAATTTTCACTAAAACCCTATAAAAATAGGGGTATATGCACACATACTTTTATTTTAATTCTACGCGTTACGTTTGAATTTGAATTAACGCCAGACACACCTTCGGGAGTTGCTATTCTCCGCAACTCCCGAGCGCTCTACTTAAACTAAAAGCCTCTCAATAAACTCGTGACGTTCCTTCGTCATCGTCTTATACATCTTATACAACAGCTTCTACATTAGGGTTATATGCTAAAAGAGCCATACCCGCAGTAGAGTCAATTGCAAAAGGAAACTCGACCACATGATCACCTGGCGTTTCCAGAATAATACGAGTTGGAACAGGGGGAGGTGGAGGAGGTGGAGGACCATCACCACCACCAGCGGTTGCTCCGCCACTAACCACATCCAGCTCTCTATCAACTAAATATTGAACACGCATGATACTACTCCTTCAATTTAAATAAATTACTCACACTACTTTTGCCTTATACCTACGCATTTAAACAAGAAGCGGGTTATGCTCAGTAAGTGCATCTGCTGCTACGTCAGGTATTCTGCCGAACGTGATTAAGTCCCCTAGAAGTGCTCCAACATCAATACCACCACCACCGCCATTACTACCATCCGTTTGTCCACCACTAATCACATCCAATTGTTTATCAACCAAATATTGAATACGCATGATATTACTCCTTAATTTATATAAATTACTCACACTATTATTATAGTACTGTTTGATGATGTTTCAATATTTATTTTTTTATTATCCTGTTGATTTTATTGGTTTTTTTAATTTTAACTGGATGCTTATATGGTTTTTTTATAATCTTAAATTGTTGTCAGTACCCGCTTTTCCAAAACGATGCCTAGAACACGCCAAATACTTTTGTCAAAAATTTATTTATTAAAAACACCTAAACTTTTTACTGCACTTTTTGTCTCAAATCATAAGAGCGATGAGATATCAATTCATTTAGGAGGGTTTTATGCGTATTACACAATTAAACGATATTGAACTTGAAACCGTCTCGGGTGGTGTCGCAGATGGAATGGTTCAGTACCTTATTTCAGCAGATTCAATGACTGTTTTAGTTAACGGTGTTGGTGTGGGAACTGCACCTACTGACCATTTTGCTGCTTTTTATGGTATAGACACAGAAGGACACCCTATAGATAGTTTGGCATTTAATGCTTAACCAAACCAAAAGCGCCATGGAGGGCGCTTCGGGCGTTAATCTTAGATTTGTATATGTTTGTCGTCTTGTTTTTTTAATTGTAACTATATATTTATATAGTATTTTAAGTTGTAGTAGCCATTTAAGCAGCTAATATTAATAAGATGGGATAGATACACGGAAATGCGATAAACAAGGAGGTTTTATTGAAGAATCCTAAAAACCCCAAACAACTGCGCTACCGCAAGGAAGCCATTCTGGCTTTACACGTAGATGAAGAAATCAATCAACTGATTCAAGTGGTATCTCCCCGTGCATGGATAGCTTTAGTTATTTTTTATATCCTAATGCTGATTACTTTAATTTGGGGTATTTTTGGCAGTATACCCACGCGCGTAGAAGGCAAAGGGATTTTATTGGCAGAAGATGGTTTAGTGTATAACGCTGTTGCACCACCGGGTGGGGGACGTGTTGCAAAGATCCTAGTAGAACCTGGTACCTTTGTTAAAAAAGACGAGATCATTGCAAACCTTGACAGACCAGACTTAATAGAAAAAATAGCGCTCTCTAAAAACTATGTCGAACGTTTAAAAAAAGAACAACAATCACTGATTGAAACCAGCAATAAAGAACTTACGAATCGTCATGAAGACTTACAACAACAGCGCGACACCCTAAATTTAACCATTGAAACACAAACCAAAAATCTAAACGAAATTACCGCACTCTTGAAAGTTAAGGAAGATAACTTTAAAAAAGGTTTACTCACTTTAATCGATATGGAAAATACCCGTCGTGATTTTTATGCAGCTAAACAAGCCATTAAACAAAGCGAAATCCAACTAAAAGAAAAAGATATTCAAGAAGATGATTTTAAAGAACAATGGCGAAATCGCTTGCAAGATAAAGAAGATAATATTTTAAGTGAACAACTCAAACTGCATAACATGGAATCTGAAATGCAGGTTTCCGAAGATGTTACCAGTCCTGCCGATGGCGTTATTCTGAGTATTAACACGGCGGTTGGCAAAATATTAACCGATGGTGCCTCTATTGCGACTTTAGCCAGCCGTGGCGAAGGGCTCGATGCCATTGTATTTATGGAACCCGATCAAGGGCAACGTGTCTCTACAGGCATGTCTGCATTAGTCACGCCCGATATTATTGAAAAAGAGGAATTTGGCAGCTTAAAAGGCGAGGTATTAACCGTCTCCCCCTTTCCAGTGGCTAACGAGACATTAGTGGCCGCACTACAAAACCCTGAACTCACCAAAGAATTTACAGATAAAGGCCCTCCTACAGCCATTCGTATACGCATAAAACGGGATCCCGCTACTTTTAGTGGTTATCAATGGTCCTCGTCCCGTGGGCCCGAAAAAAAAATCATTCCCGGCATGGTTGCAGATGTCCGTATTACCGTTAGAGAACAGCCACCGCTTAGCTTAGTGATTCCAACTTTAAAGAAATTATTTAAGGTAGAATAAAGTGTTAAAAAAAATAAAAATTAAATTTAACTTATTAAAAGAAAAATTAATGTCTAAGCATATTAAAACCCCTACTGTCTTGCAAATGGAAGCCGCCGAATGTGGCGCAGCGGCATTAGGCATTGTATTAGGCTATTACGGTCGTTTTGTACCACTTGAAGAATTACGCATTGCTTGTGGGGTATCGCGAGATGGAAGCAAAGCGATTAATATGCTGCAAGCCGCTAGAAAATATAATTTAATTGCAACAGGTGCACAAGGCGATATAGATACCCTAAAAGAACTCGAATACCCTTTTATTATACATTGGTCTTTTAATCATTTTGTGGTTGTTGAAGGCATGGATGAGCATAGGGTTTATCTTAACGATCCCGCCCGGGGCAGACGTTCTGTTTTTTATACAGAATTTAGCAAAGCTTTTACAGGCATTATCTTATTATTTAAACCGGGGCCTCTCTTTAAACCTGGCGGCATAAAACCGAATATTTGGCGAAGCTTAAAAAAACGCTTGGCGCACTCGAAAAATGATTTGATTTTTTTAATATTAGCAAGCATTGCCGTCACCATACCAGGCATGATTATTCCTGGGTTTAGCAAGATTTTTATAGATGATATTCTTGTACGAGGGCTTAATAATTGGGTTATTTTATTGCTTACCGGACTTCTCTTAACAGCCGGCCTTAGAGCAATGATGAGTTGGCTACAACAAATGTATCTTTTACGCTTAGAAATAAAATTAATACTGACCGGATCTGCACAATTTTTGCATCATGTTTTACATTTGCCCCTGCTCTTCTTTGATCAAAGATATGCTGGGGATGTTTTAGAACGGGTAGAAGCAAACGATCGCATTGCAACTTTATTGTCTGGCGATCTCAATAACAGCATTGTGGGTCTTCTCAGTATGGTTTTTTATGCCATTATCATGTTTTTATACGATTGGCAATTAACACTTATTGGATTATTTTTTGCGTTTTGTAACTTTGCAATACTGTATTTGGCGGGACAACATCTACAAGATAATAGTCGCCGTTTTCTACAAGAACGTGGCAAATTAAATGGTATCGAAATCAATGGACTACAAGCCATTGAGACCCTTAAAACCATGGGCCTCGAAGATCGCTTCTTTAAAACCTGGGCGGGATACCATACTAAAACGATTAATAGTCAACAACAATTAGCTTTACTTGGCCAAATTTTGCAAACACTCCCCGCTTTATTAACAGGATTAACCAACGTGATTATCTTGGGATACGGCAGTTATCTGATTATTCAAGGACAAATTTCCGTTGGTACGCTCGTTGCATTTCAAAGCTTGTTACTGATGTTTAATAGTCCCCTATTAGGTTTGTTAGGTGTTGGCAGCAAATTACAAGAAATACAAGGTGATATCGCAAGATTAGACGATGCTTTAACCCAGCCCGAAGATGTCCGATATGGCATATCGAAAACGGATTCCAAAAAGGGCTGGCACGGGGACACTGCTCCTACGACGGTTGGCTTAGAATTTAAAAATGTCAGTTTTGGGTATTCGCCTCTTGAGCCACCCATTATTAAAGATTTTAATTTAAGCTTAAAACCCGGGGAATGTGTCGCTATCGTCGGTGCAACCGGTAGTGGAAAATCAACACTGGCCAAACTGGCCTGTGGGCTTTATCAACCTTGGGAAGGACATATTTTAATTAACGACACACCTTTAGAGACAATTTCTCCAAAAAGATTATCACAATTACTCTCTTTTGTGGATCAAGATGTTTTTTTATTCGAAGGCAACATCAGCGACAATTTAACTTTATGGGGAAACGCATCCGATGCTGATCTTAAACGCGCTGCCCATGATGCGGCAATAGATGATATTATTCAAAACCGTCCCAATCATTTTGAAAGCGCTGTTTTAGAAAAAGGTGCAAACTTTAGTGGGGGCGAACGTCAACGTCTTGATATCGCAAGAGCCTTAGTCAAAAATCCTGATATTCTGATCTTAGATGAAGCAACGGCTTCTTTAGATGCGATTACTGAACACAATATTATAAAGAACTTAAAAAAACAGCATTATAGTTTAATTATGATTGCCCATCGTTTAAGTGCCATTCGAGACTTTGATAATATTATTGTACTGGACTCTGGCAAAATAGTCGAGCAAGGCACACACGATGCGTTGTTGTTAAAGAATAATCATTACGCCCGTTTACTTGAGGGAACACAAAAAAAATGAAAAAGAAGTCACCTAATACCTTAATAAACGCATTTTCAGCAATATTACATTATTTACAAATAACCACCAAAAACACGCTTCCCTTATTAGATCCACATCTGTCAATTAGCACGCAAGTAGAACAACTTGCAAAATCTGCTGGTCTGCGTGTTCGTAAGGTTCGTCTAAACGAAAATTGGACGACAGAAGATGCAGGTCCCCTACTGGCATTCAGGCAATCTGATCAGAAGCCTTATGCGTTGATTCCTCAAAATGGCCAATATTCAGAATCCTATCGTACACATTTATTCGAACAAGAGGCTTTTTCATTCTATAGAACTTTTCCAGATATTTTACTTAATTGGAAGAATTTACTGATTTTTTCAAAGTTAAACATTATGCGCGATCTGTATCGCGTGTTTAAATTTCAGTTATTCATAGGGTTAATTGGCTTGTTAATACCCATTTCAACCGGTGTGATACTAGACAGTGTTATCCCTTTTGCGGATTACTCACGTCTAACCCAATTATTAATAGGATTAAGTGTTGCAGCCGTCGCAAGCGCAGCATTGGGTCTAGCACAATCTTTTGGCTTAATGCGAATCCGTTTTCAAGCCAATAGTGCGACACAAGCTGCCGTGTGGGATCGACTGCTCCGACTGCCAGTTTCATTCTTTAAACAATTTAATGCAGGAGACTTGGCTTCTCGTGCCAGAGGTGTCGATTCAATCCAACAACAAATCACACAAATATTATTGTCTACCAGTATCACTGGGGTATTTTCTATTATTACCTTAGGTTTATTATTTTATTACGACGGCTGGCTTGCATTCAGCGCTGTTATTCTTGTGATGATTGCTGTTTTGGTCAATATTGTATTCAATCGCTTAATCTTGCATTACCAACGACCGTTGTTAACGATACAAGGTAAATTGTCAGGCTTTTTATTTCAAATTTTATCGGGCATTGCGAAACTAAGAGTCGCAAACGTAGAATCCAGTGCTTTTTCAGTGTGGGGTAAACAATTTACTGAAAAAAATAAATTATTTTTAAAGTCTAGAACGCTCGTGAATAACTATAATGTCTTTCATCCTTTTTTTCTGGTTATTTCAACAATTATTCTATTTGCTTTAGTGACGTTACGAGGAGAATCGCTTTCATTTGGAAGCTTTATTGCTTTTTATGCGGCATACGGACAATTTTTATCTGCAGCACTTGCCATGTCTTTTGCAATTACCCAATCGCTTAGAATTGTCCCACTTTATGAACGTATTACACCTATTATTACGACATTACCAGAGACCGAAAAATCAGAAAAAGAAATTTTGACTTTAAATGGGCATATTGAATTTAAAAATATATCGTTTCGATATTCGTCAGACGCTAACTTGCTATTCGAAAACCTATCTTTGAGTATTAAGCCAGGACAATTTATTGCGATTGTCGGTCCCTCTGGTTCTGGAAAATCAACCCTGTTTCGTTTGCTACTGGGTTTTGAAACACCTGAAAAAGGCGGTGTTTTTTATGATGATCAAGATTTAGCCAATTGCAACATCAGATATTTACGACAACAACTGGGTGTCGTCCTGCAACAAAGCACCCTAATGCCAGGCACTATTTTTGAAAATATCGTTGGATTTAACCCTGAAATAAAACTTGACGAAGCATGGGAGATAGCAAAGCTAGTCGATATCGCCAATGACATTGAGGCAATGCCAATGAAGATGGACACTTTTATTCTAGAGGGTGGTAGAACTCTATCGGCTGGGCAACGTCAAAGAATCATGATAGCCCGCGCCATTGCTAACAAACCCAAAATTTTATTATTAGATGAAGCTACTTCGGCGTTAGATAATACCACCCAAGCCTTAATAATCGATAATCTTACAAAACTACGTATGACACGCGTCGTTGCTGCGCACCGATTAAGCACGATAGCAGGTGCTGATTTTATCTATGTCTTGGAAAATGGTAAGATTGTGCAAAGTGGTACCTATGAAAAGCTGTCGTCTATGCCAGGACTCTTTTCGACGTTAATGGAACGTCAGAAGATCTAACTACGGGGAATACATTCTGAAAGCGGCCTTGGCACACCTGTAGTCCTCGCACGCTAAGAGGCAAATTCTAAACTGCGTACCGCAAAATATGCAAATATTTGAGCTTCCATGGCCTGGCTATTCCAACCCACCTCATCAGCAGTTAATATCTGCACGTTTTTGCCAATTTTCTGTTGTAAACACGTTTTTAATGCTTGAACAATCACTGGGTTGTGCCAGCCACCACCGGCCAATATCCATAGTTTTGGGTAATCTATCGCCTCAATCGATACTAAGTATAGGCTATTAACAATGGTCTCTGCGGTAAAAGCTTCTAGGGTCGCACACGCATCTTCTATCGCTAAATTATTAAGCTCAGGAATTAAAACCATATCGCCATAATCCAAAGACTTAGGTGGTTTTTGCTGTAAATAATTTTGGTTAAATTTAATAATCGATTTTTGTATAAGCGCATCCAAAATTGTCTTATCTACTCTACCCTGTTTTCCATAATGCCCATCGGTATCCATATTTTCTTGACCTTGGGTACGTTGTCGCACCAGGCGATCGATTAAGGCATTACCAGGGCCTGTATCAAATCCAATAACCGCTTCTTCATTTTTATTGAGAATCAAAGAAATATTGGAAATACCACCACAATTAACAACGGCGACGGGTACTTTATCGTCCCTAACAGCTAGGGCATAATGATACAAAGGCGCCAAAGGTGCACCCTGCCCACCGGCCGCAATATCTTGACTTCGAAAATCATTGACCACTGTAATACGCAGATCACTTGCCAATTGCTGACCATTACCGACAATGACAGAGATTTTTTCCTCGGGATGATGATATAAAGTTTGGCCATGGTAACCAACTACATCAATTTGACTAGGCGATAGATTTTCTTGATTCAGCAATTTTTTAACTGCAATGCCATGTAATTCTGTTGAGTGTTGGATAACGTCTTCTAAACTGATTGAGGTACTTTGAGTTTCTAAAATACCTAATTCGTTTTTTAAATAATCTTTAATCGCTTCTGTATAGTAAGCTTTTGGGGCTATAAGGCATCGAGATATGTCCCAATGGTCTTAAAAGATTGGGCGTACCATCTGTTTCTATTAAAGCTGCTTCAATGCCATCCATCGAAGTGCCGCTCATTAAGCCTATACTTAACATAATCTCTAACTTAAGGTTGTGTGAAAACGTTTAAAGCTAATATACACAAATGTTATTGCCATCACAACTAAAACAGCAATGTGATGTGCTACAAAGCTAAACTCCCCACCTTTTAGCATAATATTTCTGAGCAAGGACAAAAAATGCGATAGGGGGTCAAGATAAGACAGCAACCTTAAAACTTCGGGCATATTTTCAAGTGGAAACATAAGGCCTGATAATAAAATGGCTGGAAACAAAAACAAAAAACCACCTAAAATCGATTGTTGCTGATTTTTAGCAAGTGTGGAAATAAAGGTACCAATGGCGACAGTAGAACAAATAAAGGCGAAGGCAGCAAGCATTAATACTGCGATCGAGCCGCGCATGGGTACCCCAAATAAAACAATTGCAACTGTTAAAATAAGCGGAGTATCAAGAAGTCCTAATATTACATAAGGTATGGTTTTACCCATAATAACATCAGAGGCTTTAATAGGTGATGAAACGAGCATTTCAAAAGTCCCCATTTCTTTTTCGCGCGTGATAGACGAGCTGGTTAAAATAACGGTAATAATACATAATAAAATACACATCACACCGGGTACCATAAAATAGGAGGTTTCTAAAGTGGGATTATAGAGCACCCTTACAACAAAATTAAGGGGATTATCAGGTGGCGTAATTTTTAAATCGGTGTTAACGACTTTGTCAATAATTATTTTTAAATAAGACTCTACGGATTGCGCTTGTATAACATTTGTCGCGTCTATTAATAACTGCAAGTCTGCCGTTCCGCGGCCTAGTGCTCTCGTTAATCCACCTGGTGGTGCAATAAGGGCAACATCTATCTTGCCTGCACGTAATAGATCGAAGGGATCTTGGTTATCTTGATTCTGTGTCGTACTATAAGGCAAAAACCACTGACTTTCTATGGCATGGTCATAAATATGTTGCAAAACAAAATCTTTTGAGTCCGGGGCCGCCCAAAGGCGAATATTTTTAACTGTCGTTGAAATAGCAATACCAAAAATAGTTAACTGAACGATAGGCGCCACAAATAGTAATATTCGCATTCGCTTATCCCTAAGCACTTGTTTAAATTCTTTCCTCATGAATCCTATTAATAGCTTTAGTGAAATCATGGTTCAACATCCTTTTTAAATTTTTTAACAGCCATTAAAATCATAAACCCACATAAAAAACCTAACGCAATAAAGGGAATACTTAAGTCAGACAAGCTCGACCCTTTTAGATAAGACTGCCTAGAGATAACCATAAACCAGCGTGCAGGCAATATCATTGTAAAATATCTAAAAAACGCTGGCATGCTTTCGATAGGAAAAATAAAACCTGATAATAACTGAGCAGGCAATAGGCCAGACATAATGGCGATTTGCATGGCTACTTGTTGAGATCGCGTTACCACAGAAATCAGCAGTCCTTGCGATAAATAAGTGATTAAAAACAAAACACAACCCGCGCCAAAAACCCAAAGACTGCCATTAAAGGGGATCCCAAAAAAC
>JBGAIP010000025.1:0-17997 GCA_044225395.1 Gammaproteobacteria bacterium
TGGGAATAGAAGGCCTTTTGAAAGAAGGGTTTGTGACGACTTCTGTAGATAAATTGGTTAATTGGGCACGAACGGGTTCTTTATGGCCTATGACTTTTGGGTTGGCCTGTTGTGCAGTCGAGATGATGCATGCGGGTGCTGCTAGGTACGATTTGGATCGGTTTGGTGTGTTATTCAGACCCAGCCCTCGGCAATCGGACGTCATGATTGTTGCCGGCACGCTTTGTAATAAAATGGCGCAGCCTTTACGCAAAGTGTACGATCAAATGGCCGAGCCTAAGTGGGTGATTTCCATGGGGTCATGTGCGAATGGCGGTGGGTATTATCATTATTCATATTCTGTTGTACGTGGCTGCGATCGCATTATTCCAGTTGATATTTATGTGCCCGGTTGCCCACCAACGGCAGAAGCATTAGTTTATGCGATTATTCAATTGCAAAATAAAATAAAGCGAACCAATACCATTGCGCGAGTTACCCATGCATAATTTAGAAAATTTATCTCAAACGATTTCTGCTAAGTTCGGTGATAAAATTGGTGCGACGCAGATTGCCTATCAAGAATTAACAGTTGAACTTTTACATGAAAATCTTTTAGCCGTGTGCCAATTTTTAAAAGAAGAACCTTCACTAAAATTTGAAATGCTAATGGATGTCTGCGGCGTTGATTACTTAGATTATGGCACTTCTGAGTGGACAACATTTGAATCTACAAAAACTGGGTTTTCTCGTGGTACAGAATGGCGAGATGACAGCGAGAATAATGCCAATTTAAAATCTTGGGATAAGCCACGATTTGCAGTGGTGTATCATTTATTATCTATTACGCATAATCATCGTTTAAGATTAAAAGTTTTTGTTGATGAGAAAACACTGGTGGTTCCCTCTGTTATAAACATTTGGCATTCGGCCAATTGGTTTGAGCGAGAAGCATTTGATTTGTTTGGCATACAATTTGAAGGGCACCCCGATTTACGTCGAATCTTAACAGATTATGGCTTTATCGGACACCCCTTTAGAAAAGATTTTCCACTGATTGGTCATGTGGAAATGCGCTATTCAGCGAGCGAAGAACGGGTGGTTTACGAACCTGTAACCATAGAACCCCGTACATTAGTGCCTAAAACAATACGCGATGATAATCGCTATTTAAAAGAAAAAGGATAACGCAATGCCAGAAATCCAAAACTATACGATTAACTTTGGGCCACAACATCCGGCAGCCCATGGTGTTTTGCGTTTAGTATTGGAAATGGACGGAGAAGTGATAGAGCGCGCAGATCCGCATATTGGTTTGCTCCATCGTGCTACCGAAAAATTAGCAGAAAGCAAACCTTATAATCAAACCATTGGTTATATGGATAGACTGGATTATGTTTCCATGATGTGTAACGAACATGGTTACGTATTGGCAATCGAAAAACTGTTGGGTGTAAAACCCCCTATCCGTGCGCAATACATTCGTGTGATGTTCGATGAAATCACTCGTGCTTTAAATCATTTATTATGGTTAGCAGGGCATGCATTAGATATTGGTGCAATGACCATGTTTTTATACTGTTTTAGAGAACGAGAAGATCTCTTAGATTGTTACGAAGCGGTTTCGGGTGCAAGAATGCATGCAACTTATTATAGACCGGGTGGTGTTTATAGAGATTTGCCAAATGCGATGCCCAAATATAAGCCTTCGCGTTGGCATACAAATCGCGACGGAACATTATTGGATTTTATTTGGGATTTTACAGAACGTTTTCCAAATCGTATTGATGAATATGAGACTTTGCTAACAGATAATAGAATTTGGAAGCAAAGAACAGTAGGCATTGGCGTTGTTACCCAAGAACGTGCATTACAATTAGGGTTTTCGGGACCACTTTTGCGTGCTTCAGGTGTGGCGTGGGATTTGCGTAAAAAACAGCCTTATGCTGCATACCCTAAGATGGATTTTGATATTCCTGTTGGTACAACCGGTAGAGGCGATTGTTACGATCGTTATTTGGTACGTGTTGCAGAAATGCGCCAATCTAATCGCATTATTCGACAATGTGTGGAATGGTTACGTCAAAACCCAGGACCCGTCATGTTAGAGAATCATAAAATAACCCCGCCTTCGCGTGTGGATATGAAAGAAAGTATGGAGTCTTTAATTCATCACTTTAAATTGTTTTCAGAAGGGTATTCGCTACCGATAGGCGAAGCGTATGCAGCTATCGAACATCCCAAGGGGGAATTTGGTGTGTACTTGATATCCGATGGTGCCAATAAACCTTATCGTCTTAAGATACGCGCAGCAGGATTTGCACATTTAGCGGCTTTAGATGAAATGGCTCGTGGACACATGTTAGCCGATACTGTTGCGATTATTGGCTCTCAGGATTTAGTGTTTGGGGAGATAGACAGGTGAGTGCCATTTCTATCTTAAGCTTAAAAAGCAAAAAGGCCATTGATCAGTGGTTAACCAAGTATCCGCCTAATCAACGGCAATCCGCTGTACTTTATGCCTTAAAAATCGTTCAAGAAGACAATAATGGCTGGTTAACCGAAGAATTAATGGATGCCGTTGCTGCTTATTTAGGTATGCCCAAAATTGCCGTTTATGAAGTAGCGTCTTTTTATAGTATGTTTGAGCTAAAACCCGTAGGAAAGCATAAAATTTCAGTTTGTACCAATATTTCTTGTATGTTATGTGAATCAGACAAGCTTATTGAACACTTAAAAGGACGCTTGGGCATTAATTTTGGTGAAACAACACCCGATGGGCTGTTTACTTTAAAAGAAGTTGAATGTTTAGCAGCTTGTGGTGGCGCACCCGCTATACAAATAGGTACTGTGTATCACGAAAAAGTAACGCCTGATAAAATGGATGCTATTTTAGACGAATTAAAGGGGCAGGAAAAATGAGTAACGAAATCTGCTTTCGTACACGTCATGTGTGGGTGGCTATACGGTTTGGCGTAAAATTCTTGCCGAGAAAATAAAACCCGAAACGATTATTGATGAATTGAAATTATCCGCCCTTCGGGGTAGAGGTGGGGCTGGATTTCCGACTGGTTTAAAGCTAAGTTTTATGCCACGCAATGCTCCCGGGCAAAAATATATTGTGTGTAATTCAGATGAAGGGGAACCTGGGACTTTTAAAGATCGCGAAATTTTACTTTATAATCCGCATCAAGTTTTAGAAGGCATGATGATAGCCGGTTATGTAACGGGAGCAACCGTTGGGTATCATTATATTCGTGGCGAATTTCACGAGCCTTTTCTACGCGCTGAAAATGCTTTACAAGAAGCGAGAGCGTTGGGTTTATTGGGACACAATATTTTAGATTCAGGCGTAAATTTCGAATGCCATTCGGTATTAGGCGCAGGTGCCTATATTTGTGGCGAAGAAACAGCACTTATGGATTCTATAGAAGGTAAAAAAGGTTTTCCACGCTTTAAACCCCCTTTTCCGGCAAATCATGGTGTATATGGTTGTCCTACAAATATTAATAATACTGAAACATTGGCTTCCTTGCCGGTTATTTTACAAAAGGGTGGTCAATGGTTTTTAGAATTAGGTAAACCCAATAATGGTGGCTGTAAAGTTTTTAGCGTGTCGGGAAATGTTAATAAACCCGGTAATTACGAAGTTTCTTTGGGAATCCCATTTCCCGAATTATTAGCCATGGCAGGTGGGTTAAAAGAAGGGCGTCAATTGAAGGCCGTTATTCCAGGGGGATCTTCAGCTCCTGTTTTACCGGCAAGTATCATGCAAAATCTGACCATGGATTACGATGCCATTAGCAAAGCCGGCTCTATGTTAGGTTCAGGTGCGGTAATCATATTGGATGATTCGGTTAGCATGGTCAGTGTACTCGCACGCATTGCCCATTTTTATTTTGAAGAATCGTGTGGTCAGTGTACGCCCTGTCGAGAAGGCACCGGTTGGATGGCACGCATTACACATCGCATTGCATCAGGAGAAGGTAAGCCAGAAGATATTGATAAATTAATCGATATCGCAGGGCGCATTGCAGGCAGAACCATCTGTGCCCTTGGAGATGCTGCCGCTATGCCAGTCCAAAGTTTTTTAAAATATTTTCGAGGTGAATTTGAATCTCATGTAAAATCACCGTAGGGGCGGACCTCTGTGTCCGCCCGCCCTGTGTATTAATAGAGGAATTTGAAATGCCATTCATCGAAATTGATGGAAAAAAAGTCGAAGCAGAAGCAGGTTCGATGATAATCGAAGTAGCCGATGCTGTTCATATTCAAATTCCCCGTTTTTGCTATCATAAAAAATTGTCCATTGCTGCGAATTGCCGTATGTGTTTGGTCGAAGTCGAGCGTGCGCCAAAACCCTTACCGGCATGCGCAACACCTGTTACCGAAGGCATGAAAATCTGGACGCGATCGCCCATGGCGTTGTTAGCTCAAAAATCTGTTATGGAATTTTTGCTAATTAATCACCCCTTAGATTGTCCTATTTGTGACCAGGGTGGTGAATGTGAATTGCAAGATCTCTCCATGGGTTACGGCAGCGATACTTCTCGCTATACCGAAAGTAAGCGTGTTGTGAAAGATAAAAACTTAGGGCCATTAATTAGTACTGATATGACACGTTGCATTCAGTGTACCCGTTGTGTCCGTTTTGGTACTGAAGTTGCGGGTGTGCGTGAAATGGGTGCAACAGGCAAAGGCGAATGCATGGAAATTGGCACTTACATAGAACGCAGTGTGGACTCAGAAGTCTCGGGTAATATTGTTGATTTATGTCCAGTAGGCGCTTTAACATCCAAGCCTTATCGTTTTAGCGCACGGGGTTGGGAATTAAAGCAGAGTGCCAGCATCGCGCCACACGATTGTATTGGTTCTCATCTCTATATTCATACGCGACGTAATCAAGTGATGCGTGTGGTACCTAAAGAAAACGAATTGATTAACGAAGTGTGGATTTCCGATAGAGATCGCTACAGCTACGAAGGCCTCTATCACCCAGAACGCCTAACACAGCCAAAATTAAAGAAAAAAGGGCAATGGGAAATAGTTTCGTGGGAAGAAGCGCTGTCTTATGCTGCCAAGTCTATGCAAGGTGGGAATGGTTCTTTAGGTGCTATCATTTCGCCTAATGCAACCGTGGAGGAAGGTTATTTAGCACAAAAAATAATGCGTGGTTTGGGTTCGCATCATATTGATCACCGATTACGTCAATCTGATTTTCGTCATCAAGATAAAGCGCCTTTATTTCCAAATTTAGGTGTTTCGCTATCTGATATAGAACAACAATCTGTTGTTTTATTGATTGGTTCCGCCATTAGACAAGAACAACCTATATTGGGCATAAAACTGCGTAAAATGACTTTATCCGGTGGTAAAGTTGTCGTTGTAAATCCGATTGATTTTGAATTTAATTTTGAGGTTAGTCAAAAATTCATTGTACCCAGAGGCGATTTAGTATCAGGTCTTGCACGCATTGCAGAAGCATTATTAGACAAAAGCACAGATCAAGATATAGTCCAGCATTTAAAAAATGATAATCCACATAAATTAATTTTATTAGGGGCATTGGCATTGAGCCATCCGGAATATTCTCAAATAATGATTTTAGCAAATCGTATTGGAAAATTAACCGGTGCAAAAATAGGTATTTTAAGTGATGGTGCAAATTCAGCCGGTCTCTGGTTATCGGGATGTGTGCCACACCGTTTGCCTGGTGGAAAACCCCTAAATTCTGATTTTGATATAAATCCCATATGGCATAAAAAACTTAAAAATTATCTCTTGTTTAATATAGAACCCGATTTGGATTGCTTAAATGGATCTCAAGCCATGCAGGTTTTATCTCAAGCCGAACATGTCGTCGCTATAACGTCTTTCGAAAGCCAATCATTATTGGCAGTGGCCGATGTGCTGTTACCCATGGTGCCTTTTACCGAAACCGCTGGGACATTTGTAAATATCGAAGGCAAATGGCAATCTTTTAAGCCTGCCGCATTACCCATGGGAGATAGCCGCCCGGGTTGGAAAATTTTGCGTGTATTGGGTAATTTATTGAATTTAGCAGATTTTGATTATCAAAGCTCGGAAGAATTAACCGCTATTGTAAAATCAGAAACAGATAATCATCAAAATATTTCTCCGTCAGAAATAGGCGACTTAAAACCCATCACACAACAAAATCATTTACATAAAATGACCTGCATTGCACCCATAGGTCTTTATGCTAGCGATGGGCTGGTAAGACGCGCAAAATCTTTGCAAGCAACCCAAAGTGCAAATTTGCCAGCAATCTCTTTTAATTCCGCAATGGCTAACCATTTAAAACTCGTGGGTGGTCATGTTAAGGTGATAACAGAAGGGGTGAGTGAAGTTTTAGCTTATACGATAAATGAAAGTATTCCAGACAATACTATATTGATGCCAGGCGGTGTTCCCTATGTGTCTCTTGATCTTGAGCGTGTTTAGGAATGAAAAATGCTTGATCAGCTTTTAAGCTTAGGTTGGATCTTAGTCAAGATCCTCGCTATTATATTATCATTAATATTGATAGCGGCTTATCTATCATTGGCCGAACGTCGATTTATAGGCTTTATGCAAGATCGCATAGGACCCAATCGTGTTGGATTTCTAGGCATATTACAACCCATCGCTGATGCCGTTAAATTATTATTTAAAGAAATTATTTTACCGACGCGTGCTAATCATTATCTTTTTATAGTCGCACCTATTTTAGCCATAGCCCCGGCACTTGCTGCTTGGGCGGTGATTCCCTTTGAGCAGGATTTGGTATTAGCTAATATTAATGTGGGATTATTATATTTATTAGCGATGACCTCGCTTGCAGTCTATGGAATTGTAATAGCCGGATGGGCTTCTAATTCTAAATATGCTTTTTTAGGGGCTTTGCGATCGGCAGCACAAATTATTTCTTACGAAATTCCCATGGGATTTGCTTTAGTCGGTGTTTTAATTGCTTCGGGCAGCATGAATTTATCGGATATTGTGCTTGCACAGCGCGGAGGGTTATGGTGTTGGTATTGGTTACCATTATTGCCGTTATGTGTTATTTATTGGGTTTCTGCGGTTGCCGAAACCAATCGATTGCCTTTTGATGTGGCAGAAGGGGAATCCGAAATCGTCGCGGGGTTTCATGTAGAATATTCGGGTATTGCATTTTCTATTTTCTTCTTAACAGAATATGCCAACATGGTACTGGTTTCGACTTTGGCAACCATCCTATTTTTTGGTGGCTGGTTGTCACCATTTCAGGGTATCCTCTTATTAGATGAATGGTCTCAGTGGGTGCCGGGTATTGTGTGGTTAATGTTAAAAGTCAGTTTCTTTTTATTTTCGTTTTTGTGGTTTAGGGGAACATTTCCACGATATCGTTATGATCAAATTATGCGATTAGGGTGGAAGATTTTTATACCCATTACTTTAATTTGGATAGTGGTTGTTACAATAATGGTAAAAGCGAGTGTTAAACCATGGTTCTAGTCAAAAAATTAACCCAATGGATCAAACAATATTTTAAAAGCCTCTTATTGTGGGAATTGCTATTGGGGCTTAAATTAACAGGACGACATTTTTTTGCAACCAAAGTAACCATTCAGTATCCTGAAGAATCAACGCCTTATTCCCCACGCTTTAGAGGCATTCATGCTTTGCGTCGTTACCCCAATGGCGAAGAGCGATGCATAGCCTGTAAATTATGCGAAGCAGTTTGCCCAGCATTAGCCATTACTATAGAAGCTGAACCCAGAACAGATGGTTCTAGACGCACAACCTTGTATGAAATCGATTTATTTAAATGCGTGTACTGTGGTTTTTGTGAAGAATCTTGTCCAGTCGATGCCATTGTCGAAACAGGTATTTCGGATTATCACTTTGAAAATCGTGGCGAGAATATTTTGACCAAAGCTAAACTATTAGCCATTGGTGATCGGTATGAATCAGAAATCGCAGCAGCTAGGATAAAAGATGCAAACTATCGCTAATATCAACATTCAATCACTGATATTCTATGGTTTTTCTCTTCTGGCTATTTTTGCTGCCGGCATGGTTATTATTTCTAAAAATATGGTGCGCGCTGTCTTATTTTTAGTACTCACTTTTTTTGCAACCGCAGGTCTTTGGATGCTACTTGAGGCCGAATTTTTAGCCGTTACTTTAGTTTTAGTCTACGTAGGGGCTGTCATGGTGCTATTTTTATTTGTGGTGATGATGTTAGATATAGAGTTAGCGTCTATACGAGAAGGCTTTGCACGCTTTTTGCCCTTAGGGCTTTCGGTTGCGGCTTTGGTTGTCTTTGGTTTAGTGATGGCAGTTGGGCCAAAACAATTTGGACTCGATAGGGTACCGGTGCCAGAACCACATGCTTTAAATTTTAGTAACGTTACACAATTGGGCACTCTTTTATATACGCAATTTTTATATCCGTTTGAATTAGCCGGAGTCTTATTGTTGGTTGCCATTATTGCCGCTATTAGCTTAACGTTTAGGGGAAAGCGTGATAGCATCGCACCTAATCCGACGCGTCAGGTTAACGTTCGAAAAGAAGACCGGGTTCAATTGCTTAAAATGGAAAGTGAGAAAAAATCTATATGATTGCCTTATCAGATTACCTTATCGTCAGTGCCATTTTATTTGGTATAGGTGTTGCTGGACTTTTTATTAACCGTAAAAACGTGATTATTTTGCTAATGTGCATAGAGCTTATTTTGTTATCTGTCAGTACTAATTTTATTGCTTTTTCGCATTTTTTAAATGACATGATGGGCCAAGTATTCGTGTTTTTTATTTTAACCGTTGCGGCAGCAGAATCGGCCATAGGTCTTGCAATTTTGGTGGTTTTGTTTAGAAAGAAAAAAACCATCGATGTAGCAGAGATGAATATCTTAAAGGGATAGGAAATGATAAACGATTTGAGCTTAGCCATTGTCCTCTTACCCTTAGGTGCAGCACTGATTGCTGGCCTGTTTAGCCAATACATTGGCGTTAGAGGCGCGCATTCAGTCACCATTTTTGCCATTACTGTTTCTTTGGTTTTATCTTTATATCTGTTATATATTTTATATACAGGCAACATTAGTACATATAATGTTAACTTATATACGTGGGGCAAAAGTGGTCATATTGTATTCCAAATTGGCTTTTTAATCGATCGTCTAACCGTCTTAATGATTTCAGTCGTCACTTTTATCTCTTGGGTTGTGCATATTTATACAGTCGGTTATATGCATCAAGATCCGGGCTATCAGCGCTTTTTTTGTTATATCTCGCTTTTTACCTTTGGCATGTTAATGCTGGTGATGAGCAATAATTTCCTACAGTTATTTTTTGGTTGGGAAATGGTTGGCTTAATGTCATATTTGTTGATTGGTTTTTGGTATCAAAAAGAAAGCGCTATCAAAGCTAATTTAAAAGCTTTTATCGTGAATAGAGTCGGAGACTTTGGGTTTATACTGGGCATCGCAGCGATATTTTATTGTTTTGGCACACTCGATTATGCCACTGTATTTGAGCAAGTCCCTAATATTGTATCCACAAAACCAGGCTTAACGATTTGGAACGACATGACTGTTCCTGCCATTACTTTTATTTGTATCGCCTTATTTATAGGTGCCATGGGTAAATCTGCTCAAATTCCGCTACATATTTGGTTACCCGATTCTATGGAAGGTCCAACACCTATCTCGGCTTTAATTCATGCGGCAACCATGGTAACTGCTGGCGTCTTTATGCTAGCACGATTGTCGCCCCTATTTGAATACTCAGATACGGCTTTAAATTTTATTTTAATGATAGGTTCGCTTACCTGCCTTTTAATGGGCTTGGTTGGTATCGTTGAAAACGATATCAAACGCATCATTGCCTATTCTACTTTATCTCAACTAGGCTATATGATGGCGGCTATGGGAGTATCTGCCTATCCTATTGGTATTTTTCATTTAACCACGCATGCTTTTTTTAAAGCCTTATTATTTTTAGGAGCAGGTTCTGTTATTTTGGCTTTGCATCACGAGCAGAATATTTGGAAAATGGGTCATTTAAGGCAAAAAATGCCTATTACCTATGTAACGATGTTAGTGGGTAGTTTAGCGTTAATTGGTTTTCCCGTATTTTCAGGATTTTATTCCAAACATTTAATTATAGAAGCAGTACGATTATCAACTTTAGCGACAGCACCTATTGCCTATTTTGTGGTGTTAGGCAGCGTGTTTATTACAGCCTTGTATACTTTTAGATTATTTTTTGTGGTTTTCCACGGAAAAGAAAGAACCGATAAGCAGACGAGTCAACACCTTCGTGAATCACCCGCCATTATTTGGATCCCTTTAGTTATATTGGCGATCCCCTCTTTTATTGCAGGTGTGTTTCTGGTCGAACCCATGTTCGAAAATTTTTTTAAAGGTTCTATAGTCATGCACACCTTACACGATTCTTATGCTTTATTAAATGCTGAATTCGAACACATGGGTGGTGTGATGAGCATGACACTGCATTCTTTTACTGGGGTCTCTTTTTGGCTAGGCATTTTTGGCATAATGACTGCCTGGGTTTGTTATGTAGCACGCCCATCATTATCAGAAATTATTCAAAAAAAATTAAGTGTTTTATATCATATTCTAAAAGCACAATATGGATTCAATCTTTTCAATCAATGGATATTAACGGGTGGTGCACGCATTATTGGTAATTTATTTTGGCGCATTGGCGATACCTGGTTGATCGATGGATTTGGGGTTAATGGTTCAGCGCTTTCCATAGGCCGGTTTTCGCAAATAATGCGAAAATTACAAACAGGGTATTTATACCATTATGCGTTTGTGATGATTTTAGGATTTTTGTTTTTGGTTGCCTGTTTAATGTTAAGTGCATAAAAAGCATACCAAACAAGGAGTAACATGAATTTTCCGTTATTAAGTTTATTAATTTGGACACCCATCCTTGGTGGCTTACTCTGTTTTTTGTTTAAACCTGGTCAACAAGGCCAAGCGCGCATACTGGCCATGATGATAGCTTTAATCTGTTTAGCGCTTTGTGTGCCATTAGTACAGGGCTTTGATTTTAATACAGCTAACATGCAATGGAAAGAACACGCGTTGTGGATCCCTTCTTTAAGTATCTTTTATACCCTTGGGGTCGATGGTTTTTCTACACCCTTGATTATTTTAACCTGTTTTATGACAGTTCTTGTGATATTAGCCAGTTATAAATCCGTTCAGAAACAAACAACCGGATATTTGGCAGCTTTTTTAATTATGCAGGGCCTTATGTGTGGTGTATTCGCGGCATTGGATGCCATTTTGTTTTATGTGTTTTGGGAAGCTATGTTAGTGCCGATGTTCTTAATCATAGGATTGTGGGGTGGTAAAAATCGCATTTATGCAACCCTCAAATTTTTCTTATATACTTTTTTGGGGTCGGTATTGTTGCTGGTTGCCATCATTTATCTTCAGTTTCTCGCCAAACAAACCGCGGGTCTAGAACCAACTACAATCTTTAATATATTAACTTTCCAACAATTAGCCATTAATCTAGAGATACAAAAATGGTTATTTTTTGCATTTTTAATCGCTTTTGCCGTCAAAGTCCCCATGTGGCCAGTGCATACTTGGTTGCCCGATGCACACGTCGAGGCACCAACCGGTGGTTCTGTGGTGTTAGCCGCTATTTTATTAAAAATGGGTGGCTATGGTATGTTGCGGTTTTTATTGCCCATCGTACCAGATGCTTGCCATGTGTTTTCTAATGGCATGATTATTTTATCTTTAATTGCCATTGTTTATATTGCTTTTGTTGCCTTAGTACAACAAGATATGAAAAAGCTGATTGCCTATTCTTCTATTTCGCACATGGGTTTTGTAACCCTGGGATTTTTTCTGATGTTTTCGATTATGGGCAATACAAGCGATACAGAAGCCTCTATCTTAGGGATAGAAGGTGCTATGGTGCAAATGATTTCGCATGGGTTTGTTTCTGCCGCATTATTCTTGTGTGTAGGTGTGTTATACGAACGCCTGCATTCTCGACTTATTAAAGATTATGGCGGAGTGGTAAACACCATGCCGCTATTTGCTTCTTTTTTTATGTTATTTGCCCTGGCTAATGTAGGCTTACCGGGAACCTCTGGCTTTGTAGGAGAATTTCTAGTTATCTTAAGCGCATTCAAAACACAAGTGTGGATTGCTGCCTTGGCAGCGACTATTTTGATTTTGGGAGCGTCTTATACCCTGTGGATGACAAAACGGGTAGTATTTGGACCTGTGGTACAAGCAGGTGTTATGTCTTTGCAAGACATCACCGGCACAGAAAAAAGTATTTTTGTCTTGTTAGCGATTGCTGTTTTAGCATTAGGGCTTTGGCCAGTGCCATTGCTGGATATGATTCATGCGTCTGCAGAAAATCTAGTCTCTCAAGTGTTGCATTCTAAAATTTAAAGGGTAAGATTATGTTATTGTCAGAACTTGCTTATTGTCTACCAGAAGTCTGGTTATTATCAATGGCGGTATTGATATTACTAGTCGATTTATTTTTTTCTCATCAATTTAAAACAATTACCTATTTTTTAACCCAAACTACTTTGGTTGGTATATTGTTTTTTACAGCAGATCTCATAGGTCAGGGGCCTCAAACCTTGTTTAATCAAATGTTTGTCATGGATGATATTGCTAATGTCTTAAAATTTAGCATTGCCTTAATTGGTTTTTTTGTATTTTTATATTCCAGGCAATTTGTATTATCAAGCGCACATTATAGGGGCGAGTACTTTTTGCTCTGTCTTTTTTCGATTTTTGGGATGATGGTTTTAATTTCTGCAAGAAGCTTTTTAACCCTTTATTTAGGTATAGAATTATTTGCTTTGCCTTTGTACGCTTTAATTCCCATGGTTAAAAAAGACAGCTTAGCGCCAGAATCGGCTATGAAGTATTTCGTAACGGGTGCTTTGGCGTCTGGTTTATTATTGTATGGTATATCATTGTTGTATGGCGTTACAGGGAGTTTTCAGCTTCAGGAAGTGGCGAATTTCTTAAGCAAAGCATCTTTTCAATTACAACCCGCCTTAATGTTCGGTTTGGTGTTTGTATTGGTGGGATTGGCGTTTAAATTTGGTGCAGTGCCTTTTCATTTGTGGTTACCCGATGTTTATCAAGGGGCACCATTGTCTGTTACCTTATTTATAGGGACTTTACCCAAATTAGCCGCTTTTGGTTTTGCGGTTCGCTTGTTAATCGACACGTTTGCCTCATATACAATTTATTGGCAGCCCATTTTGGTCATTATCTCGGTATTGTCTATAACCATCGGTAATGTCGTTGCTATTGCGCAAACCAATTTAAAACGCATGTTGGCCTATTCGACCATTGCGCACATTGGTTTTATATTTTTAGGATTATTAGCAGGGCCAGCGTCAGGATTTGCTGCTGCTTTAGATTACGTAATGATTTACGCGATAATGGCCTGTTGCGCTTTTGGTATTATGACAGTATTAAGCCAGCAAGGATCAGAAGCTGAAAATATTGAAGACTTTAAGGGTTTAGCCGCTAAAAATCCTTGGCTTGCTTTTCTGATGATGATAGTCCTTTTTTCATTAGCGGGTGTGCCACCTTTTGCAGGCTTTTATGCCAAATTTTTTGTGTTGAATGCACTCATTAGTGCAGGCTATGTGTGGTTGGCAGTGTTTGCAGTATTGTTAACCGTCATTGGTGCTTATTATTATCTACGCGTGATTCGTGTGATGTTTTTTGATGCACCTGAAGGGGTTAATTCTTTTCAGCCAGTTTCTGTCTTGCCTATTGCCGCCTTGTCTTTTAATGGTTTGGCTATTTTGGCGTTAGGAATTTTCCCGGCGCCTTTGTTTAACCTCTGTTTGTCCGTGTTGCCAATTAAATAATCGCTTTCTTTTCCCTCATCCGGTGCTGCGCACCACCTTCTCCCAAAAAAATTTGGGAGAAGGAATACCATTTGTTCTTGTTTGTTGTGAATTCGATATTCTTGACATTAGTGTAATATCACATTATTTGCTGAGAATTTTCTAACTTTAAAGAATAGATTGCAATTTCTATTGTCAAATTATGTAGGATTGCAACAGAAGGTAAGTGTTATGTCTTTAGAGGATAAAAACGAAGAAGAAGAGAAACGCAAAGCTGCTGAATTAGAAAAAAGATATCAGGAGAGGACAAAAGAACAAAAAGAGATGCTTGAAAAAGCTATGAGTTCTCAAGCAGAATATAGAGTTAAATTGCAAACTTCTGAAGAGATTAGGCGTAATGCATTGTTTTCAAATATGTCGCAAGGACTCGTTGCAAATATTAATAAACTATATCCACCAGGAAAGCTTCCTCAATTTACACAGTATAGGGCCGAATCTAGATCTAAACAAAAAGATTTGTTGTTAGTGGTTTTAAAAGCAATTAACGATCTAAAAACAGTGATGCCTGTAGATGAGAAAATTAAAATCGCAAAAGGCTTGATGTTGTTGGTAAAATATGAAATTAATCAGGAATACATACATTTAACCAAAAGTAAATTAAATAGCCTGATGGACGAAAATTTAAAGATAATTGATACCATGTTAAATGTTGAAAGACAATCAAGTCCTTCTGACGAAACAAGTATCGAGGCCTTTAAGCATTTTATTCAGAAACCTGAAAATAAATCTATTCTATCATCAGGTCCCCCAAGCTTGTTAAAAGAAATTGGGGCGTGCCTCTCTCCTAAGCCTTCCAAAGGAGCTGCACCAAAACATTTACAGCCTTGAAGATTCTCTGTGTCCAGATCTGCCCCTTTCTTACACCCCCTTGTATTTTGTCCTCTATATAGGTAATATATCCTCTACTTGACGCGGGGTGGAGCAGTCTGGCAGCTCGTCGGGCTCATAACCCGAAGGTCGTAGGTTCAAATCCTGCCCCCGCTACCAGAATAAAATGAATAAAAGGCCCCGTATGGGGCTTTTTGTTAATGAGGGAGTTTGAAAGTGGGCTTAAGGCCCATTTTTTGTTTGGTTTGAAGTGAGATTATGCGGCAACACGCAGGGTTAGAAAAGTTGATTGCGCCCATTGTAGAGAGTCTTGGACTTACCTGGGTAGGTTTACAGTACTTTCCACAAGGAAAGCGATCCATCCTGAGGCTTTTTATAGATAAGCCAGGTGGGGTGAGTGTAGACGATTGCGGCAGGGTAAGTCGACAAGTCGATACCGTGTTGAGTGTAGAGAACCCGATTACAGGCGAGTATACATTGGAAGTATCCTCACCAGGCTTGGATCGGTTGTTGTTTACGGTGGAACAGTGTCGCGAGCAGATTGGAAAAAGAGTTTCCATTCAGCTGGTAGCGCCTAAGGCAGGCGTACGAAATTTTAAGGGTAGGTTAGAACGCGTGGAAGGATCTTTGTTAACGCTCCAGATGGATACGGGGGAAGTAACCTTTGTGTTTGATGATATTCATGAAATGCGATTAGTGCCAGAGTGGTCCGTGTGATAGGGCAGACAAATAGTGTGAGGCTTATATATGAGCAAAGAGATTCCGCTAAAATTGGTTGTAGAAACCCTTTCGAATGAAAAGGGGGTTTCTGAAGAAATAATTTTTCAAGCGATTGAAGCTGCATTGGTTTCTGCGACCAAGAAAAAAGAAGGCGCAGAGTCAGATGTGCGCGTGAGTATTAATCGCAAAACCGGTCATTTTGATACCTTTCGTGTTTGGACAGTCGTAGAAGATCCGACGCCTGAACAACCCGAAATAGAATTTCCATTAAGACAAATGCCACTCGCAGAAGCACTCAAGCAATCTAAAACAGCCAAAGTAGGTGATATTATCGAATATCCCATCGAGTCTGTTGAGTTTGGGCGTATTGCTGCACAAACCGCTAAACAAGTCATTCTTAAAAAAGTGCGCGAAGCAGAACACGAAAATGTGGCCGACGAATTTCGTAAAAAAATTGGTCAACTCGTTAATGGTGTCGTTAAAAAGACGAGCCGAGAAGCCATTATTTTAGATTTGGGTGGTAATGCAGAAGCCATTTTACGTAAAGAAGATATGTTACCCAGAGAATCGGTTCGTACGGGTGATAGATTGCGTTGCTACTTAGTGGATGTTGTCTCGGAAGTACGAGGTCCACAATTAGTATTAAGCCGTACATGTGGCGAGATGTTAATAGAACTCTTCAAGCTTGAAGTTCCTGAAGTTGGTGAAGGCATTATCGAAATTAAAAGTGCAGCACGCGACCCAGGTGTTCGTGCTAAAATTGCCGTTAAAACCAATGATGGACGTATTGATCCTGTTGGTGCTTGTGTGGGAATGCGCGGTGCACGTGTGCAAGCCGTCTCAAACGAATTAGGTGGCGAGCGTGTGGATATTGTTTTATGGGACGATAATCCTGCGCAATTTGTGATGAACGCCATGGCACCTGCCGAGATTGTGTCTATTGTTGTTGACGAAGATGCGCAATCGATGGATGTCGCTGTATCTGAAGAACATTTATCGCAAGCCATTGGTCGCAGCGGCCAAAATGTGCGATTGGCAAGCCAATTGACGGGTTGGACATTAAACGTTATTTCCGATAAAGAAGCCAAAGACAGAACCGTGGCGGATCAGGAACGTTTGGTGAATATTTTTACGGCACATTTAAATGTCGAAGAAGATGTTGCGAATGTTTTAATTGAAGAAGGGTTTACGAGCCTTGAAGAAGTGGCGTATGTACCTATACAAGAATTATTAGAAGTAGATGGTTTTGATGAAGAAATCGTGACCGAACTACGCACACGTGCTAAACAAGCGTTATTAACACAAGCAAACGCTACGGAAGAAAAGTCAGCTGAAAAAGCGCCGGCTGAAGATTTATTGGCACTGCCAGGCATGAATAAAGAACTTGCTTTTGTTTTAGCCAGTCGTGGGATTCTCACACGTGATGATCTCGCAGAACTTGCGGTAGATGATCTGACAGATGTGCCAGATTTAGATGCAAGTAAAGCAGCAGAATTGATTATGGCTGCACGCGCACATTGGTTTGTCTGATTTAAGATTTAATGATTTGGAGGGTAGGTCCATGGGACCAGATCAAACAACTGAAGAAAGCGACAAACCTAAGAAAATTACTTTAAAACGTCAAAGTTCGGAAGTGATCAGCGTACAGCGATCGTCGGGTCGTAAGGGTACCGTCAGTGTTGTCCGTAAAAGACGACATGTCTATGTAAAGAAAGATGCGAATGCAGAAGTCGAAGAAGTACCTGTTGTAGAAGAAACGAAAGCAACAGTGCCTGTTAAAGAAGTCGCTGCTGTTGTACCTGAGGTTGTTGCAACTGAGCCCACAGCAGCAGAACCCGTTCCTGAAGAAACTCTTCCTAAAACAGCTGAAATCATTACAGAAGTTAAAGAAACGAAAGAAGCACACGGTGTATCTAAAAAGGGCCGCAGTGGCAAAGAATTAATGGATGATGAAGAGAAAAAAAGGGTGCGTTCTAAAGCTAAAATTCGAAACGAGCCTGAGGAATGGCATAAGGGTAACATCGTTAAAGCATTAGAAGAAATTGTGACAGAAGAATCGGATGATCTTGATGCAGAACCTGTTGTTGAGCGTCCTGTTTGGCGTACAGGTAAACCAAAAACCAAACTAAATAAAAGTGCCGGTGCCAGAGGTACTAAGCGCGATATGCGCGGTATTGTTGAAGAAATTTCAAAGAAGCATAGTTTCGAAAAACCCACAGGTCCTTTGGTACGAGAAGTCTTAATTCCCGAGACCGTGACGGTGGCAGAATTAGCGCAAAAAATGTCTGTTAAAGCCGGTGAAGTTATCCGAACCCTCATGAAATTAGGGACTATTGCGACTATTAATCAACCCATCGATCAAGATACTGCAACGATTCTGGTAGAAGAAATGGGACATACCGCCAAGCGTGTTAACGATGTTACGGTTGAAGAAGCCCTGCAGGTTGAAGAAACACGCGAACAGATGCCACGTGCGGCTATTGTGACCGTGATGGGCCATGTTGATCACGGAAAAACGTCACTACTCGATTATA
>JBGAIP010000026.1:0-16061 GCA_044225395.1 Gammaproteobacteria bacterium
TTTATAAAAGAATGGATTAATACGAGAGTGCGGTTGGAAGACAATGTTCATTTTACAAAAATTATACTAGAAGAGCTAAAAGGGTTACATGAAGGTAACATTGCGCGTTTTAAAATACGTCCCTCTGAATTTGAATCGTGGTCAAATAAAATCTGATTCAGCAAGGTGCGAATCCGGATAAAAAAGAGTCTTAACTAACTTAAAGTGGTTTTGGTATTTGTCTAAGTCAGCGTTTTTCGGTAACCTTGATGTGTCGGGGGAATTAAATGAGCTTAAGCACAAATTATCTAGAGTTTGAACGGCCAATTGCAGAGCTAGAAGCTAAGATTGAAGAGCTTCGCCTGGTTGGTACAGACAGCGTTGTGAATATTCAAGAAGAAATCAGTCGCTTGGAATCTAAAAGCCGTGAATTGACTGAATCTATTTTTAGAGCCTTAACCGCTTGGCAGGTGGTGCAACTGGCGCGTCATCCGCAACGGCCTTTTACTTTAGATTACGTTTCTCGTATTTTTACCGAGTTTGAAGAGTTGCATGGCGATCGCGCTTATGCAGACGATCGTGCCTTGGTGATGGGCTTAGCACGCTTAGAAGGCGAGCCTGTGATGATTATAGGGCAGCAAAAAGGGCGAGATACTAAAGAAAAAGTCGCACGGCATTTTGGTATGCCACATCCTGAAGGCTATAGAAAAGCTTTGCGTGCCGCAAAACTTGCTGCAAAATTTAAAATTCCTATTATTACTTTTATTGATACGCCGGGTGCTTATCCGGGTGTGGGTGCAGAAGCGCGCGGGCAGAGTGAAGCCATTGCTCGGAATCTATTGGTATTTTCGCAATTAGAAGTGCCTATTTTATGTGTTGTGATTGGTGAAGGCTGTTCGGGAGGTGCGCTCGGTATTGGTGTTGGTGATAAAACCTTAATGTTGCAATATGCGTATTATGCGACCATTTCGCCTGAAGGCTGTGCAACTATATTGTGGAAAAGTGCCTCTAAAGCATCGGAAGCCGCAGAAGTGATGGGGATTACGGCCTCTAAACTTTTAAAACTCGGACTTATTGATGAAATTGTGAAAGAGCCATTGGGTGGCGCACATCGAAATTTTGATGAGACAGCTGCAAATTTAAAAGCCTCTTTGATGCAAAGTTTGCATGCCTTTAAAAATCTTTCTACAGATAAATTATTACAAAAACGGTATCAACGATGGTTGGCAATGGGGATTTAATTCTAACACCCGAATTAATTTTAAAAAATATTCAAGCATTAACACCTACTAACGTACTATGGGTTGGCTTTAGTGGTGGGTTAGATTCACATGTTTTATTAGATTTGTTGATAGATGCAATTAAAGATAGGCCCGAGTTTAAATTGGGCGCACTGCATATTCATCATGAGATTAGTCCTTTTGCAGACAGTTGGGTAGAACATTGCGAACGCGTGTGTTTGCAATATGGCGTGCCTATTAAAGTTATTTATGTCGATGGAAAAGTCACTGGTGGTCGAAGTCCAGAAGCGGTTGCAAGAGAAGCACGTTTTTCTGCGTTTGAAAATTTTTTAGGACATAATGAAGCCTTATTGTTGGCACACCATGAATGTGATCAAGCAGAAACAATTCTGTTGCGTTTGTTTAGGGGTAGTGGACCCTTAGGTTTGGGCGGAATCCAAAAAAAATCAATTTTAGGCAAGGGAGAATTAATTAGGCCATTGTTAGAAGTCCCTAAAGAAGCAATGATAGAATACGCAAAGTGCCGAAAGTTAACTTGGATTGAAGACGATAGTAATACAGATACGCGTTATGATAGGAATTTTCTACGCAAAGAAGTAATGCCATTACTGAACGCAAGATGGCCACACGCCATTCGATCGACCAATCGTGCAGGTGAACTTTGTTTTGAAGCCGCTATTGCAGGTGAAGCAGTTGCAGAGCAAGATTTAGAAAACACCAAAGGATTTGAAGAAGATACATTGTCCGTTTCAGCGCTGTTGGCATTACCGTGTATTCGTCGTCGCGGTGTGATTCGATATTGGATCCAAGCTTTAGGCTTTGCATTGCCTAGTCGAGATCATATGGAACGTATTGATCGAGAGGTTTTAAAAGCTAAGCCGGGTGCTAAACCCAGATTAAAAATCAGCAACTATGAGATTTTGCGACAGAAAGACGAATTAAAAGTGATAAGGCTGCAATAGTTAACTTACAAACTTTCTAATTCGTTTGAAGTTTTTATCCAGACCTGGTAATGTTTAATTCCGTCCATTACTAAACTTTTTAAGCACGATTTAACCAAAACAGGACATTTCAAATCTATGACGCGATATATATTTGTGACGGGTGGTGTTGTTTCTTCACTGGGTAAGGGTATTGCGATCGCATCCTTAGCGGCAATCTTAGAATCGCGCGGTCTTAAAGTGACCCTCTTAAAATTTGATCCTTACATTAATGTCGATCCCGGTACCATGAGTCCTTTTCAGCATGGCGAAGTTTTTGTAACCGAGGATGGTGCCGAAACAGATTTGGATTTAGGATATTACGAACGCTATGTGCGTACCACCATGTCTAAACGCAACAATTTTACAACAGGCCGTATTTATGGAGAAGTGATTGCACGCGAGCGCAGAGGCGATTATTTAGGTGCAACCGTACAAGTAATCCCGCATATTACCGACGAAATAAAACGGAGCATTGTGGAAGGTAAAGAACAATTTGATGTGGTGTTGGTAGAAATCGGTGGCACTGTGGGAGATATCGAATCATTACCATTTTTAGAAGCCATTCGTCAATTAAGGATGGAGTTGGGTTTTGATCAAACGCTTTTTATACATTTAGCATTGGTACCTTATATTTCCACAGCTGGCGAAATTAAAACAAAGCCCACACAACATTCTGTTAAAGAATTACGTTCTATCGGTATTCAGCCCGATATTTTGATCTGCCGTTGTTCTGAAATGTTAAAAGGCTCTGATAGAAAGAAAATTGCGCTATTTACAAATGTTGAAGAACGCGCTGTAATTGCTTCCACTGACATGCGTAGTATTTACGAAATTCCCATGTTGTTACACGATCAAAAATTAGATGATATCGTTTTAGAAAAATTAAAATTATCAGCACAACCTGCTAATTTGCAAGAATGGGAAAAAGTTGTCGCTAGAATTAAAAATCCAAAACAAGAAATCAAACTCTGCTTGGTTGGAAAATATGTGAATTATGCTGATGCCTATAAGTCTCTTAATGAAGCGATTATGCATGCGGGTTTACAAACCGAAACGCATGTTAAAGTCGAATTTATTGATTCCGAAAGCATCGAAAAAAATGGCACCGATTGTCTTAAAGGCGCTGATGCTATATTGGTTCCCGGTGGTTTTGGTAAACGTGGAATAGAAGGTAAAATTAAGGCAGCACAGTTTGCAAGAGAAAATCAAATACCCTATTTAGGTATTTGTTTGGGGTTACAAATTGCTGTGATAGAATTTGCGCGCCACAAAGCGAATATGCCAGATGCTAATAGTACGGAATTTGAGCCAAAGCCACCTTTTCCCGTTATTGCATTAGTGACTTCTTTTCTAAATGAAAAAGGCATTCGAGAAACCCGTACAGAAGCAAGCGACTTAGGTGGCACTATGCGTTTAGGAGCACAAAAATGCCAATTGGTTTCGGGGAGTTTAGCTGAAAAGATATATGGCAAGTCGATTATTCAAGAACGTCATCGACATCGTTATGAGGTGAATAATGATTTATTACCTGCGCTCGAAAAAGCCGGTTTAAAAATTTCTGGGCGTACGATCGATGGTAATTTAGTTGAAATGATCGAATTACCTGATCATCCCTGGTTTGTCGCCTGTCAGTTTCACCCAGAATTTTTATCTACCCCACGCGATGGACACCCTTTGTTTACGCAGTTTATTGGTGCAGCCATACAAAATGCGAAAGGAGAACATAAAAAATGACAACATCGACTATGCAATTATGTGGTAAGACAGTTGGTAACAAACAACCCTTTTTTTTAATCGCAGGACCTTGTGTAATAGAAAGCGAAGCCTTAGCACTAGATACGGCTGGCATATTAAAAGAAATGACCGATCGCTTAGGGATCCATTTTATTTATAAATCTTCTTTTGATAAAGCAAATCGTACGTCAGAAAATGCTTTTAGAGGTTTAGGTGTAGAAGAAGGTCTGCGTATTTTAGCATTAGTCAAAAAAAGCATAGGTGTACCTATCTTAACAGACGTACATGAAGACACGCCTTTATCCGAAGTTTCAGCCGTAGTCGATGTTTTACAAACGCCTGCGTTTTTATGCCGTCAAACCAATTTTATCCAAAACGTTGCGCGATGTGGTTTACCCGTGAATATTAAAAAGGGGCAATTTTTGGCACCATGGGATATGAAAAATGTGGTTGCAAAAGCCCGCAGTGTGGGTAACAACAATATTATGGTATGCGAACGGGGCGTTAGTTTTGGGTACAACAATTTAGTGTCGGATATGCGTTCTTTGGCTATTCTTAAAGAAACGGGTTGTCCGGTTGTATTTGATGCGACCCATTCGGTTCAGTTACCGGGAGGGCAGGGTACGGCTTCTGGTGGTCAGCGTGAATTTGTGCCTGTATTAGCACGAGCAGCTGCGGCGGTTGGCGTGGCTGGCATATTTATGGAAACGCATCCAGATCCCGATAAGGCTTTAAGCGATGGGCCTAATGCATGGCCTTTAGATAAAATGGAACGTTTATTAGAGATCTTAATGCAATTAGACAAGGTGGTAAAAAATGGCAGAGATTAAAGATCTTAAAGCGCGCGAAATTCTAGATTCAAGAGGAATGCCTACCGTAGAAGTCGATGTCATCTTAGAATCGGGTATTGTGGGTCGTGCCAGTGTGCCATCGGGTGCTTCTACAGGCAAACACGAAGCCATGGAGTTGCGCGACAATGAAGCACGATATGGTGGAAAAGGCGTCTTAAAAGCCATTCATCATATTCAAACAGAAATTAAAGCAGCGCTGGTTAATCATGATGTACGTCATCAGAAAGGTATCGACGATATTTTAATTCGCCTAGACGACACGCCGAATAAGAGTCGTTTAGGGGCGAATTCACTGATGGCAGTTTCTGCCGCATCCGCGCGTGCTGCCTCACATGCAGTCAAATTGCCTTTTTACCAATATTTAAATCGAATGCATGGCGAAACAAAGCATGTGACCTTACCAGTCCCTATGATGAATGTTATTAATGGTGGAGCACATGCAGACAATGGTCTAGATGTACAAGAGTATATGATTGTCCCTGTCGGTGCACCGAGTTTTAAAGAAGCTATTCGTTATGGGGTTGAAATTTTTCAAGCCCTAAAAAGTTTATTAAAACAAAAAGGCTTGAGTACCACTGTGGGAGACGAAGGTGGCTTTGCACCACGCGTTTCTAGTAACGATGCTATTTTTGAGTTTATATTAGAAGCCATTAAAAAAGCCGGTTTTATGGCAGGAAAAGATATTTTTCTAGCGCTCGATTTGGCCAGTAGCGAATTTTATCACGATGGTAAATATCAGTTATCTGCAGAGAATAAATCTTTTTCTTCCGATGAATGGGTTCAACATTTAGTAAAATGGGTCAATCAATATCCTATTCTTTCTTTAGAAGATGGTATGGCAGAGGAAGATTGGCATGGTTGGAAATTACTCACGGAAGCTTTAGATAAAAGCATTCAGCTGGTGGGTGATGATTTGTTTGTGACTAACACAAAAATGCTTGTTCGAGGTATAGAAGAACAAATTGCCAATGCCATCTTAATTAAGCCTAACCAAATTGGCACATTAACTGAGACTTTCCATGCCATAGAAATGGCCCAAGAGGCCCACTTTTCTACAATCATTTCGCATCGTTCTGGGGAAACAGAAGATACACTGATAGCTGATCTGGCTGTAGCGACTAATGCAGGTCAAATTAAAACGGGTTCTTTATCGCGTACGGATAGACTCGCTAAATATAATCAGTTGCTGCGCATTGAAGAAGCCTTAGGAAGTAGTGCGCAATATGCAGGACATGTACCCTATAAAAGAAAAGCCACGGAGCATCGAGCTTAATAATGAAGAAAGGATTAATATTTGTATTATGTCTCATGTTTTTGGTGCTTCAGTATAGGCTCTGGGTAGGGCAAGGTAGCTTGCGAGATGTTTGGCGTTTAGAAACAGCTATTCTTGGTGAGCAAAAAGGCCTCTCAGCTTTAACCAAAAGAAATCAATTATTAGATGCGGATGTCAAATTATTAAAACTACGACCAGACGCATTAGAAGAGCGCGCGCGTGCAGAGCTTGGCATGATTAAGCAGGGGGAGACTTTTTGCCTGGTTGTGGAGCCAGCTCGGTAGTTAGAATAGTTTTCTCTTTTTTATTTTTATCGAAGTTATTACTGAGTAACAACGTTTGATGGTTTGTTTGAACAGATTCTTCAAATGCTTTTAATACTGCCGCATATTGTTCAATCAATTCTTTATTTGATGATCTCATGTTTTGCTCCTAATGCCTGTCGAAGCTCGGCTCTTAAACTATCGGCCTTTTCTTTAATGGCCTTAAGTTCCGAAGGCCTTTCGTGATTAAAATAGTACAGGTTAAGCTTGTCATGCTGCATGGTTAGCCTTAATAATTTTCGTTGAAGCTCTAATTCAGTAATGTTTCTTGAAATTTCTTCAAACATATTGATACGGACAAAACTCAAAATTCTATTTTTAACACTTCTTTTCTCTGTTTTGAGGGCTTTTATCTTAAGTTCTATTTCAGAGACCTTTTTGCTGTTGGTTAATATAGCATCTGTGGTAATTGCAATATAATCATTTTCCAGTTTGGAAAGTATATTAAACAACGGTACAAAATAATGCATATAAAAATGTTTAATCTGTTCTGGAATTTTTACGAGTTCTTGATGTTCAATAGCATCTATCAGTGTCTTTTCGGTGCTCATAATGCGCTCTAGGTCTGAAAATCCTTCCGACACTGAACGGAGATATTCATCTTTTAATTCGTAATGATTAAAATCCATTTCCAGTAGTCGAATTTTTTCTTGTATAAATTTTTCTATTTTAATGCTCCAGTTTCGAACTTCGGTTAAGAGCATGGGATTAATTTGGGATTCCTGTGCAACATCACCTGTCCACTGTTCGAGGTGAACCTTAAAATCGTCTCTTAAATGTGCTATTGATAAGCTCATGGTTATCCAACTTCTCTGTACTCCTTTGTTTAGATATCTATTTTGGATAAGAGTTTCCCAAACCCTTCAATTTGGCGATATAATGCCCCTTGAACCGGTAAAAAGTTATTAATACTGTGTTTTTATTTAGTTAATTTAGGGGTGTAGCGCATGCATTTTCGATTTTTAGTCTCTTGGTACGATAAGGTGCTGCTCTGGTCTAAACACCCTAAAGCCACGCGCTATTTAGCTTTTGTGGGCTTTATAGACGCTTCTTTGTTTCCCATTTCACCTTTATTTATGTTATTGCCCATGAGTGTTGCCGAGCCAAAAAACGCTTTTAAATTCGCAGGCATTGTTATCATTTCATCTTTTTTGGGAGGTATCTTGGGTTATGGGCTGGGGCTTTTTGCGTTTGAGGCCATTGTGAATCCTTTTATCAATTTCATGGGCTATGGTGAATCCTATCAATTAGCGAACCAATGGTTTCAGGAATGGGGTTTTTGGGCTATTTTGTTTGGGTGTGTGACGCCGTTTATTCCCTACAAAATTTTTACTATAGGTGCGGGCGTTATGCAGTTACATTTTGGATGGTTTTTGCTGGCGTCTCTAGCGGGTCGTACCATTCGATTTTTATTGATCGCAACCATCATTCGCTGGGGTGGTCCTAGAGTCGAACCGTTATTTAGAAAAACGCTGCTAAAAATTACAAATTATCAACCCAGTTAACAATATGGAATTTTTTTAAAGTTTCAATGTCCAACTAAACATCTATTATAATGAGGTGTTTGGTGCGTGATGTTACACAAACTTATTTAAACGAGATAGGGTTAAAATCTCTGCTAACGGCAGAAGAAGAAATAAATTTAGCGCGTAAAATAAAAGCAGGCGATCCACTTTCCCGTAAAAAAATGATAGAAGCCAATTTAAGATTGGTTGCAAAAATTGCCTATCGTTATAGGCATCGTGGCGTATCGCTTTCAGATTTAATTGAAGAAGGAAATTTAGGGTTAATCCATGCTGTTGAAAAGTTCGATCCCGAGCGCGGTTTTCGGTTCTCTACTTATGCCACTTGGTGGATCCGCCAAGCCATCGATCGTGCAGTCATGAATCAAGCACGCATAGTACGACTGCCCATTCATATCTTAAAAGACATCAACAGCTGTTTTAAAATCGTTAAAGAATTTGCTTCAGAAAAAAATTACTTTCCAAGTTCAGAAGAAATTGCCAAAGAAATGCATCGTTCTTCAGAAGATGTCAGCGAAATGTTTTTATTGTCTGAAGGGCATCAGTCTGTCGATCCTGCCAAATCAGAAGAATATGTTCATCCCTTAATTGAGACATTAGCCGATGAATCAGCTGAAGATCCGCTGATAGAACTTGAACATGAAAAATTAAAAAAATATGTTAATGATTGGCTTAAAAAATTGCCGCCTAACTATAAAGAAGTGGTTATTAGACGTTTTGGTTTGTTAGGGCACGAAGCCACCACGCTTGGAGAGGTGGGTGCTGAAATAGGTATTACTCGCGAACGCGTCCGTCAGATCCAAACCGAAGCTTTAAAGCGGTTGAGGCGGTTGTTGCAAAAAGAGGGGTGGTGATTCTCTAAGAAGGGCGCTTTCCTTTCTTATCTTGAGGTTTATTATCTTCTTTATGTTTTTTAGTAGGCTTGGCAGAAAATGCAACAACGGGCGGAACAAGTGTTTCTGAAAAATTAACCAGTATAGATTGCTTTGTTGTCTCTAAATATGCCTTGAATGCGTTAAAAATTTCTGGTTCTGTTTTAATCAAATCTTCCAATAAAAATTCCCTAAAAATTTCAGGGTACATATAAACTAAATCTTTTATTTTTAAAAAATTATTGACGCCCGTAAATTCTTTTTTAATTAACGCTTTTAAATCCTGCTTTGTGGTTTCGTTTTGAATGTTTGTATTTATGCCTTTAATTTTCATATTTTGATACAAATTTTTAAGAAGTAAAAGATCTCCTCTTAAAATGGCCTGATGTAATTCTGATTCTTTTAAGAAAGGGGTAATATTGTTGTCTTTTATAAATAGCATGAGTTCTGCTGAAGGGTTAGTATCAGAAGAAATTAATTTTCCAAGAAATGAGATGCCATTCGAACCTTGGTGTGTGTAATCCGGAGAAAAACCAAGCTTCGAAATTAAATTTTGTACTATTGGCAGTGGTGGTTTTTTGAAATCATAAATGCTAATGCCAAGTATATGTGGATTATCTTTTGATGAACTGTCCACAAAATCGTCCACAAAATTAGTGGTTTCTTTTAAAGAATCAATGACTTCTTCAAAAATATCAGGATAAATAACAAGTAAAGCCTTTATAGAGCTAACCTCGGGATAATTTTCTATGATGTATAGTAATTTTTTCTTTGTTTCTTCGTTTTTAAGATTGAAGTTTATGCCTTTTTTGCTCAACTCAACGAAAAGCCACAGTTCTTGTCTTTCTAAGACTCTTTTTAAGACCGCTTGAGTGCAGGCGGGATCATTTAATAAATTAATAATGTCGAATTCTACGACAAAATCTAGTAGTTCTTGTGAGGAATGTGTGTTTGAAAGTATTAATCTCTCAAGAAATGAAACCCCATCCAATCCTCTGTGGGAAAAATCAGGCACAAAGCCACTATCGGTCATTATTTTTTTTAGCATAACTACTGAAGGGTTTGTAAACGCATACACATTTTGAGGGTCAAAGTTTGCGCCTCTTTTATTTAACTCAACGAAAAGCCACATATCTTGTCTTTTTAAAACAGCCTGGGTACAAGTAGTATCTTTTAATAAATCAATAAGATGATAATTTTTATTGTGTTTTTCGATAAACTCGAGCAGTTCTTCAGAGGCGTGTTTTTTAGAAAGTATTAGTTTTTCAATCAGTGAAATCCCATCTGATCCTTTCTGGGTAAAATCAGGCTTAAATCCACTGTCTGTAATCAATTTGTCTACCATTGCTACAGTAAGATCCGCTCTTTTAATAATAGCCTGAGAGAAGCGTTCATCTAATAATTCAAAAATATGGTTGACTTGCATAAACTGATATAGTTCTGAACATAAGTTAGCATTAGAAAGAATTAATTTTTCTAAAAATGAAGAATTCCCACCCGAATCTTTACGTCTATAATCCGGCTTGAAACCAAATTTTGTCATCAGTATTGTAACCAAATCTACAGATACCATAGATGAATCAAGGTCGTAAACACTAACACCATGTATAAGAGGATTTTCTGGTATGGTATTGTTTACTAGGTCCTCTACAAACCACGGGAATTTTTTTAACATTTCCTCTATTTCTTCCTGGGTTAATTTTTGGATACCTTTTTTTATATCATCTTCAGAATATCTTTTAGATAGTAGACCTAAAAGTGTAGGTGAAACACCCTCTGCAAAGGTAATGCCTGCATAAGCCTCTAAGGTTTCTTTTAAAATGGGTGCAACGTTATTTATATTATCTTTATCTATTTCAAAGCTAAAGCTTAAGGAGAATGATGCTAAGTCATAGAAAGGTTTTTGTTTGGTCTTCACTTTTAAAATTTTTGATTCTAAATTAGCAAGAATGCAAATAAGGTTCATGCGATTGAAGGCATTGTGTCCGAAAAAATTGACTTCAATAATCGTTTTCTGTGTTTTTTGATTATGTTTTACCAAAAACTTTCCGCTATGATTACGTAGCGGTAAATTAAACTCCAACTGAACAATAGGGTACGTATGTTCAATATGAAGAAGTTCTGCATTGCTTCGTTTGGCTGACGCAGTGAAGGCTTCTATTTCACTGATGGCCTTTTTAAGTGGCTGTATAACTTGGGGCAATTTTTCTAACGGTATTTGGTTATGTTGCGCTAAAAAAACAGTTCTGGTTAAAATGTTTTGGTGAAATAAACTAAATAAGTCTTCTAGGGTTACGCCCTTTTTTGTCCCAAATTGCAAATCAAAATCCGCTGCGGAGTCTATTCTAGCAGAATCAACCGATATGTGTCCTGAGGGATTTAGATGTTTTGGGTTTGTTTCTTGTTTGAGTTCTTCAAATTTTTTTTGTATCAAATCCAGTTTTTGTTTCTTATCATAATCACGTACATTGTCAGGGCGATCATCTGTTGGCGTTTGAAGTATCCATTTTTCCATTAATTGATGATAAGGTTCTAACAATTTTGCAAAGCGTTGGACCTGTTTTTCTTTTTCTTTTTCATGATCAGGACTTCCTTTCATCGCTTTAATCGTTCTGTCCATGATTTCTGTTAAATCTTGTACGGCTTTGATGATTGCTTTTTGCGTTAAAGGTTGTTGCGTGGCATCAATGCCTAATTGATCAATTAATGGCAAAAATTCTTATGATTGCTTTTTGCGTTAAAGGTTGTTGCGTGGCATCAATGCCTAATTGATCAATTAATGGCAAAAATTCTTTTTCAAATTTATGCCATAAATCGTCGAATTTCTTAGGATCTGCCCATTCGCCAATTTGACGTTCCCAAGCATCTAGAATGGTGCGTTTTTGTTCAAGTTGGATTCCATCAAATTCTTTTGAAATTTGGCTTAGTTCTTGAGATAGAGACAGTAAAACGGCTCTAATCTCTTGATCACCTAAAACTTTGGGTTTTCGCGCTCTGACAGCTTTCAGATAGTTATCAAAACTGATATTTAACCAATCCGACTCTATCTTGTACTTCATGGAAAATTTAACAAGCTGTGCTAGCAACAGCATGTTGTCTTTATTTTGGCAACAGCGATAGGCAAACTTTACCCACTCAGCAGCATCTACTTCGTTTAAGGCTATTTTTTTGAACTTAACAAATTCCACAAAATAGGTTTTTTGTTCTTCTGTTAGTTTGTCAAAGCCTTCTACTTTTTGGGCTTCTTTTAAGGCAGCATTATCTTGCGCAATTTGGATGATAGAATCTGAAAATAAATCTTTGTTGCCAGTATTTACAATCAACGCTTCTAATTTAGAAACAAGATTCAGAAACTCTGTTTGAATAGCAATGCTTTCTGGTGTATCCGTTTTTGTAGCTGATAGCCTTGTTAGCGATCTATGAATTTCAGCACCTGTCACCATCGCTTGTCTAAATAGTTTACCATGAGGTGAGTTTTCTTTTTGGCCTTCCGTTGATTTGCTCAATTGATAAAAAGCTTTCAAGAGCTGCTGTAATGCTTTTAAGGAGTCAGCGTTTTCGTCCCCACACTTGGCAGCTTTTAGTATTTCTATATTTTGTAGCAATGTTGTATAAAATTGTTGGGGTCTTTGTTCTAGAGAAGAAGCCGGTAACTCTTTAAACAAGAGTGGCATCAAATTGTTTAGGGCTCTCTCACTTTCTTGTTCATCTTTGGAGTTAGCTTTTTCTATTAAAGCACCGATGGTTGCTTCTGTTTTGTTAACGGCAGCAGGTTGAGAAATGATAACCCGTTCTTTCACTGCTTCAGAAACGGTAGAAAAAAGAGGGACCAATGTTTCTCGGGCGGGTAAAGGAGACTTAAATAAGCCAACTTTTAAAATGCCCGAATCAAATAGCGCTTCTTCTGGGTTTTCAGCAGCACTGATATTAGGCACTGCAGAAAAATCAATACATTGACTGCGCTGTGGATCGATAACGATAACAGGCTTTTTTTGTGTTTTAGGATCTATCCATTCTTCAATATCGTCAGTTTCAGCGATATGTAAAACCGGAATGGCTTTAGAATTAAAAACAGCGGCTTCGTGTGAAGTCTCTGGCGCTTCATTGCGCACAATAACGGCTTTAATAGGTGATGGCTTTTGGTTAAGGTAGATTTTTAAAGCATCGGTAATGCTATCGCAAATAAGAAGCTGATTGTTATGGGTAATAACCCCGGCAGCACTGCCAGCGGGGGTAATTACGCTGCCTTTTACAATAGGGATTTGTTTTGCTTTTATTTCTTTCAGTTGTTCGGGTGGAATAGAAGAGGGAATAACGCGCTTTAAGTCCCCCTTGGGAATAGGACGTGCTTGAACTAGAAACAAAGTGCCTTCATCGGGATGATTAGGATCAGGCTCATAGACAAACTCAACATCCATAGGCATACCATAGTGTTCTTCGATAAGACGTCCGGCTTTGGCGATTTTTAAAGCCACCGAATGATGAATGGCGGGTTCGTCTCGTAGTTCTTTGGGATTGTTTTGTCTAATCAGGGTTGTTTTCTTCGTGTTTTCTGTTTGGCTGACAATCGGCACTAAACGTATGGGTTTACGATTGATTTCCGCGTGAACTACATCTTCTCGTGTAACAAAAAAAGTATCAAAGGGTGCTTGGCTATTAACTACCAATTCGCCATGCCCAGGCGCTAATTGAATACGTGCTCCGCTGTCGCTGGTATACATCACACCCGATATGACAGAACCAGTAATCATGCGTTGAATTAAAACGGGCATAAACGGATCTTTTAAAATTTCTGCAATATCATTGACTGCATTTTCTTGTGTTAGAAATCGTTGTTGTAAAGCCTTATCGCTCAAATAAGAAGCCACAACAATACCAATGGCATAAGAAATCGCTGTTGCATCGGGTTCGGCAGGGGCACTTTCGTGAGCACCGGGATTTGCAGTTTTAATGCTATCCTCAGCACCGGTACTGCGAACCATCACAGCCTTTTTGTTAATCTGTTTTAAATAAGGAGCTAGTATTTCCGCAGAGAGCGGATGTTCTGTAAAGATTTTTAAAATAAGTGCTCGCAGCTCGTCCAGTTTCAAACTGGCTTCTTTGTTTAGTCCGCTTGAATCATCCTTTTGTTTATCTTTAAAAGCATCCCATAAGGTTTTCCATTCTGGTGCATAGCGAATAAGGTGCGCCAAAATATCGTCATGTGTAAGTGGCAGGATATTGGGGACTTGAATATTGAAATCAAGCTCTTTACTCAGCTTTAAAGATAGGTCGGTTAGTTCTTTTAAATTAGCAGCTTTGTGGCCTATTGTGTCTGCATAGCCTTCAATTCGCTGCTGAACTTGTTGATTAAACACATCCTTCCCCAAAAATTTTGTTTTATAACTTAATTATAGCTTAATTAGGTAAGTAATTTTAACAGGCCTGAAGCTGGCTGGCATAGTCTTAATGTTATGGTATATTAATGCGGGCTAATCAATAAGGAACGTCAAAGTGAATGCATTAGGACAAGCCGAAAGTTTTCCACAAGATCGCACTGCTAAAGTTTTAATCTCGATACTTATTTTTGTTGTCGTTGCATGTTGGATTACCATGATCTGGGGTGCTTACCGTACGCATCAAGAAGCGCCACCCATACCAGAAAAGTTTATGAGCGAAACGGGTCAAACCGTCATGACATCCGCTGATATTATCTTAGGAAAGGAAGGTTTTCAAAAAGCGGGTTTAATGGACTTTGGCAGTTTATATGGCATGGGCTCATATTTTGGTGAGGACTATACGGCGCGATTTTTGGTTGAGCTTGGCGAAGAAGTTTCGATGCAATTGGCTTATAAGCGTTATTCAAAACCGTTACAAGGTTTAGATCAAGATCAAAAGGATAACTTGCAACGTGAAATGCAAAAGTTATTGCACGGCATTTTATTGCAACCTGGAACGGTTACCTTGCCCAAGACTATTTCGGATTCCATTATTAGCCTTCGTCAAAAAATTGCAGACGATTTGTTAAAAAACATGATCCTAAACGTGGTTGGACAAAAGCCTATAAGCTTATCAAAGAAGAGGCCCTTAAAACTGCCGCATTTCTCATTTATTCTTCTATTACAACAGTGGCATATAGACCCAATGAAAATTATTCTTGGACCAGTAATTGGCCGCCTGAACCTTCTGTAGGTAATACGCCAACCACGGTTTCCTTTACCTGGACTTGGGCTTCTTTGACAATTTTATTTTTTGCCATTGGTCTCGTTGTTTTTATCTTTAGATTTTTATAGAAAGCGATGAGCAAGATGAGAAACTTGACAGAAGCAAAATTAACAGAATTTTTACCATTAACCCCTAGTCAACTGGCAATTGGAAAATATTTTATTGTGGTTGCATTGCTTTTGCTTGTGCAAATTTTGGCAGGTTCTATACTTGCCCACTATTATGCAGAACGTGAAGGATTCTATGGTTTTAATATTGCAGAATTTCTACCATTTTCTTTTTTACGCAGTGTTCATCTTCAAACGCCTATTGCTTGGATTGGTCTTGGTTGGATTGGAACAGCACTCTTTTTAACCAATTATCACTGAGGAAAGAGCCTAAAGGCCAAGGTACTGATCAATTTATTATTTTGGGTAACTGTAACCATTGGTGGGGCCCCAGGGAAATTATCTAGGCATCATGGGATATATTCATAAATATTGGTTTTGGTTTGGTAATCAGGGGCTTTCTTATATGATTGACGTTTTTGGAAATTCTATTTTTATTGCTTATTTTCTTGAACGACTATTATGCTTCGAACTTTATGGCCCACTTTAAAAAATTTAATATGTTGGACATCTATTTATAGTTTTTTTAGGGCAGAACACTTGTTGTGGTATAGCACAATGGGTATTGCTTTTATTTACGCCTTTGGCATGATTCCTTTAACGAAGGTTCATGCTTCATTTACGTTGACCGATTTTTGGCGTTGCTGGGTTGTGCACTTATGGGTAGAATGGGCATTTGAATTATTTGCTGCAGCAATAACCGCTTACTTTTTAATGGCAGTAGGGTTGATATCACGGCGTTTTGCAGAACGCGCTATTATTTTTAATTAGTTTTGATTTTTTGATTTTGGGAAGCGGCATTTTAGGAACAGGGCACCATTTGTATTGGGCTGGAGAACCTGATATTTGGATATCGATTGTAGTATTTTCCTTCTTGAAGTAATTGCCCTTATTCTTGTTAATTTTAGAAGCGATCGGGCAATATATGCGCATTAATCAATATAAAGCATTCCCGTACCGACTAGCATTTT
>JBGAIP010000027.1:0-18433 GCA_044225395.1 Gammaproteobacteria bacterium
GATGACCGTGCATTTCGAGATTATCAACTGCTTGAGAAAGTGCCACACTGATAGCTTTGGGTTGCAATCGATTGTTTTTTAAAACTAACTCTGCAACTTCATCTTGCACTTCTGCCAATATTGTATTTCTTTGTTTTTCTGTTAAGTCTCCTAAATCAACAACATTGTTCAGTAAAATTTTAATATTGACTTCATTATCCGAACAATTAACGCCACCTGAATTATCAATCGCGTCTGTATTGATCCGTCCACCCGCTTTTGCATATTCTACACGACCTAATTGTGTAAACCCAAGATTGCCACCCTCGCCTACGACACGTACCCTTAATGCTTGACCATTAATACGTAAGGCATCATTGGCTCTGTCCCCAACAACACTGTTAGATTCGAAACTGGCTTTAACATACGTGCCAATGCCCCCATTCCACAATAAATCAACGGGTGCCATTAGAATAATGCGTATGAGCTCTGTCGGAATAATCTTGTCTTGATAAAAATCAAGTGCTTTTTGCGCTTCGGGTGATAAATCAATGGATTTTGCCGAGCGTAAATAAACAGCACCGCCTTTAGAAATCAGTGCAGGATTGTAATCATTCCAGGTAGAACGCATTAATTGAAATAATCTTTGTCTTTCTGCAAAAGAAATATCGGGATCTGGATTGGGATCTATAAAAATATGTTCATGATTAAAAGCGGCGATCAGCTTGATTTTTTTAGATAGTAACAGACCATTGCCAAAAACATCCCCTGCCATATCACCTATACCAATGACTGTAAATGGGTTATTTTCGATATCTTGTCCCAATTCATGAAAATGTCGTTTAACGGATTCAAAAGCACCTCTGGCAGTAATGCCCATCTTTTTATGATCATATCCCGTCATGCCACCTGAAGCAAAAGCATCACCCAACCAAAATCCATATTCTATAGAAATCGCATTTGCAATATCTGAAAACGTTGCGGTACCTTTATCGGCTGCAACGACCAAATAGGGATCACTGTCATCGTAACAAACCATATTCGGTGGATGGATAATATCATTGCCCCTATAATTATCAGTCAGATCTAGTAATACACGAATTAACGTCTGATAACAATAAATAACTTCTTGCATGATTTCTTCACGTGTGCCTTGTGCCGGCATTTTTTTAACAACGAATCCGCCTTTGGCACCCATAGGTACAATCACAGAATTTTTAACTTGCTGTGTCTTCATAAGTCCTAAAATTTCTGTTCTAAAATCTTCTCGTCTATCAGACCAACGAATACCCCCTCTCGCGACTTTTGCGACGCGTAGATGGATCGCTTCCACACGAGGAGAATACACAAAAATTTCGTACAACGGAACGGGCAAGGGTAATTCTGGCACTTTTTTGGATTGTAATTTAAAAGAGAAATAAGGCCTAGGATCTTTTTGATAATAATTGGTTCTAATCGTCGCTAAAATCACTTCCATGTATCGTCTTAAAATACGATCCTCATTTAAGTTACCGACCGATTCTAATGCTTTTTCAATACGCTGTTTTTGAACTAATTGCTGAGATTCAGCAGTGTACTCAATATATTGCTCGGGATCAAATCTAAATTTAAAAAGTTCTATCAACAGAGCAGATATGTCAGCATTTGTGGTGAGTGTTTCTTCAACATGATCCTGGCTAAAAGTAAAACCCGCTTGCCATAAATATTTGGCATACGCACGTAAAACCATAATTTCACGCCAACTTAACTTAGCACCCAACACTAAATGATTAAATCCGTCATTTTCTACAGATCCACTCCAAATGGCATCAAACGCATCTTGGAACAAATCTTTTACGATATCAATATCAAAAATTTCCCCTTTCTTATATACCATACGATAATCATTTATCCAAATGGATTCTTCACTATTCTTGCCATTTATTTCATAGGGTCTTTCGCTAATAATTCTAAGACCCATATTTTCTAGAACGGGCACCACATCAGACAACGGTATGGTTGCACCACGTCTAAATAATTTAAAACGAATAATTTCATCCGCTTCTTCTAAGGGCCTATATAAGCTCATAGCTAATGGGTGTTTTTGGGTAAGTGTTTCAAAATATTCTATATCGACAACGGCAATTCTCGCCTGAAACGTTTCTTGGTAACCAGCTGGAAAAGCATTCTGATAACGTTTTAATAAATCATTACCGCGTTCTTCTCCACAATGTTCGACCAGTGCATCTTTGAGATCATCTTGCCAGGTACGACCCGATTCAACTAATTTTTCTTCTATAATTTTTATGTTATACAAAATCTCTTTTTGAGGGTCAATGCGAACCACAAAGCATATTCTAGCCAATGATGACTCTGAAAAACGTGTGGAAAATTCGACCTCTAACCCCTTAAATTCATCCAACAAAATTTGTTTCATTTTTTCACCTAAAGCAGATGTAAATCTGTCTCTAGGCACGAACACCAAACACGTCACAAAATTACCAAATGGATCTTTTCGAACAAACAAACGAATACGTTGTCGTTCTTGCAAATGCAATATACCCGTTGATAATTCTAAAATTTCTTGCTCGCTGCCCTGAAACAAGTCATCTCTGGGCAATGTTTCTAAAATATTCAATAATGCGCGATCGTCATGACTTTTAGGGATAAAACCTGCTAACTTAAGCACATTATTGACTTTACGGCGCAAATACGGAATTTGTTTGGGACTACTGTTATAAGCAAAAGCCGTATACAACCCCATAAACCGCTGTTCGCTAACCACTTGTCCTGCCTGATTAAAATGTTTAACCGAAATAAAATCAGTATAAGCAGGCCTATGGACTGTCGAGCGTGTTTCCGTTTTCCCTAAGATGAGTAGTTGTTTTGATAAAACTAATTTTATTGCGTCTTTAGGTAAATCGGATAGTGTTCGATGTGTCGGCGCATACTTTTTAAATTTCGCAATTCCCAATGCAGAACCTGGCACCATTCGGCAGGTTGCATTTTCTATTTCTTGCCCTTCAATTTTGCATTCAAGATATCCTAAAAATGTAAAGTGATCATCTGCTAACCACTTCAAAAATTCAATCGATTCTTCTGTTTCAGCTTTATCGATCTGTGGAGGCGTTTTTTCTAATATTTCTATCACGGATAAGATATGTGCTCGCATTTTGGGCCAATCATTCACAACCGTACGCACATCTATTAATACCTGTTTCAGTTCTTCTGCGATATTTTGCAAAACACTGGGGTCGCTTTGTCTGTCTATTTCTATATAAATCGCAGCCTCGGAAGTATGGCTGCTATCAACCGATCCTCTTTCAATAACAGCCTGAATTTTACCTTCCGCATTTCGATTTAATTTCAGATTACCCATATGAATAATCAAATGTATATTTAAATTCAACCGATTGAGTGCAATTATCACAGAATCTACCAAAAATGGCATATCATCAAAACCAATTTCAATAATGGTGTGCGTCGATTGCCAACCATCTTTTTCTAATTGCGGGTTAAACGCACGAACTTTGGCTTCACCAGGGTGACGTTGATAAAGATAATGCCAATGCGAAAGCACAGCACCATATAAATCTAAAATGCTGCGCGAGGTTAAATCTTCAGGAGAGACACTCAGATAATATTGTCGAACAAAATTTTTAACCAGAGGCGCTTCTTCCTGCGGTAATTTATGGGTAACATACTCTACTAAGCGCTCTATGACTTCAAGTCGACTATCTTCAAACGACATCAGAAACCACCTGTGGTTATTTTGATAAAACCGATACTATCAATATAGGCTCATTCAAAAATAATCACCAAAGAGAGGTTAAAGTAGTATTTGGAAGTATGTCTTTAATTCGGCTGTCTTTGTAACCCGAGGAAACGTAATAATTTTTCTTTAAACACGCATTTACTTAATAAAAATGCCCTTGTCTTTAAAAGATTAAGCTTAACCGCCATATGTAGAGCAAAATTCTTATCTGTCTTCAGTAACAATAGGGGTAACAGAGAAGGGTGATTTTCTTCAATGGCATAGCTTAAAGGTGTATGTCCACAGAACTTAAAAAAGGCAATGTCTGAAATAACGGGTAGTTCCATTAAAAATTTAACGACTTCTTGGTTGGTGCATTTAATGGCACAATAGAGGATCTCCGCGTGTAATAAAGCCCCCTCTATAGGATCTAAAAACGTTGTTTTATAAGCATGTAATAACGATAGTGCTGCGGGTGTGTCTGCAGCCGTAATAGAAGCGATAATTTCTCTGGGCATTAGTTCTAACATAAGTTTATATTTTCTACCTGCAATCTCGTGTATATCATATCAAACCACATTGAACTTACGCAAGCTTTTTTGGTCGAAGATAGTATGGGTGTATAAGCCATCCTGGTTTAGTTTAGTGTAAAAAAATAGAAGGAGAAGTCTATGGCCAGCATAAGATTGTTAACACCAGAAAAAATAACAGCACAAATCTACAATAGTCGGCAACATTTAAAGCACCCCATTCCCCTCTCCCTTGAAGTAATTCCTATCGGAAAAACGATAACCGAGCATGAATGGGAAAAATTTTGCAACAATTTAAATACTAAGGAAAAGCAAGATTGCGAACGAAAGAAAAATGGAACCGTGGTATTTATTGGCGAAGGTGGTTTAGATGCACTCAAACACTTTCAAACTAAATTTAATTCCCGTTTCCATTATCGCATGGTTTGTGCAAGCAAACCTTGGGCAAAAGATGGGTTAACACTAGCGGTCGAAAAGGGTATTGCAATACAGGAATTGCATTATAAAAATCCACATAATGCTATGACGATGCTAAACGATCAGAATACCCTTAAGCTGCAGACTGCATGCGAATACGTTCGCGATAGTGCTCAATAATTTGTGGCGTTAGCATCCTATGACGATCATCTTTTAGATCACCCTCTAACCGCAAGGCAAGTTGCTTTGCGGTTCTTAACATCAATTCGAAGGCATAAATAGAATGGTTTGGTGTAGAGGTAATAAAAAACAAAGTGATCCCTGGGGTTTCCAAAGTCTCTATCGTAGAGAGTTCAAAAAATCCTGGTTCTACCATAGAGACTACGCTGAATAAGTTCTCGCCAGTGCCATCCATGTTATCAAACCGATGAAAAATCTGACGTTCTCCATAATGCAAATGCGCATCGGCAAATGCATTTTTTAATTTTTTGCCGTTAAAAACAGAACTTGTGCGCGCCATAATATTCAGCGTAATAAGCTCTTCACGATAAAGGATAGGTTCTTGTTTTTCGGGTCTAACGATAATGCGCACATCATCAAACGTAGGCACAATAGATTCTTTGCTTATCTGCTCAGCAGCCAGTTCGTTTCTGCGTTTTTTAGACAATCGTCCCCGTCTCGCATCCCATACGATACCGGCCACAATCACAATGCCTAACAATATTAATATCAGTCTAACAGCTGTTTCCATTTATCACTCCAATGCTTAACCTACTAATGCCACGGCTTCTTCAACATCCACAGAAACCAATCGAGAAACTCCTGGCTCTTTCATGGTAACACCCACTAAATGATGGGCTATTTCCATTGCCAATTTATTATGCGTTACAAAAATAAATTGGACAGTTTCGGATAATTTTTTCACTAAATCGCAGAATCGACCCACATTAGCATCATCCAATGGCGCGTCGACCTCATCTAATAAACAAAAAGGCGCGGGATTTAATTGAAATATCGCAAAAACCAATGCGACGGCTGTTAAGGCTTTTTCGCCACCCGACAATAAATGAATAGAGCTATTGCGTTTACCCGGTGGTCTAGCCATAACTGTCACACCCGCTTCTAAAATATCCTCACCCATTAATTCTAGAATGGCTTGTCCACCCCCGAATAGGATCGGAAATAAGGTTTGAAACTGGGCATTCACTTTATCAAAAGTCTCTTTAAAACGCGCACGGGTATCTTTATCGATTTTACGAATAGCCTCTTCTAAGGTTTCTAAGGCTTCAGTCAGATCTGCATGCTGAGCATCTAAATACTGTTTACGCTCGGATTCGCTTTGATATTCTTCTATAGCGGCCAAATTAATCGCGCCTAGGCGTTCGATGCGCTTGATGACTTGCTCCAAAGATTCCGCCCACACAGGTTCTGTGGCCTCTGGTGGTACAGTTTGCAAGACTTGCTCGATACTAATCCCCGTCTCACCAAATTGCTCTGTAATGGTTTGACAACGCACTTCAATCGCCTGCCACTCCATTTTGACGTGCTCTAATTTTGCTCGAAAGGTTTCAGTTTCTTCTTCCAACAGATTTCGTTGTTTCTGAAGCAGTTGGCCTTCTTGTTCAAGCGCGTCTAATATAGCTCGCGATTGATTAACCGCTTCTTCAGCAAGCACATGCTTAGCCAACAATTCATCTAAATTAAACCGCGCCATCTGTTTGGGCTCATTTAAACCTTGTAATTGGGTCTGTAAGACATTTTTGCGTTCTTCTATAGCATGTTGTTGCTGCGCTAAACGATGCAAACCTTCTTCTATGGCTTCTATTTGCGTCACTAAGGTTTGTTCTTTTAAGGCCAAGGTATGGGCCTTTTCTTTGGCCATGCTGGCATTGTGATTCGCTTCTCGCAACAAATCGCGTAAATTATCACGCTCTGCCTGCAATAAAACACGCTTTTTAGTAAATCCTTCCATAGCATCTAACGCGGTTTCTAAATGCAATCGAGACAAAGCTGCTTCTTCTTCAGCCAATTCAAGCTTTTGCTTTTGCTCGGCACTCTCGCTCAATAAACGCGCCATACGTGTTTTAAGATGATCTAACCGAGCACGATCGGTACTGATTTTAGATGATAATTCACCTAGCGCCCGTGCTTCCTGTTGCTGTGCCTGATGGCATTCTTCACGCTTTTGTTCTAAATCGGCTATTTCCTCACGAGATTCGGTTAATGCTTCCTCAATTTCAGAAATTTCAACGCGATGCATTTCGATTGCAGAAGACAGTTCTTTTAATTCTGCTTCTCGCGCAAGCACACCGGAATGCCCATCAGAACCTCTATAAACTTTCAACCAGTTGGTCCCTAACCAAATGCCTTCTCGAGTGACAATCGATTCGCCAGATTGCAAACTTTTTTGTTTATGTAAAGCTTCAGAAAGTTCATCCACCACATAAACGCCTGCAAACAAAGATTCAATGGCATAATCTGTTTTAATTTTACTGGCTAATGTATCCTGAGCTCGATGTTCATGCGCACTACCGTTTTCAATAAAAACCAGATTGCCGGTATTAAGATCGCCAACCAGTGCAGCAATGGCAGAAATCCCTGGTACACAGAGTGCTTCTAATGCAGATCCCAATACGGTTTCAACAGCTCTTTCATAACCGGGTTCTAGGGTAAGCACTTGTCCTAAACGAGGGACCTCTAATAAATCATGTGATTTCAGCCAGCCTTGTACGACATCGTTGGTTTTACCAAGTGCCGCTTGCTGCAAAGCTTCTAAAGAAGCTAATCGTCCTAAACAGGTTTGTAACTGCCCACGCAATAAATCTAATCGTTGATTTTTACTCGTCAAACAATTTCGCGCTTCGCTTAATGCCGTCGAAATCACACTTAATTGTGATGCACTCGTTGCTGTAGCCGTTTTTTCCAAACGCTCTGCTTCTAATGTGGCTAGATTTTGTTCTAAACGGCCCACATCAATATCAGCATATTCGCGTTGCAGACGATCTAATTGTGCTTTTGCATCGCGACTCTGTTTGTCTAACTGTTCAATACGCGCCTTTTCGACTTCTGCCGACCGTTGTGCCTTTTCAGCTTCTTGTTGAAAAGTTTCAAAGCCCACATTCCACTGCCGCATGGCTTCTTCTGCATCGGTTTGTATTATAACGGACGACTCTAAAAATTCACGCGCCAATAACAAATCGGGTTCTAATTTTGCAAAGTCTGCTTTTAGAATAGCTAAACGTTCGTCATCAATTTTTTGCTGTTCTCGTGTTTGTTGATAATTTCTGTTTGTTTCAGAAAAATCATTCTCTAAAGCTTCCTCGCGTTCGCGATGATGCTGCAAGGTTTGTTCTACACGGGCAATTTGTGTGCCTAAATCATAGTAATGCCCCTGCTCTATTTTCCAACTATCCATCTTTTCGGTATGCTGGAGTCGTTGTTTTTCTAACGCTAAATCAAGACTAGAACGATTAGCCAATTTTTCTTCTAATCCCACAGAAAGATTGCGAATTTCTGTGACATGTTCTTGTAATTTCCGATTGTAAACTTGCCAACGTAAAGCCGCTAACTCTGCTTCCAGACGATCATGTTCAATTTTATATTCTTTATAACGTGCTGCAGATTCGGATTGGCGCTTTAAGCGTTCTAATTGTTTATCTAATTCTTGGCGTAAGTCACTTAAGCGCTCTAAATTTTCGCGTGTATGACGCATCCGGATTTCGGTTTCGTGACGACGTTTACGGTATAAGGATATCCCTGCCGCTTCTTCAAAAAAAGCTCTGAGTTCTTCGGGGCGCGCTTCAATCACGCGCGAAATCATACCTTGTTCAATAATAGCGTAACTGCGAGGCCCAAGGCCTGTTCCTAAAAACACATCTGTAATATCTTTACGACGACACCGGGTTCCGTTCAAAAAGTATGCAGATTGTCCGTCACGTGTGCCTTGTCGTTTAATTGAAATTTCGCTAAAGCGAGCGTATTCCCCACCAAGACTGCCATCTGAATTATCAAACACCAACTCGATAGTCGCTTGTCCAATCGGTTTTCGCGTTGCAGAACCATTGAAGATAACATCTGCCATGGATTCGCCACGTAAATTTTTGGCAGAGCTCTCGCCCATCACCCATCGAATGGCATCAATAATGTTAGACTTTCCGCACCCATTGGGTCCTACAACCGCAACCAAGGGACTACGTAATTCCAACACTGTGGGATCAACAAAGGATTTAAAACCCGCCAGTTTAATTTTATCTAAGCGCATGATAATCAGGCCCACTTACAAAAATACTTGACGTATAGGATACCCCAGAATTGCACGACTTGCCATGGGGCAATGGATCTGAGAAAATGGACGCAGTTATTTGTGAGGAGAGAAGAGTCGTGGACCACAGTCATACTGCCCCTAACACTGCTTCACTCAATAAATTTAGTCAATTAACTTTATCTAAAATCCACCCTTTAGTCTGGATGGGGGTATTGTTAATCACGCTTTGGTACATCCCCGTGCCAGAAGGCCTTACTCTACAAGCCTGGCATTTGTTCGCGATTTTTGTCACTACTATCGTCAGCATTATTTTAAATATCTTACCCATGGGCGCTTTGGCTGTTTTGGCTTTGGCGATTTGTGGCATCACAGAAACCCTGACTATCAAACAATCTTTGTCTTCTTTTAGCTCCAATATCGTTTGGCTCATTTTACTGGCCTTTCTATTGGCCAGAGGTTTTATTAAGACAGGCTTGGGTGCACGCATTGCTTATTATTTTGTTCGTCATATGGGCAAAAGTACCACTGGGCTCGCTTACGGGTTAATCACGACCGAATTTCTGCTAGCACCTTTCACCCCCAGTAACACAGCGCGGGGCGCAGGCATTGTCTACCCTATCGTCAAAGCCCTGTCAGAAGAATATCAAAGTACCCCTAAAGATGGCAGTGAACGCAAAATTGGCGCTTATTTGATGAAGCTTGCTTATCAAACCAATGTTATTACCAGCGCCATGTTTTTAACCGGCTCTTCGGGCAATCCACTGATTGTCAGCCTTGGCTCTAAATTTGGGGTTGAAATCACCTGGACGACTTGGGCTGTCGCCGCTCTTGTGCCAGGCCTTATCAGTCTTGCTTTGTTACCTTGGATTTTGCGATTTTTATACCCGCCTGAAATTCAGCAAACCCCTAAAGCACCCGAATTTGCGAAACAAAAACTGGCTGAAATGGGACCTTTAAAAAAAGCGGAATGGATAATGCTTGGCACATTTAGTTTACTGTTAATTCTTTGGGCTGGAGGTTCTTCTTTTGGTATTGATCCGACTGTCTCTGCTTTCGTAGGACTTGCGATTTTGTTATCGACCAATGTACTCACCTGGGACGATATCTTAAAAGAACAAAATGCCTGGCACACTTTTATGTGGCTAACAACCCTCTTGATGATGTCTAGCTTCTTATCGGAATTTGGCATGATTACGTGGTTTGGTGATCACATGCAAGGCTGGATCAGCAATTTTCATTGGATTGCAGCACTGGGACTGATTAGCCTTATTTATTTTTACACGCACTATGTGTTTGCAAGCATCACTGCACACATCAGTGCCATGTACAGTGCTTTTGCAATCGTTGCTATTGCAACGGGTGCTCCTGCAATTATCGTCGTCCTATTACTGGCCTTTCTCTCGAGCCTTTGTGCGGGTATTACGCATTACGGTACCGGCACTGCCCCTGTTTATTTTGGTGCCGAATACATCAAACTCAAAGATTGGTGGCGCATAGGCGGAATTCTCAGTATTATTAATCTGGGTATTTGGATTTTTGCAGGTGCGGCCTGGTGGAAGATCATTGGACTTTGGTAAACACAACACTATACATCTCTTAAAATAGGCTAAAATGAATTTATGAGTGATTCAGCAGTAACTAATACAACGCGGCATCTAAAAATTCTGTTTATTGACAATAGCAGAACCACCAGAACTGCTATGTCAATGATTTTAAGCAGGGAAGGCTATGATGTTACCCCGATTGCAACAGGCCAAGAGGCTATCGAAAAAGTACAGGCTGAGCCTTTTGATGTGGTCGTAACGGATTTATACATGCCTTTTATGAATGGCCACGAAGCTGCCAAAATTATCCGCGCCTTACCAGATCCCTGCAAGGATATCCCCATTATCGCGCTAACTGCCAGTGATGATCCCAGAGATATCGAAATTTGCAAGAATGCGGGCATGAACGACTTTATTATTAAATCGGACGATAATAAAGGTTTGCTCGATACGCTTAAAAAATACGCAGGAAATCTGTTTTAATCTATTTGTATTTTGGACGAATCTGATTGTCTTTATGTTTCCTTTCCACGCTTTTTTCCCTCTTAAAAGCAAACGTCAGTGGTTTCTCTGCTTGCGAGAGTTGCTCTGGCTCTAACTCGATATTTTCTTTTCTCTTTTCACCTTCAAGAAGTTCATCTGCTAAGGTTATAACATCTCTAAAACAAATAGATGGAATGTTGATATCTCTTGATTCTGCTAAACGTCTATTCTGATAGTCATCTAAAATCTCAGTGATAACGGCTTGTTTGAGTCCTTTGTGCACAAGAATATCGTTCATCTCCGGCCTTGTATATTCAGGAATAACAACTTTTGCATGCGATGTTCTAATGCTTTAGTGGCACGAGCACGACCGGCTTTAGTGACGGGATTTTGGGTACCTATTATCATAAAGCCAGGATGTGTTGGTAATTCACCTTCCGGTGTCTTGCCCATTAATAAGGCATTTAATAATCCCTCTAGCATCGTACCGCTGTTGATTTCATCAATTACCACAACAGCGCCTTCATCAAAGGCTTTTCGAAGTAACGCTTCTTTAGCCGATATAGGCATACTCATCGGCATGTCGTAAAAAATAGGTTTTCTGCTGTTATCGATACCGGGATTGCCTTTTTCTAAACCATTGGCCACCAAAGTTTTAAAAACCAGTGATGTTTTTCCGATACCTGGTTCACCCTCTAATATCAATCCACCTAAGCCGGAGCGTTGTGGTACTTTGCCTGCGAGTCGTAATTCGCGTAGTGCAATAAAATCACTGACCGCATTAAAAGCAGCGTTGTTACTTTCTGTATTTAAAAATTCTGGGTGTTTATTTAATTCTCGTTGCAATAAATTAAACTTAAATTTGGATTCAAATTCATTTTTATTAGCCTTAGGCACAAATTGATGACTTAATGCATAGGCGTAATATTTGGCGACTTCTTTTGGGTTAGCATCTGGATTGTTTTTACAATAGGTTGCCGTTAATAAAGCCATCATACCCAATTCTCGAGCTGTGATTAGGACTTCGTTTTGGCTGTATTGTGTTATAAATTGTGCTACTTCAAGAATGGGTTTGGCTATTTCTTCGGCATTAGATTTAAATCCTGAAGAATCTAAAATGGGCTTTAATACTTCATGATAAATATAAGCCGGTGTCATTGGCTCAAACACAACCGAATTACCATGTCGTTTAAAGAGTGCTGGTATTTGGCGTTCTCCGCCATAAGAGAGCGGATTACCTGCAAAGATGACTTTATGTTCGGGGGTGAGTTCTATATATTCGTTACCAATGAGTATGCCAGGAGGATTGTTAAATAAACCCTCAAATTCGCTCCAGTGCCTAGAAGAGATATTGGCTTCATCCAGAAATAAGGTTTTAATTCCAGGACGTCTATCCGCTGCCCATGCTTTAATATTAGAAATACCTTCGTGCAATGGGCCTTTATCTTTCCAAATATTCTGCACAAACGTGGTTTTACCGACACCGGTCATCCCCGCCAAAAAGACAAAGGGGGAACTATTAAGTACGGCTTCCACGGCTTCTTTACGTGCATTATTAAAATTTTCTGTATCAATTGCAGCATGTGTTAAATCAATTTCAGAGGGTATGGTTATACGTGGCAGCGATTCCAACCCCTGCCAACCCGTATTAGAATCAAAGTTCGGATCGTTTGAATGCGCATTAAATGACCGCAATATGGCTTGTTGTTCTACCAGAGGACGGGCTTTAAATTGTAATGAATGATAACCACGTGAGACAAAGTCTTTGTACCCTGCTTGTTGACTTAAAATATTTTCTTTGTCTACTTCAAAAACCATATGGATATAAGATGCCGTCGAGGGGAATATATAGGGTTTATCATTAACCAAAATGAGCTGACCTTGAGGTTTGTTTTCGTGTTGGCGCTGGAACAAGAACTCTGCTAAAACATATCGAATATCATCAGAAAACTCGCCTTTTAAGACAACAGTTTTGCCTTGTTCAAGTGCGGTTAACAATGCACCTGTTTTTTCTGTAAAGCTAAATCTTTTAGACGCTTTATTAAATTCACCATCAATGGCCATTAACAAGACCGCCGGGTCTATTTCTGACACATCGACAATAATTGGATGAAATTTGACTTAATGGCTTCTACGTCATTTGTCTGTATCGATATCGTGAGCGTAATCGCTGATCGCTTTTGTCAATTCGTGCCAGTTTTTGGGCTCGGGTGGTTTTCTCTGTAAAATCAATTTCTAATTTTGCGGTAATGTAACACCCGGTGGTGCTAACAGCAAGATTCAATCCTACAAACATCCGTGATTTTCGCCCAAGTACTATATCAAGATGGTCTGTCACATATAAAATTTATCTTATCTTTTTGTTCTTTTGACAATTTTTTAAAATACCATCATTATCATTGAATGGTTTTATTTTTTGAGTCACCTGATATTCACCAAAAAGCAAATAAAGTACCCGGGTTTTACAACAATAAATATAACTGGAGGAACGTACTGGTTTTCATTAACGGTTAGATTAAGATTCGAAAAATGCATAACCTTTACTTTGAGAAAGCATAAGCCTTTCTGGTAAATGTAGTCTTTTTCCTTCATAAGTAAACTTACTTTTTTTTCGGCATCGTGCCAAATCGGACGAAACTCTCGTTATGCCAAGGCGCATTTTTTAATTCTATATTTTTTATATTTGTTTCTTTTCTTTCATTACTATTAAGAACTTTTAGTAATTCACCTTCTACAAAAAACAAATCTTTTCCTGCATAATCCATTGGCCCAACATAAGTTTTCCCAATCAACACCACCGTATAACTCTATAACATCTCGCTCTTTATCCATCGTATATATCAGTTCGCGTAGTATTGCTGGTACCGCTAATTTCACAATTAGTAACGGACAATCCAGGCGGCGTTGAAAAGAATCAAAATCTTCACCTTCATAGGCGTCTGGTTTATTCGGATCAAACAAGCCTCATGACTTTAGCTGCATTTGGGAGCGGTACCCATCGGCTTCTGTGTTTATCTAATAAGGCATTAAAGCTGACAATTTCGTTTGGACTAAATTTATCGTAATTAACAATCAGTATAGGTATTTATTGTATTATCGCTTTGCTGTTCTGTTAGAAATTCAAACAATAGACCTTGCGGGGTACAACTTTACCTTCTTCTGTTTCCCCACCTTCTATAATACCTGTATTATCTGCTAGATTCCGTTTAAGATAAGATGCCATACAGACCAAGTCTTCGGCTGAGTCTATATAATAATATGGCTTGCTTGTACTTTCGCAGTAATCTTGTAAATGATATCTAAAACCTGGAATATGAGCGCCGGGTAAGTTAATACGTGTGTTTTTAATAGGCTGATTATTTTCGGAATCCGACAGAATGTGTTCCATGTAGAGTTTAGTTTCTACCCGCTCAAGCGCTATCTTTTTAGGAATTGGGAAGTAACGATTTATACTCAAACTAACTATCTTAGACAAACCTGATACCGTTAAATTAGAAATGGTCGGTTTTACTATTTTTTCTGTAGGATGATTTGGTTCTTTGATTTCTAATTCTGCAGGATAACCACCTAATTGACAAGTAATCCATTGGCCCTTATATAGTACTTCTGCAAAAGCATGGCATTCGTTACCAACATAACGAACAGGTATTTCAGGAAACTGCTTTTTCATCATTGCCATAAAGACAAGACTTCGATGCCTACAAGCACCAACCTTCTGTTCTTGTAAAGCATCCAGATAATCTTGACCGATTAAAGTACCTTTGGGTAACTCTAACTCACCAATACCAAAGTTATAGCAATAATCAACAATTTTCTGTATATCGAGTGGCAGTGCCTCTGGTTTTTCCTTAGGAACTTCTAAAATAAAATCGATTTTCGTGTTAACGATAGTGTGTTTTGTATGGTAAGTGTTTTCGGGATTTAAACGTATGTAATACTGATTGTCTCGATTAGAATATTGAACTTCAACATCCCCTGACGGATAAAGATGATATTTAGTTATTATTTCATTCGGGGATAAGGAAGCCAGTGGTTGCCAATCGATGGTTAAACTTAAATCCTGTTTACCATAAAAGACATGATCAGAATCCCCAGGCAACGATTCGAACTGCTCGTATAAATCATGTTCGGATGCGTCTATAGGTTTTATTACAAGTTCTAGATCATCACTTTTATTTTTTATTGAAAAAGCGTTCCTCGTATTACACGGCCCTGAGTTTACGCTAAAGTCGTTATAAAGAGACAACCTATAATCGCTAACAGGAATATCTTTTTCAATATTTTTAGCATAAAAAACTTTTGTTGTTTTAAATTTTTTTCCTGGCTCTAATGCTGTATTTGCATCCAAATCTTTAAATGGCCCATCAAAATTTAGCAATGAATTTTCTTTATAGTCAGACAATGTCGCACGACGAAAGTTTGGTTGTTCAATCTTTACGGTTACCCTTTCTAGATTTTTAAATTGTGAAAATCCATTAACATCAAGGTCGTCAACGGTAAATTGAGAAATATCTAAGTTTTTAATATTGGGCGTACCAGATAAAAAGGCAAAAAGTTGTGCATTGGTGGCCGAACCAGATAATGTTAAATTTTCTAAAGAATTAAGATTTAAATCGAAATCCTGAGGGACTGAATAACCGACATCCAAAAACAATGACTTTAGGTTTGGTGTTCCCTCAGAAAGTTTTTTCAAAACCTCAAAACCTTCACGCCTGCAGATTACTTTCAATTCTTGAACAGATGAAAATTTATTTTCTATTACAAAAGGTATTTCTAGAAGGCTTAGAGGACGCCTAAGAAGAGAAATCGATTTAACCAAGGGTCCATTTGCACAAAACTTCAAATACTTATCATAATTAAATTTAGAACTGCTAATTCCACAAAATTCGATTTCAGGATTAATTTTGGTTATATTATCTAGTGTTATATCAGTAAGCTCATCACAATTTGAAAGTGAAATTTTTCTAAGTTTAGACACTTGTTCCAAAAGCTTCTTAAGCATTTCATCGTTAATCTTACTTCCATCTAAATTAAGTTCTTCTAAATTTTCAAACTTAGAAAAATCAAAACGACTCAACACCAAATTAATGCCTTGCATATTTTCACATAAACTAACATTAAGAGATCTAATATTAGGACATGTTTGAAGAACAAAATAAAATGTTACATCATCAATAGTGGAACCAGAAAAATCGATCTTTTCTAAGGAGTCAAAACTTCCATTTTCAAACATGTCTCTCGTAATATTTCTAAGCTTTATTAAACTGAGTTCCTTAAGAAATTTCACACGGTGTTTAAAAATATATTTTATGTCTTCAGGCGGAATATCCGTGTTTTCAATTTCTAAAATTTCCAAAGATGGCAAATTTACTTCTCTTAAAACTTCTCTGAAATCAGAACAATCTTTAATACTTAGGGCTTTTAGCTTCGTTAAACTCGAGAGAGAATCCATGCCGTGCCAGAAAGAACCATCTACAGACATCAAACTCAAACTCTCAAAATTAAGATTTATGCAATAGAATACACGTGACAACTGTATTTCTGATAAAGTTAACTTCTGAACAGAAGCAAACCACAATACATCATGCGTCACTCCGATATCGATTCTACGAGTTCTTATCCATCTGTTTAACAATGTATTTTCTTTTTCTTGCCTACCCAGAGTAAGCTCACGCAGATTTTCTAATTTAATCTTTCTATCACTACCAGGAGAAAAAGCCTTCTTAAGGTTAACGCAATTTAAAAGATTTAGCACTTCAATTTGTGAGCCTTGGCTTTCAATTAATCGATATAAAGATTCGCTACTGATAGGAGAATTTTGAAGATCCATTTCTTTAAAGGGAGCGTTATCTAACCAGTCATCATCTCCATAATCAATAAACTCATTTAACGATGCATCATCAAACACAAAAATTTCATCATAACTAAGACCGAGATTTTGTGCTGCAAGATTAATAATAGATTTATCTGTTAAAGAAGCAACTCTTTCTGGTATATCATCACCTTCAACCTCAATGTGTTCGTCAAAGTCAAAATATTTTTTTGCATTATACCTCGAAAGCTCTGTCAAACCTTCTTCATGTGCCACATAAATTTTAAACCCCTCTTTCCTTAAAGCCATAAACCGTTCAGCAACAATAAGGCTGACGGGCCACTTAAGATTATTTAAACGATCTCTAGAAATAATCAATGTTTTTTTCTTTTTTAAAACACCCGTATAGTTTTTTTCTTTCCAATAGGGTTTGCCTTTTATTAAACGTGAGGCATTAAAATCATTCGTAGGGGTGCGAACAAATTTGACTTCGCCTAAGCGCATATCATAAAAAAATTTTTCTTTCATTTTATCAATCTCTTTATCTTATCGTGTATATTCACTGTAATGTCTAGAAATGTTTGTGCTAATAGGTTTGATTATAAAACGCCGGGAAAATTCGAGAATATTGATGCATCTTATCAGATATAGCGCCTGACCTATATCTTTTTCTAAGCAAAAGGCCTTGACTTCAGTATAAGACTAGACTAGACTTAGTTTTAAGCAGGAGGTCAGTATGCAAATTACCAATATCCATGAAGCAAAAACCCATTTATCCCAATATGTTGAATTAGCATTCAAGGGTGAAGAAGTGATCATTTGCAAATCAGGAAAGCCTATGGTCAAATTGATTAAATATCAAGAAAACACAAACCCACGTAAACCCGGATGTTGGGAAGGGAAAGTCGTTATTGCTGATGGTTTTGACGAATTACCTGATTATCTATTAAGAGCCTTTCGAGGAGAAGATCACGAATGAAAGTACTTTTGGATACACATGTATTGCTTTGGTGGCTTTCCAATGATCCTATATTATCTCAAAAAGCTCGTCATACAATCGAAAATGCACAAAATATCGTTTTTGTTAGTGCCGCCAGTGCCTGGGAAATAGCTATTAAAAAAGCGTTAGGAAAACTTAAAGCACCAGATGATTTAGAAACTGCTATCAATATTAGTCGTTTCGAAGTCTTGCCCATTCATATTAAGCATGCAATGGGGGTCTGTCATTTACCTTTACATCATACAGATCCCTTTGATCGCTTGCTAATAGCACAAGCAACAATCGAAGATCTAACATTGATTACACACGATGACAGAATGTCAGAGTATAATATTTCGATTATCAAAACTTGATTTTTTACAAATTATCACTTATTCGGTTTCAAAGGCAATCTTGGCTTAGCATGATTATCCTTCATTATCCCCTTTACTTCAGTGATGAGATTTTGGGTTGACAGATCTTAAAAAAGATGCCTATAACCAACCTTAAGTACTTTAAAGTTGATTATAGGAAACACAAATTAGTAATATTTGTTGACCGCGTTCGCAATTGATCCCTTTTTGAGACTTTCCGCGTAATTAATTGATCCCCCCCTCGCGTCCTAATTGATCCACCTATGGTGTTGTGTCAGTTACGGTAAAATTGTCTCTCCATTTCCAGGAGGGGCATAG
>JBGAIP010000003.1:0-61236 GCA_044225395.1 Gammaproteobacteria bacterium
CTTTTAGGAGAAACAGGAGATAAAATCAATGCTGTTTTAGCAGGGTGTGGTTTTAATTTACGAAAGATTTTACGGCTTTTAAAATCTGAAAATGAGCCCGTTTATGCGCTCGCTTGAATTGGGTTTTTCAGGGAAGACTAGCTAAGATTTAAGAAAAGACTATAAAATGCAATCCCTTCTCCCAATTTTGGGAGAAGGTGGCCGAAGGCCGGATGAGGGTTAACAGGAGAATTCTAGTGTATCCAAACCAATGTTCCTGTCGGCACTTCTTCAAATAATTTAATCACATCTTCTGCACTCATATGCACACATCCTTTAGTACTGGGGGCGCCTAATTTCCATTCCATGGTTGTACCATGAATATAAATCGCTCTTATTTCGCTATCGATAACTCTGCCTAATTTATCACGACCTTTGTTTAAACCGGGTTGTAATCCTTCGAGTCGTAAAATACGTGTAGACACATAATCTTTACGGTGTTGATGTCGGGGTTGACGTTGCCAGGTACCAATGAATTTTCTGCGATGAAAGATACCGTAATGAGGTACGCCATGTCCGATTTTTTCGTTAATGCGGTGTAGGCCTTGTGGGGTTTGAAAAGTATTAATTTTTTGCCCGATGCCACGTTTGCTGGTCGAAATGGTATACATTTTTTTGATGTGGCCTTTGTGTAAAACAGCCATGGTTTGTTTTTTGGTATCGACCATCAGGATATGTTCGGTAGGATTAACCCCTAGCGACGAGAGGTGTTCATGCATTTTGTCGGGTGGGACGTGGGGTACAGCCGAGGTGGGCGTGCAACCGCAGTTTAGTAGTAAAAGAAAGGCAGTTGTCAAAATTTTTAAGTGGTTTTTCATTATTTCTCTCCTGTCGGCAATTCTAGCACCCATTGCACCGCAATCCAATTACCTTTATAATAGGCCTCTTTTCCTGGTAAACCAGTGAAATTCTCCTTGTCTTATCACTTTAATTGATAAAGTAGAAAGACTAACTAAATCCATGAGGAGTGATTGTTTTATGCGTCATTATGAAGTTGTCTTTATGGTCCATCCGGATCAAAGTGAACAGGTTCCTGCCATGTTGGAGCGCTATCGTGCGGCGATAGAGTCCAAAGGTGGCAAGGTTCATCGGGTAGAAGATTGGGGTCGTCGTCAATTAGCCTACCCTATCAATAAACTGCACAAAGCCCATTATGTTCTTTTGAATGTTGAATGTGGCCAAGAATCCTTAACAGAACTCACCAATAGCTTTAGATTTAACGATGCTGTCATTAGGCATTTGGTTTTAATTGAAGATGAAGCTATCACAGAACCTTCTGTTTTAATGCGTGAAAAAGACGAGCGCAAAGAAGGTAGTGCTAGAGGTCGTGGATCGCGCGATCGTGGTTTTGATGAAGAAGAAATTTTTGGGTTAGAAGAAGACCAACAATTGGTTGGTTAAGGGTTTCTTAAACATATTTAACTGGAGTATGAATCATGGCTCGTCAATTTCGTCGCAGAAAATTTTGTCGGTTTACGGCAGCAAAAGTTAAAAAGATCGATTATAAAGATCTCGCAACCTTAAGAAGTTTTATTACGGAAAGTGGTAAAATTGTTCCTAGCCGCATTACAGGCACTAAGGCACGGTATCAACGACAACTCGCACGCGCTATTAAGGTTGCGAGATATTTGTCTTTGTTGCCCTATTGTGATCAACACTAAATTTTGAAGAGGTAATGCGTTGTGGAAGTTATTTTATTAGAAAGAGTACCGCATTTAGGGGAATTGGGGGATAAAGTCCGTGTTAAACCGGGATTTGGCCGCAATTTTTTAATTCCAACCGGTCGTGCATTGCCTGCAACAAAGGCTAACTTAATATCCTTTGAAGCACGTCGTGCAGAAATTGAACAAGCTGCTAATGAACGTTTACAAGCTGCCAAAGATCGTGCGTTAGTGCTTGAAGGCCTTAATGTTACTATTGTTGCAAACGCAGGCGAAGAAGGTCGTTTGTTTGGTTCTGTTGGTGCCCATGAAATTGCAGATGCTGTTAAGAAAATGGGACATGCGCTTACCAAAGGTGAGGTGCGATTATCCGCAGGCGCTATTCGTCAACTGGGTGATTTTGATGTTGATTTGCAATTGTTAGGAGATGATGTAACCGCGAAAATTCGCGTTTCTGTTATTTCTATTTAATATAGGGAAATATGACGCCTGATCTCAAGGTCCCACCACATGCTATAGAAGCAGAACAAGCCGTTCTAGGCGGCTTGATGCTGGATAATAACGCGTGGGATCATATTGCCGATCGTATTTCCGAACAGGATTTCTATCGTCTTGATCATCGCACCATTTATCGCACCATGGCGGATTTGGTGCTGCAATCTAAACCCCTCGATATTATTACGGTTTCAGAATCCTTAGAACGCACCAAAGAATTAGATGTTATTGGTGGGCTTAATTATTTAGGTGGGCTTGCCAAAAATACACCCACCTCTGCGAACATCGCAGCTTACGCAGATATTGTTCGTGAACGTTCTATTCTTCGTAGATTAATTGAAGTGAGCGGTGAAATTGCCGAATCTGCTTTTGATCCGGGTGGCAGAGTGGCACGTGAGTTATTAGATGATGCGGAACGTAAAGTTTTTTCTATTTCAGAACAAGGGGGCCATGGTACCAGTGTAGGGCCAGAATCCATTGCTGAAATTTTAACCCGTACGGTTGATAGAATTGATACGTTATTTCACGCAAAATCGCCTATTACCGGTGTGCCGACAGGGTTTACTGATTTTGATAATATGACAGCAGGACTACAGGCATCCGATCTCATTATTGTCGCCGGCCGTCCTTCGATGGGTAAAACGGCTTTTGCAGTCAATCTTGCAGAGCATGCGGTGATGAAAGATGAAGGGGCTGTTCTTATTTTTAGTATGGAAATGCCTTCTGAATCGCTAGCTATGCGTATTTTGTCTTCGATGGGGCGCATCGAACAACAACGTCTTCGTAGCGGGCAATTAGAAGATGATGATTGGCCACGCTTGAGTTCTGCTATTAGCATGATGTCTTCTAAAAAATTATTAATCGATGATAGTGGTGCTTTAAGTCCTTTTGAAGTGCGTGCAAGAGCACGTCGTGTTGCCCGTGCGTATGGTGGTTTAGGTTTAATCGTAATCGATTATTTGCAATTAATGCGGGTACCCGGACACAGCGAACATCGTGCTTCCGAAATCTCTGAAATTTCACGTTCCTTAAAAGCGTTAGCACGCGAATTAAATGTGCCTGTTGTAGTGTTATCTCAGTTAAACCGGGGACTTGAACAACGTCCAGAAAAACGCCCGGTGATGTCAGATTTGCGAGAATCGGGTGCTATTGAACAAGATGCGGATTTAATCGTCTTTATTTATAGAGATGAAGTTTATCATAAAGACAGTAATGATAAGGGAACGGCTGAAATCATTATTGGTAAACAAAGAAACGGCCCCATCGGTACAGTACGATTAACCTTTTTGGGCCAGTATTCACGTTTCGAAAATTATTCAGCAGACAGCAGAGCGATGGAAGGATTCTATGGTGGCTCACGGGCTTAAGCCGTATCGGATATATGGGCACAGCCCTTGATTTTGGGAGGTGTGTCCCCATATTAGACCCAGTGAAAATGATTTTTGTTTATCGGAGGAAGAGAAAATGAGTAATCCTAATATTCGTCCCTTACATGATAGGGTGATCATCGAGCGATTAGAAGAACGCACCACAGCTTCAGGTATTGTTATTCCTGAAACAGCAGGTGATAAGCCTCAGCGCGGTAAAGTGGTTGCTGCAGGCCCTGGAAAATTTGAAAATGGGACCTTGCGTAAACCAGATGTCAAAGTGGGTGATCAGGTTTTGTTTGGTAAGTATTCTGGCACAGAAGTGAAAGTGAATGGTAAAGATCTCTTGGTTATGCGTGAAGAAGACATTATGGGTGTTCTAGAAGGCTAGAGATTTTGAATAAACAAATGGTTATGAGGAGTAAATAATATGGCTGCTAAGGCATTAAATTTTAGTGGAGACGCGCGTCAGCGTTTGTTACAGGGTGTTACCGTGTTAGCGGGTGCGGTTAAAGTAACCCTTGGACCTCGTGGTCGAAATGTCATTATCCAAAAATCTTTTGGTGCCCCTACCATTACAAAAGATGGTGTGACGGTTGCTAAAGAAATTGAACTTGAAGATCCCATTGCCAATATGGGTGCACAGATGGTTAAAGAAGTCGCATCCAAAACATCTGATGTTGCGGGCGATGGTACAACAACGGCAACCGTATTAGCGGAAGCAATTGTTAAAGAAGGGCAAAAATTCGTGGCTGCAGGTATGAATCCGATGGATCTCAAGCGTGGGATTGATAAAGCAACAGCCGCTGTGGTTGCAGAGCTTAAAAAGCTTTCTGAGCCTTGCAAAGATAATAAAGCGATTGCACAAGTCGGCGCTATTTCTGCTAATTCCGACGAATCTGTTGGTAATATTATTGCTGAAGCCATGGGTAAAGTTGGCAAAGAAGGCGTTATTACTGTTGAAGAAGGTAATGGCTTAAATGATGAATTAGAAGTGGTTGAAGGTATGCAATTTGATCGCGGTTATATTTCACCTTACTTTGTGAATAAGCAAGAAAATATGAGTTGTGAATTAGATAATCCCTATATTTTATTAGTGGATAAGAAAATTAGCAACATTCGTGAATTGCTACCGATATTGGAAGCAACTGCAAAATCTGGTCGTGCTTTATTCATTATTGCTGAAGATGTAGAAGGCGAAGCATTGGCCACATTGGTTGTGAATAATATTCGTGGGATCGTTAAAGTTTGTGCGGTTAAAGCACCCGGTTTTGGTGATCGTCGTAAGGCCATGTTGCAGGATATTGCAATTCTGACCAGTGCCAAAGTCATTTCAGAAGAAATTGGGTTAACGATGGAATCCACTAAAGTGGAAGATCTGGGTTCTGCCAAACGAATTGTTGTTAGCAAAGAAAACACGACAATTATTGATGGTAGCGGTAAGAGTACCGAGATTGAATCACGCATTAAACAATTGCGTCAGCAAGTAGAAGATACGACTTCTGATTATGACCGCGAGAAATTGCAAGAACGTATTGCAAAATTATCTGGTGGTGTTGCCGTTATTAAAATAGGCGCAGGTTCTGAAGTCGAAATGAAAGAGAAAAAAGCCCGCGTAGAAGATGCGTTGCATGCAACGCGTGCAGCAGTTGAAGAAGGTGTCGTACCCGGTGGCGGTGTTGCACTCGTTCGAAGCCTGCCGGTACTGTTGAAATTAAAAGGTGATAATGATGATCAAAATCATGGTATTTCGATTATCGTGAGAGCACTAGAAGCACCTTTACGTCAAATTGTGCTGAATGCGGGTGATGAGCCAGCAGTCGTTATCGAACGCGTGAAAGCAGAATCCGGTAATTTTGGTTACAATGCGGCTGCAGGTGAATACGGCGATATGGTAAAAATGGGTATTTTGGATCCGACCAAGGTGACCCGTACTGCATTACAACTCGCAGCATCCATTGCAGGCTTATTAATTACGACTGAATGTACTATCTCAGAAGTGCCAAAGGCTGAAAAAGACAATGTAGCTGCTGGTATGGGCGGCATGGGTGGTATGGGCGGAATGGGTGGCATGGGCGATATGATGTAATATTGCCGATAACGCTTATTTTGTATAGAGAACCCCGCGTTAAGCGGGGTTCTTTTGTTACTAGAATAGGGAGTAAAGTATGAAAAAAAGGATTTGGGTTATATTAATATGTTGCTTATCGATTGTGCCTCCCTGCTCATCTGCAGACAAAACTCTTGCAAAGCCAGCTTCTAAAAAACAAGATCTTCAACATTTTGATACCATTAATTTATCAGGTGTTGGTAATTTATATATTAAACAAACCGATCAGGAAAATTTTACCTTAGAGGCGGATGATACCGTATTGCCTCTGATTAAAGTCACTGTTCAAGATAAAACTTTATATATTGATTTGGCGAATGCTTCTGATCATCTCAGAGCAAAAATTAATTATTATTTAAATATTAAAACCCTTAACAGTATTACCGCAACCGGTTTAACCAACCTATTTATTCCCGATGGTCTTCAAACAGATGCGTTGACTTTATCGATTAGTGGGTTAGGGAATGAAGCAGATATTAATATTAACGCAAAACAGTTAACGGCAAAAATTGAAGGTGGCGCAAAAGTTGTGGCAACGGGTGTTGCCAATAATCAAACCGTTTCGATTAATGGTGCGGGTGAATTCGATGGCACTAAACTTGCCGGTGATGCTGCGACTGTTTCTCTGAATGGTACGAGTATTGCTAAAACCAATGTAACCGGTAATTTAACGGCGCGTATTGTAGGAAATGCGGAAGTTAAGTATTGCGGGAAGCCAGATATTACAAAAGATATATCCGATGATGGGGATATATCGCGATTGTCAGGGTGTTAGGCTAACGTCGTCATAATCCTCGAAAAAAATGTCATTAGTTTACAAATAGGCTTAGGCAACGCCACACCCCCCAGTGCGACTGCATGAGTGGCATGTTTTTTTTCGTCCTCTCGCATCTTTTCTAAAATCCCGATACTTTTTGTATCTTTGGGTGAAATTAGCTTTAAATGTTTTTCTAAATGCGCAGTCACTTGATTTTCGGTTTCAGCCAGAAACCCTAGGCTGATTTTGTCGCTCGCAAGGCCTGCCACAACCCCAATCCCAAAAGAACCCATGGCCCACACAGGGTTTAAAAAACTGGGTCTGCTGTTCAGTTCTGCCAATCTATTTTTACACCAGGTTAAATGGGCTTTTTCTTCTTCAGCAGCCTGATAAAGTTGTTCAGCTAATTTCTTGTCGCGGGCCACCAGACCTTGTCCCAAATATAACGCTTGGGCACAGACTTCCCCACTATGGTTGATGCGCATTAACCTTGCGGAATGTGCTTTTTCAGGCGCTGAAAGCTGGTCGTTTACGGGTAATTGAGCTATGTTTTTTGTAGGGGGATGGCTTTTTGGTAAGGCCTGTAAGATCTTATCAAACCGATAGATTATTTGATCACTCAAAGATTGTTCTCTCATGTTGAATAGGGTAGCAGAGTTTTTTTAAGCGATACAGGGGATGTTGTAGATGAAAAAAGAGCATCAATGGACACAATTAGCAGTTGCTGCCATTTTATCAGCAGGTATTGGGGTCGTCTCTAGTAGTGCCATAGCTGCCGAGGAGCCGGCCATGGAAAAGTGCTATGGAATTGCTAAAAAGGGGATGAATCAATGTGCAACCCCCAGTCATTCTTGTGCAGGGACATCGACAGTCGATGATGATCCAAATGAATGGATCTACGAGCCCGTAGGCACTTGTACCAAGCTAGGTGGCACTTTGAAAAAAGAAGAATAACACGGAAAATTTGCTTTATACGAAAGTCTCTTCTATTTCATGCTCGAAGTTCTCTATTTCTTCGACTTGATCGGCATTAGGATTGACATCGTCTAATTTGCTCAGCAAAGTTGTTAAGCTTTGTTCCCATTCGGACTGACGGGTCTTTAAAGCTGTGTTGTCAACTTGTAACTTGGTGTTTTTTTCCTCAAGATCGGAAACCTGCAAACGCAAGATCTCTAGGGTGTCGAGCAAATCATCAATTTTGACTTCTAATTGAACCAATAAATTATGAGACATGTGTTTTTACTCCCTCTAGGTCATCCAGACTATTGTAAACTACAATTGTTGAGACGTCATTATTCATCATCAATAAAGGGTAAATTTATTAAAGTGCAGCGAAAACCTAGCTTGTGGCAAGTATTGGTCAGCGTATTTGGTGCACTGTTTGGGGTACAAAGTACAGCAGTCAGAGAGCGCGATTTTACACAGGGGCATCCCTGGTGGGTATACGTCATAACTGCCACCGTAGTAGTCGCTATTTTGGTAGCACTACTGATTTTAGTGGCGAAAGTTATCGTTGGTCCACTGCCGCCTTAAACGCTAATAAAACAGAGTTTCTGCCTCAATCCCGCGTTCTTCCATAATGGAGCGAAGCAATTTTAAAGCCTCAACCTGAATTTGTCGGACGCGTTCGCGGGTGAGTCCCACTTCAACACCGACTTCCTCCAAGGTTGCTTCTTCATGACCGCGTAATCCAAATCGACGGAGTAAAATAGCCCGTTGTTTTTCGTTTAAAAGGCTTAAACAACTTTCCAGTTGGCCTTCCATGTTAGAGTCTTCTAGAATTTGGGCCGGACCCTCGTTGTTATGATCAGCTAAAGCTTCTAGCAGGGGTTTATCCGTATCTTCTCCCATTGGCGTGTCTACCGAAAGTGTTCGCTCATTTAGTCTTAGCAATCGGTTAACATCTTCCGGCGCCTTAGACAATGCTTTTGCAATGTCTTCGAAGGTGGGCTCATGGTCCAGTTGTTGTGTAATTTCGCGTGCTTTACGCAAATAGACGTTCAATTCTTTAATGATATGAATGGGCAACCGAATAGTGCGTGTTTGATTCATAATGGCACGCTCGATGTTCTGACGTATCCACCAAGTGGCGTAGGTAGAAAATCGAAATCCGCGTTCAGGATCAAATTTTTCAACCGCGCGTATCAATCCTAAATTGCCTTCTTCTACTAAATCTAATAAAGCCAAACCGCGATTTAAATAACGACGGGCTATTTTAACCACTAATCGAAGATTGCATTTAACCATGTGGTTACGTGCGTGTTCTTCGCCTTGGCGTGCGCGACGTGCATAAAAAATTTCTTCTTCGGCGGTTAGTAAAGGTGAAGATCCAATTTCAACCAAATAAAGCTGGGTGGGATCCGAATCGGGTTTACGAGTCGCTTTGGAAGTTATTTTTGATTCCGTTTCCCACTCGGTTTCTAATTCGATACTAACAATCTCGGCTTCGTCTTCTAAAGATTCTTCTAGTACAGCTTCTTCTCTTTCTTCTAAAACAAGTACTTCTTCTATTTCTACGTCATCTGGCTTCCATTCCTTCAGCATAGCGTTCTCCTTTGCTCGATAGCATCCATGCACGACTCGAGATAATTTTATAGTATAGTTCTTTTACATTAATTTCAAATTCAAATCATCAAAAATACAAAAAATATTTTTATAATTTTTGTATATAAACTAACTATCAATACTATTCAATTCGACAGTAATGTTGTAAGATAAAAAAAGAGCGGTTAGTAGGGAGTCTAGGGATGACACGATCGGAACTGATTCAAATTGTGTCTAGCAAGCAAGATCAACTGTCAGAAAAAAATGCAGAATTGATTATCAAAGATATATTTAACCAGATGGCTGATGCATTGGAGGCGGGTCACCGTATAGAAATTCGAGGATTCGGTAGTTTTTCTATACGATATCATGCGCCTCGTATGGCTAGAAATCCTAAAACGGGTGAAAATGTTTCTAAAGCAGGAAAATATTCGTTACACTTTAAACCAGGTAAAGATATGCGGGATAGAGTCAACATGGGGTCTTTATGAAAAATAATCAACGATGGGCGTTATTTGGATTTTTAACTTTAAGTATTTTTGTGATGCCCACTTATGCAGATTTTGGTGTGGTGGATAGCACAAAATCATCTGGACTTTATGGTAATGCTCAAACTGAAAGTTTTCATCGTGCCATCACGGGTGGAACGACATTAACACCATCTGAAGAAGCTGAATTATCAGCAGCCTTACCTCTACAGGAGGCTCAACATTATTACGGTAGGGCAAGACTTAACTTTACGACTTTGACGGTAGACGGGATTAAAAATCGTTCTCCCGGAACAGATTCTATCGGGGCTGTTGGTAACAAACGCACCAGCGTGAATCAGACTGGCTTCGAAGTTGCTTTGGGTTATAGTTGGTCTTCCAGTTTAAGAGGTGATATAGAATACTTAGTCAATAAAAACCTAAATTATAACGCTAACCCGGCTGTGACAGGCGCAGGTTTGATCCCACGTCAGCTCACCGCAGAAATTAAAAATAATACGCTACTTGCCAATGTTTATTATGAATTCCTAGGGCTCAATCGATTCAAGCCTTATTTAACAGCGGGCATAGGTCCATCGGTCAATAGTGTTCGATCAACGATTACACCTGTTACTTACGATAACGGTGGTTCTGCTACTTTGCGGAAGATGGGTTTTGCATGGGCTTTGGGGCTTGGTATGCGCGTTGCGGCTTTTGAGCGTTGGCATTTGGATATCAGCTATCGCTACATTCGTTTGGGTAGTGGTGTTAACATTAAGCCTACAGGTAACTTCAAATTATTGGCTGACACGAGCATGAATGCAGTTAGCTTGGGCTTCTTGTATTATTTCTGATAAAAAAACTAAGTTGTAGGAAGTTTTTTATGCAAGTACGAAATTGTTCAAAGTTGAAAATAAAATTATCGTCAGTCACATTCACTCTTTTAATGACCCCAGCTTTTAGTTGTTTCGCAGAAACGACGACCCATACGAGTCCCATTTTGTGTCCAGCATTTAGTACCTCTCAGTATGAAGAAATATTAATGACCCAGTTACGCGATCGTAAAACAAATACACAAAGTTTTCGTGATTTATCAACAAAAATTGGTGAACTGTTGGTAAGCAAAGTTGTTGGTTGTCTTCCAGCTAAAACGGTAGATATCGTAACGCCAGTGGGTGCTTCTAAAGGAAAAGCATTAACAAGAAAATTGTAATTTGTGTCGGTAATGCGATCGGGAGATGCATTGTTAGAGATTTTTATGCGGCATTTTCCGAATGCGCATGTCAGCAAAATTTTAATTCAAAGAGATGAGCATACTGCCAAGCCTCATTTTCAATACAAAAAACTCTCTCCCAGTATTACCAGTGGTAATCAGATTGTGATTACCGAGCCAATGATTGCAACAGGGGGTTCGCTTGAAATGGCCATTACACTTTTAAAAGCGGAAGGTGTAAAAGAAGAAGATATCATGGTTGCCTCTATTTGTGCTGCGCCCGAAGGATTAGCCTTATTAAATAAAACATTTCCTAAAATTAAGGTGGCTTTAACGGCATTAGATGAGAAATTAAACGAGAAAAAATATATTGTGCCAGGATTAGGTGATTTTGGGGACAGGTTTTTTTGGAACGAATTGACTTTCATTAACCCTCATCCGGCCTTCGGCCACCTTCTCCCAAAATTGGGAGAAGGAGATTACACTACATGTGGTTCTTCGTTAAATCTTAAAAAAATCAGATGATTTTCAAATATGAAGTTGATTAATTGCAATGCATTAATTTGTGGTTTTTCCTTCTCCCAATTTTGGGAGAAGGTGGCCGAAGGCCGGATGAGGGTTAAGAGAAAATGAAGAACCTAGTATCGTGATAAACACGATACTCATTGCAAAAAGAATCACCACAGAATCATAGTTTCCAACATGAATCAATGGCGTTAATACCAACGGTATTAAACTGGCAATTGAATAGGCTGTATTATAACAAACACCAATACCCGTTGCGCGAATAGAGACCGGAAACAGCGTTGATAAAACTACAAAGTTATTCGTGGCATAAATGGAAATAAAGATTTGATATCCCAATAAGAAAAAGGCCAAAGCAAAGGGCGTGTTGAATTTCAAGAGTCTTAAAGACACAACCAAGAATAACAAAAAAAACAAGGTCACTATTTTAAGGGCTTTTGTTCTATTTAAGCGATCAAACAAATGTCCAAAAAGGGGTGATAAAAAAATAGTCAAAAGCACACTAAAAGTCATCCATGAAAATATAGCATCTGTTTCGTAACCAAAATATTGTTTTAAATAAATCGGTAAGTACAAACTGAAAATAATTAAAAAAGAAAAAAACAGTGTCGAAGACATGCCGTGTAGTAAATCTCTCCAGTAAGATTTAAAGAGTTCCATCGTTAGTTTTTTAGAAGAGTGGTGTATGAGAGACGCTTCTTTGCTCTTTAGAAAATCGGGTGTTTCAAGAATACGGGTTCTCATCATAAAAACCAACAAAGCCAAAGTACCACCTAATAAAAAAGGCACTCGCCAAACCCAATCAATAATCTCTGCGTGTAAAAAATTACGCGTGATAATAGCCAAAATAAGAGAGGCGAGGAGAGTGCCTATAGCAGTGCTTGACATCATAATGCCAAAGTATATGCCTGAAGAACCTGTTTTGGTATTTTCTTTGATAATGGTTGTCATGCTTGGCAATTCTGCACCAAAAGACAATCCTTGTAACGCTCGTGCAAACGTTAATAAAACGGGTGACAATAATCCTGCAACAGCGTAGCTTGGCAAAATACCAATCATCAAGGTAGACATGGCCATTACTAACATAACCAGTAGCAGTGTTTTTTTTCGGCCATAGATGTCTGCAACCAAACCAAACAAATATCCGCCAAGCGGACGGGCTAAGTATCCTATCGCTAAAATGGAAAAAGTTTTTAAGTAAGCAACTTCTGGGGTACCAACCGAAAAAAAGATTTCCGACAGATAAATAACCATCATGCCATAGATAATGAAATCGTAATATTCTAAAGCAGCACCTAGACAGCTTAAAAAGATTACTTTTCTTTTAGATCCATTATCCAAGTAAATTCTCCTGTGGTTTTGTTGGCAGCAATCTTGGATTTTGCATTGTAAACAATCGGGTAATTAACGGTACCATGACCGAATTGGTTATTTTTAAACACAGGTATCTGGGTACCGGTCGCAAATCGCTCCAAAGCCACCGTAATTTGTTCTGAGGATGGCGCATCCGGTGCATCTAAGGAGTCTATGAATTGCCCAAAAACAATGGCACGCACATCTTTTAACAAGCCGGCCTGTTTAAGATGATTAAGCGCACGGTCCAATCGATAACCTTTTTCACCCACTTCTTCTAAAAATAAGATTTTATTTTTAGTTTGAATTTGCCAGGCTGTGCCAATGCCAGTTTGGATAACACTTAAGTTGCCACCCGTGATAGTGCCTGATATTTTTTGGCTATTTGATGCCGCTTTGTTTAAAGGAATGAGCGGTGCTAGCGATAAAGAGGTTACTTTTTTTGAAATGATAGCCGCAATTTTTTCGAAATTTTGGGGATCTTGTGCGGGTTCTAAAATTCTGGCCAACCCTGCGCCATGAATGGTCTTCCAGCCCCATTGTTGGGCCAAAAATAAATGTAGCGCTGTGATATCGCTATACCCAATAAAGATTTTTTCTGTTTTGGGTTTTGGCGCGTGGTTGAGTTGATCCAATAATCGCGCGCTGCCATAACCACCCCGCAGTGTCCAAATAATGGTGTTGCGAGATTTGTCATAAAGCGCGTCTTTTAGCTGCAATAAACGTTCTTCATCGGAATTGGCATGAAAAATAATACTTTTTTCTATGATCTTTTCGGGTATTTGAATATTCAAATGCGTGAGTGATCGCAATCGTTCTATATTGCTCGGATCTGTAGAAGAGGCGGGGGCGATCAATTTAATGGTACGAGCATGAAATGCTTTTTGAAAATCCGAATCTTTAACAACAGGATTATAGTCTGGTTTGGTGTTTTGCATGGTTGTACATCCTGCACAAAATAATAAAAAAAAAGCCAATAAAACCCGCATCTTAAACATTAAACCTAAAATGCATGACATCACCATCTTGAACAACATAATCTTTCCCTTCTAGTCGCCATTTACCTGCATCTTTAGCACCTTGCTCACCTTTATAGGTAATAAAGTCATCATAGCGAATAACTTCTGCACGAATAAAGCCCTTTTCAAAATCGGTATGAATAACCCCGGCTGCTTCTGGTGCTGTTGCACCGATGTGAATAGTCCAAGCCCGTACTTCTTTAACACCCGCGGTAAAATAGGTTTGTAGATGCAGTAAAGCATGTCCCGTACGAATAACCCGATCAAGACCTGGCTCACTTAATCCTAAGTCTTGTAGGAATTCCATTTTTTCTGCAGGTTCTAATTCAGAAATTTCCGCTTCTATAGCCGCACAAATGGGTACAACAACAGCACCTTCTGCTCTAGCAATTTTTTCAACAATGGCTAAATAAGGATTATTTTCAAATCCTTTTTCATCCACATTAGCGATATACATAATGGGTTTAGCTGTTAGCAACTGTAAAGACTTAATCATGGCTTGATTGGCTTCGTCTGTTTTAAAAGTACGTGCGGGTGCGCCATTGTTCATATGATCTTTTAATTTTTCTATCCACTCTTTTTCGATAACAGCGGGTTTTTGTCCACTTCGGGCATTCTTAACCGCCTTTTGATAAGCACGTTCTATGGTTTCTAAATCCGCTAGCAATAATTCGGTATTAATCACTTCGATGTCGCTTGCCGGATTAATTTCACCTGCGACGTGAATAATATCGGTGTTATCGAAACAACGCACAATATGGGCAATAGCATCGGTTTCGCGAATATTAGCTAAAAATTGATTGCCCAAACCTTCACCTTTAGAGGCGCCTTTCACTAACCCTGCGATATCTACAAACTCCATCGTGGTTGGTAGAATGCGCTCGGGTTTTACAATAAGCGCCAATGCTTCTAATCTGGGATCAGGTACGGGTACACGCCCAACATTGGGATCAATCGTACAAAAAGGATAATTTTGTGCGGCAATACCGGCCTTGGTTAAGGCGTTGAAAAGCGTTGATTTCCCAACGTTTGGAAGTCCAACAATGCCACAATTAAAACCCATAATTTTATAATCCTAGTTTGTGATAACCCATTTTTGTAAATCTGGTATGGCTGCTTGAATAGCTGCTCGAATAAGCTGTTTATCTGCTTTCGAGGGATTGCTTAAAACATAATCAGCCACTTCATCTTTATTACCCGGATGTCCGATACCTAATCGTATACGGTGAAACTCTCGGCTATTCAAATGATGAATAATATCACGCAATCCATTGTGCCCTGCATGACCACCACCTGTTTTAAAACGACATTCACCGGCTGGAAAATCAAGTTCATCATGTGCAATCACAATAGCCTCGGGCGGGATATGGTAATATTTTGCAAATGAACCGACCGCTTGGCCGCTGTGATTCATAAAAGTGTTGGGAATAAGTACATGAAATTCTTTTCCACCAAAAGTCCATTTGGTGTGTCGTGCATGAAATTTTGATTCTGTTTTTAGAGAGAGTCGAAACTGTTGGCAAAGGGCTTCTGCAAACCACTCGCCCGCATTGTGGCGTGTGTCTTTGTATTCTGGACCCGGGTTTCCGAGCCCAACGATGAGTTGTATACCGCCACTAGATTGGGACACAACTATTTGCCTTTATCTTTCTCTTTATTTTCTGTTGCTTCTTTACCCTTTGGTACAACTTCAGTTTCAGTTGTTTCAGGCGCTGGTGTCTCTACCTCTTCTTTCATTTGACGGGGTAAGTGAATTGCTACAACAACGTGATCATGATCTTCAATATGACCATGCGTAAAGGCAACTAATTCTGTTCCCTTAGGTAGCTTAAGCTGAGATAAGTGTATGGATTCATCTAAAGCGAGTTTAGAAATATCCACGACGATTTCTTCAGGCAAATCGCTTGCCAAGCAACGCAGTTCGACGTCGATCATGGGATGATTGACGATACCACCACCTAAAACGCCAGGTGCCTTTTCTGCACCGACAAAACGAAGCGGAATATGCATATTGATATGATCAGTTGCATTAACACGTAAAAAATCCATGTGGAAAATGGCTTTTTTAAAGTGATGACGTTGCAAATCTTTTAAAACAGCTTTCTGTTTTTTACCGGCAATATGCAAAGTCAGAATATGCGAATAAAAGGCTTTATTTTCTAAAGCGTGCATGATCTTTTTATGGTCTAACGTAATGGGCATTGGGGCTTCCCCACCCCCATAAATAATGGCTGGGATCTTATCTTGCGTACGACGTAGGCGGCGGCTCGCACCTTTCCCCTGGTCTTGACGCAATTCTGCATGTAATTCAAATGTTGCTTTTGCAGTCATTGTTCGTCTCCTAAAAGGATTGTTCTGAAATCCTCTTTTCCGCGACCAGAAAAAGAGGGCGTGTTGGGGTTTAACCCTAACCGAAGCACTATACCCTAAGAGGGGGTTTTATGCAAAGGTAACACAAAAATGAGTTGACAAACTTAAATTTTACTCCGTACACTCTCTGCCCGATAGGATGCGAGGATAACAGGCGAGGTAAAATGAAAAATGCACGGCTCAAAGAAGAAACAGAATTTCAGGATGAGATTCGGGAGTCCTGCGTGCAATGTGGGGTAGAGCGACTCGTCGCTTATTGGGATGAAGAGCTCGAATATTATATTTACTTATCGGAATCGGATGTTTGTCGGAAATGCGGTGGTTGATGTGTCAAGGTTGTTACAAATCGGCTGACTTCTATTAAACGCTCAAAATCTATCCCTGTTTTAATCCCTAAGCCTTCTAGTAAATAAACAACATCTTCTGTAGCTACATTACCAGAAGCGTCTATTGCATAAGGGCAGCCGCCTAAACCCGTAATCGCGCTATCAATAATAGAAACGCCCAATTCAAGACAAGCATAAATATTGGCGAGTGCTTGTCCGTAAGTATCATGAAAATGAATAGCCAAGTGTTGAATAGGTACTTGTTCAGCAACGGCATTAATTAAAGCAATTGCGCGATTGGGTGTGCCAATGCCAATGGTATCACCTAGTGCGATTTCGCTACAGCCCATTTTAAATAATTGATTTGCTAGAGTTGCAACGGTTTTAGGTAATACATTGCCTTCATACGGACAACCTAAACTGCAGGAAATATAACCCCGTACAGGAATATCTTGGGTATTCGCTAATGCTAAAATAGCTTCAATGTGTTTTAGCGTTTCTGCCATGCTAGCACGCGTATTTTTTTCTGAAAAAGATTCTGTTGCTGCTGCAAACACAGCAATGTGTTTAGCGCCTGCTTGCAGAGCGTGTTCGAAACCGTGAACATTAGGTACTAAAACAGGATATTGAATACCGGGTTGTTTGGTAATGCCTGTAAGCACTGCCTCTGCATCGGCCAGTTGCGGAATCCGTTTTGGGGATACAAAACTGGTAGTTTCAATTGTGCTTAAACCGATTTTTGATAATCGATTAATCAAATCAATTTTGATGGCGGTTGGAATAATGGTTTTTTCATTTTGTAAACCATCTCGAGGGCCGACTTCAACAATTTTAACGGCTTTAGGAAAAGCCATTTTATTCGACTCGCCATTTTGGAGGTCTTTTTTCTAAAAAGGCGGTTAAACCTTCTTGGGCTTCTGGAGAGACGCTAGTTTCAGCTAAGAGGTGTGCACCATCTTTAAAAACAGGGTTTTCTATGAATGTGTGGATGAGTTTTTTGGTGACCTCTAGTGCATGAGGACCATTATTTTGTAAATGCTCTACCAACAAGCTAGTTCTTTCAATGATATTTTCAGATTGGATAACCTCCGAGATTAAACCTAAACGACGCGCTTTTTTTGCACCAAAAGATTCTGCTGTTAACATATAGCGTTTAAGCGAAGAATGACTCATGGTTGCGATCACATAGGGTCCGATGACAGCCGGAATCATGCCAATTTTTACTTCTGAAAAACAAAAACGCGCATCGGGCGTTGCAAGCGCAATATCACAACATGCAACCAATCCAATGCCGCTACCACACGCTGTTCCTTTTACAACCGCAATCGTCGGTTTGTTTAAATGATAAAGTGTTTTAAATAATGTTGCTAAGGTTTGTGCATCTTGTTCGTTTTTTTCTTTGGACTCTTTAATCGATTCGCGTAACCAGTTAATATCTACGCCTGCACAAAAATCTTTGCCTTCGCTTTTTAAAATAACAACTGAAACGCGGTCATTCTTTTGAATATGTTCTAATAATTGCGTTAAAGTGCCTATTAGAACACTGTCTAAAGCATTACGTTTTTCAGGGCGATTTAAAGTCAGGGTTGCTACCCCTGCGTGTATATCCAATTTAACGGGTATATCTTCATTCATCCTTGAAGTTTAATCTATTTTAGGAGAAAGGGTTTTTTTAAGGTATGACCAGACATTATCTAAAATCAAAGGTTGAGCGGCAGCCTTAGGGTGTAGGCCATCTGCTTGCATTAAATCTGGGTTTAAAGCGATGTCTTTGAGTAAAAAAGGGACTTGTAGTAGTTGATAGCGATTACTAACGTGCTTATAAACACTTTCGAATTGATTGCGGTATGTTGGGCCATAGTTGATAGGCAACAAAAGACCTATCAGCAATACTTTTGCATGATGCTGTTTTGAAAGCAAAACCATTTTATTGAGGTTTTTTTGAATGAAAGAAACCGGGAGACCGCGTAGACCATCATTTGCACCCAATGCTATAATCACAAGCTCAGGTTGGTATTGATTAAGGGCGCTTGGGAGTTTTGCAAGTCCTTGGCTGGTCGTGTCACCGCTCATACTGATATTAACGACTTGATAGGGCAGCTGTTCTTGTTGAAGGCGTTTTTCTAATAGTGCAACCCAACCTTGTTCGATTGGGATCCCGTAAGCAGCGCTTAAGCTGTCTCCAACGACCAAAATAGTCGCAGCATTCGCAGCTGTACTTGTCCATACAGAGAACAGAAACAGAAAGAGGAATCGAAGACTTATGCTCATACGCGCCGAACATCTCACTAAACAAGTTCTTGTGGGTTCTCAAACATTAACCATTTTACAGGATATTTCCTTAAATATCGACCAAGGTGAGTCTTTGGCCATCGTGGGGGTATCTGGATCCGGCAAAACAACCTTGTTGGGCATTCTGGCGGGTTTAGATTTGCCAACGGAAGGACGTATTCATTTCGAAGGCATCGATTTACAAAAATTAGACGAAAATCAACGGGCTAACATTCGGGCTAAAAAAATCGGGTTTGTTTTTCAGAGCTTTCAATTATTAAATAACCTAACAGCACTCGAAAACGTGATGTTACCATTGGAATTAAATAATCACGTTCATGCAAAATCGGAAGCGTTTCATTTACTAGAAAAAGTGGGACTAAAAGACAGAATGTTGCATTACCCCAAACAACTGTCGGGTGGTGAGCAACAACGGGTTGCTATTGCTCGGGCGTTTGCCATGCGACCTAAAGTTTTATTTGCAGATGAACCAACGGGCAATTTAGATCAAGCTACCGCGGCCACCATTATTGATTTAATTTTTGAATTAAATAGTCGCCATAAAACAACGATTGTGTGTGTCACGCATGATCCGGCTATTGGGGATCGATGTCAGCGAATACTCCATTTGGCAGGCGGGAAAATTATCTCATGAGCTTTTATTTAAAGCCAGCTGTTGCTTTTTTGAGACACCATTGGCGGAGTCGCGAATTACAATGGATATCTTTTGCGATTTTTATATCTGTGCTTGTTATAACGACCCTGGCGTTTTTAATGGATAGCTTTAATAAAGTGCTAAGCGATAAAAGTAGTGCTTTATTGGGTAGCGATAGCGTGATTACTTCACCAGTGCCTATTGATCCTTTAATATCCAGAGAAGCTCAAATACGCAATATTAAAACTACCTCAACCCTTAATTTTTTGACGATGTTAGTACATCAGAAAGACTTGGCATTAGCCGATGTAAAAGCAGTTGAAACCCATTATCCCTTACGCGGCGAACTTCGAACAGCATCGGGATTATTTGAACCAGATTCAGTGAGTAGAGAAATTCCAGCACCTGGCACTGTGTGGATAGAAGCCAGATTATTTCCGCTATTGGATCTAAAAATAAACGATAAAATTGCCATTGGCAATGCAGAATTCACGGTTACCAAAATATTAACTTCAGAGCCAGACAGAACCTTAGAAGGCATTAATTTTGCACCGCGGGTATTAATGAATTTTAGAGATGTGCCTACAACGCAAATCATACAACCGGGTAGTCGCGTTACTTATAAATTATTATTAGCGGGAGAACCGGCATCTTTAAAAAAATTCGAAAATTGGACGCTCTCAAAACTTTCGCCTTTGCAAACTTTTGTGGATGCACGCCACAGTCGAACCAGGGTTGATGTAACCCTACAACAGGTCAATAATTATCTTGGGTTAGTTTTTTTTATTAATATTAGTTTGGTGGGTATTGCCATTGCCATGGGTGCTAGACGGTTTACCCAAGGGCAATTCGATACGGTTGCATTATTACGATGCTTTGGTGCGTCCAATGGCTGGATTTTAAGATACTATGTTTTGGGGTTGTTAATCTTAGGTTTAGGCATTGGTTTTGTCGGTATACTATGCGGCTATATCAGCAAACAACTTCTGGTTTTATATGTCTTAAAAAATCTATTTTCAAGTTCTAGTGCTTTAATTTTTAACCATGCGATCGGTTTTCCTGTATTCATTGGATTACTGACGGTATTCATATTATTATTCGCTTTTGCCATTCCCCCCTTATTGCGTTTAAGTAAAATTACGCCTTTGCGTGTTTTACGTAGAGATTTACCTTTACCGACTTTAAGCAGTGGTTTTAGCTTTGGTTTGTCTCTGATAGCTGTTGCTGCTTTGATTCTATTTCAAACTCAAAATATTAGCTTTACCTTATCTTTGATTGGTTATACATTAAGCATTAGTTTGATACTTTTGTGTTGTATTTACATTGTGTTACAGGCCGTATCAAAACTTAGCCGTTCTTTCAGTATTGCGGCACAGCTTAATTTAAGAAATTTAGCCCATCATGAGCGTGAGAATACCCTGCAAGTATTAGCTTTTGGATTAGTAATTAGTTTACTGTGTACCGCTTTTTTAATGAGAACAGAATTGCTAAAAACCTGGCAAGATCATGTACCTGTTGATGCACCTAATTATTTTGTTTTAAATATTCCGCCAGAGTTAATCTCTTCTTTTCAAACCTTGCTACAAAAAAATGCTATTAAAAAACCTATATTATACCCCATGCTTTCGGGTCGATTAATGGCGGTTAATCATGAACCCGTGGAAATGGGCATCGATCTTACTGGCAATAAGCGTGCGATGAATAGATTACTCAATTTAACCTGGACCCAAAACTTGCAGAAAGACAATCAGATCATAGAAGGGCAGTGGTTTAAATCAACCGATAACAAACGACCTATTATCTCTATCGAAAAAGGCTTTGCCGATAGGCTTAATATAAAACTGGGCGACATTTTAACGTTTCAAATTTCAGAAAAAACCATAGAGTCAACCGTTACCAGTATTAGAACCGTTGAATGGGATTCTTTTCAACCGAATTTTTTTGTTATTTTTCCACCGGGTGTCATCGATACATTAGCCATTACCTATATGACCAGTTTTTATTTAGCAAGCGTAGACATTGCTTTTTTAAAGACTCTGGTTCAACAATTTCCCATGATCAATATCATTGACACCCAAATGCTGGTTGTGCAATTAAAATCTTTCTTGAGTGCCATGTCTTGGATAATCCAATATTTATGGGTCTTTACTTTGTTAACCAGTTTTATATTATTATTTGCGACTATTGGCTCGACTTTAGACGAACGCAAAAACGAGGCTAAAATTTTGCGACTTTTAGGTGTTAATAATAAACAATTATTGACGATATTATTATCGGAATTTGTGGTGCTGGGTTTTATAGCCGGTGTGTTGGGTGTTATCAGTGCAAATGGCATTGTTTATTGGTTAGCAAGCGCCATATTTGAGTTACCCTTTCATCTTAATGTCTGGGTATTGCTGACTGGGCCTATATTGGGTATGGTTTTGATTGTTTTTGGGGGATGGTTAGGAACGCGTTCTGTTTTTTTAACTTCGCCATTGCGCATAGAATAGAGAGCACGAGGAGTGAAAATGCATCATAAAAAAAGTCATCATATAACAAGCCATCACGGTACAAACATTGCGTATCATCAATTAAAAGGCAAATCACCGGGCATTATTTTTTTTGGTGGATTTATGTCGGATATGACAGGCACCAAAGCCATGTATTTAGAATCTGTTTGCCAACGCTGGGGACAAGCTTATGTTCGGTTTGATTATTCAGGGCATGGTCAATCTTCGGGTAAATTTGAAGAAGGTACGATTGGCAGTTGGTTACAAGACGCTTTGTATGTATTAGATAATTTAACAGAAGGCCCCCAGATTATCGTGGGTTCCAGTATGGGTGGTTGGTTAATGACTTTAGCTGCACTAAAAAGACCCGAACGCATTAAAGGATTAGTAGGGATAGCCTCTGCACCCGATTTTGTAGAAGATTTGGGTCGTATGCAAGCGGTACAACAAGAAGCCTTATTAAAAGAGGGCATTTGCTATTTGCCTTCGTTATCGGGCGAAACATCCTATCCGATTACACGACATTTAATTGAGGAAGGACGTATGCATTCGGTACTAAAGGCACCTATTCAAATTTCTTGCCCTGTGCGTTTGTTGCATGGTTTATCCGATAAGGATGTACCTTGGCAAAAGTCTGTTAAATTAGCCGATCGTTTGGAGTCTCTGGATGTGACAGTCACTTTAATTAAAGATGGCGATCATCGTTTGTCGGACCCTTCACAATTATTACTCTTGGAAAAGAGTGTATATTCATTGTTAGAGTAAGATAATCAACCACAAAAACGAAGATTTATGACCTAAACTTAAGGTAACTTAAGTAGGGATGTAAATTAAAATGATGTTGATATTACTGTGTCTACTACCCTTGATAACATTGTATATACTCTTTTTCTTTGTAGAGTTTAAAGTCGTTATGTTGGGTTATTTGGCAGCCTGCATCGTCCAGCTCTTATTCTATAAAATCTTTCTTGGTAGATTTAGTATTCCCCATACCCTTTATTTTTTAAGTGGGCTTATCTTTGTAGGCGGCGCGTTTTATTTTAAGAATGATGCCATTTTTATGTATGAAATATCGTTTTTATTAATATTAAGCGCACTTTATATCCTTTATACCTATTTAACAGCAAAAGAAGGAAATATTTATATTATGGGAGTGTCGCAAGCCACTGATCAAAAATTATTGTCTTTAACCTACTTAAATTACGTTATGAGTGCAATATACATAATATTAGGTTTAGCTAATTTAGCCATTGTCTATTATCTCCCACCTATTTATTGGTTAAATTTTAGGGTGTTTGGTGTTTATTTATGCTTGATGATAGTGAGTGGCATTATTGGAATAAGTTTGGCTAGATCTGATGAGCAGGCTTCAAAAGAAAGTAAGGAAGTTTAAGTATGGCTATTCCTGAAGATCAAATTACGACAGAAGATAAACTAGCAGCTATAGCATTACTGGAACGCCCGGATCACCCTATAGAAAATGAAGAATGGGTGAAACCGTATATAGAAGAAATGGGAAAACTTGTCGCAGAAAAAAGACGTATGAAAACTAATAAACCCCAAAAGGCCTCAACTCAAGGTTGGTTTGGGGGATGGTTTGGAGGAAGTAGTGCTGATAGTGAAGCAAAATCAAGCCTAGCAGAAAATCCGGCATTAGTTAAAATTAATGAGCGACAAGCTTTTTTAAAACGGGAATATCAAGAAATTTCTCTAAAAAGAGAGAGGGCTGTTAAAGAAGCAACTGAAAAGGCGCAGAAAAAATTAGAATCAGCGGGTTATAAAAAATTATCCGAACTGGAACAAGCGTCATATTTAAAAGCATTGACTGACATCGAGTTTAAATACTTTTTGGAACATGAAGATGAATTTTATGTGTCAGATGAAGACTTGGAAGAGGAAGAAGAACAGCTTTTTAAAGGATTGTCTGAAAAAATAGCAGCGCGAGTAGCAGAAAAACTAACAGAACAAGACAACAACGTTAAAGATGCATTTGCAGTAGATGTTAGAGTTGAATTAGCAAAAAAACAGGCTATTACAGATTCTGATACAAGCAAATTTTCAAGTTCATTGCCTATAAAAATAGGCGCTGCGATGCTAATTCCATTTTTCGTACAGTTGTCTATCGTTGGCAGTATTGCTGCAGTGGGGGCTTTCCCAATAGGGTTGGCAGTAGTCGGTGCAGTCATTTTGATTGGAGCCGGTCTTTTTTACGCATACAAAAAACGTGCAAGGATTGCTAGATTCTTACCAGCGTTGTATGAAAAAGCTAAAAATTTAAGAACAATGCGTATATCAGCGCTAGAAAATACAGAAAAAGTAAAAAAACTAGAAACTTTAGAGAGAAAATTGAAAGAGAGAGAAAGCGAAAATATCGAAGCCACGAAAGAGATAATAAGAAAACAAGAGGACAAAACAAAACTTATTGTTGACGAGATTGAAGGTGATATTCTTTGGTATAAAGCTAGAATAAGAAATATAGATTTAATTTTAGCACAAGAGGACAATGCTCAATTGTCAAGTGAGCACGAGTTAGAAATCAAAAAAATATTAAACAAGAGCAACCTTAAAAGTTTAAGTTTTTCTGGTGATATAAAACCAATGTTGCGCACAATAAAGAACGATTTGGAAATGGTAAAGTTGCCTGAAATCGAACGAGTAAAAGATAAAAAATTAATGGAACTAGCGGCTTTTAAAGAAAAACAAAAAGAACTGTTAGAAACAAAAAAAGCCAAAGCAAAAGCAGAGTTTAAAATGGATTCACGTCCATTAGAAACAAAGTCGGGTTTAAAATGGTATAAGAAAATTGCACCATATCTTGAGTATATAGTAACTGTGGTAGCTATAAATTTTAAAGCTATAACCCTTTCAGCAGCAGAATTTAACGGTGTTATCAAAGAGGGTGTAAATCAGATTAACGCTGGTGTACAGGCTAAAACCGGTTCTGCAGCAGCACCAATTGCATTTCAAAAGTATATGCCAAAATTTCCGGTTGAAGCAGAACAAATATCACAACGTATCACAAGCATCATTGGTGTATTAGAACTTCCAGGAGATACTAAAACTGATTTTGGAGATTATTTGGCAATTGAACAGTGTTATTCTACTGAAGAGATTTTTCGGTTAAAAATAGAACAATTGACTTTGGGTGGAACGGTTAAAAATCTTATTTTACAGATTCTGTATACACATCCCAGCACTGTATTAACTTTACTAGCAAAAAACTCAGAAGTAACAAAAGATAACATGTTGAAAATCTTGGATGCAGTGACAGAAAAGCTAGATAGTATTCCTAGTGATTTGTCATGTATGAATACATTGGAGATTTACTTTCCATCAACAAATAATCCTGATAATGCAAGATTTATGTTTGTGGCGAACAAAGATCAGGGGCACGTTGCGCTTTTTGAAAATATACTTTTAATAAAACAAGGTATAATGGAAGTCAATAAAACCTTATCTGCGTTAACAGCGGAGGAATTAGCTTCAGTAAAGTTAGACATAACAAGAAAAATTGCGCCTTTAATTGAGAATGCAGGTAACGCCTTAAAGGCAATTGAGGCTCAGTTTGTAAATCTTGAGATTGAAGAAGAGGCAAATAATATTAGAGCAGCCTATTTCTTTTCTGATTTCCAACAAAATCAAGATTTAAAAATTTACATAGGAAAAACTAACTTATCGAATTTAATCCTTTGGATGGATAAAGAATATCTGGGCAGTTTTGCAAACGCGTTACAGCAAGAACGTAGTGTACAGCCTATTAGTGGCGTTTTAAAGGAATTTATCGCTCTTTATGGCAACGAAAATTGGACGAAAGTAGACGACAACCAGAAGCTTAAATTTTTTCAAAAAGTCGCTAATGCTGAAAAAGAAGACCCGAAGCAATTTGATAAGGTTAAAAGATATCATGCAGCGTATGTTAGGGGAGATGCGGGATTAGAAATTCAATATAATAAGTTAAGAAAATTAAATGGAGACTTTGTTGAGGATGAAGGCGATTTTTTAAGTTATATTAAAAATAATCAACATATCTATTATTCTCAAGAAAAGTTGATTGCTCAAAAACGAAGTGTTTTAGAAGAAATGCAGAAAGCTTTGGTGTTGTCCATACCTGAGATAGCTGAAACACTGGAGCTTGATAAAGATTCTCAGCAGTTAAAAGGTTACTTAGCATTGTGCAAAGATAGTAGAGTTGATTCTTATGGTGTTCCTTATAACCCTGCAAGATCAATTTCACTTGGCTATGTTAAAAATTTATTTAAGTCTGCAAGAGATGTGATTAGCAAGGTTGTTAAATTAACAAAAAATTTTAAAGGTTTCAACGATAACACGATGACTATTTCGTCATTTAAAACAAGTTTAGATGACATGATAGAGCTCGTTGGTAACAAAAGTATACCTGGTTCTGTTGAGAGCGCAAACAAGGTTTTAGCGGAATTAGAAAAATCGGCGACATTTAAAAAATTATTAGACTCTGTATTTGGTTCGCAATATACGAAAATGAAAGCAATGAGCGAAATTTTCAGCAAGGAAAACCAAGCCAAGATTGTGGCCAAATTACAAACCTTGAGAACTTTTTTAGATAAAATACCTGCAGAATTTGGTGATAGTAGTTTTAAGTTGTTGGTTGATCAAGTTAAAAATATGGCAAAGGAAATTTTAGCCTTAAAATTACAGTTAACCCAATTGCAAAAGGGTTTTAACCCAGCTGATCCCCAAAAAGCAAGAGCCTTAGAAGAAATATTAGGTGAACTAAACACATTACAATCAAAATTTGATACATTTAAAGACTTAATAGAGAGTGAAACTTTGAGCGAATTATTTAAGGATCTACCCGGCGCCTTCCCTGGTAAAAAAAAACTATCAGAATATGTTGGTTTGTTTGAAAAAACGGTTAAAGGAGATTTAAATAAAATTAATGAAAATTTACAGGCTGCTATGGTAATAACAAAATTAATTCCTGTTGTTAATGTTATTAAAGCTATTAACCCGAGTGAGTTTCAGGAAGAGCTAGCAAGTTTTTTGGAGAGAGGTGAGCGTTTGGCGAATGAAGTGAAGGGTTTGAATCCCCTTGATGGATTTATAGAAAATGCGAAAGAAAAACTATTAGAATTAGGTGGTGTAAAAGCCAGATTATTAGAGTTACAGAAATTAATTGAATTATCATCTGAAATAGCTAATATTGATTTTACAAAACCACCGTATGCAAGTGTTTTAGTTTCATTAGGGCTTGGTAAAGAAAAAGTTGACTCGGTTGTTGAAAAATTAAAAGATGCATCATCAGTAGTCATTGGTAACTCTTTGAATGCATTGGGAGCGGCTGAAATACCAATTAAATTATCCTTGCTTTTAGAGAATGTACAAGTTGCTTTCCTACATAGTAATCTTGACAGTGAAGAGGTAGATTATGTGGAATTTTTCAATGCCATTAAAGATGCTAAAAAAATATATAATGAGCTTTTAAGCTTGAGTTCAGATGGGGGAGGGGTATTAAAAACGTCCTTGTCGGAAATGAACAAGCATTTTTCTGATTTATTTGATGAAGCCATGAGGTATACCAAATCAATGGGTGATCAAATGGTGGGAGTGGCTGCAAGCCTAGTTGGGGCAGATAAAACACTGCTTGAATCTTTAACAAGCAAAAATGCTATGTTAATATCGAAGTTTGAAGATTATAATAAAATGATTAAGATTCTAGAAAAATATAAGAGTAATCTAAAATTCGATATTAATAATGACGTGTCTTTAAAAGAGCTTATGGCCCTAAATTCCGGGGTATTTGATTTAGAGCGTGATGTTCTTGAATTTTCTAAACTCAAAGAAGAAGTAAAAATGAAATTATCCAAAAAAGAACCTGAAATATCCGGCATGAAAGAATTTTTGGGTGTCTTAGACCAGTTTTATGGTTTAAATACCCAAGAAGAGATACGTCAAAACCTTGAATTTGCTAAATCGATTTTACCTGATAATACACAACCGCTTATTTTTGGTGGACCCGGGACAGCAGCTGAGGAAAAAGCGCCTTCAAAGAGAAAAAGACCTGGCCCTCAATCTAAGCATCAGTAATTTCTAAATTCTAATTAACTAAATGTTATTTATCTTGCTAAAAAGTTAACAAAGCAGTTCTGTTTTAAGTTTTATCCTTGGGTAAATAATTGCGAATCACACACTGGCAATTGTATGATGATGCCTAGGAGAATTTTGTGTCTCAAAAAATAGAACGTATAGAACTGTATGTAGATGGCGCATGTCGTGGGAATCCCGGGCCGGGTGGGTGGGGAGTCTTATTGCGGTATCAGGGGGTAGAAAAAGAATTATCAGGTGCGGAACTAAATACAACGAATAACCAGATGGAACTGATGGCTGCTATTCGTGGGTTGCAGGCATTAAAGCGCGGTTGCCAGGTCGATGTTTATACCGATTCTGAATATGTGAAAAATGGCATTACAAAATGGATCCATGATTGGCATAAAAAAGGATGGAAAAATTCGGCGAACAAACCGGTTAAAAACCAAGACCTTTGGCAAGAATTGTATGAAGCGACCCATCGGCACGAAATCAATTGGCATTGGGTGAAAGGGCATAGCGATCATCCTGAAAATGATCGCGTTGATGCATTAGCAAGAGAAGCGATAGATAAATTATGCGACATGTCATCTTAGATACAGAAACAACGGGATTAGATCCAAAAAAGGGACATCGGTTAACCGAGATTGGTTGTTTAGAAATGATCAATCGTCGATTAACAGGTCGAAAGTTTCACACTTACATCAATCCACAACGTGAAATCGAAAAAGAGGCAACCGCCATCACAGGTTTAACGACGGAATTTTTACGCGATAAACCCAAATTTTCTGAAGTGGCTGAGGCGTTTGTGGCATTTTTACAAGAAGGTGAGACCGAGCTGATTATTCATAACGCACCTTTTGATTTGGGGTTTTTGAATCATGAATTAATGCGCATTCAACACCCGTGGGAACCCATAGAAGATTATGTCAATGTGATTGATACCTTAGTAATGGCAAGGCGTTTGCATCCCGGGCAGCGTAATAATTTGGATGTGTTATGTGCACGTTATAAAGTGGATAACACAGAGCGTCAATATCACGGTGCATTGTTAGATGCGCAACTGCTAGCTAAAGTGTATTTGGCCATGACTGCCGGGCAAACAAAAATGCAGTTGGGCACAGAACCTGTAGTGACTGAAGTCGCTGTACGATCGCAGTTTAATATACAGCGGGTTAAAAGAAGCACGGATAAACCATTACGGATTATTCGAGCAAGCGAGGCAGAAAATCGATTACATGAAGAAAGAATGGCGATTTTGACAAAGCTTAATGATTAAACAACGCGGCATTCAACCACAGATGACAAGCAATACTGGCTGCATAGCCTAAAGCAATTGCCCAGATCCACTTAAAGTGTGTAAAGAAGGTGTAGAGTCCATGAGCTTGGCCCATCACGCTGATTCCGGCGGCAGAGCCTATAGACAGCAAGCTTCCACCAATACCGGTTGTAAGCGTCAATAATAACCATTGGCCTTCCGACATGGTGGGATTCATTGTGAGTACGGCATACATCAGTGGGATATTATCGACAATGGCGGATAAAATCCCAATCAAAATATTGCCGATGGTGTAATTTGCATAAATTGAGGTAGAAACAATCTCGAGATATCCTAAAGTTGCTAAACCCCCTAGGCATAATATAATGCCATAGAAAAATAAAAGCGTATCCCAATTGAGTTCTTTAATGGCTGAAAAAACCTCAAGTGGCTTTTCGTATTTTCGTCTCTCGGTGTAATAGACAAAAAATTGTAAATAAGCAAGGCCCATCATCATGCCAATAACGGGTGGGATATGAAAACTGTTATGAAGATACACTGTGGTTGCAATGGTTAAAATGAAAAGAAAAATAACCCATTTCCCGCCTTTGGTAATTTCTGCAACTATTGTGCTGGGTTCAGGCGCACTTTTAGGAATAGCAAAATGCATGCATAGGGCGGGAATTAAAAAACTAATGAGGGATGGCAAAAATAATTTGAAAAAATCAAAGAACGGTATAACACCTGCTTGCCAGACCATTAAGGTTGTAATGTCTCCAAAAGGACTAAAGACGCCACCTGCATTTGCTGCAACAACCACATTGATACAGGCCAGTCCTGTAAAACGGGGATTATCTTTACCCAGTGCTAAAATAACAGAAGAAATCGTTAAAGCAGCGGTTAAATTGTCTACACAGGGTGACATTAAAAATGTGATAAGGCCTGTAATCCAAAAAAGTTGACGATACGAGAGTTTAAATTTTGTTAACCAAGCTCGTAGTGCTTCAAAAACGTGACAGGTTGTTAATACATTAATATAGGTAATGGCAACAATAATAAACAATAAAATTTCTGCATATTGCATTAAATTATGTTGAATAGCTGTAACTGCAAGACTTAATACATTCCTTTGTTTGGCTAGTACAAAAACCATTAGCCAAATGAGCCCAGAGGCCAACATGAGTGGTTTTGATTTTCGAAGTTGTATAAACTCTTCAAAAATAACTAACACATACGCAAGAAAAAACGTAAACAACGCGAAAAGTGCAGGTATTGAATGAGTGACATTAAGCATTGGTATTATGAATTATATTGCCATTGGCAATATAATTGCCGCAGAGTTGAATAATATGAATAAGCGCCATTAACGTAATAGCCGTTGCTAATACATAGTCGAAATGGAATGCCTGATACCCTTTAATAATCATTAAACCGCCAAGACCACCTGCACCAATAGCACCTGCAATGGTCGAATAGCCAATTAAATGTACCAATGTTAAGGTAAGGGCCTTGACAATATTGGGTAACGCCTCTGGAATTAAAACTTTATATATAATTTGAAAAGGCGTTGCACCGACAGCCTTAGCGGCTTCTATAATGCCAGGTTGAATGCGATTGATAGATTTTTCACAAAGCTGCGAAAAATACGGGATTGCTGCCAGTGTTAAAGGTACAACTGCAGCAATAGAACCCTCGTAAGAACCGACCAGTAATTGTGTAAATGGAATAATTAGAATCATAAAAACAATATACGGCAACGATCGCGCGGTGTTAGTACAAAAGTTGAGCGTTTTGTAAAGAAGCCGGTTTTCTAAAATTTTTCCCGTATTAGTGACAGATAAAAGTGCACCCAGCGGTAAACCAATAATCCACGTCAGCAATCCGGCAGAAAACACCATAAAGAGCGTTTCTTCTAAGGCATTAAGCAGATCGTGTAGCATAGCCTATTACCTCGGTATGGATATCTTTGGTTTCTAAAAATTTAATTGCCTGAAGTACTTCAGTACTGTTACCAACCATCTCAACAATCATGATGCCTACGGAATGCATCTGAAAGGTTTCGAGATGTGCCTGTATAATGTTAACCGATAATTTAAATTGTTGAATTACATAGGCAATAAAGGGTTCTTCTGCAGAAGCGCTAGAAAAAGACAGACGTAAAATCGTATTCGCATTTTCGAAAGATTCTGTTAATAGACGGTTACGCAAACTTGCAGGTATATCCAATTGTGTGGCTTGGCGTATAAAAGCTTTAGAAACTTCTGATTTGGGTTTTTTGTACCAGTCGATGACGGTATTTTGTTCGACAATTTCACCTTCGTGTAATATAGCAACGCGATGACAAACGGATTTAATCACATCAATTTCATGCGTAATCAATAAAATTGTCAGATTTAATTGCTGATTAATATCCTTAAGCAATTCTGAGATCGCTTGTTTGGCTTTTTGATCGAGTCCCGCGGTTGCTTCTTCACATAACAGTACTTTGGGTTGATTAGCGAGTGCTCTTGCAATAGCCACGCGTTGTTTTTGCTCAGGGTTTAGTTGATAAGGGTAAGCATTGGATTTTTGAGAAAGACCCGTTAAGTTAAGTAAGGTGCGAACCTTGGTTAAGATTTCATTTTTCTGCAGACCCAAAATTTCCAGTGGGAATGCAATATTCTCGAAAACTGTTCTAGAGTTTAATAAATTAAAGTGTTCGAAAATCATGCCGATATGACGGCGTGTTTCTCTTAATTCAGTGGTGGTTAGCGTTGTTAAGTCACAACTATCAATAATAACTGAGCCACGAGAAGGGGGATCTAAAAAATTGATCGTGCGGATTAAGGCGCTTTTACCGGCACCTGCACGGCCTAAAATGCCAAAAATCTCGCCTTGTTCGATATTTAAGGTAATGCCCTTCAGTGTCTGAACAACCTGATTACCTTTTTTGACGACTTTTTCGATTCCGTTGAGTGAGATCATAAAGCTATCTCGAAATTAGGTTAATTCCATTTGAGTTTAACAATAGCGTGTAAAGACAAAAGTTTCAATTGTTTTGTCCGGGTTCACTACATATGAGACTTAGGCGGCCTTATTTTGGTAATTCAACTCAAAATACTCCTTTGGGGTTAATTGTGCAAGCGCTTGATGTGGTCTGTAGGTATTATAAAGCTGTTGATAACGGGATAAGGCGGGCCGAATCACCGCTAATTTAAACTCATGACGATATTGTGAATAAAATTCATTCCGGCTAACCCCATTTTTTCTTTCTACGTCTCCGTTGTATTTAGGCGATTTAGGCGGTAATACAAATAAGGCAATCCCTTTTTCTTGGCAAGCTGCTTCAAATTCAGCCATAAATTCTGAACCCCCATCCACCTGGATCGATTTAATCGGGAATGGCAATTCCAGTTGCATCTTCTCCAAAAATTGTCTGGCTGTGTTACTGGTCGCTTGGTTGTAAACTTCAGTGACCATCATTTTAGTGACAGGGCAAGCCGCTTTAAAATCTTTGATATGCTGACTGTTACAATAAACCGTCATGTGATCAACTTGCACCAATTCTCCCAACTCTTTGGCTTTCATTCCATATTGCCAACGTTGGGCATGTTGATTAAATAAACGCCTTTTTTTAGGCTTTTTATGCCCAATAACGGTTGAAACAGGAAACACTCTTTTTAATTTTATCAAATGATTAATAACTCTACCTACTGTGGAAACGGTCGTTTTAATACCATGCTCTCTTTCAATTAAACGATGCAGTTTAAGCTTCCCCCAGTAAGGATATTTTTGGCGAAACTGATAAACCAGCTGTTGCAATTCTTTAGTCCAAATAGGCTTACGTTTGTTTTGGGGAGCTCTGCTTTTTATTTGAAGACCCGGGGTTCCTTTGAATTGATATTCTTTTTTCCAACGATAAAAAGTAGCTCTGGATGTTTCAATCGCTAATAAAGCGGTTTTTTCAGTACATCCTTCCTCTCTTAGCTGATTAAAGCAAAGAATTTTATTTTCACGTGCCTTGGCAACCGCTGAAATGACGGTTTCATTTACGTGCCAACTACGATACGATTTAATCCGCAGGCTTTTGATCTGCATGGCAAGGCCTCCTTTATTCCGGTTTTGGTAATGAATTACCAAAATAAAGGCCTTGCCGTTTTGTAGCAATTACACACCCCTTTTTGGCTGATTAGGGTATGAGTTTAGCTACTCATATTTGTCTCATATGTTTCTGAACCCAGACATTGTTTATATCCGTGTTTTAAAAGTTAATATCGTTAGTTATATCGCTGAATACAGCGCTAACGCCATTTTGTAGGAGTTCTTTGATTTTATGTGGATCGTTTACAGTGTAAACAAAGACAGGCATTTTACCCAACAGTGTTGGCAAAAAACTTTCATACCTGCAATGCAGAGTATCAAAACCCGCTTCTAACGTTCTATCTCGTGTTTCTATAGTTGGGTTATCAATCACAAATCCCAGTGGTAAAGTTTTGTCTAGCGATCTTAAAATTGCTAGGGTTTTATAATCAAAACTCGAGACCAGCGGGGGCGGTAAGGACCTTGGCCAGATTTGTTTTAATACAGATAAAAAATTTGCTATCGCATTTGTATCGTACCCCGGTTCGTCTTTAAACACTTTCATTTCAATATTGGGATGAAGCTTCAATTCGGCTAAACAGATCAGTGTTTCGGTAAGGGTAGGGATAGGCTCGTTTTTAAACTGAGGGTTAAACCATGTGCCAGCATCTAAGGCTTTAAGCGTTTGATAGGAAGAGGTTTGTAAAGAGCCTTGGCCATTGGTCGTTCGCTCCAGCGTTTTATCGTGAAATACCATCCATTCTCCACTTGCACAGCGTTGAATATCAAATTCAACCCAGTTTAATCCGAATGTAGCAGCAGCCTTAAAACCTGCTAGGGTATTTTCGGGTGCACGCGCAGCCATGCCACGATGACCGATAATACCATTGCGTGGGATAGGGAGGGTATTAAACAGTTTGGACACTAAACTAACTCCATTTTTTTGCGTTTAATTTTAGGAAAAATCAAAAATCTTTGATACAGTGTAGATGAAGATTAGCATTAGCTTAGCATAAGTTCGGTTTAGGTGTAATTTTAAAGTTATAGTTCAGGGGTACGCATGCGTTCAGAGGAAGTTGTAGGGATTCTGATGTCTCTGACAGCGGTGTCGAGTTACCTGAATTATCGATTTGTGAAGCTACCTAAAACGATTGGTCTCACAATAATCACATTGGCATTGTCTTTATTAATTGCTATCAGCGGCAAATTTGGATGGGATGTTGAAGGATTTGCAACACGCTTATTAGATGGTATTGGTTTTCACGATACTTTTTTACATGGCACATTGGGGTTTCTCTTATTTGCCGCTTCTTTAAAAGTGAATACTTTCGAGTTATCTAAGCATAAAACCATCATTGCGTTATTAGCGACTGTTAGTGTTATTTTGTCTACGTTTATGGTTGGCTTTGGAACCTATGGCATGGCTCAACTTTTAGACATACCGATCCCGCTTGAATATTGTTTGGTCTTTGGCGCTTTAATTTCTCCCACCGATCCGATTACCGCATTGAGTATTTTAAAAATAGCAAATGCACCTAAGAGTCTAGAAATGAAAATTGCAGGCGAAGCATTGTTTAACGATGGCGTTGGCATCGTGTTATTTGTGGTGTTATTGGGGTTAGCCATTGGCGGAGAAAACCAATGGACGATTTCAAGTGCGACTTTGTTTTTTATACAACAAGGCATCGGCGGTGTTTTATTAGGGTGTGCCATGGGTTGGTTAGGTGCGCGTTTATTGCGCACAATCGATAATGCGGAAGTCGCAATTAGTTTAACCTTAGGCATGGTTGCCGGCGGGTATGCCTTTGCGCATTCAGTGATGGAAGTATCAGGCCCCATTTGTATGGCGGTTGCAGGGCTTTCTATCGGAAATTTATTACATAATGGCAATATGTCTAAATATACGTTAGAACGCTTAAATGCTTTTTGGGAATTATTAGATGAAGTATTAAATGCTATTTTATTTGTAACCATAGGGCTTGAATTTTTAAGTTTAAGTTTGAGCATTGATACCGCGTTGGCATCGATAGGCGTCATTATTATTGTTATGGCGGCTCGTTGGTTAAGTGTGATGCTACCAGTTGCTTCTCTATCGATGTTTAGAAAATTTAGCCCTAATATCGTGTTACTGATGACATGGGGTGGCTTAAGAGGTGGTATTTCTATTGCGTTGGCATTAACGTTGCCTTATGGTTCTACACGTGATTTTATTTTAGTGGTTACCTATGCGGTCGTTTTATTCTCGATTATGGTGCAAGGTTTAACATTGGGTAAGCTGGCGCGACGCATTGCAAATCTTAAGGCATTTCAAGACGAACATCTTGAAGAATTATATTCATCCAAAGATTTATTGCCTATTAAGGGTGAAAGGGTGTGAAGTTAACACCCAATCGTCGTCTGGCGCTTTATAGTCGTGGCATACCGATAAGTGCTTGGTTAAAATCTTGTTATGCTGATTTGCGCACCATTGATCCCACCTTGCCTTATTTATTATCCGGTAGTGAAGAAGTGATTATTTGGGAAAAAATCATTGCAACATCCGAGATAGGCAAAACCTTATTAAAAATATCGAGTACGGCAAAATTAGTGCGAGAGGCCTGGTTATTGTCTGTTCAATGGCAGCTTCCCTTAGCAGCGTTAGACAGTCATTTTCAAACCGACGAGAGTGTTGCATTTTTAGACTGGGCTAATCATTATCAATCTTTGTGTCAAAAAGAACAGTGGGTGGATTCTGCAACGGTGATAGATATTTTGCACCTAGCCATCACCCAAAAAAAACTCGCATTGCCTGCGAAAATCACTTTGGTGGGTTTTGAAGAATTAACACCCCAACTGATTAAATTGTTTGAGGCAGTCAAAGCTTCAGACACAGTTGTTCTTGCATCATCTTTAGTGTCTAAACCGGGTAAATTAAGTCGGTTATCTGTAGACAATACAGAAGAAGAGTTCAGATGTGCATTAGCAAAATCAAAACAGTGGTTAGATCAAAATCCAGCAGCACGTATTGGTATTGTTGTACCCGCATTAGAAGAACAACGCGCAATGGTTATACGTTTGTGTGAAACCCTATTGCCCATCGGATCTTTTAATGTTGCAGCACCTGCTCCTTTAGCGCGTTATGCTATTATCGAGGCTGCTTTTTTGGCTTTAAGCTTTTTAATGGGCGAAATCTCTTTAGAAAAATTCAGTCGTTTTTTGCGTTCGCCTTTTTTTGGTAACGGGTATTTAGAACAAACGATTCGTGCTGCTGTAGATGTTAAGCTTCGGGATTTTACTGAAAATGCTTTTACTTTAGAAAGTGCAATTAAAAAATTAGATATTATTCTTAAACAAGAACCTAAATTTTCTGGTTTTTCAGGGTTGGCGAGTTTGCAAAAACTGGCGTTGATGCGAGATGAGATACGTGGCAAACAATCCAACGCCTATTGGATCGAAAAATTTTCAGACATATTAAATTGTTTAGGATGGCCAGGTGAACGCGAATTAACGCCAGAAGAAGTAGAGTTATCTGATCAATGGCAAAAACTTTTAGTAGAGTATCTTTCGATGGAACGTGTGTTAGGCGAACATCGATATTTTGAGGCGGTATCACACTTACAAAAGCTTGCACAAAATACGCCGTTTGCACCAGCGTCCTCTAACCAAAAAAGAGGGAGTGCGCCTGTTCAGGTTTTGGGTATTTTAGAAGCACTGGGTATGCCTTTTGATGCGCTGTGGGTGACTGGTTTGCATCGCGAGGCATGGCCGCCAGAGCCTGCGCCTAATCCATTTATACCTATTACCTTACAACGCAAACTGGATTTACCACGCAGTAGTGCGGCCAGAGAATTAAAAATGGCGCGGCAGTTTACAGCGCGTTTATCAGAGGGCGGTCAAGAAGTTATTTTTAGCTGTCCTACAACCCTTGATGATCGTGCAGTCTCAAGCAGTGCTTTAATAGCCAATCTACCGCTAGTGACTGTGGCTGATTTAGGTTTAGTGAAATTAGAAAATTTTCGAGAAAAATCAGTATCCCTTTTGCCCCAAATGGATTTAAAAGAGAAAGCGCCGAAGGTTAGCAAGACCGAAAAAATCAAAGGTGGTACTCAAATTTTAAAATTACAAGCGCTTTGTCCGTTTAGAGCTTTTGCAGAAACGCGTTTGCAAGCAAAGGCTATGCCCACACAAAGTTTGGGTTTAAACGCGGCAGAGCGAGGCGAAATTATTCATCAAATATTAGAGCGTTTTTGGCAGGGATTAGAGAATCAAACCCAGTTGTTAGCTTTGTCGGATGATAATCTTCAAGCACGTATTCAATGCGCGGTTGATGCAGTTTTTACACATTGGCAACAGAAATATCCCAAAACATTAACCCCGCAATATTTATTATTAGAAAAACAAAGGACCTTTGAATTAATAGAACGCTTTATTGCATTAGAAAAAACCCGTCCTTATTTCGAAATCGTTTCTACAGAACAAAAAAGCGTTATCGATTTAGAAGGGCTAGAAATTAAAATTCGAATAGACAGAATCGATCGCTTGGATAATCAAGCAGAAATTCTGGTCGACTATAAAACGGGTGAAGTGTCTATTAACAATTGGTTTGGCGAAAGGCCTAAAGATCCACAATTGCCGTTGTATTGTGTCACGCGCGAAAATCCCAAACCTGCGGGTATTGTTTTTGGGGTAATACGGCCCGATAGGGTTAAGTATCAAGGGTTGGTGGATGTAGCAGATGCTATGCCAGGTGTTAAAGCCCCAGAAAATTTTAAAGAACAGTGTGCAGCATGGCAAGATTCGCTTCGGCACTTGGCAAGTGAGTTTATGCAAGGGGTAGCAAAGGTAGATCCATTGGAGGGGGCAAATACGTGTAGGACGTGTTCGTTGAAGCCGTTGTGTAGAGTTGGTGTGGGGTAAGGAAAGCCAGCATTTTGTGGTTTACGGCTATTGGCCTGGTCTTGATTGTGATTTACGCTCAGCTCTATCTTCTCGTTTTTCACCTGTTATTTTTTCTCTTGCGCTGTCTCTTAAGTCTTTAAATTTGACTTTAAGGCTATTTTTATGTTCTTCATTTGCAGTATTAAAAGCAGACAGTGCTTTACCTTTTTGGTCTTCTCCCTTCTCAACTTTAGCACCTACTGTAACCGTAGGCTGAACTTCTACTTTGGGTTTAGAGGGTGTCATATTAGCAGAAACAACCGCTGCAACTTTAAAAAATTGTTCATTTTTATCTGCGGCATTACCCGGAGAAGACGTCGCAGTTAGCGTCATTTCATTTCCTGTCTTTTGTAATGAAATTGCACCAAGCGTAACTCCATTATTGTTTTGAACAGTATACTTACCACTACCGCTATCAATTAACTTGCAACCATCTAGACCCTGAGCAGCTTTTAGTGCTTGCTTCATTGCTGTTTCGCTTGTAAGTAATCCAGCACGATCAACTCTGATGGATTTTTTATCTACCTCTGGTGCTTCAGGTTGAGGTGGTAGTACAAATTTAGCAGGCACTGGCGGTCGTGCAGCAGGCTGGGCAGCAGGTTGTGGAGCTGGGGGAAGAACAGGTTCAGGCCGAGGCTGAGTTGGTGCAGGTGCAGGCTGTGGCTGTGGTACTGCAGGTTGAGCTGGTGCAGGCTGAGGCTGAGCAGGTACTGCTGCAGGTGCAGGCACTACTTGTGCAGCTACAGCTGCAGGTTGTGGTATTGGAGCAGGAGCAGCAGCTTTTCTTGCATCTGCGTTAGCAACCGTAGTTGCGCTACTTGCTTGTGCTGTAGCTTGTAATGTACTCTTAGCATCAGCTTTTTGTTTTTCCTTTCTTGCCTTTTCTTGCGTTACGTCTACTTTTATCTCATCACGTAAGCCAGCAAAAGCATTTTTAGCCGCTTTTTTGTCTGCATTACCACTAGCGACAAGTCCTTCTAGTGCATTATTGGCTCGTTGATGACGATCTTTTGCAGCTTCAATTCGGGTTTCGTAGGCTCTTCTATTTTCTTGTTCTTGGAGTTTTAAGTTTTCAATCTTAGCTTCTTGGTTTATGTGTTTTTCTGCTAGTTTATCCACTCTGCCGTGTTGTCTTTCTATACGAGCGTTTAATCTTTCAATTTTTTTAGCATCTTTGTCTGGATCTAATTTATTGAGACGTTCTTGACGGCGTTGCAGTCTTTTTTTGGCTCTTCCTTGCTTACGTTCAATGGAAGCCTGTTGCTTTTCAGCTCTTTGTATAGCTCTTGCATCGCGTTTTTCGCTCTTTTTAGATTGTTTTTCTAGTTTTTCTATGTTTTTAGCGAATTTATTTCGTTCTTTAATAGCAGTTTTTAAAGCCTTGAATTGATCTTTTAGGTTTGCAAGTGCATCAGATTTGTGGTCTGAAGCCATTGCGGCTGCTATTAACTTCTGACCCAAAATGAGGTCATTTCCAGAATCTTCGGCTCTTCTTTGTTTGTTTAGGTTTTTAGGATCTTTTTCAGACCGTGTTGCAAGCTTTTGCATTTTCCGTTCAAGTCGGTCTGTGCCACGGATACCATTTCTTAAGTTTTTACAATCGGTTGCTAACTGTTTTGTATTAGGTGACTCAGATGCAAATTGTTCTGTTATAAGCTGCTTCATCATTGCGTAACCCTGTGATTCCTCAGGGCCTGATTTTTTTCGTTGTTCTGTTAATAGCTTGTCTGCAGTTTTAAGGTTTTTAAATTGTTTATTGAAGTCTTTTACAGAAAGTTCTGGTTGAGCTCCCTGTTGTCTCTCTTGTAAAAGTCCATTTGCAAAATTATACATAAGCTCAGAGTCGCTTCTGCGACGTTCGACTTGTGCTTGTTTTGATTTTACTTTTTCTGTTTTTCCTCTGTTTTTTTCATTGTCTTCTTTTAAAGCAAGCAAGTCTGCTCTTCTATTAAGTCTTATTTCTTGGGCTTCTGCTTTTTCTAAATTATTTCTGAATGTTGCGCGTGTGTTAACCGCAGCAGCAGGGGCAAGTTCTTTTTCCCGTTTTTTGGCATCTTTAACTTCTTGTTTAAGACCTTCAAATTCTTTTCTAGCTGCGGCTTTGTCTTCATCAGTCATATTAGGGTCTAACATCGTTCGCATAAGGTTGTTAGCCCTGTCATGCATGCTTGCTGCATTGTTAAGTCGTTTTTCATCACGAAGAGCGTTTTCTAATTGTCGTCGTTCAAGTTTCTTGTTTTCTAATCTTTGACGTTCTACCTTTGAGTTTTGTTTAACATATTCTGGCGTATTTTCTGTTGCTAAATTTAATTTGTTTTTTTCAGCTTGAAGCTTAAACTCGGCACTCAATATTTTGTTGCTGTTTTTAAGTTGTCTACTTTCTTCTTTTTCTAACCCTTTTGTAAGTTTGTCACGTTCTTTAACAGCAGCTTTTAAATCTGTAAATTGTTGTTCTAAATTTTTTAACTTAGATGGGTCTATGGGTTTTGGGTTTCTGACATGTTCTAGAAATGCATTACCAATGACATGATCTGCTGCAGCATTATCGATTCGACGATTACTTTGTTTATCGATTAGCGATAATTTATTGTTTTTGGTAGTAAATTTTCCTATTTTTTCAACATCTTTAGGTAAGCTATTTTGAAGATCAACTTCCTGAGTATCCAAGGTTTTTGGTAATTTTTCCTTAAACTTATCTAAATTGGCTGTATTTTTATCAAGTTTTAGTTTATTATTAAGTTGTTTGTTTTGTGCTTCCTCTAAATTTAAGCGATTTCGTTCTTGACCAAAAGGCCTTCGCGTAAACTTTCTTTTGCCACCTATACCCTCTCTTAATTGTTTACATTGTTTCGGTAGGTCTAAGGCCGTTCCTTTTGCCGATGCCTGATCAATGAGTTCATTCATCATTTCATGGGCTTGCTTAGCGTCAGACTGTTGTCTTGTTAGTTGAACTATGTTTAAGTTATTTCTTTGCTCATTCTTGACAGACAGCGTGCCTTTGGCTGCTTCTGCTTTTGCCAGTTTGGCTTCAATTCCTTCTAATTTATCTCTATATCTTTCTTGTCTATTTGCTGCAAATTTAAGAGCGGTAAATTGTTTGGGTAATTCACTAGGGTCTGCGGGTTGTGCATTTTTTGCATTGTCAATAAGCTTTCTTGAAAATTCGTGTAACTGGGTGGCATCTGTAATCTGTCTGTCTTGTTTTGTAGCTTCCGCGATGAGTTGCTTTTGTTTTTTTTGTAATTTATTGTTTTGTTTCAGTTTTTTCTAGGGTTTGTCTGTAGTTTGTTTGTTCTTTTTCCGCGACCTTAAGGGCAGCAAATTGTTTGGGCAATTCACTGGCGTCTCCTTTACGGCTTGCATTCTCAATAAGTGTTTTTGTAAAGTCATGTAAGCTACCAGCATCTTTGTTATTTCTGTCAATGTTACGGGCATTTTTTGCCAATATGCTTCGTTCTTTTAACATTTTTTGATAGGTTTTATTATTTTTGGATGTATCGAGCTTAGAGATTGCGGCATCTAATTTGTCAATTTTTTCATTATTTTTTAACTTGCTTTTTTCTCCCGCTTCTAAATTCTTTCTATATCCATTTTGTTCTTTAATGGCCTTGTCAAGATCTTTGAATTGTTTTTTTAATTCGCTTGTTTCGCCTGTTTCACCATATCGATTAATGATGTTACGTGAAAATTCATAATGTGACTTAAAATCCTCAGAGCGTCGAAACTTTGTTTCGAAGTTTAGTTTTGATCTTTCGGTTTGCGGGGTTTCTCTGTTTAACTTATGCTTTGCCGTTAGAGCTGCTATTGCACTGTGTTCAGACTTGGCGTGCATTTTGGTTTGTTTTTCAATGGCAGCATTAAGTTGTTTTGTTTTCTTTTTTAGTTCTTTTATTTTTTCGGGATCTTTTCCTGCGTTATCAATGATTTTGTTAAAGAAATTGTAATTATTATTGGTGTCTTTTGTGCGATCGTCGTGATATGATTTTTCTTGTGCAAGAAACTCGCTTTTCTCTGTGTTTCTGGTTTTTCTTTTATCAATATCTTTTTGTCTTCGTCTCAGAATTAAGTTGCTTAATTTTGCCAAGTGGGGATGTTTTTCGGATTCCTTGGGCACCAACCGAGCAAGGCGCGCTGATTCATTTTCTTTCTTGGTTATTCTTGTTTGTGTTTTGCTTGACGCTTTACTTGACTTAAATAAGTCGCCTCTAACCGTGTTTCTGGCTCTTGCAGCATAGGCGTAGTTTTTCATTAGTTCTTTTTTTTCTTTTAGGGTATCTTTTAGATTTTCTTTATCAGTACTGTTGATGAAATGTAACATCTCTTGGTCTTTCTTTAAATCCACTTCTTGTTTTGTAAAATCATCAACAGCGTAAGCACGTTCCTTTCTTTCAGCAGTTTTTTTTCTGTCAGGCAATTTGGCAAGTTTTTTAGTAATTTTTTTCGTTTGTTTTGCGATTACATTGGTTATGCCCATCGTTAAAGTTCTCTTCAGTACGACCAAAATATGTGCAATACCACCTAAGCTGACAATACTACACGCCTTCTTACACTTAATTTAGAGTATTTGAAGGGTGATTTGTTCCGGGGAAGTATAAAAAAATGGGTGTGGGTGCAACATTCCCACTTTGAAGGGGGGTAGGGGGGATGTTACAATCCCACCATGCAAACCACAGCAAAAAACAGCGTTGTATTCGATGTATCCGATGCACAAGTTCGCGAGCAGGCTTTGGATGTTGGTCAATCGTTTATTGTGCAAGCACCTGCGGGTTCAGGCAAAACAGGACTGCTGACACACCGGTTTTTGGCTTTATTGTCTGTTGCCGAAGTGGGCCCCGAAGAATGTTTAGCGATTACTTTTACGCGTAAAGCGGCTGCTGAAATGCGCGATAGGATTTTGATGGCATTGGAGCGTGCAAAAAATGCAACACCCCCTGAAGATCCGTTTGAACAAAAAACCTGGCGTTTAGCCCGTAAGGCGTTAGATCGCGATCTCACATTGGGTTGGGATTTATGCCATAACCCAAACCGTCTTAAAATCCAAACAATTGATGCGCTTTGTGCGGGATTAACGCGACAAATGCCCATATTATCTGGGTTTGGGGCAACGCCGCAAATTATAGAAGATCCCAGTGAATTATATTTAAAGGCAGCTCAAAATTTATTAAAAGCCCTAGAAACAGACGATCATTGGTCTCGCGCTTGTCGCATTTTATTAGCACATTTAGATAATCATTTGGGTTTGGCGGTACGTTTATTAAAAGACATGCTGTCGCATCGCGACCAATGGTTACCTTACATTGGTAAGACTTTAGGTATGGCAGAAAAACCCATGCGTGCACTGTTAGAATCCGGTTTAAAAACAGTCACAGAAGAAGCTTTAGAAACGTTAGTATCGCATATTCCAGATGAACCGACTGTTGAAGAACTATTAGTTTTAGCAGAACAACAAAATTGGCCAGGTTCAGACATTGAAGACGTCCCCGCGTGGCAGTGTTTAGCCACCTTAATATTCACTCAAGAGAATACGTTACGTAAAACGGTTACACAGCAACAAGGATTTCCTGCACCGAGTTCTGCCAAAAATGCGATTGATAAAGAATATTTTAAATCCAGAAAAGATCGCATGCAGAGTTGTTTGGAATCACTACAAAATCACCCGCTGTTTTTAGAAAAATTGCGTTTATTGCGCGAATGCCCACCTATAACTTACACCGCAGATCAATGGCAAGTATTATGGGCCTTAATGCAATTATTACCTGTGTTAGCAGCTGAATTAGCCTTAGTATTCCAAGAAAATAATACCGTCGATTTTACCGAAATGTCTTTGGCTGCACTGAAGGCGCTGGGTGATTCGGATGCCCCCACTGATTTAGCTTTGGGTTTAGATTATAAAATTCGTCATTTATTAGTCGATGAATTTCAAGATACTTCGTTGTCGCAATTTCGTTTATTAGAAAAATTGACGGCGGGTTGGCAGCCTCATGATGGTCGCACATTGTTTTTAGTAGGCGATCCTATGCAATCTATTTATCGATTTAGACAAGCAGAGGTAGGTCTTTTTATTCGCGCCAAACAGCAGGGTATTAATGATATTGTTTTGAATGCCTTAACATTAACCACAAATTTCCGATCAGAATTTGAGCTAGTGAAGTGGACCAATACTTATTTTAAAGAACGGTTTCCTACAGAAGATAATATTGTGTCTAGCGCTATTGCATTTACAGCCTCAACCGCATTTAAAGGCACAAAAGAGAGACAAGATATTACAGCCAGCGTATTGCCTGTGACAGCAGAATCTGAAGCAGCCGTGGTTGTGGATTTGATTAACGCGGTTAAAGAAGCAGAACCCCAGAGCAGTATCGCATTAATAGTGCGATCGCGTCGTCATTTAGAATCGTTGTTGCCGAGCTTTCGCGAAGCCAATATTGCGTTTGAGGGCATTCAATTAGAACGTTTAAGCGAACACGCATTGGTACAAGATCTCTTAACGTTAACGCGCGCTTTATTACATTTCGGCGATCGCATTGCCTGGCTTGCATTGTTAAGAACTCCTTGGGTGTCATTGTCCTTAGAAGATTTATTTTTAATTGCGAATCACGAATCCGTATTACCTATTTGGCATACCTTGCAGTCTTATACGGATATTTCTGGATTAAGCGAAGTTGCAAAACAAAAGCTTGCAATCGTGGTGCCTTGTTTGTTCCAAGCATTTCAGCAGTATCAACGTTTACCGATCCGAACCTGGGTGTTTCAAACGTGGGTAGCTTTAGAGGTTGATGCTAATCAACAAGATGCAGAAGCTTATTTTATTTTATTAGAGCAGCTAGAAGCAGAAGGTGATGTTGACGTAGTGGGTGTGTTGGAGGCAAAAATTCACGCACATTATGCAACAGCCACAAAAAGTAAAGTTGATGATAACAAAGTGCAAATTATGACCATTCACAAAGCCAAAGGTTTAGAATTTGATACAGTGATTGTACCAGGTGTGGGTAAAAGGACGATGGGTGATCCTTCACGCTTATTATTGTGGGAAGAGCGTATTGGTTTAGTGGCAGGCAGTTATTTTTTGATGGCGCCCATTAAAAAAGTAGGGGACAAACAAGATCCCATATACACCTATTTAAGGCAACAGGAAGCCGAGCGTTCAGACTATGAGGCGATTCGGTTGGCCTATGTAGCCGCTACACGGGCTAAAAAGCGTTTATATTGGTTAACCTTACAAGAATCAAATAAAAACAAACAAGTCAAATAACTTATTTTTTCTGTTCGGTAATAATGTGCTTGTTGTTTAACAAAAAAATCTGTAAAATAACCCTTCAAGATTTAGACGTTGACAATAAATGAATAGGGGGAAATATCTATGTCAAATATAAAAACGAACGACACACCTCAGCCCGAATTTACAGGGTTACGTGCATCATTATGGCCAATCCATCATTATGAATTAAAAAAGTTCCTTCCCCTTGCCTTCATTATGTTCTGTATCCTGTTTAACTACACCTTATTAAGAGACACCAAAGATACCATCGTCGTTAACTCGGCTGGTGCAAGTGCTATTTCATTCTTAAAGTTGTATTGCGTAACACCCGCAGCGATTTTATTTGTGATTTTCTATGCCAAACTAACAAACATCATGAGTCGCGAAAATGTGTTTTATGCCGTCGTGACACCCTTCTTAGTTTTTTTCGGCGCGTTTGCTTTTATTATTTATCCGAATCTAGAAGCTTTACACCCAAGCTTAGAATCTGTTAATGCACTTAAAGCAGGCTATCCTATTTTATCTGGCTTTATTGATATTTATGCGTATTGGGCTTTCTCTTTATTCTATGTACTCTCTGAAATTTGGGGCAGCGCCATGATCGGCTTAATGTTTTGGCAGTTTGCTAATCACGTTGTACGTATGCGCGAATCGAAGCGTTTTTACGGTTTGTTCTTAGTGATTGGTAACTTGTCTTTAATTTTATCGGGTCAGGTTGTTGTTTTCTGTTCACAAGACATTACACGTTATTTCGAAACACCTGAAGCTGCTTGGCAAATGTCTTTATATTTGTTAATGGGCTGTGTTGTAACCTTAGGCGTTATTGCGATGGGCTTGTATCGTTGGATGCACACATCTGTCCTGAATGACAAACGATTCTACGATGCGGCTGAAGCAGGCGTTCCGAAGAAAAAGAAAGAAAAACCTTCTTTACTCGAAAGCGTTAAAATTATCTTTCGTTCACCAGAATTAGGATTTATTGCTATCTTGATTATGGCTTATGGTGTAACGATTAACTTAATTGAAGTACAGTGGAAGAATCAATTAGGGTTATATTTCGCTGGTAACAAAGCAGGCTATAACGCTTTTATGGGTAACTTTTCTACTTACAGCGGGGTATTCATTATTGTATTCGGTTGGTTAGTAGGTTCGAATATTCTGCGTCGTGTGAGCTGGTTTTCAGCGGCTGTTGTAACACCTTTAACCATTACCTTAGGTGGTGTTATTTTCTTCGCCTTTATTTTTGCCAGAGAATGGGTAGATTTTATCTTGCAAACCATGGCGACGAATCCTGTTGTTGCTGCAAGCTTCTTAGGGGCAGGTATTGTGATTGTCTCTAAAGGGATTAAATACAGCTTGTTCGATGCCACTAAAGAAATGGCTTATATACCGTTGGATGATGAATTAAAGACTAAAGGTAAAGCTGCTGTAGATGTCATTGGTGGTCGTGCGGGTAAAGCAGGTGGTGCATTTGTACAAAGTAATTTACAAATGATTTTTGCTGCCACTGCCATTAGTACGGGTGCTAATGCGGTTTCTATTACGGCACCTTATGCGTTTGCTGTGTTCTTGGTGGTTTGTTTGATGTGGTTATTTGCAGTTAAAGGCTTATCCAAAAAGGTTAAAGCAGCACTTGAACGCAGAAATGCTGCTGCAATGACTGTTGAAAAAGAACCTAAAGAAGAGCGAGAAAACCTCGCAACAACGACGCCGCAACAAGCGTAATATATTGGTAAGCTCTTACCCCCTTTTTTTTGAATGAAAGAAAAAAGGGGGATAAGCCGCTAAGGGGGCAAGTTGACTCAACCAAGACGCGTGCTGGGTACTTTTACCTTAGCGATGATTACTGTTGCTGCTATTATCAGTCTGCGTAATTTACCCCTCTCTGCTGAATTTGGCTTATCCTCTATTTTTTATTTTGTCGTATCCGCCCTTGTTTTTTTTATACCCATTGCATTAAGCACTGCAGAACTGGCAACTGGCTGGCCGCGAGCAGGTGGTAATTACGTTTGGGTATCGGAAGCTTTTGGTAAACCTTTTGGCTTTTTTTCGCTTTGGACAGCCTGGATGGAAAGTATTGCTTGGTTTCCGGCGATATTGGCTTTTACGGGAGCCATGCTAGCGCATTTATTGACGCCTTTATTTCCAGGTTTAGAGCATAATAAAATTTTTTATTTTGTGGTTATGCTAACCGTTTTTTGGGGTGCAACCTTTTTAAATTTTTTAGGGATCAAGACATCTGGATGGATCAGTTCTTTAGGGGTATTAACAGGCACGTTAATTCCAGGTGCATTGATTATTGGTTTAGGTGTTTGCTGGGTAATAGCAGGGCATCCTACCGCGTTGAATTTTAGTTGGGATGCATTAATTCCCGATTTTCGTTTAGATACCATGGTGTTTTTTGCAGGCATATTATTGGGGTTAGCGGGTGTGGAAGTTGCCGTTTTTCATATTAGAGAAGCAAAAAATCCTCAAAAAGATTACCCAAAAGCGCTAGCTATTGCTGCTGTCATTATTTTATCCATTTCTATTTTAGGGACGTTGGCGATTGCTATCGTTGTGCCTCAAACTGAAATCAGTTTATTGTCGGGTCTTATTCAAGCATTTAAAGTTTTTTTTGAACATTTTGGATTAGGTTGGGCAGTGCCCGTTATTGCTTTGTTTGCACTGATTGGTTCTTTGGCCGGTATTAATACCTGGACAGTGGGTCCTGCAAAAGGACTTTTAGTTTCTGCAGAAGATGGATTTTTACCGCCTTTTTTTAAACGTGTTAATCGTGCTGGTGTGCCAACGGGTATGTTGATATTTCAAGCAACGATAGGATCTATTTTATCGCTTGTTTTTTTATGGATGGATAGCCACAGTGCAGCATATTGGGTATTAACGGCACTATCAGCACAATTTACCGTTGTACAGTATGGGTTTGTGTTTGCAGCGATGCTAAAGTTGCGTTATTCGCAGCCGAATACAGAGAGAATTTTTAAGATTCCGGGAGAAAAAATAGGTGCTTGGTGTGTGGCTATTATAGGCATTGCTGCTTGTACTTTTGGATTTTGGATTGTGTATGTGCCGCCCGTGCAATTAGAAACGGGGGATAAATCTGTTTATCAAGCAATGTTGGCAATCAGTTTTATGATTTTATCCGTTGTTCCAATTGTATTTGCGATTAGGCGTCGAATTCAAAAAAAATAATTTTTCTGATTATGGTTTAGGATCTTTTGATATTTTAAGTACTTTTTTAGAGAGTTCTGCAGCTTGTTCTGCTTTTATTTCGTCAGCAGTTTTCGGTAATGGATTTGTCGGCTCCTTTTTTACTTCTGGCGGTTTTTTCCTAAATATAAAACTTAAAAAATTCGGGGACATGCAACAACCTCACTGATCTGACTGCTCTTAGTGGATCAGACAGTTTCTGAGGTAACAAGTTCCTGTAGCCATTGATGGGCGCTTTGGAGGATACTGGTGCGTGAGATCAGGAGTTGCCAGCGCCGACCTCCCAGCTGTTGCCATAAGACGGCAGAACGCACCCCGGCCAATAAGAGTGCACGTACTTTATTGACTTGGTAGGTTTGGTCGAGGTACAACGGTTCGCCCGTTACGTGAATTCTAAAACTAAAGGTACTGAGCGTATCGGTATATAAAGAAGCCAGGTTTGCCATCACATTTTCGTGTGTAGGTGAAAAATGTTGTGCTTGTGAAGCTGCACGTTCTATGCCGGTTCGAAGATGCGACAGCATTTTAGTATTTTTAGACAACTTTTTTTCGAGATGTAGTAAAGAAAAAGCATAACGGGCAATATCCGTATCTTTAGGTAATTTGTTATTGGTGAAAAGCTTGATTAATTCTTTTAAGCCTAACGCTAAATTTTCGGGTGATTCGTAAACTTCTGTTGCACTCTGTACATCCATTTTAAAAATACTTTGAATGCTTGCCAAAAACGCGGATTGATCGACACGACCGGTATTGGCGAGCTGTTTTACTAAAGCTGCTGCTTGAAAAACGCCTGCGAGTGCTAGTGTGCGGCAATGCAATTCTGATGTTGTTATCATAGAATAATCCCTCCTCCTAAACAAACCGTGTCTTGGTAAAAAACCACGGATTGGCCCGGTGTAATCGCGCGTTGTGGATTTTTAAAAGTGACTTTGCATTGCATATTGTCTAGCATTGTTACCGTTGCAGGTTCTTCAGTTTGTCTATAACGAATTTTGGCGGTGCACTCAAATTGTGTTTGAGGGGCTTCGCCTATTACCCAATGTAATTGATTAGCGTTTAACGTGGTTGCGTAAAGTAGGGGATGATTATCACCTTCTGCAACAATTAAAACATTACGTGCTAAGTCTTTGCCTACCACATACCAAGGAGCATTATCGCCATTTTGTCGTCCGCCTATCCCTAATCCTTGTCGTTGGCCTAGGGTATAAAACATGAGACCGTCATGTAAACCGATTTTTTTACCATCGGGCGTTTCCATGTTACCCGGTTGTGCGGGTAAATAGGTATTCAAAAAAGATTTAAATTTTCGTTCACCAATAAAGCAAATGCCCGTACTGTCTTTTTTATCGCAATTAGGGAAACCAGCTTCTTGTGCTAATTTTCTAACAACGGGTTTTTCCAAATCAGCAATTGGAAATAAGGCTTTGGACAATGCTTTTTGGCCTAGGGTGTAGAGAAAATAGCTTTGATCTTTATTGTAGTCTTTGGCTTTGTGTAGCCTAAAAGTATTGTCGTTGGCAGAAATTGCAGCATAGTGTCCTGTTGCAATGTAATCGGCGCCAAGCGAAAGGGCATAATCTAAAAAGGTTTTAAATTTAATTTCTCGGTTACACAAAATATCCGGATTGGGTGTTCGGCCTAAGCGATATTCTGCCAAAGCATGCTCAAAAACATTATGCCAGTATTCAGTGGAAAAATTGATGGTATGGAGGGGTATATTGAGTTTTTCACAAACCTGCTTGGCATCCGCTAAATCTTGCGTGGCTGGGCAGTGAGTATCATTATTATCTTCTTCCCAGTTTTTCATAAACAGGCCTTCCACTTGAAAGCCTTGTTCGAGTAATAATAAAGCAGCGACAGAAGAGTCGACCCCACCCGAAAGCCCAACAATAATACGTTTTGCTTTCGAGTTTATCATTTTAAAGCAACGAAGATTGATTTAGGGTTCGAATAACACCTATCACTAATCCTTCAATGACAAGATTTTGGGTTTGAATATCTGCTCTGTGTTTTTGGATATGGATTTCATTATTAAAGCGCACTACAACAGTTTGTCCATGGCGAACTTCTTGTGTTTGGTGTACAGCAAGATAATCGCCACCGGCGATTTGTAACTCTGGATTTCCTTTAGAGGAGACTTGTAATAGAAAATCAATACCGGGTTTAAAAAAATGGCGATCGAGTTTGCAGGTACCGTTAAGATGATTGTCAGACAAGATAGGATGACTAGAAACAACACGTTCCATCTTAACAATGGGAATACCACCAGCACTTTTCATTAAGCGTATACCGCGTGATGTGCCTGGTACGAGATCGATAACACCCTTACGCGCTAAAGCACGCAGATGATCTTCAGCCGCATTAGGAGAACGGAAGCCCATAGTTTTTGCGATTTCCGCACGCGTAGGCGGAGACCCTGCAGCATCGATATGCGATTGGATTAAATCAAGGATTTCTTGCTGTCTTTTCGTTAGCTTAATAGGCTTAGTCATAAAACTTCCTGTAGGTTTGGTTGAAGTCTAAGGCTAATGGCTATCTTAATACAATGCTGTGCTGTTGTCCAGGTATAAATTATTCTTCTTCGTCCAATAAGCTAGCAGGATCCAGCCAATTATGGTTATGCTGAACTTCTTCTTCTAAATCCGTAAACGTATCTCTTTCTATTTCATAGGGTCCAGACCAGTCCTTAGGGGCTGCGATCGAAACGACGCGCATCTGAAACCATGTGTCTATATCCAGTTCTTCAATTTCACCTGAAAAATATTGGATTTCTATGCACCCCTCCAGCTTGTCTTCAGCAACAATTTCGAATCGGTCGGTATGTTCTATATCCCAGTACCACACGCCTATCACTGGGTATTCATGTGCACGGATCATGGTTTTAAACCCCCCGTAATTGTTATTTTACCAACTTAATTAGACCGTGGGATATTTATTTGTTCCAAAACGAATTTTTTTTACTGTGATGGCTATCTTTGTTCTAAAATTTAGTGTAACTGCATGTGTATGCTTGGAGAAAGGTGAATGGAATCCTATTTAGTGATAAGCATTATTGCGCTTGTTGTGGCTTTTGTCTTGGTATTCTGTGTTGCCAGCATCAGGCAACGATGGGTAACAAGGTTTATTTTTCGTCTCTTTAAAAGCACCATGCCTATGATGAGCGCTACAGAAAGGGAAGCCATTGAAGCGGGCGATATTTGGTGGGAGGCAGAGTTGTTCAGAGGTCGTCCTAATTGGGATCGGTTGTTGGCACAACCTAAACCGCAACTCACACCAGAAGAAGATCATTTTTTAAACAAAACAGTAGATGAATTATGTAGTCTGTTTGATGAGTGGACAACTTGTCATGTTACACGCGATTTGCCAGAACCCGTTTGGCATTTTTTAAAAGAAAAAAAATTCTTTGGCATGATAATTCCTAAAAGTTATGGTGGGCTTGGATTTAGTGCTTTGGCACATTCCTGTGTGGTACAAAAACTAGCAACCCATAGTTTAACAGCTGCGATTACAGCTATGGTGCCAAACTCTTTAGGTCCTGCTGAGTTATTACTTAACTATGGTACTGAACAACAAAAAAAACAGTATTTATATCGGTTAGCCAGTGGAGAAGAAATACCGTGTTTTGCTTTAACTTCGCCGGAAGCAGGTAGCGATGCGAGTGCTTTGATAGATGTCGGTATTGTGTGCGAGGACGAGTTTGAGGGTAAAAAAATATTAGGGATGAAATTAACCTGGGATAAACGTTATATTACCTTAGCGCCTGTTGCAACGGTGTTAGGCCTTGCTTTTAAGTTACGAGATCCACACAAATTATTAGGTAAAAAAGAAGAGTTAGGTATTACAGTTTGTTTAATCCCAACTGCGCATCCGGGGGTTGAAATTGGTTTTAGACATTTTCCATTGCACCAAGCTTTTTTAAATGGTCCTACACGCGGTAAAGATGTGTTTGTGCCTTTAGATTGGATTATTGGTGGGCCTAAGATGATCGGCAAAGGATGGCATATGCTGGTTGAATGTTTGTCTGCTGGACGCGGTATTTCGTTACCAGCATTGATGGGTGCTTCTTCCAAAGTTTCTTATCGTGCGACGGGTGCTTACGCGAGTATCCGAAAACAATTTCATACGTCTATCGGAAAATTTGAAGGTGTTGCAGCAGCCATGGCCCAGATTGCAGGTAACACTTATATGATTGAAGCAACCAGATTATTGACATTATCCGCTTTGGATCAGCAGGTACGTCCTAGTATTGTTACTGCAATTGCAAAATATCATATGACAGAAATGGGGCGCTTTGTTATTAATCATGCCATGGATGTGCATGGAGGGCGCGGTATTATGTTAGGGCCCCATAATTATTTGGCCAGTGCTTACGTGACTGTGCCCATTAGCATTACGGTTGAAGGCGCTAATATATTAACACGAAATTTAATTATTTTTGGGCAAGGGGCTATTCGATGTCATCCGTACATTCAAGCGGAAATGAAAGCCATGAGTGAGCCTAATGAAGTAGCTGGTATTAAACACTTTGATGAAACGATTTTAAAACATTTAAAATACACGATATCTAACAAGACAAGAATGTTTTTTCATGCTTTAACAAATGGGTTTTTTTGTGATGCGCCAAAAGATGTTTTATTTAAGGGGTATTATAAACAACTGGGTCGGATGAGCGTTGCTTTATCGTTTGTTTCAGATGTTGCCTTAATTTTATTAGGCGGCAAATTAAAAAGACGAGAGCATTTGTCTGCAAGGCTTGGTGATGTTTTAAGCCATTTATATTTAGCCTCGGCAGTCTTAAAGTATTATCAAGATTGCGGTAATAAAAAAGACGACTCTCTAGCGGTTAACTGGTGTCTACAAACCTGTTTATATCAAATACAAAAAGCTTTTCTAGACTTTTTTAGTAATTATCCTAATCGCGTGTTGGGGTTTTGTTTACGGTTTTTAGTATTTCCTTATGGTCGTGCTTATGCGAACCCTAGTGATACACTCGAAAACCATTTAGCTGCTCAAATGATGAATCACTCTGATTTTAGAAATCGCTTAACAAATGGTTGTTATTTTCATGGGCAGGGGAGTGCTGTTGCCGTGTTAGATAAAGCACTAGAAAAATGATGGCAGCTGAAGAAGCTTCTGTTAAACTAGAAGCGGCTGTTAAAGAAGGGCTTATTGCCAAAAAGCTAGGTTTGGCAGAAAAATTGAAAAGGCGTTAGGTCATAAAGTTATTACGCGTGAAGAAGCGCGTTTGTTAAGTGAATATGATAAGGCTAGACTAGAGGCTATTAGCGTAGATGAATTTAGCAGCGAACAATTAAGTGGGAAGACGGCATGAAAAAATTGACAGATGTGTATGTGGTAGATGGTTTACGAACCCCTTTTATTAAAGCAATAGGAAAACCAAATCCTTTATCTGCGGCAGATTTGGCTGTTGCAGCTGCAGGACCACTATTGGCACGTCAACCTTTTAATCCAGAAGTGATAGATGAAGTCATTGCAGGCTGTGTGGCACCTGCTGCAGACGAAGTGAATATTGCCCGCATTATTGCTTTAAGAGCAGGCTGTGGTATTCATGTACCTGCTTTTACAGTGCAGCGGAATTGTGCTTCCGGGTTGCAAGCTTTGGACAGCGCTGTTGTTAATATTAGGAGTGGAAAATCCGAATTAGTATTGGCAGGTGGTACAGAGTGTATGAGTCGCGCTCCTTTATTGTACCCACATGAGATGACAGCTTTTTTAGCGCGGTTAAAGGCGAGCAAGGGATTACTAAATCAATTAAAAGCACTGTTGCAATTTAGACCTGCTTTTTTAAAACCCATTATTTCTTTAATGAAAGGTTTAAGCGATCCCATTGTAAATTTGTCTATGGGACAAACAGCCGAAAATTTAGTCTATGAATTTGGCCTAACACGAGAAGCGCTCGATGCCTTTTCTGTACAAAGTCACGACAGAGCCAGTAGTGCCCAAAAGAATGGGTATTTTGAAGAGATAACACCCTTGTTTGATTGGCAAGGTGGTGTAATTGAATCTGATAATGGTGTCAGAGAAGGTTCTACTGTTGAAAAACTCGGATTGTTAAAGCCGGTTTTTGACAAACCTTTCGGCAGTGTTACTGCGGGCAATAGTTCTCAGGTCACCGATGGTGCTGCATTTTTAATTTTGGCCAGCGAAGCGGCGGTTAAAAAATATCATCTACCCGTTTTAGGCAAAATAATAGATACGGCATGGGCAGCGCTGGACCCAGCCGTTATGGGTTTAGGGCCTGTTTATGCGATTCAAAAGTTACTTAAAGAACAGCAGTTGTCTTTGTCTGATATCGATTACTGGGAAATGAACGAGGCTTTTGCTGCCCAAATGTTAGCGTGTTTAGCCTCATTAAAGTCCATTCTGCCTGAAAAATTAAATGTCGATGGGGGCGCAATCGCTATTGGGCATCCAGTAGGCGCGACTGGTGCCAGATTGGTTTTGCACTTACTGCATATCTTAAAAAGAAACAAAGCAAAACGGGGTGTTGCGAGCCTTTGCATTGGTGGCGGACAAGGTGGCGCAATGTTAATTGAGAGGGTTTAAAAATGAGTAGTCAACATTATCGACATTGGCAATTCGATCGCGATGAAGACAATATTGTTTGGTTAACTTTTGATAAAGAGAATGCCAAAACAAATACAATAGATCTGATTGTATTAGAAGAATTCTTGTCTATTATTCAATCTTTTAAAACTGGATTGTCTCCCTTAGGGCTTATTATTCTATCAGGCAAAAAAGGTGGATTTTGTGCAGGTGCTGATATTCAGCAATTCACAAAAATAGAATCATCTGAGTCAATCATGCATTTAATTAAACAAGGCCAAATGATATTTAATGAATTGGCTGCATTGCCTTTTCCAACGGTGGCTTTAATTCAAGGTTATTGTTTGGGGGGGGGATTAGAATTAGCATTGGCTTGTCGTTATCGTGTTGCCATTCTTGATCCTAAAACCAAATTGGGTTTACCTGAAGTACGATTAGGGTTCCACCCAGGTTGGGGTGGCAGCGTTCGTTTGCCTAGATTAATCGGTGGGCTTAAAGCCATGGATTTAATTTTATCTGGCCGAACGATTAGCGCGAAAGCGGCCAGTAAAATGGGTGTTGTAGATGTGGCTGTGCCTTTGCGTCAGGGTCTTGTTGCAGCACGTTATTTTGTTAAAACTAAACCTAAAGTTCGAGCTACAAACCTTATTGAAAAACTGACTAATCAGCAACAGGTGCGTCCGTTATTAGGGAAATGGTTATTAAAAATACTAAATACAAAGGTTAATCGCGCGCATTATCCAGCACCGTATGCAGCACTTCAACATTGGATAGATCAAGGTGTGGCAACGGATGCGGCATTTCTCGCAGAAGCTAATTCTGTTTGCCAGTTAGTTCAACAGGATACCACCTTAAATCTGATACGCGTTTTTGAGCTACAAGAAAAATTAAAGCATTTGGCATCTCAAGAATCTTTTAAGCCAGAACATGTGCATGTCATTGGTGCAGGTGTGATGGGGGGTGATATTGCCGCTTGGTGTGCCTTAAAAGGATTTCGCGTAACCCTTCAAGATCAAAACAAATTAGCCATTGCAGCGTCTCTCGGTCGTGCCAAAGTTTTATTTAATAAACTATTAAAAGAACCTTATTTAGTACAAGCCGCTATGGATAGATTAATGCCGGATATTCACGGTTCAGCCATTAAAACAGCCGATTTAATTATTGAGGCTATCATCGAAAAAAGTGAAGCTAAAAAAGCATTGTTTGCATTATTAGCGAAAGAAGCCAACAAGGATGCCATCTTTGCAACCAATACTTCAACCATTCCTTTGAAAGAATTAAGTGACGATGTTGCTGTGCGACGTCGAATCATTGGGCTTCATTTTTTTAATCCAGTTGCAAGGATGCCACTCGTCGAAGTGATTAACGCGGTAGATTCAAATCCCGATTTAATCTTAAAGGGCATGGCTTTTGTGAGAGCTATTGATAAAATTCCGTTACAAGTTAAAAGTTCACCTGGATTTTTAGTGAATCGTATTTTAATGCCGTATTTATTAGAAAGCGTTCGGTTATTCGAATCGGGTGTGCCCGCTGTTGCTATCGATAAAGCAGCAACCGATTTTGGTATGCCTATGGGACCCATAGAATTAGCAGATACGGTTGGTTTAGATATTTGTCTTTACGGTGCAGAAAGTTTAAATCATTATTTTAAAGTGTCTATACCACTGGAACTTAAAAAACGTGTAGAAGCGGGGCAGTTAGGCAAAAAAACAGGTCAAGGGTTTTATCAATTTAAAAATGGAAAAGTCATCAAACCTAAACTGGATGAACATTACCGATTACCTGAAGATGTTTTAGATAGATTAATTTTATGCATGATGAACGAAGCAGTTGCGTGTTTGCGAGAAGGGATCGTCGAAGATGCGGATGCTTTGGATGCAGGCATGATATTAGGCACAGGCTTTCCGCCTTTTCGCGGTGGACCCATGCACTATATCGCAGAACAGGGTGAAGCGCTATTACGACAACGATTGAACTTGTTGTCTCAGCGATATGGTGAGCGGTTTTTGCCGGATGCCGGATGGAAGTAATGTAACTTCAAAATTTAATATTTATATTTCATAAAATAATTACCGTTGTTGAGAACATTAATACCTTATTTTTTTTAATAAAAAAATTTGACTTTTTAAAAATAGCTTGATAATTTACCCGCCATGAACATGGAACTAAGGAATAATAAGGAGTTTGTATGTTTAGTAAGGACAAATTTGAGTTTTCCGATACATTTTCTGGTCATCAACCTCCAAACGTAGGTTTAGATTTGCAGTTACCTCAGCCTCAGCTTCCTCCCATGCTTATGCCTAACCCAGTGATTCAAGTACCCCCAATGAACTTTACGATGCCGGAATTCGGTGCAAGTAGCGGGTTTAGTCACCAAGTTCCTCCTCCCGTTTTGTTTTCATATCCTACTACCTTCAATCATCCACCTGAGACGATACCAGCGAAGGAAATTGTTCTTGATACGAGTGTTCAAGCGACTAAAAACTTTTTGCCTAAAGCTTCATTACACATACAATCTTTTTCCAATGCGTTGACTATTTTTGAAGCAGGAAAGAAAGCTGCAGACAATGTAACGCAAGATATTAAGGCTGGTGTGCCTGCGGAACAAGCTGTACTTTGCGATACTTTGGCAGTTTTAACGGAATCAGCAACAGATTATTTTTTAAAGAATGTGGTAGTTAATGCGACTGTTGGAGGTTTAACAGCTTCAGCCACTACATTTACTGGGGGGGTAATGACAGGCAACCCGCCTTTAGCAGTTTCTGGTGCTGGTGGTGCTTTATTTTTTACTTCTATGGCTGTTCCCGCTTATATTGCAGCGGGAGATATTGCAAGAAATGGTGGTCAAATCGTACAAGCATTATGTGATGATGCATTTGAATCAGCAAGACAGTATTCACAGAGGAAATAATCATGAGCAGGGAATCTATTATTGACGCATTAGTAGCTCAGAAAACATTGACTTCCAAACAAATTGAATTATTGCATGCCGCGGATAATGATAAGGCATTTTTAGAAGCTTTAATTGTAATTTATGAAAAAAAAGCAGTAGATTATTTATCTATGACTGCTCGAACATTGAAGAAAAATATTCCACCAATTTCTGGAGAAAATCATGATCTTGTTGTGATTGAGCACGTTATTGCTTCAACGAATAGCTATATTATCGCAACAAACAAAGCCTCTCTTTTATTATTGTCAGCGTTAATGTTAAAAGATAAGATGCCTGAACTGGCTGTTTCTGCTGGATTTTCTACTATGTTACCCGTTCCAAATGCTGATCCAAAGTACTTTGCATTAAGCGAACAAACTAAAAGATGTTTTACAACCTATTTTGCACGATATAAATTGTCGTTGGCATTAAGTACGTCTGATTTACAAGAAATTTGTAGTGCAGTTGAACCCGAATCACCCGAATTATTTCCACCCTATTTATTGCAGTCATTATTGCAACAAAAGGCTATCGGTTTCGCTGTTGAGCAAAGTGTTTCTCAGGCTGGGAATGCCGGGCAGGATATTAATGCTATGTGGGCAAATGAGCTTGCAAACGGTATTAGAACCTATCCTCAGGTGTTTCATACTTGTTTGAGAGGTATGTTGTTTTATCTTGGTAAAGAATTAGGTAAGACAAATATTGTGTCAGAGTATAAAGATGTACGATTTGCCCACTTACAAGATGATGCTAGCTTACTGCAATTTGTTGATTCAATTTGTAGAGGGTTTGTTTTAGCAGCAACATCGGAGCAGACCGTATTAAGTCTTTATAGAAAAAATGATGAAAATAATCAGACAGATATTAGTCGTCAATGTATCTCCACACTGCCGCTTTTAGGCATTAGTGTGACAGCTGATAATTCAGCAATACAAACAAGACAAGATCAATTACGAAGCCTATTGTCGAGCCTACAAGCGCATAAGAATTTAGTTAACACTAGTGCTGATAACGCAATTTCGCAAAATCGTACAACGCTGGAAAATTCAATTCAAAATGCTACTAATACGATACAGGAAGCGCTCAGAAAACAAGAACAAGATGTACGTGCAGGAATAGATAAATGGCGTGCCGAATTTAAACCAAACGTCACTATAGGAACATCAGCAGCAGAGTATGGTGGTTCTAGAGGGCCTAGTTTTAATTTTTAAATTGGGGTTAAGAAAATGGGGAATCATGTTGGAAAAATTATTGGTACGGTTGTTGGTGCTGCATGTCAGCTAATACCGGGTGTAGGGACAGTCGTAGGTACTTTAATATTAGCAGGGACGACACTGGTAGGAAGTGGGGTTGATGCATTGGTTGATTCCAACAATCAAAATGCAGAAGCAGATAGAGCTGCTGAAGAAGCACGAAGACAAGCTGCAATAGAATTGGAAAGAAGACGCTTGGAACAAACAAGAAACTTAGAAGAACAAGCAAGAATCGCGCGTGAAAATGAAGTGGCTGCTGAACTTCAGATAGAAAATACAAGAAGGCAACAATTACAAGCAGCAAATGCACAAGCAGAAGCTATTCGAGAGGCTCAAGCACAACTCGATTTGGTACAACAAAGTTTAGTTGACTGTGATACAGGCAATTTTTCAGCAGTGCCAGGGCGCTTGCAAGGAATGGATGACAATCATTTTAATTTGTTTAGTCAACAGGCACTTTCAAGATGTCAAACTCCCGATGCCATGGAAGATTGTCGATTAGTATTAGAACACGAACAGCTTCGTAGAGAAACAGTTCAAGGATGGTCAGATCAGGTTAATAATGTAGTAAGTGGTAACCAGCAAAGCACCAGAGTTAGAATGAATGTCTAGAAAACAGGTAAAATGGTTAGATTTAATGTAAGGAGTAAGTCATGTTTCATGAGTCACTTGCTGAAAAATTATTTGTCCTCGTTGAGGCCGAAAACCTAACAGAAATATTACTAATTTTAAACGATTTAGATGACAATGACGATAAAAAATTGAAAAAATTGGATCTTGCAAAAGACATTAAAGGGCGAACGTTATTACATGCAGCATTAGATTGTAAAAACCCAGAAATTTTTGATGCGCTACTTGAAATGGATCTTAGTTTAAAAGAAAAAAATGCAGAAGGTAAAACAGTCTTAGAGATTGCGGAAGAAAGAAATTTAAAGGCTGTTTGTGCGAAGCTAAGGTCTAGAGTTGAATGGCAAGGTACTATAGAAACGTTTAGGTTTAATAGAGTCGTTAATTTAATTGAGAAATCATTCCCTAATATTGAACCCGCAAAAGGTTTTGATAAGCTGCTATTTTTAGGTGCCACGGGGACTGGAAAGAGTACGTTATTGAATTACCTTAATGGGACAAATTATAAAGTTAGTGATAGATATGGAATACCTGTCGCGCAACGTTTGGATGGTCCTAATGGTGGTTCAGAAGAAATTGCAAAAATGGGTAATAATCTCTATCGGTCCGAAACTTTATACCCACAGGTCGTATCTAAAAGTGGTTTAAATTTTGTATATTGCGATTTAGCAGGATTATTTGACAGCCGAGGACTTGAAAAGCAAATTTGTGCTACTAGTAGTGCTAATTTACTTGTAAGACTAGCGGGAGGCATCAAGGGAATTATAGTTCTTTTTGATATTCCTGGCTTTAATAGTTTAAGAGGCTCCGCATTTAAGAAGACTGCTTTAGCGTTAGCAGAAATAACAAGGATGAATCCAGAACTAATGGATGCTGTATATTTTGTTATAACAAAAGTTCCTCCTAATTTTACGGTAACATCGGGCGATATTATTGATGAATATGTAAATCCATTATTAGAAAGACTGGATGGTGGCTTAGAGCATGAAGAGAAAGCTTTACAGTTTGTATTAACAGAAATGGTGGCAAGAGAGAATCAAATTTTAATCCCGAAAATTGACGATATGGGGCAATCTAGAGAAGAAATAGAGCATCTTTTACAAAAAACCAAGCCAAAGAGAGCAGAACTATTTAATTTTTTAAGTCATGACAATGCACAGGCATGCTTCAATAATGTTTTATTAAATATTGCTAAAAGCTTTTTGAAGCGACATAATGACATTACAATCGTTTTGCCAAGTAAGTTATCTGAAAATAAAAATTCTCAAGATGCGGAAATAATAAAAACAAAAAGTTGGGGAGAAGAAATTGAAGGTATAGAACAAGAACTTTTGGGAAATTTTGATGCGACAAAGATACAAGCATCGCAACAAACAAAGAAATCAAAGATTGCTACGAATGAGCAAGAATTAGTTAATATAAGAACTA
>JBGAIP010000003.1:61261-67126 GCA_044225395.1 Gammaproteobacteria bacterium
AAAATAAGGCGTGCGGGGCTAGCTAATGATGATATGATAGAGATAGAGCGGAAAAATGCCGATTTTTCAGGCAATCCAGTACAATATCTTTTTAAATATAAGTCGCCGTATGCACTAGATCGAATACATACAAACTATAATGGGTATGGCGCAGTATCGGAACGACAAATTCGACCAGAAATGACTGCCGAAACAGGAATCGATCCTAGGGATGGTAAAGAAATTCGGTTTTATAAACCTGATGATGACGCAAAAAGTGGGAATTATGAAGCAGAGTTTAGAGCTTCTAGTGGGTTGATCAGTGTTCAAGTTACTTTTTATGCGAAAAGACGAGATATGAATCTTGCAGAAATTGCGCGTTTGGATAAAGAAATAATGGATAATTTAAAACTAAAACAGGATTTAGTAGATGTTGAGATTCCACGAATAGAGAAAGAAATACAACGACTGAAAGAAGAAGTTATGGCTGATGCTGTGCAAATTTTAGCAGGTGAGGCACAGTTTGAAGTTAGAAAGGATCAGTTAAGGGCCAGAAAAGCTGCGTTATTGACTTTAATAGAAGAAGCTGAGGGGAAATTGAATAATTTATGTCTTGAACAAGATAATTATAATGGCTTAATTACGCAATATGATCTTGAAATTGAGGTTAATAGAAATATATATAGGATTACAAATAAAATAATTGATATTTTAGGTTTGGACGAAATGGAGTTCCTGCAATTTCAGAAGGAATTTAAAGAATATAGTCAGCATTATGATGCAAAGGCGCAAGAAGGTTCTTTCGTTGTATTGAGGTTTTCAACAGAAGTTCCTCGAAGTACTCATCAAGCAATTGAGCAAGCAGATGATGTTCTTAGTTCTGATCAGAAAAAGCGTCCGTTTACAAGAGGAGCAAACTAAATGTATAGCGTAAAAGTTGAACAAGATAAATTTAATATTGACATTCTGGAGTTTGTAAAAACGGTTAACATTGAGGGACTGTTTGAATATTTAAATAACTTTAAAGATACACTATCAATTGATTCGCTTGAGGCGGATAAATTGATTCGAAAAAAATTAAATGCAATTAAAGATGACTTAGGGGATTCACTCCTTCATATTGCAGTAAGGATTAATTCAAAAAAAATGGTAGATATGCTTTTATTCTATGAATTGAATTTAAGTGTAAAAAACAAAGATAGCAAAACGCCTTTAATGCTTGCCAAAGAGCTATTGCAAGAGAAAAAAGTTTCTTCCGATTTAGTTGTGTTATTAAGTATTAAGGAAAATTGGCAAGATAAGGTAACTGATTTTAACTTTAGTAGAGCTGTAGGGATGATAAACAAGGCTTTTGTAGAATTAACTAATGCAAATGGCCACAATAAGGTTTTGTTAATAGGACCTACTGGTTCTGGGAAAAGTACATTATTAAACTATTTAAATGGTACAAAATATGAACTCTATTATCGTAAAGCTGCAGCACTTTGTGCCCGTCCAATTAAAGATAATGATGTTATAGAAGTTGCAAAAACAGGGACAGTATTTGGTGAGTCCCAAACATTGTATCCTCAAGTGCTTAAAAAACCAGGTTTGGATTTTGTGTATTGTGACTTAGCAGGTTTATTTGATACCAGAGGCAAAGAGGAACAAATTTGTGCTGCAATTAGCGCCATGTTGTTAAGTAAGTCTAAAGGCGACATAAAGAGTATTATGATAGTCTTGGATTACCCCAGTTTTATTAGTACTAAGGGAGACGTATTTAAGAATATAGCGTATGCTTTATCTTTAATTACTAAAAACAATTCTGAACTGATAAATTCCGTGTTGTTTATGATTACTAAAGTTCCGCCACAAAATTCTAGTAATCCCGACTTTATAGTGGGTTTTTTTGATAAATTAATTCTTCCATTATTAAGTGATATACGAGATTCTGATGATCTTAAAGATAGGGCACTTTATGTCTTATTAAGTCAAATGGCAGAACGTCGGGGGCAGATTTTTTGTCCGGACATTACTGACAACGGACAGAGTAGGCGGATGGTAATCGATAGCATTCAGGCTTTAAAGCCAGTGAGCGGGGAATTATTTAACTTTAATAATTTTGATAATTCTCAGGATGAATTTAATGCTGTTTTACTTGACATTGTTAAAGGGTTTTTAGAAGTTAAACGTAATATAGAAAAAAATATACCGGAAGCTATCGCAAAAATACAAGAAATAAGAACCGGGATTAGTGCTAGCATTCGTAAATGTCGTTTAGAAATGGAAGGCTTAGAACTAGAACGAAAAGCGCAAGAAGCTATGGATAGTATTATTAATTTATGGATTGAAGTCGAAAAGCTAAAACAAAATAGCAAGCAGGATCTGTCTAAAATAAACGATTTGTTAAAGGAAAGTAACAGGTTGATGCAAGAAATTTTAAATATTCCACAAGCAACAGTATTACCTCAAACAATAGGTTGGTTATCTATTTTAGTTAGTGTGGATCCTGATTCAAGAAAGGGTCTATTAAAAGAACAGATGCAAGAAAGACGTTGGCAGTTACCATGGGATAAAAATGCCCAAGGGAAATTTGCTGGCCCAGATGTATATTTAGTATCTATTCTTGCAAAAGATGAAGAAAGGATTGTTGAATTAGATGCTGCATTAAAAGAACTAACGGATAAAGAGCTTGAATATAATGAATATACCCGTAACCTTAAAATGGAAATGGGTGTTTTAAAAGATGTTTATGATATCGCTTATAGAATTATCAATGTTTTAGGTTATGGCCAAGAGATATATAATTTCTTTGTACAGGAATATTTAGAATATTATCAGTTTTCTAAAAATACCGAAGGAGTTGAATTAATCTTTTCTAGAGGAAAAACAAATGATACGAGTACTTTACAACCTAGAATAGTCTTGAAGCCTAATTAATTGTTTATTTTTAATCGTTTTTTAAAGGAGTAATGTAATGTTTGATTTAATTAAAGCTGGAAATGAAGAAGCCATTTTAAAGGGACTTAAAGGAATACTGGAATTGAATACCCTGGCTAAAAAGAAAGACGCATTAACGCAAAAAAATAACGGGAAAAGTTTAGTGCATGCGGCTGTGGCATCAGGGAACGCTACTATTATGCAAAATTTGCTCGATATTTTAATTGTTCTTAAAATTGACTTTAATTTTTTGGACGATGAAGGTAATACGCCTTTACATGATGCTGTTGTTCTGAGTTCTTTCCCTATGGTAAAAATATTGGCTGCAAGTGACGCAAATCTTGAATTAACAAATAAAGAAGATAAAAACGCTTTGCAATTGGCTCAGGAAAAGTGTTTGTTAGACGTAAATGAAAAAGACCAAAATATCCATATGATTGCAGCTTTGCTAAGAACACGATGGGAGTGGCAGAAAGAATCTGTCGGAGCAGGTTTAAAATTTAATAGAATTGTAGGTTTAATAGAAGAAAGTTTTCCTTCTATTAAATCTGGTGTTGGCACTGATAAAATGTTTTGTATTGGTGGGACAGGTGCAGGTAAAAGCACATTCCTTAATTACATGAATGGAACTCAGTATGTAACGTCTTTGGGGCCTGGCGCTAAACCAATTGCTACAAGCATAGGTGGAACTCCTGAAATAGCAAGAGTTGGATTTGGTATGACATCTCAAACTTTGTATCCACAAGTCATAAAAAAGCCAGGGTTAAATTTTACTTATTGTGATTTAGCAGGTTTAGCGGATAGCCGTGGTCCTGCGGAAAGAATTTGTGCAGCTAGTAGTGTTCAAATGTTAAGTAGGCTCTCTGGTAGAGTTAAGGGAATTCTATTGGCTCTAGATATACCTAGTTTTATTGCAGGCAGAGGCGCATCTTTTAAAAGTACAGCAGCTGCATTATCAAAAATGGTTAATTATAATTCAGCATTAATGGGTTCAGTCTTTTATATTATTACTAAAGTTCCTAACGAATTCCTTGAGATGTCTTGTTATGAGATTCTTGGTGAATATGTAGAACCATTATTAGAGCTCCTAAACAACAGTGATTCTGAAGAAGATATTGCATTAAAATTTATGTTAGAAAATATGATAAAATTTCGTGAAAATATTATAATTCCTAATATTGCTGATAAGGGTGAAAGTCGAGAAAGATTAGAAGCACGTTTAAGCAAATTGCCTGGAGATGAATCGGGGAAATATAATTTTGTGAGTCATGATGGTTCACAAAAAGCTTTTAATGACATTTTACAACGTATAGCGGAAGGGTGTTTAAGTAGGGTCAGAGATCTAGATGAAAATAATATGTATGGCTTTCCTCAAAAGATTAAGTCTGAGCTTAGGCATAAAGCAGATATAGAAGGTAGAATAAGAGAATTGAAAAGGGAGATTGAGGATCGTAAAAATGATAAGAACGTGTATGATCCTAAAGAAATGGACGTTCTGATTGCAGTTAAGAAGAAAAAAATTACCGATAATGATGCTGATATTAGTTCTAAACGTGCAAATATATTAACAAGGACAGGTCAGATTGGTGCTGCTGAACAGGATATAAAATCGTATGATGTAAGCACAAGAGTTGATCTAGATACTTTAAGGTTTGATGTTCCTGGTCAACCTCAAAGGTATGATCTTCGTTACCAATCTATTTACCCGGTTTATGGACCTGAGAGCGTATCTGGTGCTATTACATTTAAAGGAAACCAGGGAGATTTACAGCAAGATGTAAAAGATTGTAAGTCTTGGGAAGGTTTATATTTAAACCATCTTTATGCTCCCCAAGGTATTGTAAAAATTGATGTCAAATTTACCACGGAAATGCGTTATAGGCATAGAGACAGAATTAGTCAAAACTGGCAATTAATTGCTAATCTTAGACAGCAAAACGCTGCTGATAATATTGCAATGAACAGATTAGAGGCAGAAAATATAACTTTAAATGAAGAAATCATCGCTTGCAATAAAGAAAAAGTTGTTGGTGAAAAAAATGCAGAAATAAGACAAAATCGGATTGAAGCAGAGATAAAAGCTAGAGAAAAGCAGTTAGGGGAAGCTAAAGAAGACTTAGAATTATCGATAGCTAGTGAGAACAAACTTAGAAAAGACCAAAGAGACAAAGAGAGAGAAATTGCGGTTAACAAAGACCTCTTTGACGTTGTGTATAGGACCGCTCGGGTTTTAGAACTCGGTGGTATAGCTGCAATAGGTGAATTTATCAAGCATCTTGAAATGCTATATCCAGAAATACAACGCGATTATGAAGATTGGATAGCAGCAAAGACAAGTATTGATAGTCCTACAGAAAAGTTAGGCGCCGTACAGAAAACTTTTGACAGCAAGGTTATGGATAATAAACCGGGTACTGATGAGCCAAAATTATTAATATTTCCAAAATCGCAACCTAAAAAGAATCCAGCGCCTAAAAATAATTCTATACCTACAGGTTCTCTTCGTGGTGCTAAAAAACAAGTTGTTGCTAAAAAATAAAGGAGTAGATCATGTTTGATTTAATTGAAAAAGGTGATGTAAAAGAATTTGACCGCCGTATACAGAAACTCAAGACATTTGAAACTCACGATAAGCGAGAAGCATTGTCTGTCCGTGATCAAAAAGAAAGAACATTGTTACATGTGGCAGTTCAGCATGGTAAACATTCAATGCTTTTAGATCTTCTTGTTTTTATGAATGAATTAAAGATGACGATTGATGTTGTCGATGCAGAAGGCGATTCTCCATTACACTTGGCAGTAGCTAAAGCATTTAGGGATGCAATTGAAGTATTAATCATGAGTGGAGCAAGATTGTCGGTACGAAATCGTCAGGGTAAAACTGCTCAAGATATAGCAGATGAACATTCTAAGCAATTTCCTGATAAACCTGATTACAGGTTAATCTCTGCTTTACTAAGAACCAGG
>JBGAIP010000003.1:67154-140718 GCA_044225395.1 Gammaproteobacteria bacterium
TTTAAGTTTAATCGTGTATTATATCTAATTAGTAATTTATATGCAGAGATAGAACCCGCCAAAAATTGCGAAAAATTGCTTTTTGTTGGTGGAACTGGAGCTGGAAAAAGTACTCTCTTGAATTATCTCTATGGAGCGAAATATGAAATTAAGTCAAAAGCTGCTAAACCTTACGCCGTATGTGTAGATGGGATAGAGGTTGCCAGAACAGGTCAAGGAATGTCCTCTCAAACACTGTACCCTTTGGTGATGAAGAAAGCAGGCTTAAACTTTGTTTATTGCGATTTAGCTGGACTAGCGGATAGCAGTGGAAGTGCCGAGCGTATTTGTGCAGCAAGCAGCTTGCAGATGTTAAGTAAATTACCGGGTAAAATTAAAGGAATTTTAGTTGTTTTAGATCTACCTGGTTTTCAAGCAAACAGAGGCGAACCCTTTAAAAATACAGCTGTTGTGTTGGCTAATATGTTAAATTCTAATGAGGCAGTTTTGGAGTCGGTACACTTTATTATTACGAAGGTACCATTAAGTGAAAAACTCACGGCAACAGATATCATAGATGTGTATTTAGAACCATTATTAGAAACAATTGCTGATTCTAATGATGAAGACGAAAAGGCATTAGTATTTATGTTAAGGGCTATGCAGCAAAGAATGGATCAAATCCATATTCCGGATATTACTGCAGAAGTAGATAGAAAAAATTTGATTTCTCTTTTTAGAAATTTATCCGCCAAAGATTCAGCAGAGTACAATTTTCTTAGCTATGATAATTCTCAAAATAAATTTATAGAGGTACTGAATAAAATTATTAATGATTATTTAGCAAAAATGGCCAAAAAGAATGAAATGTTACCTGCAAAATTAAAAATTATTTTGGCTAAAAATATAGAGAGCACAAAAAAACTTCAAGGTATTCGTTCTGGTATTGAATTGGCTAAAAAACAATCATCTGACTTAAATAAACAAAAAGAAAAATTGAAGAGACAAATTAAACAAGTTGCCAAAGGTGATCCTAGTGTTATAGAGTTGGCTCGACAAGAAGGAGATTGTCGGCTCAAAATTCAGCAAGTTGAGATGGAAATAGAACACCGGAATTCAGAATTAGAACATGAAACCAAATTGGGACAAACTGTTCAAGCTGAGGCGGATAAGGTGCCAGATAATATTAAAAATATAGATTTGGAAATAGAAGCGAATCATGATTTATATTTAGCAGTTTTCAATATTACCCATGTTTTAGAACTGGGAGAGATTGAAAATGTAAAAACAATTTTGGGACCAATTTAGTCAAAATAACCCATCAGATAAAGATTCATCGATTTTATATGCGTATCGTAATAGACCGATCCTTTGGTTGTAGGTAAGCATCATGGCTCAATTCTACTAGACATTATTCATAAATTAGATGATGAGCCTCCACATTACCTTCCAATACCGCGCACTAGCTCAAAAAGACTTTCGCAAGAACAGAAAAGCCTGTTTGAAGAAAATGGTCATAAAGACGATGAGGTGTTAGAACAGATACCGCGTCCTAGCCGAAAAAGACTTTCGCAAGAACAGAAAAGCCTGTTTGAAGAAAGTGGTCATAAAGATGATGAGGTGCTAGAACAAAAGCCATCACCCCGTAAGTTGGACGAAGAGCGTAAAAAAGCATTTGAGCACAAAAAATAAATTGTCTTATAGGTCAAAAAAAATAGTTAAATTGATGGTTGACCTATTTGACAATTGATTTTTAAAAAGCGATATTGGTAACTTATTTTCTAGATATGGGCCTAAAGGGACCACTAAAAGGAGTTTTCTTAATATGGCTAAAAAGAATCATCAAACTTACAAACGGCTTATCAGTTTATTGGCCGTGGGTGGATTGGCAGGTGCCTCGTTTCCTGTGTGGTCATCCGCTTTTGCATTAAACGAACAAAACGCTAAAGATCTGGGTACCTCTTATGCAGGTGCGGCTTCTTCAGCGGAAGATGCCAGTACTGGTTACTATAATCCAGCCGGCTTAAGTCGCTTAGGGCAAGAACAAATTGCCGTTTCGGGTGTTTATATCAATTCAGAAACAACTCAATCAGCCACACGTGCGACAGCAACCTCTGGGCAGTCATTAGGCGCATTCAGTGTTAAAGGCAAAGATCAATCGGTTATTCCAGCACTGCATTATGCAAAGAGAATAGACGAGAATTGGATGTTTGCTTTAAACATCGCTTCTCCATTCGGATTAAAAAATAATTTTAAGATAAGTGACCTTAATCGTTACATGGGTACACGTGCAGAATTACGCACTGCGGATATCAGCCCTAGTTTGGCGTATGGCTTTAATAATGGGTTTTCCATTGGGGCAGGGGTAGACGCATTGTATGCACAGGCTAAGCTTGATACACGTCTAGCTCCGGCGGGCGCTGTTAATCCTGCAACAGATGGTTTTTTGGAAAATACAGCCAGCAATTGGGGACTTGGGTATCATGCTGGCTTATTGTATGAATTTAATGATTGCAATACTCGCTTGGGTCTAGCTTACCGTTCTAAAGTGAAGGTAAAGACAAAAGGGGATGCAGTAGCATTGTCAACAACACTGCCAGCTCGTCAAGGTGTGCATGCAGATATTACTTTCCCAGAGAATGCAGTCCTTAGTGCTTATCATGCTTTTGATGATCAATGGGCAATCATGGCTGATGTGCAATGGACTCGTTGGAACCGATTTAAAGAGTTAAGACTGCGGTTTGATAATCAAACTCAGCTAGTAACGCCAGAGAACTTTAAAAATTCTATGCGTTATGCATTAGGCGTCACTTATCAGATGTGCGAGCCTTGGAAATTTAAAGTAGGAACTGCTTTCGATAGAACGCCTACACGCGATCTTAATCGTACACTGGCGATCCCAGATCAAAATCGTACCTGGGGTTCTATTGGGGTTCAGTATCGTGTGACGAAGTGTCTTGCCTTAGACTTTGGTTATGCCCATGTCTTTTTCAAGAAAGCTAACATAAATCAAACGGCGCCACTGACAGCAACAGGGGCCGCTTCAGGTCTTCAAAGCTTTACAGGTACTAGCAAAACGCACGCTGATTTAATTGGTATGCAACTGACGTGGGATTTTGTATAATCCTATAGTTAGTGAATTGGGTGGTTACGATTGTGCTAGCCGCAATCGTAATCAAGTCGCGGGGAAACACCCCCTTAACTATTAAGCAATGGATTTAAAACGCTATGCCACGGAAAACAGATAAACGTGTTCGTTTAATTGAAGCAGCCAAAGTGTTAATTCACCAGAAGGGGTTTAATCAAACAACACTCGCAGATATTGCACAAGAAGCTGATGTTCCTTTAGGGAATGTCTATTATTATTTTAAAACCAAAGAAGCCATTGGTGAAGCAGTTATCTTGAAATGGTCAGCTGAGAATGCTGAGTATTATAGTAAATTGGATGAAATGCCTGATCCAAAAGCCCGTTTACTAGAGTTGCTGCAATTCGGCACAGAAGATTTGGAATTAAAAGCACGATTTGGTTGCCCGGTGGGCGGCTTGTGTCAAGAGTTAGGGAAACAAGGCGGCTCTTTAGCAGATCAAGCAGCGAAATTGTTGCATGATTTGTTAATGTGGTGCGAATCCCAATTCAAAACCATGGGTTTTGGCGAGAAAGCAGCGGATTATGCTTTGAATCTAGTATCGAATATACAAGGTATTTACTTGTTGACGCATACTTTTAAAGATCCTAAGCTCGCAACGCGTCAAGCGAAAGTTCTACAGGAATGGTTAGATAAAATAACCGCGGGTGTTCGTGTAAAAGCGACCGAAGCAGCGTAATTAATTACCTTGTGGGGGCGGACTGAGGGTTCGCCCTCGTTCGGCAATAAAAAATATGATAGAAATTAATCCATTAATACAATTAATTAAAGATCTCTTCCAAAGAACAGTTGCCTTACGGGGGTATCTTTGACTACGATCTTAAAGAAGAACGTTTAACCGAAGTTAATCAATTACTAGAAGATCCTGCAATTTGGCATAATCCTACTAAAGCACAAGAACTGGGACGTGAGCGATCTGAATTAGAGAAAGTCGTACGTTCTATCCAAACCTTAGAGCAAGGCTTAACGGAACTCCAAGAATTATTGGATCTTGCATTTGAAGAAAAAGACAACGAAACCCTAGAGTCGCTTTATGCAGAGGGCAAACGTCTAACCGATATTGTAGAACGCTTAGAGTTTCAACGCATGTTTCCAAACAAAATGGATCCCAATAATGCTTTTATGGATATTCAGTCGGGATCAGGTGGCACTGAAGCCCAAGATTGGGCAGAAATGTTATTACGCATGTATCTAAAATGGGGTGAACGACGTGGTTTTAAAACGACCTTGCTAGAATTGTCCGAAGGTGAGGTGGCCGGTATTAAAAGTGCGACCATTCAATTTGAGGGCGATTACGCTTATGGTTGGCTTAGAACTGAAACTGGTGTGCATCGATTGGTTCGTAAATCACCCTTTGATTCGGGAAACCGTCGGCATACCTCATTTGCATCTGTCTTTGTGTATCCTGAAATAGAGGATGATATTGCGGTCGAGATCAATCCAGCAGATTTACGTATTGATACTTATCGTGCCAGTGGTGCTGGTGGGCAGCATGTTAACCGAACCGATTCAGCCATTCGGATAACGCACATACCGACCAATACGGTTGTACAATGCCAAAGTGATCGTTCTCAGCACAAAAATCGTTCCAATGCGATGAAGCAATTAAAAGCGAAATTATACGAGCTAGAGCAGTTAAAGCGCACAGAAGAAAAGCAAGCGTTAGAAGACACAAAATCGGATATTGGATGGGGCAGTCAAATTCGTTCCTATGTATTGGATCAATCTCGCGTTAAGGATTTACGCACGGGTGAAGAAACCACAGACACGAGTAGTGTTTTAGATGGACATATCGATTTTTTAATTGAAGCAAGTTTAAAGGCGGGTTTATGACAGAGACAGAACATTTAGGTGACACCAACGAACAAATATCGCAACGTCGATCAAAGCTCTTAAAATTACGCGAAAAAGGTAATCCTTTTCCCAACACGTTTAGGCGTACGCATGCAGCAGAACAATGTGTTTCTTATGGTTCAGAAACAGCAGAAGCCCTAGAAAAGCAAAATAGGGCTGTTTCAGTTGCAGGGCGTATGATGACACGGCGTCTTATGGGTAAAGCAAGTTTTGTGCATCTTCAAGATATGTCGGGTCGTATACAATTGTATATCAAACAAGATTTGTTACCGGAAGGGCAGTACGATGAATTTCAATCTTGGGATTTGGGTGATATTTTAGGTGTTGAAGGGGTTTTATTTAAAACTAAAACCGGTGAGCTGTCTATTAAAGTGCACAATGTACAATTGTTAACTAAAGCATTACGACCACTACCCGATAAATGGCATGGTCTAACCGATCATGAACAGCGGTATAGGCAGCGTGATTTAGATTTAATTGTTAACGAAGAAACACGTAAAACTTTTATAATACGCTCAAAAATTATTCAAACGCTGCGTGAATTTTTAACCAGCCGAGATTTTCTAGAAGTCGAAACGCCGATGATGCAAGCAATCCCAGGGGGGGCAGCTGCAAAACCCTTTATTACACACCATAATGCATTGGATATGGATTTGTATTTGCGGGTTTCGCCTGAACTGTATTTAAAGCGGTTAGTGGTGGGTGGATTCGAACGGGTATTCGAAATTAACCGTAATTTTAGAAATGAAGGATTATCAACCAGACATAATCCTGAATTTACGATGATTGAATTTTATCAGGCGTATGCGGATTATGAGGATTTAATGGATTTAACAGAAGAACTCTTAAAAGACATTATTCAAAAAACATTAGGGACATTGGCTGTTCCGTATCAAGATCAAGTATTAGATTTTTCAAAGCCCTTTGCCAGATATACTATTAAAGAAGCCATTGTGCACTTTAATCCCGATATCAAAAATTCAGACTTAGAAGATTCGGCTATTTTAACAAATTTACTTAAAAAACACGGAATATCGATAGATAAATCTTGGGGCTTGGGTAGACTACAGTTAGAACTATTTGATTGTACAGTCGAAACCAAGCTGCAACAACCCACTTTTATTACGCAATATCCAACTGAGGTTTCACCCCTCGCACGGTGTAACGAGGCTAATCCAGAGGTGACCGATCGCGCTGAATTATTTATTGCAGGGCGTGAGATTGCGAATTTATTTTCGGAGTTAAATGACGCGGAAGATCAAGCAGAACGTTTTCAAAAGCAAGTTGAAGCCAAAGAGTCCGGTGATGAAGAAGCCATGCATTTTGATAGCGATTATGTAGTGGCACTCGAGCATGGGTTGCCGCCAACAGCTGGCGAAGGTATTGGGATAGATCGACTGGTGATGCTATTAACCGATTCGCCTTCGATTCGCGATGTGTTGTTGTTTCCGCATATGAAGAATGTTAATCCAGATCAGAGCGCATAAGGTATGGCTCAGCATTAATAGGACGACCATTTGAGGTAAATGCGCACTCGAAAAGTCCTTCTGGATTTTCCGATGGCAATTCAAAATAGCCTTTTTTCATATCATCCATTGTGCGGTTGAGGTTTGCTATACCTGTTTTGTCGTATTCACAGGTTTTGGTTACAGGCTTTGGTTGGTCATGTTCGTCTTTTAAGCCTACATCATTAGTTGTGTTTGATATAAGACAGCGATCACCTTTTTTGCCAATAATTTTCCACTCAGTGCTTATTGTAGGATCTAGATTATACGGTGTTTGACAGACATAGGCTTCACAGTTTTTAGATTTGGTGGCAAATTCTGTACACGTAAATTCTTCCATGTTGATAGGCTTGGTTTCAATCTCGATGCTTTCTGCGGAGAGATCTGTCAAAAAAACAGCACTGAGTATCAATAAAATGGGTTTTAATGGTTTAGGCATATTCCATGCTCCTCTCAGAGTTCTTTAGACAGTATAGACCGTATTTATTACTAGGATATTTACCGGATTGTTTTGCTGAATGGTACTGATTACGCTGCAGAGATTAATCTTTGCGGAGTAGCTTCAAATGTCTCAAATCATACCGAACAAACCAACAGGTTATGTATACAGTATTTCAGGTAGAAATAATATGATTGATTTAATGTCCAATATGTTGTACACTTTATGATATACAAAAGGTACTATAAGCTATTTACCACGCTTGAATATGATGATTGGCTTTTTGATCTGACTATTAGAGAGCAGCTTCAGATAGATAAACGGATGCGCTTAATTGAAGTAGAAGGGCATTTTGGGGATCATAAATCAGTCTCAATAGATAATGCTATCTGGGAGTTAAGGTGGAACAATGGACGGAGAGTTTATTATGCTTTCAGAGACGAAAATCAATTATTGTTATTAATTGGGGGAAATAAAAATGGGCAAAACAGCGACATCACAAAGGCGAAAAGCATCAATGTCCGCTACTCGTAAATATGTTGGTCGCAAGGATAACGCTCCGCGCACTCGTGAATATAAACCAACGGAAGAGCTATTAAATCCAGAAAAAATTGGGGGCGGTATTATGGAATGTCTTTTAAACGACGATCCAGAAGGGGCTATGGAGATTATTGAGATTTATTTAGATACTGTTAATCGGGTTCAAATGGCTAGGAATTCTCATATTCCGCGATCAACTTTATACCATTCTTTAAAGCACAAAAATCCAACGATTAAGACTTTGGCAAAATTGATGCATGCAAGTGTGGTAAATAAGGTGGCTTAAATTTTATCTAGGTTCTTACAGATACACAAAAATTCAGATTAACCCTCATCCGGCCTTCAGCCACCTTCTCCCAAAATTGGGAGAAGGTGGCTGAAGGCCGGATGAGGGTTAACTAAAACTTCTTCGAACGATATTCCATCCGTGCAATAATCTCTTGCCCACAATAACACCCTTTATTAAAACTCACAGCGCCTAGCGCAGGTAAATTTAAATTGTGTGGTAAAAATTTTTCGATAGTGTCGGGCCAAATCTCGGGGATCCCTGCTTGTGCATCTAACATTTTCCAAGCATCAAAATCTGTTATCTTAGTATTTTCTAATGCTGCCAGTTTATCCCAAAGGGGTTTTATATTGTTGGGTTGGCCAATAAGTTCAAAACGTTTGTACGGTTCAACACAGGGTAGCGTTAAAATAGGTATTTCTTTATGATCAAATAGATGAAGTTTTTCTAAATGATTGTCTGTTAACCAAATGCCAATGCGTTGCCATTCTAGGCTAACGTCTTTTAAGACGACTTTAGAAAAACGCGCGACTTTTTGTAATGCAGCAAGAGCACTGGGTAGTACACCAATGGGTGTTTGTAAAAAATAGGTGTTTTGGTCAAGAAAAATTCTAAACAAAGCCCGGATGCGTCCCTTGGGGTTACAAAAGGCTGAAAATCCAGGTTGTGTTGGTGTAATGGCACGAACATCTGCGGTTAATTGACCTTGCAAAAAGGTTGGTGCATCTGGACCTGAAACGGCAATAAGTCCATAAAATGGATTAAGGTCGGTAATAAATAATGTATCAGTCGTCGTCATGAGGATATTCCCTGTGTCTTGTGAGACGTTTGGACATCTGCTAATATCGAGACTATATCATATTTTTTGTGTGTTTATATGGATTCAAGCACCACAGTATTATCCAGTCCCGCTAGCATTCGATGGCAATGTCGTCGGGGGATGCTAGAATTAGATATGTTGTTACTACCTTTTTTTGATACGGTTTTCGAGACATTAGAGATAGAACAAAAAAAAGCTTTTATTGATTTATTGGCTTTTCCAGATCAAGAATTGTACGATTATTTAATCGTCCGTCAAATACCCGATAGTCCCGCTTTACAATCCATGGTACAACGCATACGTCAGTCTGTACATCAAGGATAAAATGATTGCAACGCGTCGAATATGAACTCGGATTTTCGTGGTTCTTGGCTATTTTTTTAGGTTTAGTGCATCTTGTTGCTATGCTTCTGGTGTTTTATTTACCTATTTTGGTTATTTTTAAAATGGCAGTAATTACACTCTTATTTTTTTATTACATTAATCTTATGAATCTGCACGTAAAAAGATCTGCCAAAAAATCGGTTATCATGATTTGGCAAGATGCTGCCGGGCGCTGGGGATGTTTAACCAAGGCTAAAAAGGCTGCAATAGGTGAACTTAAGGGCGATAGCTATAAATGCGCGTTATTTTTACTATTACGATTTCGCATTAAAGCGGGTGTGCGTCAAGTCATTATTCCTGTAGATGCACTGAACCCTAGTGAATATCGCAATTTGTGTGCGCGTTTAAGCATTTAAACCCTCTTCAGAAAATATACAAGATATTACACATTGAAATAAGAAATCTCTTTCACTACACTAAAAAGTGAAGTATGACATATTGCCAAAAGGACTGGTAATCAACCTTAAAGGAGACCGGTCTGATGTATGATAGTAGAGAAGATAAACAATTAATTGAAGCCACCAAATCGGGCGATTCAAGAGCCTTTGATGTGTTGGTGATGCGTTATCAAACCCGTGTTTTTAAGGTCGTTGCACGATTCATAAAAGATCCCAGCGAGTCTTTAGATATTTGCCAAGAAGTTTTTATAAAAGCCTATCGTGCTTTAAATAGATTTAGATCTGATAGTTCTTTTTATACTTGGTTGTACCGTATTGCGGTTAATACGTCTAAAAATTATATTGTTGCGCAAGGACGGCGCTTACCGGATATCAATATTGAAATTTTGGATATGGAAAGATTTGTGATGCGAAACAGTCCTAAAGAAGTTGGCACACCAGAACGATTAATGTTGCGCGATGAAATAGAACATGTGGTTTATGATGCGATTGATCATCTGCCTAAAGATTTACGGACGGCTATTACATTACGTGAATTAGAAGGCATGTCTTACGAAGAGATATCCGATATTATGCATTGCCCTGTTGGGACTGTGCGTTCACGTATCTTTAGGGCTCGCATTGCGATAGATAAAAGCGTCCAACCTTTATTACAACAATAGATATCCCTAATGCGTACAATAAAAATAAGTTAATTAACTTATAACATCTAATGCATAGTGCTTAGAAATCAGGTAAAATCACCTTCTTAAACTTCCGAAAGACTATTTTGAGGCGCTTTTACTTTGTCCAATATGCAACAGATTAGAAATTTTTCCATTATTGCCCATATTGATCACGGGAAATCTACCCTAGCGGACCGATTTATTCAGATATGTGGGGGCTTAACCGAACGTGAGATGTCTAGCCAAGTCTTGGATTCTATGGATTTAGAGCGAGAACGTGGCATTACTATTAAAGCCCAGTGTGTGACTTTAAATTTTAAAGCCAGTGATGGGCAAACCTACCATTTGAATTTTATCGATACCCCAGGGCATGTGGATTTTGCTTATGAAGTTTCTCGGTCGTTGGCGGCTTGCGAAGGGGCTTTATTGGTGGTAGATGCAGCTCAAGGTGTAGAAGCACAAACCGTTGCCAATTGTTATACAGCCCTTGAACAAGGGGTAGAAGTGATTCCTGTTTTAAACAAAATTGATTTGCCTCAGGTTGAACCTGAGCGTGTGATTAAAGAAATCGAAGAAATTATTGGGATTGAAGCCGAAAATGCACTTAGGATTAGTGCCAAAAGTGGTATAGGTGTGGTCGATTTACTGGAACGTTTAGTGACCACCGTGCCACCACCCATGGGAGAAATTGATGCGCCTTTACAAGCGCTTATTATTGATTCCTGGTTTGATAGTTATTTAGGCGTTGTGTCTTTAGTGCGCATTAAAAATGGCGTATTGCGTGCGGGCGACAAAATGCTTGTGATGTCTACCGGTAAAATTCATTTGGTCGATGAAGTGGGCGTGTTTACGCCTAAGCGTGTCAAAAGAGAATCGCTTTCTGCGGGTGAAGTAGGTTTTGTGATTGCGGGTATTAAAGAAATTAACGGCGCACCTGTTGGCGATACCATTACATTAGCTAAAAATCCGGCGTTAAAACCTTTGCCGGGCTTTCAGTTATGCGAACCAAAAGTATATGCTGGCGTCTTTCCGGTAGATTCGGAAGATTACGAAGATTTTAGAGAGGCTTTAGCAAAGCTTAAGTTAAATGATTCTTCTTTATTTTATGAGCCCGAAGTATCGCATGCGTTAGGATTTGGATTTAGATGTGGATTTCTTGGGTTATTGCACATGGAAATTGTGCAAGAACGATTAGAGCGGGAATATAATTTAAATTTAATTACGACGGCACCCACGGTTATTTACGAAATCGTGACACGAAAAGGCGAAGTGATTACAGTTGATAATCCCTCAAAATTACCGGACCCAGCCACCATAGAAGAAATGCGAGAGCCTATTGTAGAGGCGAGCATGTTAGTACCGCAGATCTATTTAGGGAATGTGATTACCTTGTGTACCGAAAAAAGAGGGGTACAAACCAAATTAATGTATTTGGGTAATCAGGTTTCTCTCGTTTATGAGCTACCCATGAACGAAGTGGTTTTGGATTTTTTTGATAAATTAAAATCCGTTAGTCGAGGCTTTGCATCTCTCGATTACCATTTTGTGCGTTTTCAGACTGCAGATTTAGTGAAGCTGGATATTTTAATTAATTCTGAAAAAGTCGATGCTTTAGCATGGATTGTGCATCGCGATAAAGCCTTTACACGGGGTCGAGAATTAACAGACAAATTACAAGAAATTATTCCAAGACAAATGTTCGATATTGCGATACAAGCGGCCATTGGTGCACATATTATTGCACGTTCAACCGTAAAAGCCTTGCGTAAAAACGTAACGGCCAAGTGTTATGGTGGTGACGTGTCTCGTAAGCGAAAATTATTAGACAAACAGAAAAAGGGTAAGAAACGGATGAAACAGGTGGGCAAGGTGGAGATTCCACAAGATGCCTTTTTAGCAATTTTAAAAGTAGATAAAGACAAAAAAGGATAAACAATGCGATTTTCTGAAATTTTATTAGCATTAACAGTGAGTTCAGCGGCTATTTGGGCTTTGGATGCTTTGTTTTTTGGTAAGAAACGCGAAAAAAATGCGAGCGAACCTTGGTGGGTAGAATATGCCAAATCGTTTTTTCCGATTTTCTTAATCGTGTTTATTTTACGCTCGTTTTTAGCCGAGCCCTTCAGAATACCATCGAGTTCGATGCGTCCGACATTGTTAGAGGGTGATTTGATTTTAGTTAATAAATATGACTATGGATTACGATTACCCATTTTGGGTAACCAAATGATTAAAACGGGTTCACCCAAACGAGGTGACGTGATCGTGTTTAAACATGTCAAAAGAAATGGTGAATCTATAGACATGATTAAGCGCGTTGTAGGATTACCAAACGATCATGTGCAATATAAAGACAAAACAATTTATATTAATGGCGAACCTGTTAAACAAGTCTTTCAAAGCGAAAAGTTAGATAGTGATCCGCGAGGTTCTTCTATTACAGTGAGGGAGCTCGAGGAACAATTAGGCGATCATAAACATCAAATTTTCACACAGCCACAGAGTCTTTATGAATCCGCTTATGTGTACGATGATATTATCGTACCTGAAGATCAGTATTTTATGATGGGTGATAATCGCGATGGTAGTGATGACAGTCGGTTTTGGGGATTTGTAAAAGATATCGATATTCAAGGTCGTGCTATTGCCATTTGGATGAGTTGGGATAGCAACCATTATCGTATTCGCTGGAATCGTATAGGATACATTCCGTAATGAGCGTTTGGATTGAAAAAGTAGAACGTTTAACCCAGAAGCTCAATTATGCTTTTAGGGACATAACGCTCTTACGAGCTGCGATGACACATCGTTCGAGTGGCGTTACCAATAATGAACGTTTGGAATTTTTAGGTGATTCTATTTTAAATTTTGTGGTTGCTGCCGAATTGTATGCACGATTTCCAAAAGCACGCGAAGGCGATTTAACGCGATTGCGGGCATTATTGGTTCGCGGAGAAACGGTTGCAGAAGTGGCACGCGAATTTGGTATTGGCGAATATTTAAGTTTAGGGATAAGCGAACGTAAAAGTGGGGGTAATCAACGAGAATCTATTTTGGCAGATGCACTGGAAGCCATTATCGGTGCCATTTATTTGGATTCGGATTTAGAAGTCTGTCGTCAGTGTATTTTACGATGGTACGAGTCGCGTTTTAATGCATTAGTACCAGGCGCTTCACAAAAAGATGCTAAAACGCGATTACAAGAATATGTGCAAGCGCGGCATGTTCCTTTACCAGAGTACCATATGCGGAAGATGAGTGGGGATGCGCATAACCCTGTATTCGAAATCGAATGTACATTTTCTTTATTGGAGGGGCCGTTTATAGGGGTTGCCTCTACACGCAGAAAAGCAGAACAAAATGCAGCAGATGCAGCACTGAAGGCGCTTAAAAATGAACGATAATATTGAGTCACATTGTGGTTATGTTGCCATTGTTGGACGACCAAACGTTGGGAAATCGACCCTCTTAAACCATATTTTAGGCGAAAAATTAAGTATTACTTCTAGAAAACCTCAAACCACACGACATCGATTATTGGGTGTGAAAACAGTCGATAAATTTCAAGCTATATATGTTGACACGCCGGGAATGCATATTGAAGAAACCCATTTGCTGAATAAATTTATGAATAAAGAAGCACGGCGTGCTTTAAAAGATGTTGATGTGATTATCTTTGTTGTAGATGGTCTTAAATGGAATGTGGAAGATCAGATGGTGTTCGATCTCATTACCAAAACAAATCGGCCTATTATTTTAGCGGTTAATAAAGTGGATACCCTTTCAGAAAAAACAACGCTTTTGCCTTATTGTGAATCGTTGGCTTTAAAATATAAATTTTTTGAAATTATTCCGATTTCTGCAAAACACAAAACCAATATTGAAGCTTTAGAACGCGTGGTTGCGGGTTGTTTACCCCAAAGTCCGCATTATTTTCCAGACACACAAATGACAGACAGAACGCCTCGATTTAGAATGGCTGAGATTATTCGAGAAAAATTAGTGCGTTCCTTAGGCGAAGAATTGCCTTATTCAACGACAGTTGAAATTGAGATGTATAAAACCGATAAATCGGATCCTAAAAAAGTCCCATTGATTAGTGCTATTATTTGGGTAGAGCGTGAAGGACAAAAGCCCATTGTGATTGGTAAAAACGGCGAAAGACTGAAAGAAATTGGTATTCGTTCCAGAACTGATATTGAAAAAATTGTAGGTCGTCAATTGTGGGTAAAAGCCAATACCTGTGTCGGTCACATGTACGCGAATGGTTGTGTGAGATGGCGAGGGCGTGGTTTTAAAATACTATACCGTTGACAGTTTCATGTGTTGGACGAGGGGAGTTATTAACCCTAATAGATTTTGATGCGTGTGGTGTGGCACCTGTATTAACAGGTCAGTGTGTGATTAGTGCATTTTATTTAAATGAATTATTGTTTAGATTAATGCATCGTATCTAACATCACAAATACGGATGATTATTTTGAAAAGGCTTTATTAAAAATATTGGGATATGAATTACAATTGGTAAAAGATGTAGAAACAGGTTTATTGCCTTGCTCTGTTTTGATAGATGTAAACTTAATGGCATTACTGACTAAATTGGTGATAATTTGTTTTGATCTGGTTTTAGCACGCAGTGCGGTCACTCAGCTTTTCACATGTGAGGGGACCACACACTCAGAGTGAAAATGAGTGGGATAATGGATCGCAATATTTTTTTCTGATGAAAAGAATTTGCATTGGCTTTTGTAATATTGGTTGGTGAATAATGCCCCAGCAAATTCAAGGTTTCTGTCAAGCAATTGCCAAGACGGATGCCACCGCGCGATTAAAGGCATCGCGAATATCCATTACCGAACGTTCTATGCGTAATTTGACGTGATCACGTAATAATTTCCATTTTAGAGAAGTCAAGAATATCATTCAGAATGGCTAATAAATTACCTGCAGATTTTTGTATCGTGCGGATATATTCTTGTTGTTTTTGGTTGAATAGCTCTGTTTTTTGGGCATTCAATAAATTAATAAGCTTTTTGTTGTATGGCTTCTATGGCGACCACGCCATTCAGTGGCGTACGAATTTCATAGCTCATATCAGCTAAAAATTCCGATTTAACTTTATTAGCATTTACAAATAACCAATCCAAGCCCTGCTCATTTTTCTAGACATTCATCGCTAATCGGTCAATATTTTGAACGAAAAGAGTCGCTATCTAACATCACACGGATGATCACACTGCCTTGCTCTGTAAACTTAATGGCATTACTGACTAAATTGGTGATAATTTGTTTTATTCGCAGTGGGTCACTCAGCACATGTGAGGGGACATCAGAGTAAATGAGTGGGATAAGCGCAATATTTTTTTCTTGTGCATGGGGTGCCAGCAAATTCAAGGTTTCTTCTATGCATTCGCGAATATCCATTACCGAACGTTCTATGCGTAATTTGCCAGCTTCCATTTTAGAGAAGTCAAGAATATCATTCAGAATGGCTAATAAATTACCTGCAGATTTTTGTATCGTGCGGATATATTCTTGTTGTTTTTGGTTGAGCTCTGTTTTTTGCAATAAATTAATAAATCCGACCACGCCATTCATGTACGAATTTCATGGAGCGTGCGTCTTAGGCTTAAGGTAGCTTGATCAATTTTATGTTGAAGTTCTTGATGCGCATTTTCTAGCGCTTCCGCCATGCTATTAATACCTGACCCCAGTATTTTTAATTCGGGATAAGAAGCAACCTGCGTGCGTGCATTCAGTGTGCCTTCTCGAATTTTGTTAACGACCTCTCCCTATTTCTAAAATAGGCTGTGTTAGGTTTCGGCCCATTTCAAAAGCTAATAGGGCGCTGATACTCAGTCCCAATAAAAAAATCAAGCTCGCATGGGTTAAGATTTGATATTCACGTAATTTAATCGATTTAGTTTCTAACTCAAGCTTCAACCATCCGATAAGGGTTTCTGTTTGATAGAGATCTGAATCGGAGTCGTTTAATTCTTTATAAGTGGTAATGGGGACCATAAAGTCGACAGCATCGGATTGTTCATGGATTAAAACTTGTCTACTGAGGGGTTGAATTAAACTGGGGGGCACAAAGGGTGATGCAGGTTTGCCGCTTGTCGCAAGGGTTTCTCCTGTCGCGGTATAAAAGTTAACACTGCTAACATTGGGTTCTTTTAGGGCTGTAGTGGCCAGATTTTCGAGCTGAAGCGAATTTTTCGAAAAAACACCGTACTCTCCTGCTGGCCCCAGTTTTAGGGCCATGGCCTCACCCTGAGCGCGAAAAGCTTCTTGTAAGTCCTGTAGACGGGTATTTACAAAATAGACCACTAATAGCACCGATATGGTGATAGTGGGCACTAATGCCAATAATAATACCCTATGCTTAATCCCTAATTGCATAAGGCTATTGTGCCGGGTTCTACGGTAGGGTGCAAGACCTGTTAGTTAGATATCGGTGTCGCCTTCTACGAGTGTCTCGGTTGGTATTTCTTTATCTTTATAAAATGTCTGGATTCTTTTAACAACCTCCTCTGGTGTATCGGCGAATGTCCAGAGTGTAATATCACTTTTATCGATCATATTTTCTGTGAGCAGTGTATCTTTAAACCATTGCAGTAAAGGTCTCCAGAAAGGCTCATTTACTAAAATGATGGGTATATGACGTGTTTTTCCGGTTTGTACTAAGGCTAAAATTTCTGCCAGTTCGTCTAGTGTTCCATATCCGCCAGGGAGTACCACATAAGCAGCCGCGTATTTAACAAACATCACTTTTCTTGTAAAAAAATGTCTAAATCGTAACGAGATATCTTGATATCGATTGGTGAGTTCTTGTGTGGGTAATTCTATATTGAGACCAACACTTAAGGAACGGCCCTGGTAAGCCCCTTTATTAACTGCTTCCATGGTGCCTGGACCACCGCCAGTGACAACAGAATACCCCGAATCGGATAATTGCCGGCCAATAGATTCTGCTAAAAGATGGTGTTTATCACCCGGTTTTGCGCGTGCAGAACCAAAAACACTCACAGAAGGTTTAATGTGAATGAGTCTTTCGTATCCTTCTACAAATTCTGCCATCACTTGAAAGATTTTCCAAGATTCACGAGACAGGACCGAATCATTGACTGATGGTGCTTTGGGACGTGGTTTTTCTTTAGAGGTTTCCATACATATTAATATAGCATCTATAGCGAGGGTCTTGCTAACTTGATATACTGTCGTTTTTTTTGACATTGGGGTGAGTAGATGCATCAAATGCGGATTATATTATTAGGTGCGCCCGGTGCTGGTAAAGGAACGCAGGCATCGCTGCTTTGTGAAACATTTAACCTGCCTAAAATATCCACGGGCGATATGCTACGTGCTGAGATTTCTGCAGGGTCTTCTATAGGTCTTAGTGTTCAACAAATGATAGCCAATGGCCAGTTAGTGCCCGATGATTTAATCTTCGATTTACTCAAAAATCGACTGAACCAACCCGATTGTCGGAATGGATTTTTACTCGATGGATTCCCTAGAAATGTGCTTCAAGCACAGGCTTTAGCAGCTGTTTTTAAAGAAAAAGGTATAGAGATTGATCATGTTATTTATATTCGCGTACAGGATGAAGATATTATTAAACGTATCAGTGGCAGGCGCATACATTTGGCATCTGGTAGGACTTACCATACCGTATTCAACCCCCCAGAAGTGGATAATAAAGACGATGTAACCGGGGAGCTATTGATTCAACGTGAGGACGACACAGAGGCAGCTATCAGGAACCGTTTGCGGATCTATCATCAAGAGACAGAGCCTGTGATTGAATGGTATAAGGCATCAATGTCACCCAAACAATTTTCTGAAATCCCAGGTGTAGGCACGGTCGAATCTATTCAAAAAGATATCTATCGCGTGCTAAAATTTCCCGAACAATAAACAAAAATAGAAAAAAAACCATGTGACCTATGATTTTTTTTCACATTTTTTAAAAAAAATTGACATTGTAGTATGTACTCGTGCAATATCTGTGCTATGTTTGTATTGTCCAATTAATTGAGTTTAAGCCATAGGAGATCTAGTAATGGCCAAGAAACGTAAAGTAGCAAAGGCGAAAGTCGTTAAAGCAGCAGCAAAGCCTAAAAAGGCTAAAAAAGCGGTTGCTAAGAAGACAGTAGCTAAAAAACGTGTTGTTAAGAAAGCTGGCGCTAAGAAAGCGGTTGCTAAAAAGCGAGTAGCCAAAAAGGCTGGCGCTAAGAAAGCAGTTGCTAAGAAGAAAGTTGCTAAAAAGCGCGTCGCTAAAAAAGCAGGAGCCAAAAAAGCTACTGCTAAAAAAGCGCCAAAGAAGAGAAAAACTGCTAAGCGTAAAGCGGCAGGTGCAAAGCGAGCAGCTCCTAAAGCAGCTAGCGGTACCCGCAAACGTCGTAGGCGTAAGGCAGTAGCTAAAGTAGCAGCAGCTGCTTAAGTGATACTGAAGCCATTAAGCGTCGAGCTGCTTTTTTAAGTTCGACGCTTAGTGGTCGTTTAAAGCCTCTTACAATGATAATGAATAACTATTTTGTCTAATTCAATCAAAATCTTAGCGATCGATACGTCTACAGATGCGTGTTCTGTTGCGCTAAATTTAGCGGGACAAATCGTTGAAAAATTTGAAATTATCCCACGAGCTCATACCAGAATACTTTTACCCATGATCAATGACTTATTAAAAGAAAAGGGCATTACTTTAGCTGAGCTAGATGCCTTTGCTTTTGGGGAGGGGCCTGGTAGCTTCACAGGCATTCGAATTGCTTGTAGTGTTATCCAAGCGTTGGGTTTTGGGCTGAATAAACCCGTGGTCCCCGTTTCGACATTGCGGGCATTAGCACAAGGCGCTGCCCGAACCTCTGGTACAACCCAGGTTATGGCAACCCTCGATGCCCGCATGGCATCTTTCTATCAAGAGCCATTTGAATTAAATTCAGCAGGCATTATGCAGGCTGTTTTTGAAGAGCAACCTGGTTGGCAACCGGTAACTGGCTATCCCCATGCACAGGATATCGCCTTAATTGCCGAATTCGAGTATATCCAAGGTAACGTCGTATCTGCAGAACTCGCATTGCCGGTATATGAAGGGGTCAGATCTGGACACAGACAAAATTTTTAGTTAGAATTGCCAGTTATATGCGTAATCATCCAACCATTAGATTTATTACAATTCTATTAATTGAAATTCTAGCGGGCTCGGAAGTCGATCTTTTTATACCAAGCTTTCCAGAATTACAAAAAGTGTTTGAATTATCCCCCGTTATGGTGCAGTTAACCTTAAGCGTTAATTTTATTGCCTATTGTCTTTGCTCGCTTTTTACGGGCACGATGGGCGATCGCTATAATCGACGACACGTTATGCTAGCGGGTCTTTTGATATTTGTGATTGGCAGTTTTTTCTGTATGACGGCAACGCATTTTGCGTTTTTATTGGTAGGGCGTTTTTTACAGGGCGCAGGTATTGCAGCACCGGCGGTATTGGCTTATGTGGTAATCGCTGATGAATACCCTATCGAAAAACAACCTGCCTTGTTGGGACTTTTAAACGGTATGGTGACTGTCGCCATGGCTTTTGCACCGGTGGTTGGCAGTATTGTGAATCTCTATTTTAGCTGGAGAGCAAATTTTATTTTGCTTTTTGGCCTTGGAACCATTTGTTTAGTTGCCGGTTATTTTATTTTGCCCAGCAAAGCAGGTAATCCGGCTGTTTCGCTTTCTCCTAAAGCTTATTTGCCATTGCTTGCTTCTCAAAAATATATGCTCTATTTTTGGGCGATTTGTTTTCTCGTAATAACCTATTGGATTTTTATAGGCATGGCACCTATTTTATATATGGAAAATTTGGGTGTTCCGCTTAAACATTTTGGTTATTATCAAGGTGCTTTAGCAGCGGGATTTTCGGTTGCGAGTATTTTAAGTCCCCAAATCTATGCACGTTTTGGGCATGAAAAAAGTTATATGGTGGGTATTTGGTTGTGCTTTGCAAGCGCTGTATTAATACTGTTGATCGCTGTTTTAGGCATAAAAAATCCATTATTAATTACGGCTGTTATTCTGGTTTTTTCAATTGGTGTGGTGTTTCCCATCAACATTTTATATCCATTTTCACTAGAGGTTATAGAACATTCAAAAGGGCGAGCAGCGGCTTTAATTCAAGCAGGACGTTTAGTCCTTACTGCATTTGCATTAGAGGGGGTGAGCTATTTTTATACCGGTAGCTTTTATCCCATTGGAATCGTCATGTTTATATCGTTGTTGATAGGACTCTATTTTTGCCGGGATTTGTTGCAAAAAAGATGGGTGTTTGCCTATAATGAAGTTACGGACCAATCTTCAGCCAGTTCAGTACTATAAATGGAAAGTGTATGAGGCTAACTCAAAAACAATTGGATGCAACCAACCAATCGTTTAGAGCACATTTCTTGCCGGAAGATGAAATTTGGTTATTTGGCTCAAGGGTAGATGATCTAAAAAAAGGGGGAGATATTGATCTTTATATTGAAACCCATTATTTAGATCCTGCGCAAGCAATAGAAAAAAAAATAAGTTTTTTAACGGATTTAAAAAAAAGAATTGGTGAACAAAGAATTGATGTTGTTTTGAATATTTTAAAATACAATAAACACCAGAGAATATATGATGAAGCAAAAAATACAGGGGTACAATTGACATGAAAAAACAAACAATGCTTGTTGATTATGTAAAAATTGCAGATATTCATGCAGCAAGGTTAAAAGTGGCTTTAGCACAATTTACACATTTAATGCCAATATCTGCTGAAGGCTTGTCCAAACTTCCCGTTGAACAGGTTGCTTTTCTGGATATGATGACAATGCGATTTGGAAAACTGCAAGATATTATTGGTGTCAAGATTTTCTCACTTATTTTGGATCTGCTGGGTGAAGACGCAGGTCCTTTTGTTGATAAACTCAACAAATTAGAAAAATTAGGTTATATTGATGATGTCAATTGGTGGATGGATTTACGAGAAATTCGAAATCAAATTATGCATGATTACCCAGAAGACTACGAGGCTATTGCGCTACATCTGTCGATGCTTTCTACAAAAGCCAATGAATTGCTTATGTTTTGGGATGGCTTAAAAAATAAAATAGCCGCGTCTTTAAAGTAGAAGAGGTTAGATCCGAATGGTATTAAGATAAGGAATTTGGTTTAAAATTCCGGATTAAAAGGGCGGACACGGCGGTCCGCCCCTACAGATTATTCATTAACAGGGTCGTACTAAAAAATCACCCTATTTCATAAACGATTATGGCAATTAGGATATTACGAGACGTGTATTGAATTGCAAAATCCGTAGGGGCGGACCGCCGTGTCCGCCCTTTATAATATATAAACAGATTTTTGTTATCTTAGTGTCTAACAATTCTCCATCGTAATATAAAGCACATACACCTATTGACATTAATTTAACTAAATGGTATTTTTCGCTATTAATAATAATCTGTTGAGATAATCTGGAGAAAAGTAATGTTTGGTGCCACGACACCCAAGGATGTATTACTACAAGCCGCAAAAGCAGGTGACCTTGAAAAAGTAAAGCTGTGTTTGGAGCAATGCGTTAATATTAAAGCTAGAAGCTACGGTATAGACGATGGTACGGGTGAGGCTTTACTTTACGCGAGTATGTTCGGTCACGATGAAATCGTCAGGTTTTTATTAGAACAAGGTGCTAACCTCACATTAAGAGACGATGCTCGCAGCTGGATGCCTGTGATTCACGCTGCTGCAAACAATAACAAAGGCATTGTCATGCTTTTATTGCAAGCAAACGCTGGATTGGTCTATATGTTTTCGGACCGGCGTGATGCATACGCAACAATAATAAGGTGTCTTAACTCAGAACAGTTAAATGGAAAACCGTTAGACTCCATCAAAATTTTATATCCACATCCAAATCAAGCAGGAGTGTGGATAACAACCGAGGCGGAACTTGCTAAATTACCACTTAAAGACAAATTAGCAATTGCAGATAAATGGCCAACCGATTTTGCCACATCTGTAATGTATTTATCACCATTTGCATGGGAACAGCCATACTTTACATCAGATAATATTAGAAAACTTACCAGCTTTGCATTGTTAGAAAGAAGAAAGATGCGATTTGGTGCGGAACTGATGGTTGCTTTAGAACAACTAGGCAAACTTCTTGCAGAAAAATCAGAAGAGACACAACAAACTTGGAATAAGCTGCCTTCGCAAGAGCAAACAAACTATAAACACATGCTGATTGGTTTCAATAATTATAAACAAGTTAATATTGAGATCCAAACAAAAATATTCATGGAAATGACGGGAAATCAGGCATGCGCACAGGATGATATTAACGAGGCTATAGACAAAGCGAGAATTCGAACGACTCGTTTAGAAAATAAATTACACCCGTAATAATTCATTAATGCTTGTTTTTGCGCGTGTTTTATCATCGACGCGTTTTACAATAACAGCACAATAAAGACTGTATTTGCCATCTTTGCTTGGTAAACTACCCGGCACGACCACACTGTTTGCAGGCACACGTCCGTAATGAATATCACCCGTTTCGCGATCATAAATACGGGTGCTTTGTCCAATATAAACCCCCATCGAAATCACCGAGCCATGTTCGACAATGACGCCCTCTACAATTTCAGAGCGCGCACCAATAAAACAATTGTCTTCGATAATCGTTGGGCTTGCTTGCAGAGGTTCTAAAACACCTCCGATACCCACACCGCCAGAGAGGTGTACATGACGTCCAATTTGCGCACAAGAGCCTACCGTTACCCACGTATCGACCATTGTACCCTCGCCAATATGCGCACCAATATTCACAAAGCTAGGCATCAAGACAGTATTAGGGGCGATATAGGCGCCACGACGGACGGTTGCAGGGGGTACAATACGAATGCCTAAATTTTCAAATTCTGTGGGGCTAGTTTCTGTAAAACGTAAAGAAACCTTATCGTAAAATTGTGTAAATTGGCCCGCAATAGGGGCACTTTTATGTAAGCAAAAGTGCAATAAAACTGCTTTTTTTATCCAGGTATTCACTTTCCATTGTCCTTGATGCGGCTCTGACACACGACATTTGCCTAGTTCCAAATCTGCTAAAATATGATCAATTGCTTCTCGAAGGTGGGGTTCTGCAGAAGTTGGGCTTAAAGACGCCCGCGAGTCGTAGGCTGCTTCAATAATCTTTTGTAGGTCAGTCATAGGCTTGGACTCCGAAAAGTGATACACTAAGTTTTTTAAAACAATAACACGGTCGTTAGGCTAAGTCGACGACTGCGTCAGCGAATGGGTGATTTATGCTAAAACGATTTAAGAAAATCAAACGGCCTGTTTTATGGATTGCGTTAGCAGGGGTTATTATTTTATCCCTGTTCGCAAGTACGTTATATGAATTCATTTTGGGAAAATCCGAGATTGTGCCGCCGCCTATTCCGGTGCAAACCATTCGTGTTAAAGAAGCTTCTATGCCAGAAGTTATCGATACCATTGGCAGTCTAACCGCTAAAACCGAAGTTAATATCAAAGCCGTGACGACAGGAAAAATAGAAACATTGGTAGAATCGGGTTCTTGGGTAAAATCGGGGACTGTGTTGGCCAATATGGTCGGTACGGGTCCTGAGATCAGAGCACCCTTCGATGGTTATCTAACGGATTGGAAAGTCAAATCCGGAGAATATATAACAGCAGGTACTGAACTGGTTAATTTGGTCGATACCAAATTATTAACCTTGACGTATCGTGTGCCCGAGCACTTTGCTTCAAAATTGGAAATGGGACAAACCGTCGAAGTGTCGGTTAAAGCGTATAACAACGTTGTTTTTAAAGGCGAAGTAAATTTTATTTCCCCGGTGGTTGATCCTACAACACACACTATTTTAATTAAAGCACTCATTAAAAATGCCAATCAAAATTTGTGGCCAGGCATGTCAGCACATGTAAAACAAATTTTGGTATTGCACCCCCATGCATTAGTGATTCCGGAATCGTGCGTTATTTTAACGATGGAAGGTTATGATGTCTTTGTCATCGTAGAGGGCAAAATCCAAAAACGTAAAGTCACTTTAGGCGAACGCAGTAAGGGTAGGGTACATGTATTATCAGGATTAAATTTGGGCGAGCCTGTTATTATGGTGCGTACCAATATTATTGCTGAAGGTGCATCTGCGGTTGCCAATGATTGGGCAGGAGACTGGTAATGCAGTTAACCGGCGTTTTTGTACGTCGCCCCGTAATGGCTACGGCTATCAATCTCGTTTTGCTGATCATGGGATTGGTTTCTTATCATCATTTGGAACTTCGCCATCAACCCAATGTTTCTCAAAATGAAGTGATGATTGTAACGGTTTATCCGGGTGCAAATAGCGGTGCTGTTGAACATCAAGTTACAAAACCTTTAGAAGACGCACTCTCGGGTATTGATGGTGTTAAGCGTATCAGTTCCGGGACTCAAGACAGCCGTAGTCAGATCTCTGTAAAATTTAAAACCGGCATGGACAGTAACAAAATACTGAGTCAAGTACGCGATCGGGTGTTTTCTACTTTAAGTAGTTTACCAGAAGCGGTTAGACGGCCAGAAATTAATGAGCAAAACGAAAATAGAACGGATATTGCTTATTTAAAATTTGAAGATAAAACCCGCAGTATTCCCGCGTTGTCTGACTATATTAGACGAAATGTTGCAGATCAATTGCGTTTAATCGAAGGGGTTGCGGTAGTCTCGCCTTTTGGTAATAAAAATTATTTAATTGCAGTCAAACCGGATCCCGCCTTATTAGCAGAAAAAGGTGTAACAATTAGAGAAGTTGTAGAAGCACTTAAACGTGAAAAAGCGTTTGCTTCTGGTGGCGAAATTGAAGGCGCTACGGCTAAAGAGCAAGTCGTTTTAAATGCCATGGTTGAAGAGCCCGCGGATTTTGCTAATGTCACCATCAAGGTGGCACCAGAAGGGCGTATTACCATTGGCGATGTAGCAGATGTGTCTGTTTCTGAAAGATCCACCGATGTCAAAATACGAGAAAATGGACAAGAATTCGTGGGATTAGCGATTGCGGCAAAACCACAGGCTAATCCTTTAGATGTTGCGCGTCGATTACATGCGTTTATTAATGATTTAAATAAAACCATGCCACCTTCTATGAAGGCGAGTGTTGTGAGCGATAAAACAGAGCCCTTTTTGGCTTCGTTTACTGAAATGCGCCATACCTTATGGGAAGCTATTGCATTGGTATGTTTAATAGGTTCCTTTGGATTAATGTGGGTGTTAGGCTTTAGCATTAATCCCGTAACGCTATTGGCATTAGTTTTAGCGGTTGGTTTGGTTGTTGATGATGCGATTGTGGTGGTAGAAAATATTTACAGACACATGGAAGAAGGATTATCCGCTTTTAAAGCCGCACTGGTTAGTATGAAGGAAATTAGTTTTGCTGTAGTGGTCATGACGATTACCTTAGCTGCCGTCTACTTACCGTTGGTTTTTCAGGCAGATGAATCTGCGGTATTGTTAAGAGAATTTGCATGGACACTAGCAGGCAGTGTGATTATTTCCGGATTTGTGGCATTAACCTTAACACCGGCATTGGGTGGAAAGTTTTTAAAGCATACTAAAAAAGTAGACTTTTGGGAAAAAATTGCTGTTCGTTATCAACGTTGGTTAGCGCTTGCCTTGCAGCATCCGGGTAAAATTACAATATTATTGGTAATCATTGCTGGATTAGGGGTATATGGATTTCAAAGATTGCCTTCGGAATTAATTCCAGTAGAAGATGAGGGCTATCTTTCGGGTGGTATTTATGCCGACAATGCGGTTTCAGAAGCTGTTAGAAATGATTGGTTTAAACAGGTCGAAGGTATATTAAAAACAGTGCCTGAAGGTGAGCGGGTATTATCTGGTATTTGGCAAGATCGATGGATGTGGTGGTATCTGATTTTAAAACCCAGTGAAGATCGGACTCGAACCAGTTTTGACATTGCAAAAAGCTTAAGGCCCGAATTTAAAAAAATAGTGGGTCCTGAAGTACAAATTGATGAAGGTCGTGGTGTAGGGGGAGATGAAGGCTTTAAGGTAGTTGTTTTATTTTCGGGTGCGGCACAGCAACTGATAGATTCTTTAAACGACATCATGACAGAAGTACGTAAAGTCCCTGGTTTTGATGCCATTTATAGTCAACAAACAGCCGAAATACCACGTTTAAGTGTTACCGTCGATCGGGAATTGGCGGCAGAATTGGGTGTAAGTATAGAAGCCATTGAAGATACTTTATACACATTTTTATCGGGACGCAAAGCCACCGATTTTAATTTCCAAGGTTTTGATTACGATGTACAAGTACGTGCGCCTTTACAGTATCGTTCCGAATTAAATAATATCAATACTTATTTTGTAGCGGGTGCAGAAGGGCAATCGGTGCCATTGGGGAGCTTAGTAACACTCAAAGAAATTTTAGAACTGAGCGAAATTAAACACAGCGATCGTATTCGCAGTGCTTCTATTCATATGGCCTTACAGCCAAGCATGTCTATAGACAAGGCCATGCAAGTTTTAGATCCCATCATCAAAAAACATTTGCCGCGCGATGCACGATATTATTTTGGTGGGAAAGCAGAACAATATAAAGAATCCAGAAGTGCGATGTGGATTACCTTTGGGTTAGCTTTGGCCTTTATTTATTTGGTTTTAGCTGCCTTATTTGAAAGTTTTATTCATCCGTTTGTGGTGTTATTAACCGTCCCGCTATCGATTACGGGTGCCGTTTGGGCGGTTAATTTTATTGGGGGTACCAATAACGCCTATACCTCCATTGGGCTGGTAACCTTAATTGGTTTAATTACCAAGCACGGTATTTTAATTGTGGATTTTGCAAATCGCTTGCGTGCAGAAGGACATGCCTTATTAGAGGCTGTTATCATAGCAGCGACTGCGCGTTTACGACCGGTACTAATGACAACCTTTGCTATGGTTTTCGGTGCGATTCCCTTAATATTCAGCATTGGTTCGGGCGCCATTGCCAGAAAAGATATCGGTTGGGTTATTATTGGCGGAATGTTAATGGGAACGCTGTTTTCGTTATTTATTGTGCCGGTTGCATATTCAATTATGACTAGCGTAAGATCTGTGCCAGATCAGGATTAATGTTTAAAACTTAGCGTACAGGAGATAGCACAGATGGTTAAAGAATATGTAATAAACAGCCTTGCGGAATTTGAAGTTCTAGACAGAACTTTAATGGCAGAACATGAGATGAAATCAAGACACGCCGGAAGTAATGTAGAACGCGAAGAAATTGCAATAAAATTTACGACGGTTACAACCGACGCTTTTAATACACAGATTAGAAATCTTTCACAAGCGTATGACATTGTTTATTTGGAAGCTCTAAAGTCTAGTGTTCCGGAGACATTATCTGAAATAAACAAGATAGCCCCAAAACTTAGAAGATTAACTTTACATGTAAACTATAGTTGACATTAGACACCACCGGTCTTGCTTCGTGTTTTTTGGGCGAACAGTCAGGTGATACGTTTTTTACACATGTTTTGGCTAAAATAAGAAAATTATTGCATCAAAGCAAGCAGTTAAGAATTTTCACGATAATTGACGAAGGTTTTACAAAAAAACTAAGTGAAGAAGATCATGCAGTTTATTGGAAAGAGATCCAGGACATTCTCCGCAGTAGAAATTGTACTATTGAACGTTTGGAAAAGATGAAAAAAACGTTAGAAGACAAGAAGGCTTTTTTGAAAAATGCTAACAAGTTTTCTGATAAGAATCCCCAAAATGCTGAAAGTAAACAAGTTTGCGTAACGCTTGACAAAGAATGCCAAATGCTCGAACAACAATTACTTGAAGCAGTTGAAAGTGTTATTGCATCTAAGGATTATGCAGATATAGGGTGTTATTTTAAGGCGGAGCTTATTCAATCAAGATCGCCAGTAGAAGCACATCAGCTATTGTCAAAAATTCCGGAAGATTCGGGCTATTATTTAAAAGCTAATAATTTGATGGCACATATTTTGATGGATAATACGGTTTTTAGCCAAATTTTTCATCCAGAATTTGAAGAAGGTAAAGAATTAGAAGGTGAAGAAGCTGAACAGTTTACAATAGAGAAATTGAAAAAAATTATTCATCATTTAAGGCTGGCAAAGATCGAGGGAGAAGAAAAACGTCTGTTTGGTCAATTGTTAACAGAGTTAGTCACTGGTGAAAGTTCTTTGGGTCAGGAAACACCTTTTGATAAAATGCCTTTAGAACCTGGAGCGGCCGTAGATTTTCTGCTAGATATGCTTCGGGAGCAGCATAGCAGAATCAAGGTATTAGAGTCTGCATTGCAGAGTGAAGGTGTATCAATGCCCGTTGAAGAGGCACCTCGGCAGAATGTACTCCGTTTCTATCCTACATTGCAGCGGAAGAAAGATCAAAGTACAGAGCAGAAGCAGAAGCTCGAAGCGGAATTACCGAGTAATAACGAGCACTCTAAACTGACAAATAGCCAATAAGAAATTCTCGTTATAAATCAACAAGGGCGGACACGGCGGTCCGCCCCTACAGATGTTGCATTATCTAACATGATCAAATATTAGATCACCTTTCGATTTGCATCTGTACAGATCTGACCCCTTTGTTCGTGCAAATACACCTAAAAAATAGCTGGAAAATTCTGGCATTTTTTGGTAGCCTGCCTACATAACATATTAATTAATAGACAGGAGACTCAAAATGCCAAATCCAATGTATCCTTCTGAGGTATCTGAAGAAATCCAGAGATTCAATGAAGAAATTGAATTTTTAGAGGCGCTTAGCAATGGTGCTGTTGTGCCAGGAACGAAATATAAAGATAAAATGTTTATGCAGTTTCTTAATAGCATAGCCACTAAACACCACGAAGCGAAATCGAAGCCAATACCGCATGTTGGTCCAAATCCCCCAAGAGGTAGAAGGCTTTTTTAAATGGAGGGGTCAGATCTGACCCCTTTTCAGATTTTACTTGACTAGAAAATAAATAAACTGTCTAATGCCCCCATAAGTGTATATTCAAAAAATGTATAAGGGGAGATTTTATGATAGGTCAAACTGCGTTGGCGCTCAAATTAAAATTACAAGAAATTTTGGTTAAATTTCAAGAAGAACAAAAAAATATATATTCTTTGTTAAATCAAAATCAATTAGACATTGATGCTAAGAAAAAAGAATTAGAAGCACTGATGTCGAACAAGAGGAAGCTTGAGAATCTGCCTAGTTTAGATACGGTGAAAAGAAACCATATTAATGCACTTCAGCAATTAATTGCTTTCAGGGAACCACAGTTAGAAACATTAAAAAAGGGTTCTGAATCTTTTGATGACTACCTTCAACAATATGCTCAAGAATTATCTGCATTAAATAATCAGTTAGAACAAAATCTTTTGAGAATGCAATCGGAAGAAACACAGCTCAGAGCATTAATTGAAACAGAGAAAGGACTTATGGAAGCCATTCAACGCTTAGTGGCGTTCCAAAGTACGTTAATGAACCAATGTTTAGAAAAATTACAGGGAACGAAAGTAGAAGTTAAAGCATTTTTGAGGGAACATTTTTCTGACAGTCCTATTCTTAAAGAGCAATTGATATTATTAGAACAAGAGGTGTCTGTTCGTCCAGAGACCTCGCCAGAAATAACAGAGGCGGAGCATTTATTACGCGCTGCAAAAAGAACTTTTGCTTTAGGTGTAAAACAGCTTGATGACTTAATGGGAGAAGTGCCAGAGCAGCCACAAAACACGATATTAGATTCTTTATCGGCACCCTTTTTCTCATCGCCTGTTAAGTATGCTAGGGATTCTGATAAAACAACAGCTATCAAAAGCATTGCTTTTTATGTACCAGTTGTTAAAGTGGAGTTGCCTTATTTACAGAGTTTAGAACAAGAGAAAGCCCGAGGTGAGGCATTACAACAACAACTGAAAGAAATGGAGTTGCGTTTTAATGCACTACAATCTGCACAACGGGAACTTGAAACAAAAAATACAGCCTTAAGTACGGCCAATGAGACACACGTTAGTGAATTAAGTAAAACAAAAGCGGTTTTAGAAGAAAAAAGTGCTGAATTACTTGGCACTGTAGAGCGTTTTCAAACATTAGAAGCAGAGCATACGCAACTTAAAGAAAAACACAGTAAGCTTGAGACAGCCTGTGAGGTATTGACAGCGAATTGTGTGGTACTTAAACAAACAGAGACAGAAAAGCAAAGTCTTTTGCAAAAAAAGGAAACAATGATAGCTTCTCTGTCCACAAAACTCGTCACGTTGAAGAAGGAAAAGCATACGACTGAAGAGGATTTGAAGCAAACGCTTTTAAAATTAATCTCTGAAAAAGACTCGTTAGTACAAGAGAAAGGAAGCTTAGCAGAAAAATTAAGAGAGAACGAGCAGGCACTTCTCGTTGCACAGGCAGAAAAAGAACGCGTTGAAGAAACCTTAAAATTGCAAGAGGCGGGAGATTTACCTAATGTAGAAGCGGTAGAAGCGTTAGAAAAAAGGCTTTTGTTGTTGTCTCTTCCCAATTCTCCTAGCACTATACAGAGAGAAAATACGGTAGGAATCTCGAGGGTTCGCAATACGAACGGATAATAATTAACTTAGGTTATTTTGTGCCCTGAACGGCTGCATTTTTCTGATAGCGCTCATGAAGTTCTTTAATCAGCTCTTCGACAACACTTTGGGCGCTATCTTCCGAGATTAAGCCCGTTTTGTCTTTGAGTTGACCCATGCGCTCTTCAACCACTTTGGCAGCAGAACCAGAAGGATAGAGAGATGCCAAAAATTTGCGGGTTTCTGCAGCACCAATTTTTTCGTACAAAGCATTGCGAATTCTGGCGTCTTCAGCCGTGGTATTAAAGGCCCAGAGTTCTATAGGACCAATCGTGCTGGTAATAAGCTGAGTGTTCACACCCGTTTTAGTTGCAAATTGTGCTAAAAAAGTCGCACCCCCAGCACGGGGACCATGCACACGAGTCTCGAGTGCAATGCGAGCAGTATCTGATAAACCAAAGACTTTCGTAGAGCGCTCTATGGCTTGTTTAGGACCTGCATCCATAATAAAGACAGAGGTTGCAAATTCGACCATCACGGGATCAAAATCTTCTAACGATTGGGAAATTAAAGCCACCTGAACCTTCCACTTACGACCTTCACGCATGTCTACAATCACTTGATCGCGAACTGCTTTCGCTTTGGAGGTGCGATGGAATTCATCGAATACAATGCGTTTAGGATCTTCTCGAATATCTAAAATACGTTGTTTATGATGTTCTTTATATAAATCGGGCAAATCTTTTAACACATCTTCAGTGAGATAATAATGACGTGCTAAAATATAACGCGCTAACATATACATAATAGCCGTTTGTCTATCGGCAGCTTCACCACCGGTTTTGGCGACTTCATCCAGATCTAGAGAAACAACACGCGCTTCGCCTAAATCGAATGCTGTCGGTTGAGATAAAATAGGATATTCGCGAATGGCGCCTGAAATCATACGACCAAAGGCATCAATAATCGGTTCGCCGGTGGGTGACTTAATAGAACCGTACAGATCAGCGACTGTTTGGCTGCGACAAATAGAAGCAGCATCGGCTAATAAAGGCATGGCATATCGTTGTGCGATACCGGCTTCGTGTGTGTGTCCTGATTTAAATAATGCATCGGTAATTTCCCACCAGGTTGTGCGGCTATCGATGGTCATATTATTTAATTCAGATAAGACTTTATCGACCATAACTTCTAGATTAGCGGTATAAGGACGTGGATTTCCGCTATCAGCCAGTGATTTATAAAGTTCATCGACAATCATGCCAGCCATATCCGAAATGCCATCGTAAGCACTTTCTTGGCCGACAGGTGTTGCGAGCAAGGTTAAAAAGTTAACCAAAAAGGCGCGTTCTTGGGGTGTTGGCAAACGCGAACCGAGTTGTGTATCAAAAGGGTTAATTGCCATTTCTGCGCGCATGCGCATACGGTGATAAGCCGCCAAATGTTGTTTGTCTTTAGGCAATGCTTCTTTAATTAAAGAAACAAGACCACTGGAAGAGGGGCCTATATCGACGATGGCAATATTAGGTAAGCGTTGAATACCGCCAGAGAGGCATAAGGCTAAGTTTAAAGCATTTGATAAAACCGATTTACCCGAACCCGGTCTTGCATACATTAAATCGATCCAGGTCGTTTGTTGCGTAGAGCCTGGTTGATATGGACAAGGTTTACCATCGAGCGATCGAAATAATACTGCACCTGTTGCCCATGGAGAAGCAGGGCGTGTAAAAGGCAACATAAAGTGACATCGGATAAAGGTGCAACAGAAGGGGTTGCAATGCTGCTCGCAGAAATGCCTAAGGTGTTAGACATCATGCCGGCAAAAGGATCCCCGATATTTCGGATGTTTCGCAATATCCCCATCCTTGAATGGCTTTGGCTAATTCAGCAATACGTAAGCGTAGTAATTTTTCTTCACCGACTTTTGCCCAAGTAGAAGCGGTTACTTGTAATTTGACAATGGCATCGTCGGTATTGACTTCTAAGTAACGCAACAATTCGACCGCATTACCGATTAAACGATTATTCGCGTGTGCAAAGCTCAAAATGGTTGCCAGGGTTGATTTTAATCCCAACGCTTGTAATCCACCACCCTCTATGAGGAAGGATATACGCCAAGGAATTTGCGCATTCAGTACGCGACCAAATAACACGCCGAAAGCAGAGAGTTCTTTAGGAAATAAATCAATCGCAACAGTGCCATAGACTCTGTCACCCAAGCGAGCTGTGCGAAGATCTAAAATTTCACCATCTCGCGGAATCAGTTGTTTAGCAAGTGGTGGCCAAAGGACATCTGAAATATCCCCCGCAAAATTTTTCGTTTCTCGCACGGGAATCGGATCGCCTGGCAGATAAGGTTGCCATTTAGGATCGGTAAAATCGGGATCAACCGATTCACGAATGGCATGACAAGCAGCATGAATGTTTAGCAAATTGGTCAGTAAACCCATCACATTAAAATCGTTTACTAAAGAACGCACTAACGAATCGTGACCATCTCGCAATTCCGGAATGGCTTGCATAAAATTCTGTGCATTTCTAATTAAGGGAATTTTGATGGCTTTATTTCGTTCTGCACGGTCTTTGATAGATTGTTCAAGTTGCGCTTGCGTTAAACTAGAGGGACGTGACCAAACAACAATATACAAGGATTCTGATGCGCAATATCGACGGAGTTCTTGGATGCGTTCTGAGAAAAGATCATCCAAGGTTAGATGAAGTTGCTGAGCGGTTTGACGAGCGGGGGCTAATATTTGCGCCAGATCACGCTCGATGGTTTCTTTATTATGTTGGAAAAAAATTTGAATGGTGTGCCCAGGACGAGCCAAACAAGTTTGTAAGGATTGGGTTAACCCTTTATGCATGCGGTCGAATTCTTCGGGACCTACCAAGAAAGTAGCGCCATCGATTTTTAAAACCGACACTAACGATCCATCTTTTGCAACCAGTGTTTCCTGGCCATCGGCCGTTTCTAAGTCGCAGTAGGTTTCTGCCAGCTGGCCGAGCGATGTGCTTAACCAGGCCAGTATGCCATCAATGCTATCTAATACGGGATCCATAATGCTCATGGTTAAATTATAGACTCTTTATAAGGGAATATTCGCAAAAACCGTCGATTTCCAATATTCGGCTTCGGCTTTATAAAACTTACGGATTGGGAGTAGTTTGAGTTCGCTAAAAATCGGATGTTTAAGTTGTGTTTTGGTTAAACCACTGTCTATCACTGTCTGACCAAAAATAATCGGATTTTGTGTGTTGGGTCCAAAAACCTCTTCCACCAGCTTTGCACGGTCTGTTAAACTTAGGTACGCAGCTTGTAATTTTCCCCTATAGGGGGTTTCGCGTAGCATGCTACAAAAAAGCGTGCGCGAAAAATGGTTCAGATCCGCTTGATTGATTTCGGGTAAATAAATAATAGTCCCACCACTTTTGCCATCTAGTCCAACAGAATCCAAGAAAAAACACTGTGTACAAAAATGACAAGCCGTTGCAAGATTATCGAGCGGGTTATTATCGTAATTGTGATCAATATTAACAACTTCTTGATGTTCCTTAACTTGGAAACCACAATAACGACAGGTGTAATCATCGCGCTCGAAAACCTTGTCTCTAACAACGGCAAACGCTTTATTCGCCTTTCGGTTCATAAAGCGTTGCCAGTTTCCGCGTTCTGCACGAAGCGTGATAGGCAGTAGGTCTGCCAATTTAGCTTCCGCCTAAGCCTGTTCCACCACCCGCTGTAGCGGCTGAGACGCCGGTTGTTCCAAAAAGTGAAGAACCTGCCACAGTTAGAATGGTTGGTAGGAATAATAGACAAGCAGCAACCACGATCATCACCACTGGTTTACTGAGTGGCGTTTGTTGTGGGTTTTCTTTATGGGCCTTAAATTGCAAAATGCCTGCTAAAGCAAAACCTACACCTGCCACGTATGCTGTAACGCTGAGTAGCTTAGCGACTGAGGTTGCTTGTGTGGTAACCGTTGTTGCAATCGCTGTGATATCCGAGGCGAACAACAAGGTTGGTACTAATGCGAGCATTAGTGCTGCTGTTGTTTTAATGACTAAACTAATTTTCGACTTCATCTTTGACCTCCTAGGCTAAAAAATAACATCTCCATCTCTACATTATGTACCAAAAATCGTATTACTGATAATATTAACTGCACTAATAAAGTTGATAGCCACAATACCCCCAATAATATGGGTGATACCCTTGGCAAAACTACCTTGTTGTGCTCCGTGTCCTGCGGAATGAGACAGAATAAACCAGCCTTTAATAAACGACAACAGACCTACAAATTGAATATACAATACCAAGGTATTGGCCATAGAGGCCCATTGTTGGCTAAAAGTGTCTGTGGGCATATAACCTAGGAGTGATGACCCATATCCAACGTTGCCGTAATTAACACTGTTATAGCCAAAGATAGAAGCGCCACCACCACCAAAAAGGGAATTGGTTAAGAACTCGGAAGAAGTCGGTAAATAAATTAAAACGGCCCCAACCACCAGTTGCATTAAAGGGGTGCTAAATTCACCGGGTTGCGCTTGCATCGACATATTACCAAATTTTTTAAACAACGTAAGCGCATGAATAATCATATAAATACCCGCTGCATACGATATCATCAGCACCATGGCTGTTAATGGTACGATAATCGAGCTGACATTCTCCAATATCGTTTGTATATCTGCCGCGTAGGCTGTTTCAGAAACGAAATAAAGCAGAAATCCGAGGCACGCCCAAACGCGGGATTTTCTAACGGAAAGCAACGCCCGAACTCGTGAGAACAACCCCATTTGCTGCATCGATAACGAGGATCTTGCCATAGTCACCAATTGAATCTCCTTCGGCAACGGTTACGATTTGACCTTTAGAAGACTTAAGCCACGCACGTCCCGGTACTACTGCATGAACCGTATACTCCGGTTCTTCAATTGCTATCCTGTCGCTTTTAGCTTGTGGTCCTGATTTGCCTTGTGATGATGTATCTGAATTTATATCCAGTCCATCTTCCTTCAAAACCTCCTTCACTTGGCCCACTTCACTTTTTACCGCTCCTACATCCTTAGACAACATTGTCGTGGTATTTGTTAGCGTGGATAGGCGCGTATCCATGGTATTAATAGAATCGTTTAGTTTATTTAAGTTATCAGATACCTCACGGCTGTAAGCATCTAAGTATTTGATTTGACTTAAAATAGAATCTATTTGGCTGTTGAGTGTATTAAGACCGTCGTTCAGTTTGCTGATTTCTGTTTGTTCTGTGTTTGCTGTCGCTGTTGTTGTGGTCGTTATTGTGGGTGCAGGTACAGGTACAGGCACAGGTGCGGGAGTTGGATTAACAACAATGGGTGCTGATACAGGCGGTGCTGGCGGTGGTGTAACACCCGCCAAAGCGGCTGCAAATTCATCTGTCGTAGAGGTTGTGGATGTTGTAGGCATTGCGGGTGCTTGAACAGGTTTTGGCGTGGGTACACTCGCTGTTGTCGTTTTAGAAACAGCGGGTTTTGAGCTATAAAGTCTGTACCCCATAATAGCCACAACAAGAATAACAACGAGAAAAATAATGGCGATTATTTTTTGACGACCGCCTTTGTTTGGCGTTGGCTTAACAGGATGACTTTCGGTTTCGCCTTCGCCGAAATCGAATTCTTCGTTAAAACCTTCATCTAAGTTCCCGGTCTCGGGTAATTTTCTTTCGTCACTCATAAGCGTCAGTCCCTATTTACATTTTATTGCGTTGCCGTTACGTCTGCTAATAACAATAAGCCTATGCCTGTCCCTGCATTTACCGTAATAGTATTGGGGGTTGAAAAATAGGTGCTTGTGGCATCCCCAAATTTTTTACCGACTTCACCCATCGCCGCAAAAATTTGTTGTCTGGGGCTTAAAGTAGGTGTCGTCGTTGTTGTCGTACCTGAACCACTATTGGTTTGAACGGTACCGGCAGAAGTAATAACCTTGGAATAGCCATTCATAAACGATGAAGCAAACAAGGTGCCGTATCGTAATAAGTAATGATGATCGACATCGGAAGCCAGAGCCGTTCTTGCAGTATCTGGATCAATAGCCACACCTTGAATAGTCAAACTCTTCGGCGAACTGTCTGTGCTCATGGTGGTAAAATTTAAAGTGACTTTTTCTGGGCGATCATTGCCTGGCGCACTGCTTAGTTGTGTGGCGCCAACGACTTTTGCACCTTGATATTCGCCTTGCACAACGGTCGCCATGACAGGACCGGGTTCATCGGTATTAATGGCAGTATCTAACACTGCAAATAAAATGGTGCCTGCTTTAATCAGAACCTCGCCGCTGGCACTGCCTTTTCCGCTACCCTTACTACTACCACCATTTGTGCCAGAACCATTGTTGTCTGCATCCTCTTTTTTGTCTTTTTTATCGCTTTGGACAAAGACTTGAGGCGTAATCACACGCCATGCATCAAAAGCGATTTTGGATTGCGATTCCATATTGGTTATTAATGCGGATATTTGTTTTTGTTGGGCTTCTGATAATTGTGTTTGGATAGCCCGTTTTGTTTGTTCTTGTTTTTGTTTTTGTTGGGCTTCTTGTTGTGCTTGCAGACGTTGTTTATCCGACAAGAAAGGCACTTTCTTTTTGCTGGTATCAATAATGGTTTGTAAGTCTGGTACTTTTTTCAAAATTTCTTTGGCAAAGTTAGGATCATTATCCATCAGTGTGGTTACCGCATCGGGGTTATTTTTAGCCATTGCTTTGGCAAATTCAGGATCATCCATCATTAATTGCTTGACCAAATCCGGATTTTGCTGTGCCATGAGATCGGCAAATGCGGGATCGTTTTTCATAAGCTCTTTGAACAGTGTCGGATTATTTTTGGCCAGCGCTTTTGCAAAAGCAGGATCACCCTTGATGAGATCTTTGACCATATCTGGATTGTTCTTGGCCATGAGTCTGGCAAATTCAGGATCTTCCAGCATGAATTTTTTAACCAAGGCAGGATTATTTTTGGCGAATTTGTTGGCGAAGTCGGGGTCATTTCGCATCAAATCTTTTATTAATTCAGGATCGGCTTTGCCTATTCTGTCTGCAAAATCGGGGTCACTTAGTAAAAGACTTTTAACGACAGCAGGATTTGTTCGGGCTAATTGTCTTGCAAATTCGGGATCCGCTTCCATTAAGGCTTTTAAAATTTCAGGATTGGTATCGGAGATTAGTTTGGCGAGTTCAGGATTCTCGAGCATTAATTGCTTAAACATGGCAGGATTTTTGGCAGCTAATAATTTTGCCATTGCAGGGCAAGCCATTAACATTTTTTTTGCTGCCTCTTTATCGTTCTCTATCGATTTAAGTGCAACGTTAAAATCGGGGGGGCATGCGGGTTTAACAGGTGTAGCACTTGGCGTAGGCGGACATTTACAATCTCCCGTGTTTAAAAATTCTCCTTCAATACCAAAGGTTTCTTTTCTGGCCAGTAAATCGCTGTCTTTATTACCAACAATAGTGGCCACTGCACTGCCACCTTTTTGTTTAGCTTGTTCTGCAAGGCGTTTGTTTTCTGCTTCTTGGAGTTCCTGATATTTTTCTGAAGTTGCCCCGCCGGGAATAGCGGTTATTTGGGGAATTTTGGTGGTTTGTGATTCATCGGTTTTTAAAGGGTTAGGTTTTTTTGCGACAAAATAAACGGCAATCAAAATCACAAATATGAGGGCGATCGATAATAAAATCAGCGCTCTCGTTTTATTGTTGCCTAATTTATCAGACCATTTTGCCATGCACTAAAATCCTTTCAACTCTATTTTAACAGTTCTGCCGTTTTGGATAGCCAAAATTAAAGGGGTTTTAACCATTTCGTAAACCCGTGTACCGTCGGGGCTTGAAACAGTTGCACTCCAGGCGGGCGACAAGACAGTTAATTGTGTTCTAAAAATCAATTTGCCTTTAGAAATCCAAGCACGCCCATAGCCACCACTGACGGCTAATTCTTGACTGCCGGGTGGTGGTACGCCATCTAAAACACTTAGCAAACTGGGGGTGATAGACGGTAATCCATCGCCGACCAGTGGTGCAGCTGCATTGGGCCCACGACCTTGAACCTGACAATCCACACGGTAATCGACGTCTTTTTGACCAGAAACCAAGGACAGCATGACAGGCGTATCTAAGTCGACCAAACGAACGGCTAAATTAGCACTGCTATAAGTGGTTACGCTTTGTATAAATAAAGTATTGGTTTTTCGATCCCATTGAATATTAAAATTTTTGGGATTTCCTAAGCTGTAATCTGAAATTGGCCAAGGTTGGCCGGTTGAGTCTACAAATACCAACGAAGAAACAAAACCTGAAGATAGACGAACAACGGGTGGCGTAACCCCAGGGGATAAGTCAATTGTGAGTGTAGAAGAAACAGGGCGCGGTGGTGCGCCGGGTGTGGTTGCAATCGCTTGCTCTGTCTTATCCTGCTGTTTTCGCATTTGAATAATTTGATTCGGCGTTAAGGGCGATACTTTATCCATTAACTGTCTGAAAGCTTCTTCCCGTAGAGTGGGGGCTTTTTGATCGGGGGTTTGATCAGTCGCGGCAGTAGTAGTTGTGACAGGTACCCCCGTAGCGGTAACAGCACCACTTGCTTGTAGCGCTTTTTGCGTTTGTGCTTGTTGTACCAAAGCATTTAATTGTTCATTCGTTACTTCTTCTGAAAATGTTGGTGTACTAACATTTATAAAACACAGAGAAAGCAAAACGCGCAATATGATATTCATATCGAATCGACATTTATTTTTTGGCCTAACGATTAACTTCAGGACCAGCCTCCCGTGCAATATATTGTGCAATCCCAATGCCCTTCGGCGCATCTTCCGTTGGTACTTGCGTTACCAAGACCTCAACTATTTGCATACGCGTTTCATCGACGTTTGCACTTTGATAACGTACTATCAAGGGAACTTGGATACGCCACGTATGCTTATTAGTCCCTATCCCTTCTTCAGTTAAGACAATAGCGGGCCCAATCGCAACTGCGGAGAGTATTAATTTTTTATCTTCGATTGTACTTAACACATTGGTTTGCTGTAACGAGAGCATAAAACTGTCAAAACCTTCTGTTGTAAAATAATCCTTCATGGCTTCTAGTTGGTCTTTATAGTTAAAAAAATCAAGTGTGAAAGTAGAGGTAGCAGCTAAGGTTACCCAACTTAATAATGCCTTATTCGAAACATTAGGTCTATCTAAAGCGGTTATTTCGAAGATATCACCGTTAGGCAAATTACCAAAAAAATGTGTGGGCGAACGCGTTGCAAATTGAAGGTAGGTATAACCTGTCAAACCAAGGTGTGTAACCAACATTAAAATGATGATCGACAAGCTGTATTTTTGTAACATAGTCAGTCAAGTTCCAATCAAATTAAATTGCATTTGCATTTAGTATAGCAGCTGTCATCTTTTTTATCGTGATTCAGTGTCTGAAACAATATAGGAACGTGACTATAAATGCAAGCCACAATGTTGCTATACTGAGTCTATTGAATTTGTATCCATTTCAGGTTAATAGGAAAGTGTCATGGAGCGTCACGGTCTAGAACGTGTTTTAGCCAGAAACCAATTTTATTGGGATAATTATCGGCGTATCAGCATGATTTTGATATTGCTCTTAGTCTTGATCTTGGCTTTAAGTGGATTTGCTTTTTATCAACGGGTTGCGTGGCCTAAACCTATCTATTTTGCAACCACTCCGGACGGTCGCCCCATTCCTGTTATACGATTAGATGTGCCTATATATCAAGATCCGGCGGTTGTTCTCGAATGGGCTTCTAATGCAGTGCAGTCCATCTATTCATTTGATTATGTGACTTGGCGTAGTACCCTTCAAAGCATAGATGTATTTTTTACGCCTAAAGGGTATCAGGATTTTTTAAGTGCGCTTAAAATTTCAACCAATTTAGAAGCTGTTAAAGCGAATCGACAAGTGGTTTCAGCAACCATTACGAGCGCGCCTAAACTAACTCGTGCTGGGCAATTAAGCGAGGATGTGCCCTATAGTTGGGATATCAGCATGGGTGTTACGATTAATTATCAGAATTCTGAAAACAACCTCATTTTACAAAAAGGGACTGTCTTAATGCGTATAGAAAGAGCTTCTTTGTTGCGTTATAAAGAAGGGCTTGCTATTGCACAATTGGTCTTGCAAACCTAAATGTAGAAGGAGTTAAACGCGGGTGAGTGTTATTCAAGAAACAGACATTAAAGCGGTAGAGCAGGACAGATATCACGAAGACAAATCTGTGCGAATCGTTTTATTAGCGATGTTGTCGATGGGTTTGACAGTGGGAATATTGGGTTTGGTCATGATATTGCGAACCTCATCTCTGCCACCACCCGTTTATTTTGCGTCTGGAATGAATGGCGCATTGTTTCCAGAAAAACCTTTGGATCAACCCAGCCTAGAAATTAATGAATTATTAAATTGGGTCACAGAAGCGATGATGGCATCCAACACGTTTAATTTTATCGATTTGGATTCGGTGATGAATGCCGCCAATGTGTATTACACAAAAGAAGGCTTTGCAAGTTATAAAAATGCATTGAGTAACGAGAAAATACCAGATACCGTTATCGAGAAAAAATTTGTGCTTAAAGCAACAGCCATGGATGCTCCCCAATTATTATTAGAAAAGCCCTTTGCAGGCCGATATATGTGGAAAATTAAAATCCCCATGCAGTTTCGGTATCAGAATGTTACAACAGATTTTAATAATTTTTTTGATGTTACCCTGATAGTCATGCGTGTGCCAACCATACAATCTGCTAACGGCGTATTAATTTTAAAATATGATCTGGTCGCTAAAGCAGCGGCAGGGTAGTTAAGGCGTAGCCGGTGCCGCTACTGGCGCTGGTGTCGTTTGTACAATAGGTGGCGGTGGTTCAACCGGGGTTGGGGGAATACGTTCTATCGGTAAAATTTCAACCAAACGCCCGCTAGAGGTACTAATAAAATAATGTGGGTTAGGACGTGTGATATGCATGTAAAGAATCAAAGCCAATAACGCATAAGCCAGTAGCACCAATACAAAAATCAGACCGACTATTTTTCTAAAACCATCTCGGTAAAATTGACTTTGATTAGCGACAATGTCGTGTCTTGCTTGTGCCATAACTATCCTATTCGCGCCACCAGGGTCTTGCGGTTCTGATGGGTCCTGCGATGGTTGTTCGAAGAAAACGAAAGAAAACGGGGATGGTAAATTTAAACTTTTCGAGCAATATAAAAAATGCGATAAAGCCTATTGCCGTTAGAAAAGTCCAAAGCTTAATATGTAACAGAAAAAACAAAAGGGGAAAGGCCGCGAAGGCATCCATAAAATAAAACCGAGGTGTACGGGCGGCATCTCGCCAGTGTGTAGACTCTAGAATCGCCATAAAACCCCCCTATGCAATACCTGCATCTTTATCTGTCATTTTAGCGCGTGCTTCAATAATTCTGTACTCGCGTTCTGGTAATATCCCTGCTTCAAACTTCAGTTTAGCATCTACCACCATTGGCTGGCCGCGCTCTTTTAAGAGTAGACGGGTCTTAGCCGACAAAAGTTCCACAGGCGTATCAATTAAGATATCCCGTACCTCTTGATCAAAAACCAGGTATTCCCGTAGTGCAACGCGTTTACCATCGACACTGGGGGCTAATTTTTGCCATATCACCATTCTTAAGGTTTCAAGGATATCAAGCGCGCGTCCATTACGTTCTTCGGCTGGGAAGGTCGAAATCATACGTCTTACTGCATCGGCAACGCCGTTACTGTGCAGGGTCGTATAAACGGGATGTCCTGTTAGCGCTGCGTCTATCACCGCACTTATTGTTTCAACATCTCTGGCTTCCCCCACCAAAATTAAGCGAGGCTTACGTCGCAAGGCATTTCGCACACCCGCTGCGAAACTGGGCAAATGGCGAGGAATTTCGGATTGGCTCATCACAGAAGAAGGCATTTCAACCATATCGTAGACAAATTCAATAGGAGACTCGTAGGTAAGCATTTTGCGATTGCTGTCTTTTTCTTCTGCCAGTGTTCTGATAATGGCAGCCAGTAAAGTACTTTTTCCAGAACCCGTCGGACCTGTAACGACAATGGTGCCCTGATCAGGTGCCATCGCTTTGATGATACCCGGCTCAACGTTCATAGAGGCCAAATCGGGTGGCATAGTTGGGATTGCTCTTAATGTCAGCTGCAGTCCATCGTGTCCTTCAATTTGGCAACCCGTGGCGTTTACACGAAACCGAAAACGCTGATTTCGGTTAGGGCGAATTTCATATTGTGTATCGACGTCTTTGCCGCTATAAATTTGCGTGGTACCGTTAGATCCATAAATGGCATTTAACATATCACCGACTTCGGTATTCGATAACTTACGTGTTGTAATAGGGTGAAGTCGTCCGTGAATTTCGGCAAAGATGGGGGTGTTGGTTTGCAAAGTAATATCCGAGCTAGAGAGATTCACGCAATGCATTAACATGCGATCTAACGTTTCGGTTGAAAACCGAATGGGCTCATCTGGCAATAGAAATTCACTCATGCGGGGTAATCTCTGTTTTCCATTCTTGGCCATTGTTTTGTAAAGTGGGGAATGCGGTAATGCGCAAGACGCGATCATTCACGGTTAAATCAGAACCACCGCCTGTAATGCCCATATCCAATTGTGCGACAAACGGAGGGCTTACCACATTTTGTGCAAGCAAAGTGCGATATAAAATCATGCCCTTGTAATCGCGTTGAAGTCGTGCGATATTTTCTTTAAAAATGATTTCCCCCTGTTGAACACCCGAGCGCCAACCTTCGTCTATAAATTTTTTCCACACAATGCGTTCTTCTCGATTTCGGGGAAGTAAAGATTTGTCGGGTGTCTCGGGCGGTGAATAAGACATCCAGAGATAATCGCGCCAAATGGGGACAGCGGTTACGAATTTTGCTTGTTGCAGAATTTGAAAGGTTCTGTCTGCAATACGGATTGTATCGGTTCCGCCCAGCGTTAGGGTATTACGCGCATCAGTTAGCACAGGCGGTAGCACGTTTTTATCTAATAACATGGCATTAAAATTAAATAACCTGAACAACATGCTTTCGTGTTTAGACAGTACGGCATTTATTTGAGAGGCACGCCAAGCCAGTCCACCGCGTGCACCCACGCTTAAAGCGGTGTCTCGCAAACTTTGCGATCGAATTGCTCCATTATTCCCTTTGCTACTTTTAGCAGACATTTTTTCTAAACCTTGCAACTCGTCTGTCTTAGATCGCAACGAACATCCAGAGAGCCCACAGCTTAAAATTAGCAGCAGAACGAATGCGGTTTTTATTTTTATTTTTGTGATCGCGTTAAACATTAAGATAAGTACCTCACTTCAATTAGACGGCTCGCAGGAAACACCAGAATATGAGCGCGTTTACCCGTTTGCAAACTGGCATTTTGTAAGACATCTGCAATAACGGTTTGTTTTGCATTAATAGAAATTAAAATTGAAATGGCGGGTTCTGTCCCCAAAAACTTCACACGATAGTTTGTCAGAGCAGCCAATTTAACAACTAAGGGTCCTATAGGCCCTGTCCAGTCTACATCGACTTTTCCACCCATGCCGCCTTCTGAGGTCACGAGCGGCCCGGTATTTAAAATGGGGGGGCTTTCTGCTTTTTCAGCTGCTGCTAAAGTACTTAAAGATTGTTCAATAGAGGTTGCTGTGCTTAATAACTGTGATTCTATATTTGAACCGCTCAACTTTGTTTTTTGTTTGGTGGCTGTTGAAGCTTCACATGAAACAGCGTTATCACATGAAATGGGTTTGTCAGATGAATCTTTAAGAACCGTACAACCACTGGTCGTTATCGCCAGCAATAGGGTGGATAATAAAACTTTCATGCTTTGCATAGAGACCTCTTACCGTTTAATTAGTCATTGAAGCAACCGAACTGCTTGCTTGTCAACTGATAAAAACCTGTACACTCTCTATAGTATGGGGGAAAATATAATTTCGTCTAAGATTAAGTAAAGGAGAATAGGAGTATACAGTGAACATTTCAGAACAACTCGCTGCTGTTGCTAAGGCTATGGGATGTCAATATACCATAAATGGCGAGCCTGTTACCTATGAACACGTATTTTCAACGATGGGATTGTTGCCTGCGATTTTAAGGCGAGCAGACCAACTGTGTTCCTTCTGTTTGGGATATGGCCTAGGGCTAACGTTTGAACGTTCGGAAGCAGCGACTTTGGGTGTGACGGTGTTGTTTGATTCGGTTACCCCAACGGTACTACGTTTGCTGTGTGCGACAGACGTGTTGTATGAGTTTATGCAACAGGCGCCGACGCCGAGTAAAATTGCTTTAGATGACTTAATGACAGATTAATTAACAGGATACTGAATGGCTGGACAACAAGGTAGCGGACAAGAACAACCGGGGGCTAATTCCTATTACATCCTGTGGCTTGTCGCTTTATGTGTATTTATAGGGGCAATTATTTGGTGGGCATTTGCTACCCAGTTGAAAATGGCTTTTATTGCGATTCGGGTTTATGAATTAACAGCCATTCATTTTTTCCTGGGATTATTTTCACCCAATTTTCCGTGGATAGGAGAGGCTATTCAACAAGTGATGCCAACTGTAGATCGTAATTTACAAGCCGCTCAATTATTAACGCCCAATAATATTACAGTAGAAGTAGCTGATACATTAAGCCTAATGGCAGGAGAGTATTTGCGTTATCCCTTAATTCTTTTTTTATTAATTTTAACCCTTATCATTTTTAAAACCAATGTGCAAATGTATGCAATTTTCCAAAAAAAATAAATTAGTCAAAATTGAATTTGCCGATGTTTCTGCCACACAATTTGCGAAGGTGCAAGCGGCTGAGTTTAAAGTCACACTGGACACTGCACGTGCAGAACGCGCGTTTGCAGCGCAGTTGGGTCGTGGCTGGCATGGGGTAGAAAACATGGCGCCTCATCGACGCGCATTATTGGCAGTATTTTTGGCGCGTGCCAATAGAGATGGCAAGGCAGCGTTGGCAATGGTTGCACAATTAGCGAGTTCGGCTGCAGACGGGCAGTTGGATTGCAGTGGTGCTGATGATCTTTGGAAAAAATATATTAAAACACCCAAGATGCAAGCAATGTGCGCTATGCATGCATACGAGTTTACGCTTTTTATTTCTGCTTTATTAGCTGCCAGAGAAGATGGTGTCGTTGCTTCTTGCGATTTCTTATGGATAAAACCCATCGATAGACGATTATGGTATGTGATTAATAACGTCGGTAGACAAACACCGGCTGTAGAAGTGGGGGGGATTTTTTGCCATTGGTATCACGAGATGGCTTTAAAAAAGCCCTTAAGTGCACCGCGTATTGATGGGGCGGTGGCTGCTTTAAGTGTCGCTTTATCAGATGTCATTTATGTTCCCGACGAGAAAGAAAGAGAAGCGCTGATTAAAGAGCGTGATGCCGCTTTAAGTCAACCATCAGAATCTCATCCTGATGAGACTGCGGAGGCATCAGTATGATACGCGGGTTAGATTCCAAACAAGAACAATCGGCAAGACAACTTGCGAGAGATACACGACCGTTAGGTACGCGTTTTGCAGAAGCCATTGCACGTCCTGAGGTCATGTTGCTTATTTTTGGCACCAGTGTTGCCCTTACTTTTATTTATCCCATGGTTACTGATATATTATTTGTCGCTTGTACGAGTTTGTTTTTGTTTTCAATTTCACGAAAAACGACTTTGCCTTTTAGAATTCCGAGATCTGCACACCTAAAAGATTATAACGATCCCTTACCGGGTTCTAATAAACCGCGTATAGGCGAAGGCATTTTCTTTTTGGGGAACGATCGCGTTACCAAAGAGGAGTTGTGGTTTTCTAACGACGATATGCGTACACACGTTTTAATTTTTGGTTCTACCGGTAGCGGTAAAACAGAAGCTTTGGTGTCCATGGCTTATAATTCTTTATTATTTTCTAGTGGTTTTATTTATATTGACGGGAAAGGCGATAACAGTTTGTTTGCCAAAGTGTTTTCGATGGTGCGCACCATGGGTCGTGAAGACGACATGTTACTCATTAATTTTATGACCGGTGCACGTGACGTATTAGGCCCCCAAAAAACGCGATTGTCTAACACCATGAATCCTTTTGCGCGGGGTTCTTCAAGCATGTTATCGCAATTAGTTGTCAGTTTAATGTCCAGTGGTAAACAAGGTGGTAACGACGACATGTGGACAGGTCGTGCGATTAACTTTGTGGAATCTTTAATGAAAGTGCTAACCGTGATGCGGGATGCAGGGCATATTTTATTAGATGCCAATAGCATTCGAGATTACTTTATTTTAGAAAGATTAGAGCAGATGGTCATTGATAAGCGATTTCCCATATCAGACACTTATAGTGTGCCGCTTGATACTTTTCCTAAACAAATTTTAGAGCCCTTAAATGCCTATATGAATAACTTGCCAGGCTTTAATCGTCAGAAAAAAGGCAATCAAGCCAGTGAGGTGCGAGAACAGCATGGGTTTATCACCATGCAGTTAACACGCGTTTTTGGTTCGTTGGCAGATACTTATGGACATATTATTCGTACTAATTTGGCAGAAGTTGATTTTAAAGATGTGGTTTTAAATAGGCGAATTATGGTGGTCTTGTTACCTGCGCTTGAAAAATCACCGCAAGAATTGGCCAACTTGGGTAAAATTATTGTCGCCTCTTTAAAAGCAATGATGGCAGCAGGTTTAGGGGACGAAGTCGAAGGGGATTATCGCGATGTGGTGTTAAGAAAACCAACGACGGCACAATCGCCATTTTTAACCATTATGGATGAGTATGGTTATTATGCGGTAGAAGGGTTTGCTGTTGTGCCAGCACAAGCACGTTCGCTTGGGTTCTCGGCTATTTTTGCAGGGCAAGATTTACCCGCATTCCAAAAGGCATCTAAAGAAGAAGCCGCATCAATTGGCGCAAACTGTAATATTAAAATTTGTATGAAGTTGGAAGATCCGCAAGAAACATGGGAATTTTTCAATAAAGTCGCGGGTGAATCTTATACGACTAACGTCAGTGGTTTTCAGATGGATTCATCCAGTCTAACCATGAACTATATGGATACGCGCAGTGCCTCTGTCGATAAAAGACAGCGTATTGATTTGTTAGATCTTAAAGATCAACGACCTGGCGAATTCCACGTGTTTTTCAAATCCAAAATTATTCGTGCTGAAACATTCTTTGCCTCACCTAAGCCCGTTAAGAAAATGCGCTTGAATCAATTCTTAAAAATTGAGACACCTACAGAAGCTGAATTAGTAGACATGGATAAACGCTTTAAGCGGTTTACGCAAGTGTTTGCAACGCCGCATTACGAATTTCCAGAGCCGCACGAAAATAAAGATATTAAAATTTTAATAGAAGCCTTTCAGGGTGCCATTAATTTAAAACCCTTTGAGCGGGGTATTGCTGCCTTAATTGCACTTTTAGAAGAAGAAGTCCAAAAGCAGCGGGATTTAAGTGTGCCTTATGAAGACCCCGGTGTAGAAGACGAAATGTCTGCTTTTACCAAAGTGTTTGTTACGCCGATGGTGTCCAGAATGATAGGCAAAGAAAATGAAGAGATGTTTTCCTTACCTTTAATTAGACGTGGTAGCACTACAGAAGAGTTAATTCATATAGAACGTTTGTCGGGTAAATCCGAGAAAGAAGCAGAGTCATTTGCAAACAGTATTATTGAAGATATTACGAGTGCAACAAAATTCCCACCGGCTATTAAATTTGAAAAGGATCCGACGCAACTCTTGCAAGATATTTCGGACATTATCGTCATGTTTGGGGGCGAACCGTTAAGTGGTGGATCATTAACACCCAGTGCGCCTAAAGAGCCAACAGAAGAGCCTGGCAGTACAGGGGAATTACCCGAATTGCCAGATTTCCCGGAATTGCCAGATTTAGAAGATTTGGATGAAAAATAGAGTGAAGGTACAAGTTGTTTTGGGGAACCTATTCCTAAAGGCAGTATCAAACTTCATATAAAGCTTTAGTTTTTAGAAGGGGTGTGTATATGTCTGTTCCAAGTCCGCCAAGTCCACCAAAGACGACTGTTACAACACCATCGTCTACAGGAAGCGCTTCTTCAGGCACAAGTTTAACAACACCTGCAGCGCCAAGTCCAAGTGCTGTTTTAACCACCCCAAGTACCGCTCCAAAACCTGCACCATCAGAACCAGAAGCTAAAGATGAAGAAAAGCAAAAACCCGTAAAACCCGAAATGCAGAAAGAAAATCCAATGGAAGATCCTGTTAACAAATGGTTGTTATTGTTATTTAAAATGCTTTTTGGCCGAGGGGGAGCGCTTCTCGGTGCGCTAGGTGCACTTACTTATTTACCGGGTAAAATGATAGAAAAAGCAACGGGACGGTCAGGACTGGTGAATTTTTCTAGAAGTTTGAGCGGGGGTAATAAAACGACAGAGCTTGCAGAACAAGTAAAACAATATAAGGGAGATAAAGAAGCATATAAAAAAACGGAAGATAAAAAAATAGCAACGGATGCAAAAAAAGAAACAGACCAGGCTATGCAACTCGGAACAGCAGAGAAAAAATTGGCGGATCAGCAGAAAAATAATACGGGTGGTAGTCCATTGCAGGCGCCTGATTATGCGAATACCCTTGGCAAGGCACTACCGATTGCACCACCTGCACCTACGTCTTCTAATGCACCCACACCCCCAAGGCCATCCAATCCGTAGACCTGCAAAAATATTAAGATTGATTAGGGTTTTTACGGCAGTCTTAAGAAGCTCATTTATAAAATCGGTATTAATTTTATATTATCTCAGATTAGGGTAATAACGTTCTAGAACAGCCTAAACAGGTGGGGTATTATAAGTTGCCAATAAGTGTATCGATTATTGACAACCGAAAATTATGAGTATAGCATTCTGATGCAAAGAGACCCTTAATCAGGCGATCAAGGAGAAGGACGTTTAATTTAATATGGACTAAAAGGAGTAAAAGATTATGCTACGACGTGATGAAGCGCTGATTAATTATGATGAAATTGAGTTTATAAAAAACCCATCGGGTGTAAAGAAAGAATTAGGAAGAGGTGGCTTTGGTGTAGTTTATCACGGCACATGGCGACATAATGAAGCAGCGATAAAACAACTATTAATAAAAGAAATCTCCCCTGAAGCTGAAAGAGAGTTTCAAACCGAAGCTCAAGTGATGGCGCGCTTACGTTCTCCTAATATTGTTCAGTTTTATGGATATTCGATGGCACCAGAACGTTGTATTGTGATGGAATATTGCCCAAATGGCTCACTTTTTAGCGTATTGCGTAGCGATAGACCTTTGGATTGGTCTGTACGCGTTAATATCGCCTTAGGCGCTGCTAAAGGGATTGCCTTTTTACATGACGAGAAGATTTTGCATCGAGATATTAAAAGTCTCAATATACTCTTAACTAAGGATTTTGAAGCTAAAGTTACCGACTTTGGATTATCCAAAATAAAAGCCGAAACCCTAGCCCACACAGCAGCCACTGAAACAGAGCATGCTGTTGGAACCTTACAATGGATGGCACCAGAACTATTTAATCCAGAAGGTATTTATACGTGGAAATCTGATACCTATAGTTTAGGGGTTACATTTTGGGAATTATCATCCCGTAAAATCCCTTTTGAAAATGCAGCTAATCCTAGGTTAGTACCAATGTGGATAGAAAAAGGAAAACGTGAAGAAATTCCTAAAGACTGTCCCCCTCATTTTGGTGCACTGATTCAAGAATGCTGGGCAGGAGAACCCAGTAAACGTCCAGATAACAAAATCATCATAACGCAATTAAAAAAAATCTTAGAAGCACTTTCATCTCCGAAAGTGAACAATATACCTAACCCTAACCCTAATCCCTTCTTGGTGTTTTCGCCACCACAACCAAAGCAGCCCGCTTTCATCGATACACCTAGACCACAACCTGCACCTCTAAAACAAGCCTCACCAGAAGCGGTTGCCGCTTTCATAAGATTAATTGCCGAAGGCGAACAAGACCAAGCTGAGGCGTGGCTTCAAAACGACGCTACTTTAGCCTTATTGTCCAGCGATGTTACTGATTTATCAGGCAGAACATTCAAGGGCATCACGGGCTTTCAGTATGCAGTTTGGGCATTGGATTGGCATATGTGGACAATGATTCTAAAATACTTACCAAAAGACCAAGCCGCAGAACAAATCAAAGCTATGGGTAGAGGTCCATGGGTTTCCCAACATCGTAACTCCGGGGATTGGTTGATAAAAAACCTTTTAGATGCTTTACAAACACAGATTAATTTATTAGAACAATCCGAATATGATGAAGCCAAAACCCAATGGCAAACAAAAGTTGGTAGCGCCCAACGCTTACTTCCCGTTCATGTCATTAACGAATACTGTCATCCCAATCGTCCATTTTATCCCCTTCCCGACTTCGCTACAGCAGCCCCTTTGCCACGTAGTCGAAAAACAGATGGAGGCGAATGGTTCACGGCTTCCCATAACGGAAAATTGGGAGAGAAATTTGGATTATATCGTGGTGCTAACAGGGGTGAGGCCTGCCGTTGGCCAGGCGCGAGTGGGCGAGGAGTGGGGACCCCGTCGGTATTGACTGCCGATCACAAATCTTGCCACACTCTTTTAGCGACCCGGGTACAGCAACGTGACCAGCTGTTTGCTAATCTCTTAAGGAATAACCGTTATGGCTTTCAATAACAATTAAGTCTTATTCTTATATAGCCCAGACTCAAATCAGGTAATGCTAAATTCTGAAGGTGAACATCACTTCTTCTATATAAAAAAATTGATTTAAAATTCAGGGGATTAAAAGGGCGGACACAGCGGTCCGCCCCTACAGATTTTCGAATTTACAAACACATTTTTAATAATGTATGCCTTATTATAATGATTTCAAATCGAAAGGTGCTTTAATGTTTGATCACGCTAGGTAATACAATGTCTGTAGGGGCGGACCGCTGTGTCTGCCTTTGATTTATAAAGAGATTTTTCTTATCTTAGCGCTATTCAGATATAAAAATTGACAATATTATCTAGTCTTGCCTGAATTAAACAAAACCCCATGATTTTTATAGAGAAAATTGAAAAAATCTAGGTATAATATTGCAGGTTTTTTAAATTTAAGGATGAAAAGCTTGCAAATGATGAAGAAAACTGGAATGGACGCCAAAAACACTGGTAGTGGGGTTAAATTAGAGCAAATTCTCGATCAAAAACATGGATTGTATCAATTGGCCAATCGATTAAATTGGGATTATTTGATTGAGTCTTATGGGCCTTATTATACGGAAGCTGGGCGGCCAGGAATACCCATTCGAGTGATGGCGGGTTTACACTATTTGAAGTATTTAGAGAATGAAAGTGATGAATCGGTTGTAGAAAAGTTTTGTGAAAATCCCTATTGGCAGTATTTTTGTGGCTTTGAAACTTTTCAGCATCGGTTTCCGTGTCATTCAACCACTTTAGTGAAATGGCGTCAGAAAGTGGGTATTGAGGGCATAGAAAAGTTGCTGGAAGAAACGATTAATACCGCCAAGCGAGAAGCCTTGTTGTCTGAAAGACTTTGTCGGCGTTTAAATATTGATACAACGGTACAAGAAAAAGCGATTACTTTTCCAACGGATTCAAAGTTATTTTATAAGATGAGAGAAAAATTAGTAAAGGCAGCAGATAGTCGTTGTATACCTCTTAGACAAACGTATGTACGAGTGGCTAAGAAATCTTTAAGGATGCAAGCTCGATACCGTCATGCAGGACAAATAAAGCGTGCATCTAGAGAGACTAAAAAATTAAAAACGTATTTAAGACGAGTAACAAAAGATATTGAAAGGAAAGCTGTTTTTAAGGATAAACCTTTGAGTGATTCATTAAGGTTATCGAGACGATTGCTTGAACAGAATAAAGCAGATAAGCATAAACTTTACAGTTTACATGCTCCTGAAGTAGAATGCATTGCCAAAGGAAAAGCGTATAAGAAATATGAATTTGGATGTAAGGTATCAATGGCAACGACCTGCAAAGAGCCTTGGATAGTGGCCATCAAAGCTATGCATGGCAATCCTTATGATGGTCATACTTTGAAAGAGACTGTTAGAAAAGCAGAAGAGACAACGGCAGTGAAAGCAACGGCTGTTTTTGTTGACCAAGGATACAAAGGAAAAGAGAATCACCCTAAAGGTGTAAACGTATTTTTATCAGGCAGCAAAAAAGTTAAGGGGATCTTTAAAAAATTGTTAAAGGGTCGTTCTGGTATTGAACCTATTATTGGTCATGTTAAGCAAGATCATCGAATGGCAAGAAATTATCTTTTAGGAGAAACAGGAGATAAAATCAATGCTGTTTTAGCAGGGTGTGGTTTTAATTTACGAAAGATTTTACGGCTTTTAAAATCTGAAAATGAGCCCGTTTATGCGCTCGCTTGAATTGGGTTTTTCAGGGAAGACTATCTAGTATCGATAAAACAGCCAAAAACCAAGGTTAAATATTTGAATGTTAACTAACCCTTGACAGACACTCTTCTTATATGCTCAAATAAGAACTTCAACAATTATATAGAATATGTATTTATTGGGAACCTACACGTAAAAGGAGAGAGATTATGCCAAAGCAACAGAATAAACCCGTTTATACGCCTGGTTATACAGCCGCTTTAAAAGAAATAGCGAATTTGGCACGAACAACACCAGAAAGATTGGTTGCTGAGTTTAAAGACTTATCACCAGAAACGCGCGCTATAAAATTCAAACAAAAATTAGCGCTCATTCAATTGATATCCCCTCAGTCACGTTTGGCGCCTATAGCCGTAGAGAAACTGACAGCGTTTTTAATTGAATTAAATAAAATGATGGAAGAAGATGCTGCTGAAATTGGTCAAGAGCTTGCAAAAATAGTAGCTTTGCAAGACAACGATGCTAAGTTGGCATCACTGAAAAAATTACTTTTGAGTGATCAAGTGATTGCAGGTTGCATGAAATATTTTGACATGGTGATTAAATCACGATATCTCAATAAAAATGACGATATAGCAGAGGTTTCTCAGTCGAATTTACATGAAACTGTCAAATCATTTAAGCATGTGAATTCGCAAGGTGATTATGATCCGGAAAGAAAATTAATCCGAGATTTTATGCGACTCTTGTTTGAGTTGTTCGATCTTGTTTTAATTCAAATAGGGAGCAAGCCTGTTTATATGCCTAATAGCGACGAAAATGATCAAGGACTTTGGGATCCTAAACGCGGTATTATGCTCGGAGATAGCGGCGCTCACGTACCCTAACTAATTACCGTTTTGTAAGTTGCTAGCGGTATTTTTTCTTGCCCACTCATGATAGTAATTTAATTTTTGTTTCGAACCTATATACAGGGTCACCCTTAAAGTATGTTAGCATAACCAGAGATTGAAGGAGACGACGTAGTACGGTTTACTAACTATGAGTTTGTTAGTAGTACGGGGTTTAATAACATCTTATGTTTAATTAACTTTAAGGAGTGCTCCCATGATACGAACATCTACAGAAGATTTAAAGTCCGACAGTAAAGTGGAATTGTTTGAATCGCCATTTAAAAAAATATTATTAAGTAGAGATTTACCCAGTGTTACAGGATTAGCTGATACGGCATTAATTCCATTGATTGGTGGAACGGGCTCTGGCAAAAGTACAGTCCTTAATTATTTAATGGGCAGTAAGATGAAACCCGAAAAAATTGGTGGTAAAAATGTAATATCTACAGAAAGTTCATATCCATACGCTAAAATCGGGCATGCTGCTACAACACAGACGTTATATCCGGAAATACACCGATCTAGAACAAATGGTTATGCTTATTGTGAATTTCCTTCATCATCGAAGAGCATGCGTGATATAGGAGTAGAAACACTAAATTCTCTAGGAATGGAGTTAATTATTGAGTCTGCGAAGAACATTCCAGCGGTCATCATTGTGGTTTCTTATTCTGAGCTGAACTTTGTTAGAGCTATATTATTTTTAGAGTTAATTAAAAAATTAGGTAACCTTTTTAGAAACTCAGAGGAAATTGCTAATTCTTTACTGTTTGTTGTAACAAAAGTACCAGAAGGGATAAACGAAAAAGATATTCTTGAGCAAATTGGCGAAATACTAAGATATTCTATAGAAGAAAACGCTCATAGTTTTAAAAAACTAGAGAAAAGAGATGTAAACGAACATCCAAGCAATAGTACGATTGGCGAAATAAACGAATTAAAAAGAAGGCATCGAGAATTAGTGATTTTAGAGGGTATTGTTCAGCATAAAAATTTATTCGTGATAGATGTACTTGATAGCAAAAGTAAGGAGAAAATCGAATTATGGATGGCTGTAAGAAAAGAGAGAGCCTTAACTGCAAGTTCTTTTGATTTTGATTCTTATGATGAGTATCATGTTGAATTTAATACATGGATGTTTGAAGTGGCCAGTGAGGGGGCGCGTTTGTTACAAGCGGAGAATGCTTTTCAAACGCAAGTGTTAGAAAAAGAAAAAATAAGAGCAGAAAAGAAGGGATATTTAAAGGATGAAGGAGATAATAAAGTAAAAACAGATGGTATTAAAAACAATATTAAGATTCTTGAAAAGAAGCTTAATATTACTTTTTCTAAAAGTAAGCTCGCGGAAAATCCGAACGAAATATTAGAAGAACAAATTCAAGATCTCGATAAAAGAATTAAAAATATAGAGTTAAGTGATAAAGAAGTTTTGTTTTGGTACAAAGATATTATAAGAGTTCAGCCAACAAAGCAGACAGGGTGGTCATGGTGGTCAAATCCGTTGATAGAAGAGGTTGTTTCTTATAAAGGTATTCCATTTACAAAGGCCCTTACAACCTCAGGAGAAGGTGGGCAGTTTAAGGTTATGGAACACAATCCAAAACAAGGTGTTTACAAATCTATGTATCAATGCGACTACAATAAACCTACCGGTGCTAGAGTAGAAATTTATGTGCAAGAAAAAAACACGCCTCAAAGTAAAGAAATGGTAAAACGGTTAAGAGAAGAATTAGCTAATAAACAATCTTTGTTAGAACAACGTGAACGAGAAGCTACTGATCCAGTTGAGGAAATTGAACAAAAAATTGCTCAATTGGAAGAAAAGTTGTCAGGTATTACAGAGGAGATAAATGTAAACTTCAGGTTGTTCGACCTAGTAGAAAAAATTTCTACTATTTTAAAGCACAAGCACCCTTTTAATACTGAAATAGTAACAACCTTTGTTCAGTTGTTAGGTACAAGAAGGCTTTATACTAAGCTTGATGTTCGAAAAGAAAGGCTTAAGAAATATCAGGATAGATTAGAAGCATGTCTTTATGAAGCTATTAAGATAGGAGATGGATCTAGCGCTGTTTTATGTCTAACAACCCTTCAGCAGATGCGACAAGATGGCCAACTTCAGGGGCAGTTATTATTAGCAGGAACAGATAAAAACAAAGAACCTGCTTTATTTACGCTAACGCGTTTTAATCGTACAGGTTGGTTAGAAACTTTTTTAAATTATTTTGATCTTTTTACTAGAGATGAGCAAGGTAATACTGTGTTGCATGTGGCTGCTCAATACGGTGATTTTGCTTTTTGTGAAGTTCTGATTGCTGCAGGCATGCTACAAGGTGATAACATTTGGCCTCAAAATAACAAAGGAGAAACGCCTTTTCATATAGCGGCTTTAACTGGAAAAGTAGATTTAATGCTCTATTTAGCAACTCGTTATTATGCAGAAAATGAACTGTCTATTTCTACATTTAATGGTGATACTATCGTTCATCTGCTAGTTCGTGCAAAACATCTTGTGGCCTTAGAACGTTTGTTGGCCGCTTATCCTGAGTTGTCTTTGTGTATTAAAAATACCAAAGGTCAAGATGCTTTAATGGAATCTGTTTTAACTCAAGATGTTAACCTGGTAAAAAGTTTGATACGTGCTAATGTAGATTTGGCTAGTCAAGATAATGAAGGCCAGACTGCCTTGCACTTAGCAGTTTTGTTTGGTCAATTAGAAATAGTTAAGGTTTTGGTGGAAAGAGGTGCTTATTTAGAATTAAGAAATAAGCAAGATAAAGAACCTATAGAATTAGCGTCCCCTTTTGATCCTATAGGAATTTATCTTAGTAATTATAGCCTTCAGCAACGACCTCAAAAATACTTTAGTCAGCAAAAATTACCTTGTCGTAATTTAATTTTTCAAGGTGTCGGTGTTGAGGAGAGCATTGCTTATTTAGGTGCTTTAAGAGCCTTAGAAAAAGAAGGAATTTGTGATTTATCCAACGTTCGACTAGTAGGAGGAAGTTCTACTGGTGCAATCACTGCACTTTTAGTTGGGTTGAATTATAGTTTAGATGAAATTGAAGATATAATGCTTCATAAATTACATCTGAGAGAATTTTTAGATGGGCCATGGGGTGAAAAATTATTAAAGAAGAAAGATCCTGAAGTGATTCAACGTTTGCAAAGTATAGATATTTTTTTAGCGGGTATCGGACAAATATTAGATGGGGCTCCTAATAGAGATGCAAGCTTATTAAAACCGATGAAAGAAGAATTACGAAAAGCTTATAAAGATGTAAAAGAGAAGTTTGGTTTGTGTCCTGGAAAAAAGCCCCGAGATTTATTTGCTAAGCTAATACAAGATAAATTGTTTGAAAAGGCAGGTATTAGAGCTAAGGAAGAAGTTACTTTTGCTGAATTAGCTCAATATACCGATTTTAAATTGATATATTTTGTAGGAGTGAATGTTGATACAGGTGAGCAAGAAATTTTTTCAGCGGAACATACACCTGACATGGTAGTTGCAGATGCTTTGCGTATTTCAATGTCTATTCCAGGTATTTTTGAGCCTTATTATAAGATAACGAAGGGTAAAGATGGTCAATTACATACAGGAAAAACACTTTATGTGGATGGTGGATTTTTGTGGAATTATCCAACTGAGATGTTTGATTTTCATCGTTATCAGTTGGATCCGAAGGGAGCGCAGGATTTTCAAGTTGGTTACGAAACAATAGAGCTTAATTTGATATCGTCTAAATTACAACAACAAAGGATACCAAAGCTTTCTAGAGTTTCTAGAGCTAATACTGTTGAGGAATTTTGGTCATATGTAAAAGAAACCATTGGTGAAATTTACAATAACGAAGAGAGCGATCATAAAGAAAAAGGAAATGCTTTCAGGACAATTTATATTGGCACTTCTGTAAGGACGTTCGATTTTGATATAACTGAGGCTGTACAAGCTCAACTGATAAAAGCAGGTCAAGAAGCAGTATTAGAATTTGAAAGAAGCGTGGAGAATGATCTTTCAACTGCAATACAGTTACCTCAAACATTAGAATTAATTATTCTTAAGTACCTAGAGAAACCATCCTTGCGGATGCAATATGACCAACTACAAATGACTGGCAGATCTTTACTTAACCCAAATTGTCCGGATTTAGTTGTAGCATTTTATGCGCAAAAAGAAAATGCTACAATTTTACGGAATTATTTACATCAAATGTTACAGATATCGTTATGGGCTAGAGATAAAGAGGGAAATACGGCGTTTCATATTGCTGCTCGCGATAATGTAGAAGCTTTAGAAGCTCTGCTAGCTGTTGATCCAAATGGAGAAAAGGTTTGTAATTTTGCCGGGGAGACACCCGCAAATTTTGCTCGAAAAGCAAAAAAGAGTATATCTGTTTCTGGTGCTTCTAATGAATATACTCAACCAACAGTACTTTTTTTAAAACCAGCCCAAGTTAAAGCTGTTGCTAAAGCGTCTTCCAAAAAGCCTCCTCCTAAAAAAAAGCAAAAAGCAGGACACGCACGAGGAACTAATTGATTAATAAAATAATAAAAAATAATAGAGTAATGAGTGATTTGTTGCTTTATTACCATCAGAAAAAATTATTACCCAATAGTTGTAGAGTGTGGTATTAAAAAATATTAGTTCTTTTTAAGTTGAAAAAAAATATTGATCTTTAGTTTATTAGGTTGTATCTTGGCGCAAGTTAAGTGTATTTTTAAAAGGAACTGTAAAAATGAGCACTAATTCTGTTCAAGTTAAAAAAGAAATACAAGAAAAACAAATACAAAAAAAGCAAGAACAAAAAGCTTTTGTAAGTGAACTAATTGAACAGGACTATAATGAAGAGTTAGCCTTTGGTAAGGGAAAAGAATTAGTCGCCATTGGCGAACAATTAGTTTTAAGAGTTCTGCCTCAAATTAAAAAAGCTACAGACAAAGCATTAATTCCAATAATTGGTATAACGGGTGCAGGAAAAAGTACACTCTTTAATTATCTAGCGGGTTGTAAAATGAAATCAATTACGTATAGAGGAAAACCTGTAATATCCGCAGAAAACGCGTATGTTGAAATTGGGCATGCTCCTGTCTCACAGACGTTAAACCCGGAAGTATGCTTATCTGAAAATGGTTATGTTTATTGTGACTGTCCTGGTTTATTTGATACCCGTGGTGCAGGAGTAATAGCCTTAAATTCCTTAGGTATTGAGTTAATGATTGAATCTGCAAAAAATATTCCTGCCGTTGTTGTTGTGGTATCTTACTCTGAAATTGAAGCTGGAAGAGGTGCCTTACTTATAGATTTAGTTAAAACGTTGAATAAATTTTTTAAGGATCCAGAAGGCATTGCTGAGTCATTGCTTTTTGTTGTAACCAAAGCCCCTAATTTATCTGTTGACGCTGTTCTTGGAGAAATAAATACACTCTTAGAATCGAGAAAACTCGAAGATAGAGCCAGTATTGATGACTTTAGAAAAAAATATAGTTCGGCTAAATTAGGGGCTGTAGAAACTAAAGAGTTAAACGATCTGAGAACGAATGATCAAATTCTTGCTGTTCTAGATATTATAAGTAAATATAAAAATCTAATTGTTGTGGATGTGCTGAATAACAAGAGCAGACAAGAAATTGAGTCCTGGATAATTTCTAGAAAAAAAGGAACTTTAACTGCGGATAATTTTGCCTTCGAATCCTATGATGAATCTCGTGTCAATTTTAATGATTTAATGATTAAAATAGCCAGTGAAGGAGTGTCCCTCTTACAAAAAGAGAAAGCCTATCAAGAGCAAATTTTAGAAAAAGAAAAAATAAAAGAGGGAAAGGGAATAGAGAGAGCCCCGTCATTAAAAGATGAAAAAATGCTTGGTATTGAGAAAAAAGTCAAAGCTCTTGAGCAGGAACTTAATAAAAATTTAATGTCTCAGGATGACGAACAGCAATTAGAAATAGCACAGCTTGAGAGAAGAATTCGTTTACTTGAAAATTCTGATAGAGTAGTACCGTATTGGGATAAAGACCTAAGAACAAAATTGAGTTTTTGGCAACGGTTTTTTCCATGGAGTTGGATAGAAGAAATTGTTCGTTATGAAGATAAAAATGTTCCATATGAAAAAGTTGTTCTAACACAAGATAATGGTAGCTTTAGGGTTGAGGTAGACGACCCAGAAAAAGGCATGTATAGAGCTGTCTATCAATCCGATTTTCATACTTCTGCTGCCGCTAAAGTGGAAGTTCATGTGCAAGAAAAAGATTCTCCTCAAGGCAAAGAAATGGTAAAACGATTAAAAGAAGAGTTATCTAGTAAAAAGTCTGCGTTAGCACAACGAGTTCAAGAAGTTGCTGATTCAATTGAGGAAATTGAAAAACAAATTGATAAATTGAGCAATGAATTGTCAGATATTACAGGGAGGATAAATACTGCACAAGAACTGTTCAATAAGGTAAGAACAATCTCTACTGTTTTGAAGCACAAACATCCTTTTAATACTGAAATAATAACAACCTTTATTCAGTTGTTGGATACAAGACAGAATAATGCTAAGCTTGATCCCAAGGAGGCAAGATTTAAAAAATATCAGGATAGATTAGAAATATGTCTTTATGAAGCTATTAAAATAGGTCATGAATTTAGTGCTGTTTTGTGTCTAACCACCTTACAACAGATGCAACGAGATGGTCAACTTCAGGGACAGTTATTATTAGCAGGAAAAGATAAAGACAAAGAACCTGCTTTGTTTACGCTAGCGCGTTTTAATCGTACGGGTTGGCTAGACACCTTTTTAAAATATTTTGATCTCTTTACTACTGATGATCAGGGTAACACTGTATTGCATGCAGTTGTTCAACATGGCGACTTTGCTTTTTGTGAGGTTCTGATTGCTGCAGGCATTCTACGAGGTACTGATATTTGGCCTAAAAATAACAAAGGAGAGACGCCTTTTCACACAATAGCTTCAAATGGAAAAGTAGATTTAATGATTCATTTGGCTGCTTATTGTCATGCAGAAAAAGAACTTTTTGTTTCTACATTTAATGGTGATACTATCATTCATTTGCTAGTTCGTGCAAAACATCTTGCCGCTTTAGAACGTTTGTTGGGTGTTTATCCTAGGTTGTCTTTGTGTATTAAAAATACCAAGGGTCATGATGCTTTAATGGAAGCTGTTTTAACTCAAGATGTTGACTTAGTAAAATGTTTGGTGCGTGCCAATGTAGATTTGGCTAGTCGAGATAATGAAGGTCAGACTGCCTTGCATTTAGCAGTTTTGTCTGGTCAATTAGAAATTGTTAAGATTTTAGTGGAAAGAGGCGCTTATTTAGAGTTGAGAAATAAGCAAGATAAAATGCCTATTGAGTTAGTTTTCCCTTTCGATCCTATAAGGATTTATCTTAATAATTATAGTCTTCAGCAACAGCCCCAAAGGTACTTTAACCAGCAAAAATTACTTTGCCGTAATTTAATTTTTCAAGGTGGTGGTGTTAAGGGCATGGCTTATTTAGGTGCTTTAAAAGCCTTGGAAGAAGAAGGAGTTTGTGATTTATCCAACGTTCGACGAGTGGGTGGGAGTTCTGCTGGTGCAATTACGGCCCTTTTAATTGGCTTAAATTATAGTCTAGATGAAATTGAAGATTTAATGCTTCATAGGTTACAATTTCGGGAATTTCTAGATGGGCCGTGGGGTGAGGAATTATTAGCTGCTAAAAATAAGGACTTAGCCCTATTATTAGGAGAGGAAAATTCTACAATTATTCAACGCCTAAAGAGTATGGATACTTTTTGGTCACGTATTGCACGAGTATTGGACGGGACTGTTGGAAAGAGTGTAAATTTATTAGCATCGGCTAAAAATGAGTTACAACATGCTTATGCAGATGTAAAAGGAAAATTTGGTTTGTGTCCTGGAGAAAAGCTACGGGATTTATTTGATACATTAATTAAAAATAAATTATCTGAAAGAATGCATATTACAGTTACAGAAGAAGTTACCTTTGCCGAATTAGCTCAATACGCTGATTTTAAGTCGATATATTTTGTAGGAGTGAATATTGAATCGGGAGAGCAAGAAATTTTTTCAGCTGAGCATACACCTGATATGGTAGTTGCAGATGCTTTACGCATTTCAATGTCTATTCCAGGTGTTTTTGAGCCTTGGCGTAAGAAGACGAAAGATAAAAATGGCCAATTACATAGAGGAAAAACACTTTATATAGATGGTGGTGTTTTGTGGAACTATCCAGTTGATATGTTTGATTTTCGCCGTTATCAATCGGATCCGATGGGGAATCAAGATTTTCAAGTTAATTATGAAACGATAGGGTTTCGTTTGATATCTTCCACATCACCAGTACAAAAAGAAGCGTCAAAACTTTCTAGCGCTAATAATTTAGCGGAGCTTCGGTCATATATAGGGAAAATCATTAGTGCAATTTACTACAAAGAAGACAGTGATCATAAGAGGCAAGGAAATGCTTTCAGGACAATTTATATTGACACCCTAGATGTAGGGACGATAGATTTTGATAAAGCTGAAGATCCAAGTGTACAAGCTCAAATGATAGCAGCAGGCCACACAGCAGTATTAGAATTTAAAACAAGAGTGGAAAAAAATCTGCAAAAATCAGTAAGATTGCCGAAGGTATTAGAAGAAACCATGTTTAGATACCTCACGATGTCTTCCCTTCAAGTGGAACATGGTCAACCACAAATGACTGGCAAATTTATGCTTAATCCTAATTGTCCAGAATTAGTTGTTGCGTTTTATGCACAAAAAGACGATGCTGAAATTTTACGGAATTACTTACACCAAGTATTACAGATATCGTTATGGGCTAGGGGTGAAAATGGGAATACAGCATTTCATATTGCGGCTCGAGATAATAATGTAGAAGCTTTAGAAGCCTTGCTAGCTGCTGATCCAAGTGGAGAAAATGCACTTAATTTTGCTGGAGAGACACCTTCGGCATTTGCTAAAAATTCTCAAGCATCAATGTTTTTCTCGAGATCGGCATCTGCTTTGAGCTCTTTTACTTCTAGTGACGTGCTAGTCGATGTTCCTGATAAGGACGCTGACGAGCTGAGGAAAAGCCCGGTGCTTAATTAATAGTGTATATTACGGTCCTGCAGGTGCTGCTGGCGGCATGCCGCCGCCACCACCGCCTTTCTTCTTGCCACCTCGACCTTCTTTAATGTCTGCATTTTTTTGGTCCCATGCCTTCGTAGCCTGTTCGTTAGCACCAGAGGCACTTTGAGACAAGCCTTTTTGAGCCGATTCAGCGCCTTTATCGAAGCCGCCTTTCGCTTCTTTAACCATTTCTTCAGGTCCACCACCTTCAGCTTGACCGCCCATCCATCGCATAATTTGATTAGGCAGCAAGTAAATTAAAGAGAATGATTTATTGATCAGCGCGGTCATGATGCCAACATACATTCCTAACACGGCAAGAATACTGAAAATACTGGTAGCAGCACCTTCTTGAATAGCCGGAATAAATCCAAAATTAACAAACGCAATACCTGCTCTTAATAAACTGGCACCTAATACAAATCCGAAAATCATTAATGTGGGCCTTAGAAAAACATTCGCCAAAATAGGTAAGGCTGCACCAATTTTTCCGAGTTCTTCTCCACCAGCGGGGTGAACTAATCCTAGTGCAATAATGGGTGCTGCTACGACGGCTTCAATTACTTGGATTATCCAACCAAAGGCGGTCATTGTAAAAACGATGTACGGTACCAATGGAAGATAAATGCCTATTGTTGCGCCAAGGGTCCACAAGATAATGGCAATACCATAAACTAAGGGAATGACTTGTAGAAAGATAACATTCGCTGCCCAAGGTAAGGGATTTAGACAAGAGACAGAAGACACTGCTAAGGATGCAATAAAAGAGGCTACGATCGAAACAAAGGTTAAGAGTTCTGCAGCCAGCATTAAGATGCCACCAAATTCTCCTAGGGAAACGAGAGGATCTCCCGATTGGGTCCCTATACCACTGGCTGTGCCAGATGTAATCGATTGGATATAATTTAGTATGGGCGTTTGAATTTTATCTTTAATCCCATTGACGATAATGTCTAAAGTGTCGTTTCCTGTTGAAGTAGTAGTTACCGCAATGCCCTGCGTTGGCGGTGGCGGTGTGATTTGATCCGTTAACCAATAGGAGTAAGCATGTTGTAAGGCGGTATTCATTTTTAACACTTCAAAATAGGGTGCAGAAGAGGACAGTATATTTCCGAGTGCAGAAGTGCCTTGATTATTGGTTGGCCACAATGAACCAGCCGGAGATAGCGCATTACTAATTAAGTTGGTCTGAGTAGGGATAGTACCACCTGAAGGAAGCGTTGCTGATGCCGTTGTTTCAGGGTCCATGGCAGCACCTGTTGCTTTTACCATTGTAAAATAGTAACTACCTGCGTGGATCCACCCATAACTCTTCAGGGTTGTATAATCACCTGTAATAGGATTAACCGGCGCTGTTCCAGTTTCCCATGATTGTGCGTTACTACCCGCTGCGGCACTAACACCCGTTGCCATTTGCGAGATTTGACTAATGTAGGCTTGTCCGCTTGCATTAACATATCCTGGATCTGGGGTTGTATAAGTTCCTGAAGGATTTGCTAACAGTTGCGCTGCAGGATCAACTGCACTAAACATGGCTAGCAATCCAGCTGTTTTAATGGCGAGTCTTTGTTGTACAGTCGCATAATTGTAAGTATTGGTGGTGCTACCTTGGCTAAGCGAAGTAGTGACAGTATAAATACCACACAATCTATCGATCGGAAAGGCAGCCCCTTGCACCCCTACATAAACATTGGAGGTTTGTGTAATGGTGGGAGGTTGGGTGCCAGAAGGAGCAGGTGTTGGCGGATTAACAACTGTATAGACAGAAACATTCTGGTTTTGCAGAGGGCCTGCATTGGCTGAAAGCTCCGGCATGTAACTATTAATGGCGTACATGCAGGCGCTCGATTGTAAAACACTTTGTGTGACATTATTTAAAGAACTGGGTGTTAGTTCAAGGGTTAATCCACCCACAGCACTCACATTTTGCGCCAATTGTCCTAAAACCACATTCCAAACTGCATTTGCAGCACCAACGCCATTTAAGACAATCCACATCACCGTCATTTGTACAACAGAGTAGCCAGTGGTGGGTCCCGGTATCATCAATAGCATGCCTGAAAAAGCGCGCAGCGGCACCCAAAGCGAAATTTTCTTGCCCATGGCTTCGCCTTCTCGTGCCGTATTAATGGTTGTCATCACACCTACATAAGCCAGTACCACAGCACCAATAGTGACGATAATAAAATTAAACCGTTCAAACATCAGCGACAGTGTGGGATTGTCTCCACCCCCTAAGCTGATGGCGCCAACACTACCCCCAAAGACCATGCCCAAATATTTCTGAGATTGATCGGTTGGGATTACCGTAAAGACACCGGCAAACACTTCTTCACAAATAAGACAAAAAAGGAAAAAAATAAATCCTTTTTTCATAGCTGATTTTTCCTTCTTGTAGTAGACAGTACTTTACACCATTCCCAAACACTACAACCCAATTTTTCTTGGGATATTTGAAAATGCCAAAAATGAAATCTAAAGGCCAGCGATAAAGCATAGAGTGATAATGAAAGGCAAATAAAGGTACCCATCCAATTGTGCCATTTGTATAGCACGAGTGCGTAAATAATGAGCGCCGCTGTCATCAATAAAAAAAAGAGAGAGAGCTTTAGATAACGTGCCGATTGTTTAGCCAACATTTCTTTGGAAAGTGCGAGGCGATCCACAGCTTCTTCAAAATTTTCAGGGTTTTCAGCTCTTTTGATGGTGAAAAGTGTTCTTAGGTGATCCCATAAAAAGAGATTAATGTTTTTAAACGTGCTGAAATCGACCCATTGTTCAACACGCAGATCGATCATATGACCTACAGCTTTTTTGGTTCCTTTCCAGAGTCCCATGTCTCACCCCTGAATACTTTTAGGTAGTTCCTGGTAAAATGACTTACCTAGCGATATCATTATAGGATAGGTTTAATTGGTGGCGCTAGGAATTCTGATGCCTGATCTTCACTTAGATGCTTTAAATGCTTTTTGGGATAGCTACGATCGTCGAACACTGTATCGTGTGATTGTTGCGATTGAGCGCGTAGAACATTGGGTGTTAGATAACATTCCAGAAGTAGAAACAGCCTTAATACAGCTGGGTGAAGCGATGGATCAGGCAAACGAATTCGAGTTAAGCCAAGAATCCAAGATCATCAGGATTTTAGCCAATACCCGCGCTAGTAGGGCCTTACGAATCTTGCAAGCCTTAGATATCGCCAAGCCGGGTTCCGCCTCGCAATTGTTAATGTATGCGGAGGAAGCGAGTGGGGAAGGCGAGGGTAAAATGCCCGATCCCTGTGCCCAATTATTTTTAAGACGCAATTTAGTGTTTGAGCGACTACAATTATTATCAAGGGTGTTTGCACCTCAGCGGGTTTCTTTAATTTTAAAAGCCTTGGAACAACAAACGGAATAGTTTACACGGAGGGTAATCGTAATGGAGAAAGGGAAAATGACAAAGAAGCGCTTAGGCTTTGTATTATTGGCCGTTAGTATGATGGGGATCTTGTTTGGTTGGGTTGTAACAGCAGCGCCACCGGATTCCGCTATGGTCGATACAGATGTTAATAATGTTGCTAACATGGCACTGACGGGTTCGGCGATTAATCAACCGCCTTCATCAGGTTCTGCTGGACCTGGAATTGCGGATGTGACAAAGCAATTTATGTCTCAGCAAGCTGAACAAGTGTTAGCGACACAAAATTCTACGCTGATGTCAGATTTGTATGGACTAGGAGGGCTTGATCCGACTAAAGCCATTGTTGCCAGACATTTTGGGGGGGGATATTGTGCACTACCGTTCGAAACGGGCGATTGTGCGAGTGATCCCTTATTACAATTTGGTGATATTAAATTTACCAGTCTTGTATCAGGTACTGCTTTTTCAGGGGCACAAGCGAATGCAGCAAATGCCTATTTAGCAAATTTATTTGTGACGACGGCAGGACCCTTAATCGCTAATTTACAAGGTAATGGTGTATTAGCGGTAGACACCATCGTTAATAATCCAGATTTGCTTAAGAAATATTCGCAAGCCTTATCAGATGAAACATTATTATCGATTGCAAGACAGTCTTTCGCAGAGATGATTGCTAAAAGGACTGTGCCTGGCACAGAGGCGGGTGGTCAATCTGAAATGCAAGTCATAGAGGCAGAAGCCATTAAACGCTTTATGAGTGCCAATTGGGTGCAGATGGTTCAAAATCCCAGTACAACTGCTGCAAAACTTCAACAAGAAGCTGTATTGATGCAAGCCTATCAAAATTGGATGGCTTATCAGCAGTATAGGCAGATGGAACGCATTGAGGGACTACTGTCGGCGCTTGTGATACAAAATGCGCGTGTTTCTCAGGTCGTTTCATCGACGATAGCAAGCGGCTCTAGTAGTACGTCAACAGATGCTAGTGGCACTAATAGTACGTCGGCACCAAATACTGCAGCAGCTCAAGAAGCAGCAGCAGCGGCTCAAGCGGCGGCTCAAGGGCAATGATATTAAAGGGGTAGTTGTATAAAAAGCCGGTTAACGTTTAGTAGTTATATTGCTTATGCTTTATTAGTGATAAGCATTGCGTTAGCCGGCCTTGCCCCTGCTGTTTTATTGCACACGGTCTTCGTCATTAGCGGAATTTTAAGCGTAACAGGCGTATTCTGTTGTCTTGCAACGGCTTTCGTCTATTCAAAAACAATCACCAACCCAATCTTACAAGCCAGTATTATTCAAAAGCCGCATTTTAAACATAAACAAGTGAGCTTTCTATGGTTAGGACAAGCTGGATTAATCGCTTTGTCTTTTGTTTTATTTCACTTCTTAGAAATCCAAACTCAAATAGAAACGCGGTTATCCCCTGTAGAAACGGGGTATATCATGAATGCTTTGCAACAACAGCCTTTTAGTTTAGGGTTGTTTCCTTTTGTTATCTACAGTGTTTTGGGGGTGGGTTTAGCCTATTTCAGTATTTGTGTCGGTGAAAAACCCTTTTTAGTCAGGATTTTTTCTAGCAGAAAATTTGAAAAACGTACGACACCGTTTATTTTTTCTGGCGAAATTTTTTGTTCAGTGTTACCGATCTCGTTATATTCGCCCCTTTTGTTTTTGTGTCGAGTTTTGTTATTGTGGTTGTGTGAAAGTGTGAATGCTTATTTTGGCATGGAGTCGCTTTTAGCGTGCCTTTGCGGACGATTTTTATTTTAGGGTTTCTTATTTTTATTTTTCAAAGAGTTAATAAACAACTGATTGATTGGATGACACAACAGAATATTTCTGTAGGACAAGTATTGCTCATTTATATTCTTAGCTTTGGGTTGTTTTTATTATTTTTGCATGGGTCAAGCGATTGGCTAACGTTGCCAATAGAAGTCCCTGCAGCGTTTAGTAAAAAAAGTTATTTTGCAGGGGTGTTTAGCGAGCAATCACTCCAGATCAGAATTCAGTATTTAATTTGGGGATGGTGGGCTATTTGGATCCCTTGGATGGCATCTTGGATTGCACGATCAGCTATTGGTTTTTCTATCCTACGCGCTTTAATACAAGCACTAATATTGCCTACCATACTGTTTGGGTTTGGTCTGCAAATGATGGATAAAGCAAAGTGGGTGGTTATATATCAATGGCTACAAATACCGACTATTCAGCTATTGGTCACTTTAGGGCTGTTTTTATGGGTTTGGGCGTTGGGTAGCGAAACGCGCACAATAGGAGACGTTTTACGGGGTGCGATGTTACCCCTGGGGCGAATATCAAAGCGACCCTTAACACGCTGGATGACAGTTCTGATGTTGTGGATCACCTGTTATGTTTCGGGTTCGTTTATTTTGGGTTGGTTATTTACGCAATTTATTGTCACAGTTGGCGGATTATTTATGATAGGGGTAGTGCTGATTTTAATCGTGAGATGGGTTGTATCGTTATACCGTTCTTGGGTCTTAAAGAAGTATAAGGCTGCGGCAGTATTTTAGATTTTTTAGGTAATTAAAATTTAAGAATCTCTCATTCATTACCAATATAAATAAAAAAATGGTAATAACACAACTTTTTAGTGTAGATATTTTTTCTATTATTCCCCAGAAATAATTTATAAATAAAAACACTTGCTTTTTTAAATTAAAGAGCGTTAACATTTTCGATAGGAACAAATTTAGGAGATTAGGAATGGCAGGGAAGAAAGAAAAACCTTGGAAACGTCTTAAGGTAAGAGGAGCCGAAAGTATTCATTTTTTTACTTCTACCTCTAATGTTTGGTCATCAAATATTTTGAAATGCTCGATGCCGCCACCGAAATTCAATCAACAACATTTACACAACCCTTAGTATCAATAGGAATATTTAAATTCAAGGAGGAACAAATGACAGCATTTCGATGCGTTAATGCTTTGAATGAGGAAGAGCCAAGTATACCTAATGTATCAATATTTTCAGAGTCTGAAGACTTTAGGAAAATGTTTTTGGAGATTTCTGATTCATTTTGGCAAACTGTATTTTCTAGGCGTAATGCCCAACCTCAAGCATGTTTCAAAACTCATACAAAATAGGAAAGAAAACTCACCAATTAACGTTGGCTACGAATTTTTAAGGTTGGATTCATTGTATTTACAGATTAGAGATCCAAATTTGTTAAAATAAGAGGTATAATGATGCGTCTGTAAATGGCGTTGGAGGAATGTGGTATGGTAGACGAAATAGAAGAGCTAGGGTTCTTTCCTTGGCAAAGCCTTCGCAAGATATTATCGTTGCCCTATTATCTGGCTGGTGGTATTTCAAGTTATTTTTTTAACTATAAAACCCCGAAAAAGCATCCTAAAGAAGTACTTAGCAAGTCGTATTTTTCTAAAGAGGACATACGAAGAAGAGACTGGGATAGATATGATGATTTAGAAATCAATTCTGATTTATTCAAAAAAGGTATTGTAGCGGTTAGACCCTATATGCTGAATCCCCCGTCGGAGTCAATTACCGATGGCACATCTTTTGTTTTAAGTTCACGTTCGCTGATTTTCGGGAAGGCTGGGGATAGAGGGTGTGCAAAAAAAACGGAAGCATTATTTAATTCCTTACAAAAATTTTGTGGGCAGTCTGCTTGTGTTTTAGATAATAAAAATATTATTTTCAATAAAACACGAAGAGAAGAAAGTTTTTTACCATTTACCCTGCAGGGTAATCAACAAACAAACATGGGGTTTTATATTTATCCATGGATATCATCTAATCATAGTAATTTTAGATTTTCGGGATTTAAGCAATTTGTAGTTGCTGGTTGTATTTTTGGGGCATTTATAAAAGGTAGAGACCAATATGATGCAACTTTCGAATTAATAAAACACGATATTAAATTTCATGCATCACAAAAAATAGTTGATATTGAATGTAATTTAACGATGTTTAGTAGTTATGAAACAACGCTATTTTCAGAATTTGAAAAATTAGTACTCATGATGAAGCAATTAACAAAAAAAAATGAGCCCACACAATTGTATTATCATTTACCGTATTATGATTATATTTTATTTGGTGTAGAATTGTTTATTAGGGGAAGAATGACTTTGCCCGCATTAAATTTATTTTTTAAAGCAATTTTTTTAAGAAAAGAACAGCATGAGAATGAAATTAATAGAATTTGTTTTTCACATGATATTGTAGTTAAAATTGGATCTCCTTTTGAAAATCTTTTCGGAGAATTGCCCCATACAGATGAATATGCGTCTTTTATTTTAGATAAATTAGGGCTGCGTGATAATGAAGTTGAGCCTACGTTAGATGAAGGTTTGCAAAACGAAAATGAAAAGAAGCTAGTTCAACATTGTTTGAAGATGCTTCAGACTAATTCGGGAAATGAAGAGCATCGTCAGATATGGGAAAATTTTGAGGGTGTTAACGAACAGGAATTGAATAACCTAGAACAACTATTTAAAATGGCAAATGCGGTTATGATTGCCTTGGCTTCTACAAAAACCCAAGAAAATTTTGAAACCTGCTCTTTATTACCACTTTCAGAAAAACAAATTCAAGTAAGTTTTGCGAATTTGAACAAAAAATTACCCGTGCAATATCCAGCCGTTTTTAATATAACGACTTTAGATCCACTTATTAGTTATGACAACAACAATAAAAATCATGGGCTTTTATTTTACTTTAGGAATTGCCAAGAAAGTTTAACCAAGCTAGTAACCAAAAGAAAAATTTTAGATGATGCACATCGTAATGTTGGTCGCTGTGCTGCACAAGAAGAATCGACTGAACTTAATGCTTTTTTACAGAAACAAAAGGTTAAAGGCAGGTAATTTACTGTGAAAAATATTAATGAGCCTGTAGATAAGTTAAGATATATTACAAATGTAATATCTTTAAGATATACGAAAATTCTTGGAAAGAAACAAGAACCATCAATTGAAAAAATTATAGAATCTATTATTCATTATTATGAGAATATTATTTCATGTATGCCAGGCAATGTTTATTGGCTTGATAAAAATGGTATTGGAATTGGTTGCAATAAGAATGTTTTACAAATGTTTGGATTACAATCTTTAGATGAATTTAAAGGTTTAACATTTGAAGAAATGGGTAAAATTGCAGGTTGGTTACCTGAAGCAACGAAATCATTTAAGCATGATTCTTTAGAAGTCATTAGAACCGGAAAAGCAAAGTTAAATATAGAAGAACCTCCTATACCCGATCAAAATGGTGAAGACATTTATTTTTTGACTAGCCGTGTTCCCTTATTTGATGAAAGTGGTTCTACTATTGGCATAGTCGGGATTTCTGTTGACATTACAGAACGTAAGAAAATGGAAGCATCAATACATGAAGAAAGAGAAAAAGCCATAAGTGCTAATTACGCAAAAACGGAATTTTTACAAAATATGCGTCATGATATTCGAACACCACTGACAAGCATCGTTGGTTTTGCCGAGTTGCTGAGAGAAGAAAAAGAGTATAATAAAATTCATCAATATACTCAGCAGTTGGCTGATGCTGGCAAAGAGTTGTTACGTTTTTTAAATGAGGTATTAGAATCTATTAATGTTTCCTCAGGTGAAATTCCGCTTTTGAAAAAGAAATTTGATCTCAAATCTATCCTTGATAATGTTATCAAACTTCATCGTCCTATGGCTGAAGAAAAGCAGCTAGCGTTAGAATATATATTTGACGACAATATTCCAAAATTGATAGGTGATCCTATTCGGATTTATCGAATCCTGCTGGAACTCCTGGTTAATGCGTTAAAATTTACACAAGAAGGATATATTAAAATTACGACAAAACTTGCTCAAAAAAAGGGGCGGGATGTCATTATTCAAATTGAAATAGAGGATACAGGTCCAGGGATTCCAGAGGGTAAGCAACAAGAACTATTTCTTCGTTTTAAACGATTAACACCTTCTTTTGAAGGAATATATAAAGGTTCTGGTTTAGGACTTTCTATCGCCAAACAGTTTATCGATGATTTAGAAGGGGAAATCTATTATGATAAGAAGCATAAGGGTGCTAAATTTGTTTGTTTGATACCGGTTAAACAAGCTTTATTAGAAAACACATTGTGGGAAGATACTGACGTCATATTGAATTCACAATTTTTGGAGCGTCAATCATCGAAGAAAAGTTCAAGATTGGATAATATATCAAAAGAAAAAACGCATATCCTGATTGTAGAAGATCAGCCAATGGCGGCCAGTGTTTTAGAAGAAGTATTCACAAAATTGTCTTGCTCAGTTGAAATAGCTGTTAATGGAGAAGAGGCGATTAAATTAGCGAAAAACAATGGTTACAATCTTATATTAATGGATATTGGTTTGCCTGATATTAATGGTTGTGAAGTTACCAGACAGATTCGTTTGAACGAATCTATTCAAAGAATACCTATCATTGGACTGACTGCGCATGTTGATGCGAAAAAAAAGCAAGAGGGTTTAAATGCGGGTATGAATTTAGTTTTGAGTAAACCACTTTTACAAGAAACAGCTATCGGTTTGTTAAGGGATTTTGTTCCGAGTTATCAGGTGAATGCTATCTTAACTTGATAAGTATTACAAATGATGATCCTTTAAGATGATCTACTGTTAATGGGTCTGTCGGGGCAAACGAGCCTCACTCAAAAATTGATCTTAGAATTAAACCCTCATCATTCAATGGTCAAACGACTTAAAATAGAACAAGACCTCGTTTTCTTTGAGGACTGGGCCCATATATTGTTAGATCAAGCCATTTTGGCAGAGGGTCGAATTCCTACTGGACAATTCAGAAGAGAGGAAGAAAGGCTCTATTTTTTATTGTGACTCTTTCGTGCTATCAACCTTCTCTTACACCGATTGTACCTACAGATGGACGTTAGACTTAATCGTAGAAGTAGCAGAGAAGAGAGATCTTGTTGCTGTTCTCATTAGTCAAGAATTAAGTAGTCTTGCCTGAATTAAACAAAACCCCATGATTTTTATAGAGAAAATTGAAAAAATCTAGGGTATAATATTGCAGGTTTTTTAAATTTAAGGATGAAAAGCTTGCAAATGATGAAGAAAACTGGAATGGACGCCAAA
>JBGAIP010000028.1:0-15201 GCA_044225395.1 Gammaproteobacteria bacterium
CATACCAGCGGGTATAAGGCCCATTGCATAATTTGTAAGGGTAGCGAGACAAAGCGCGAGGTCTGCTCGGGTCTTAATGCAGCCACTGTTTTTGGCATGACTTCTGCAAAGACCAATAAAAAAAGTGTTACGAGAATAGGTGAGAGGATAACGCCAAGATCGCCAAAGATATGTTCGGCAATTTCGTTTGCAACGGTTGCTGAAATAGCAGTTGCAAAGGTGCTACCAATCAGAATAACACCCAGTAGTCGATCGGGATGTTGTAGCATTTTACTGATACGGCGAGCGTATTTTTCGGTTTTCATTAAATGCTTTAATCTAAAACGATTGAGCGACAAAATACCGGTTTCACTGGCAGCACAAAATGCACACAGTAAAACAGCCAATATCAACAGCGAAAATAAGAATTCATCAGACAGTTGAACGTTACTCAAGATTATTTACATCCTTTTAATTTTCAAATATGTTTTCCTGCTAAATAGGCGAGCGTTAACAGTCCAACGCCTACTAAGGTCCATCGTATTGCTTTTATACCACGCAAGCCTGAGTAATGATGTGCAAACAAAAGCGTTGCAAATAACCCCCAAGCGAGTACTGATAAAATAATTTTTTGTAAATGATGACTTTGCCAGGTCGAATCTAAAAAGAATAAAGCGCTCAATACCAAAACACTGAGCAAAAGAAAGCCAGACCATAGGATTTGAAAAAACAAAGTTTCCATCGTCTGCAGAGGTGGTAATATACGGATCATGCGTTCTGATGCATTGCCACGTAAGCATTGGTTTTGTAAATATAATAATGCGGCTTGCAGTGCTGCCATCCCTAAAAGCCCAAAGGCGAGAATAGCAATTAATATGTGGATTAACATACTGGGATCTTCAAGTGTTTTAAATATATCCAGATCGGGATACAGAATGGCGAGCACAATCGAAAAAGCAACAGCGCCTGTACCTAATAATAGGTATTTGGATTTTGAAGATAAGAAACTAATCGTATTGTTACCCATAACTTAGGTATAATCTTCTCATGAAGAACCGTGTAAGACAACAGACAATCGATTTATAGAGGACAAAAGACAGATGTTTGAAAGTTTAGCTGATCGCCTAACACGTGCCTTTAAGCATTTAACCGGCGCACGCCTTAAAGAAGAACATATAGCGGCTACTTTGAAAGAAGTGAGAAAAGCTTTGTTAGACGCTGACGTTGCTTTAAGCGTTGTTAAAGATTTTATTCATGCGGTGCAAACCAAAGCGGTTGGCCAGGCAATCAACAAAGAGCTTTCGCCTCAGCAACATTTTTTAAAGATCGTCAATGATGAGTTGGTACACGTGATGGGTGAGGCTAACGTGGGTATTCAGCTAAATGCTGTGCCGCCAGTTGTCATTTTAATGGCAGGATTACAAGGATCGGGCAAAACAACCTCAGTTGCCAAATTAGCGAAATTTTTAAAAGAAAACCATCAAAAATCGGTTGCGGTTGTCAGTACCGATATTTATCGTCCTGCTGCGATTGATCAATTAAGGACTTTGGCAACAGAAGTGAGAACGTTGTTTATCGAAAGTGATCCCAGCGAAAAACCCGTTAATATCGCTGAAAAAGCGATTTTACAGGCTAAAAAACAACAGCAAGATGTTTTGATAATCGATACGGCAGGTCGTTTACATATTGATCAATTAATGATGGATGAAATTAAAAGCCTTAATAAAACCGCTCATCCAACCGAAATTTTGTTTGTTGTTGACAGTATGACGGGTCAGGATGCCGTGAATACTGCACGTGTTTTTAACGAAGCATTGCCTTTAACGGGTGTTATTTTAACGAAGACAGACGGAGATGCGAGAGGTGGTGCGGCACTTTCTATTCGTCAAGTGACGGGTAAGCCTATTAAATTTATGGGTGTGGGTGAAAAAATAGCAGCATTAGAACCTTTTCATCCAGAAAGAATGGCTTCGCGTATTTTAGGGATGGGTGATGTTTTATCTTTAATTGAAGAGCTTGAAGCAAAAGTTGATAAACAAAAAGCGGAAAAACTCGCCAAAAAATTACAAAAAGGGCATGGTTTTGATCTAAATGATTTACGCGATCAAATGAAGCAAATGTTAGCCATGGGTGGTATGGCAGGCATTATGGATAAATTGCCTGGCATGGGGGCAATACCTAAAAACATTAAAGCCAAAGTGAATGATAAAGAAATTATTCGTTCGGTTGCGATTTTAGATTCGATGACAGTGTATGAGCGTCGCTTGCCGGATACAATTTCTAATTCTGGATCCCGTATTCGTCGGGTTGCGGCAGGGGCGGGTGCGGATGTACAAGCAGTAAGACGCGTCCTAAAGCAGCACGAAGAAATGGAAAAAATGATGAAAAAAATGTCTGCCAAAGGCGGCATGGCCAGGATGATGCGAGGATTACAGGGGCGGCTGCCACCGGGGATGATGGGATAAAAGCTTATTTTTATAATTCGGTTAAACAACTAAAAAATATTTCCTTCCATCATCGAATGACCTGTGTTATCTTAGGCGCTCGCCACAAGGCAAGAGACAAACAATGGGTTGCATATATTATAGGTCGTAACCCTAAAGGATTAGGCAGAACCTTATTGACATGGGGTTTGTGTGCTTGTAAGATCCCGCTTCCTGAACAAGGGAATGGTTGGGGATCTTGCATCTATTTTGTTAAGTGATTTGAGTGGAGCAGTCAGAATTTTATGTCAACAGTTAATCAATTAGTTCGCAAAGGGCGCCATAGTGCTAAAGAAAGGACAAAAGTACCTGCTTTGGCTGGATGTCCTCAACGACGTGGTGTTTGTTCTAGGGTATATACCCAGACACCTAAAAAGCCGAACTCAGCCCTTCGAAAGGTCTGTCGAGTACGGTTAACCAATGGCTCTGAGGTGACCTGTTATATCATTGGTGAAGGTCATAACTTACAAGAGCACTCGGTTGTTTTAATTCGCGGAGGCCGCGTAAAGGATCTTCCCGGTGTGCGGTATAAGGTTGTCCGTGGACATCTTGATACAAGCGGCGTTAAAGATCGTAAACAAAGTCGTTCTAAGTATGGTGCTAAGAAAGCTGCCAAGGGTGGCAAAGGCGCCAAAGCGGCATAGATTTGATAGATTTTGAAGGTATTGAGGGTATAGAGAAATGCCAAGAAAACGAGTTGTTGCAAGACGTTCCATCATCGCGGATCCCGTGTATGGGAGTCAGTTATTAGCTAAATTTATGAACCACATTATGATGTGTGGCAAAAAATCTGTTGCGGAACAGATTGTTTATGGCGCAATGAATATGATTGAGTCGCGTTTGCATTGCGATCCGTTAGCGGTATTAGAAAAGGCCTTGGATCATATTAAACCCATGGTTGAAGTCAAATCTCGTCGAGTTGGTGGTGCAACCTATCAAGTGCCCATCGAAGTAGATCCAGAACGTGCCATGGCTTTGGCAATGCGTTGGTTAGTGAAATATTCAAGAGAGCGTGGCGAAAAAGGGATGATGCATAGACTCGCTGGTGAAATTATGGACGCTGCTGATGAAGAAGGCGGTGGTACCGGAAAGGGAGGGGCTGTTAAGAAGCGTGAAGACACGCATCGAATGGCAGAGGCTAATAAAGCATTTTCACATTATCGTTGGTAATTAAAGAGTATGTTGACACGCACTACACCTATTGAACAATATCGTAATATTGGCATTATTGCGCATATAGACGCTGGTAAAACAACAACCACAGAACGTATTTTATACTATACCGGTGCATCGCATAAAATTGGTGAAGTGCACGATGGTGCAGCTGTTACCGATTGGATGGAACAAGAACGCGAACGTGGTATTACCATTACATCTGCTGCTATTACGTGTTATTGGAAAGGGATGGCTGCACAGTATCCGCAGCACCGTATTAATATTATTGATACGCCAGGTCACGTTGACTTTACAATTGAAGTAGAGCGTTCGCTTCGCGTACTCGATGGTGCTTGTGTTGTATTCTCTGCGGTTGATGGTGTAGAACCACAATCTGAAACCGTCTGGCGTCAAGCCAATAAATATTCAGTACCCCGTATTGCTTTTATTAATAAAATGGATAGAACAGGTGCCGATGTATTTCGTGTACTGGAACAAATGAAAAAGCGTTTAGGTGCAAACCCAGTTTTGATGCAAATTCCCATTGGTGCAGAAGAACATTTCGAAGGCGTTGTAGACTTAGTCAGAATGAAAGCCATTTATTGGGATGATAAATCCCAGGGTATGACCTTTGAGCTTCGCGATATAGCCGATAATATGAAAGCAACCTGTGAATCGTGGCGCGAGAAATTAGTAGAAGCCGCAGCTGAAGCATCTGAAGAATTAATGGATAAATATATTGGTGGTGAGCCGCTAACCGAAGCAGAAATACGAACGGCACTTCGTACACGAACTTTAAAATCAGAAATTGTACCGGTTTTATGTGGTTCTGCTTTTAAAAACAAAGGTGTTCAAGCGATGTTAGATGCGGTGATTGATTATTTGCCCGCACCTATCGATGTTCCGCCTATTCAAGGTATTTTGCATGATGGTGAGGATACAGTGGGCTCGCGCGCACCTTCAGATACCGAACCATTTTCTGCATTAGCCTTTAAAATTATGACCGATCCTTTTGTAGGGACTTTAACCTTCTTCCGTGTTTATTCTGGTGTTTTGAAATCGGGTGATACGGTTTTAAATACGGTTAAAGATAAACGTGAACGCATTGGTCGCATTTTATTAATGCGTGCAAACGATCGTGAAGAAATTAAAGAAGTGCGTGCAGGTGATATCGCTGCAGCGGTAGGTCTTAAAAATACAACAACAGGCGATACTTTAAGTGATCCTGATAAATTGATTACGTTGGAACGCATGGAATTTCCAGAGCCTGTTATTTCAGTTGCTGTTGAACCAAAAACAAAAGCGGATCAAGAAAAAATGGGTGTGGCGCTTAGTAAATTGGCACAGGAAGATCCTTCTTTCCGTGTTCGAACCGATGAAGAAACGGCTCAAACTATTATTGCCGGTATGGGTGAATTGCATCTGGATATTATTGTCGATCGCATGCGTCGTGAATTTAAAGTGGAAGCGAATATTGGTAAACCACAAGTTTCCTACCGTGAAACCATTCGTAAATCGGTTGAACAAGAAGGTAAATATATTCGACAAACGGGTGGTCGTGGACAATATGGTCATGTGTGGCTAAAAATCGAGCCAGGTGAATTGGGGTCCGGCGTGCAATTTGTGAATGAAATTGTCGGTGGTGTTGTTCCTAAAGAATATATCCCTGCTATTGAGAAAGGTGTTCGTGAACAAGCTGAAAATGGTGCATTGGCTGGGTACCCTGTTGTAGACGTAAAAATTACTTTGTTTGACGGTTCTTATCATGACGTCGATTCAAACGAAATGGCTTTTAAAATAGCCGGTTCTCAGGGCTTTAAAGCGGGTGCACTTAAGGCGGCGCCTGTTTTATTAGAACCCATTATGAAAGTTGAGGTGATTACACCTGAAGAATATATGGGTGATGTTGTAGGCGATCTGAACAGACGTCGTGGCGTTATTAATGGCATGGACGAAAGCGTCTCTGGTAAACATGTGAGCGCAGAAGTGCCTTTATCTGAAATGTTTGGATACGTCACCGATTTGCGATCGATGTCGCAAGGGCGCGCAACATCTACAATGGAATTTTTGAAATATGCAGAAACACCCGCAGGCATTGCACAAGCAATTGTTGAAAAGCGGGCAGGTTAATTTTAGGAGGATATGGCAGTGGCAAAAGGTAAGTTTGAGCGAGATCTACCCCATATTAACGTGGGAACGATTGGTCACGTTGACCATGGTAAAACGACTTTAACAGCAGCGATTACAAAAGTAATGGCTGGCAAGCACGGCGGTGAATTTAAAGATTACGGCCAAATTGATGCGGCGCCAGAAGAACGCGCCCGTGGTATTACCATTGCGACTGCACACGTAGAATATCGTTCTGCGAAAAGACATTATGCACACGTAGACTGCCCAGGCCATGCGGATTATGTTAAGAACATGATTACGGGTGCTGCCCAAATGGACGGTGCGATTTTAGTGGTGTCTGCAGCAGATGGTCCTATGCCTCAAACACGCGAACATATTTTGTTGGCTCGTCAGGTGGGTGTGCCATACATCGTTGTGTTTTTAAACAAAGCAGACATGGTGGATGATGCTGAATTATTAGAATTGGTCGAAATGGAAGTTCGAGATTTGTTAACGAGCTACAATTTCCCTGGAGACAAAACCCCTATTGTTGTGGGTTCTGCGTTAAAAGCTTTGCAAGGTGATACCAGCGATATAGGCGAAGCTGCTATTGTGAAATTGGTAGAGGCAATGGATGAATATTTTCCTATGCCAGAGCGTCCAGTTGATCAACCCTTTTTGTTGCCCATTGAAGATGTGTTTTCAATTTCAGGTCGAGGAACAGTGGTAACAGGCCGAATTGAACGCGGTATTGTTAAAGTGGGTGAAGAAGTTGAAATTGTTGGCTTAAGAGATACACAAAAAACAATTTGTACGGGTGTAGAAATGTTCCGTAAATTGTTAGATCAAGGTCAAGCTGGCGACAACGTTGGTATCTTATTACGTGGCACAAAGCGTGAAGATGTAGAACGTGGCCAAGTTTTGGCAAAGCCAGGTAGTATTACCCCGCATACGAAATTCGAAGCAGAAGTTTACGTGTTGTCTAAAGACGAAGGTGGACGTCATACACCATTCTTGAAAGGGTATAGACCACAGTTTTATTTTAGAACGACAGACGTAACCGGAGAAGTGATATTACCAGAAGGTGTGGAAATGGTAATGCCTGGGGACAATATCAAATTAGTGATTCATTTAATAGCGCCGATTGCAATGGAAGACGGTGTACGTTTCGCAATTCGCGAAGGTGGTCGTACGGTAGGTGCGGGTGTCGTCTCGAAAGTTCTGGAGTAATTTGAAATGGCAAGCCAAGTAATTATGATTCGTTTAAAGTCGTATGATCATCGCTTGATTGATAAATCAGCTAAAGAGATCGTGGATACGGCAAAACGAACAGGCGCTCAAGTGCGAGGTCCGGTGCCACTACCGACCCGTCATGAACGTTTTACCATATTGGTTTCGCCGCATATCGATAAGAATGCGCGTGATCAGTATGAATTTCTAGAACATAAGCGTTTGATTCAACTTGATGATCCGACGGATAAGACAGTAGATGCGCTGATGAAGCTAGATCTCGCAGCCGGTGTTGATGTTCAAATTGCGGTAAAATAGTAGGGGTAGGAAATGCCAATTGGGGTCGTTGCGACTAAATGTGGAATGACGAGAATTTTCGATTCGGAAAATGGGATATCGATCCCTGTAACCGTCGCATCTGTGTTACCTAATAGAGTAGCTCAGGTGAAAACACCAGAAAAAGATGGCTATATTGCTATTCAAGTAACCAGCGGTGAAGTTAAACCAAATCGCCTTACAAAAGCGTTGGCCGGACATTTTGCAAAAGCAAATGTGCTCGCTGGAAAAGATGTGATGGAATTTCGATGTGCAGCAGAAGAATGTAAAAACTTTACAGTCGGTAGCGAAATTGCTGCTGACTTCTTTACAGTCGGTCAAAAAATTGACGTGACAGGTGTTACAAGAGGTCGCGGTTTTACGGGTACGATTACGCGATGGAACTTTGGTTCGCAACGCGCTTCGCATGGTAACTCGTTGTCTCATAATACGCCGGGTTCTATTGGGCAAAACCAAACACCGGGTAGAGTATTCAAAGGTAAAAAGATGTCGGGCCAGTATGGTAATGAACAACGTACGGTTCAGAATTTAGAAGTTGTGCGGGTTGATTTGGAGCGGAATGTACTTCTTATCAAAGGGGGAGTTCCTGGGGCGCCGGGCGGAAAATTAGTTATTTATCCGGCGGTAAAACATAATGCTCAATCAACGGCGGCCTGAGGAGAAAACGATGGAAATCGCATTCGCCGTGCCTGGTAGTGGGGCACAAAAGAAAGGTTTAGAAGTATCGGCCACAACATTTGGCAGAGATTTTAACGAAGCACTCGTGCATCAGGTGATTACAGCATATTTAGCAGGTGCTCGATCCGGTACGCGTGCACAAAAAACACGTACAGAAGTGCGTGGTGGTGGTGCTAAGCCCTGGCGTCAAAAAGGCACAGGTAGAGCACGTGCTGGAACCATTCGAAGCCCTTTGTGGCGTGGGGGTGGTAAAACATTTGCAGCGAAACCACAAGATCACAGCCAAAAGATTAATAAGAAAATGTATAGAGGTGCTATGCAAGCGATTTTGTCTGAATTGGTTAGACAAGATCGATTATTGGTGGTCGATGCGATCGAAATTTCGCGACCAAAAACACAGGATTTATTAGCGAAGTTAAAAGAATTGGGCTTACAAGAAGTGCTGATTGTGACAGGGCAATGGGATGCAAATTTGTATTTGTCTGCGCGTAATGTGCCTAAAGTAGATGTACAGCAAGCGCCTAATGTTGATCCTGTCAGCTTAATTAAGTTTGATAAGGTTGTGATGACTGTCGACGCAATCCGTAAATTTGAAGAGGTGTTCAAGTGAACGAAAAACGTTTATATACGATCATAGTTGGCCCGTACACTACGGAAAAAGCTGTACGTGCTGCTGATCAAGTCGCTTTTCGTGTTGCGAAAGATGCAACCAAAACCGAATTAAAAGAGGCTGTCAAAAAGCTTTTTTCAGTGGATGTTGTCTCGGTGCGCATTGTGAATGTTATGGGAAAAAATAAAAATTTTAGACAAAGACAAGGTGTACGATCCGATTGGAAAAAGGCTTATGTCCGCTTAGCAGCAGGCCAGGCAATTAATTTAGATTCGTTCCAGTAAAGAGTGGGATATAGAACATGGCAATAGTAGTAAAAACGAAACCGACCTCACCAGGTAGACGATTTGTCGTTAAAATCGTTAATCCTGAGTTGCATAAAGGTAAACCGCACGCGCCCTTGGTCGTATCCAAAAAGCAAACTGCGGGTCGAAATTGTTACGGACGCATTACTGCTTGGCAACGTGGGGGCGGACACGCACAACGTTATCGTATTATCGATTGGCGTCGTAAAAAAGAAGGTATTCCGGGTAAAATCGAACGTTTGGAATATGATCCAAACCGTAGCGCTAATATTGCATTGGTTTTGTATGCTGATGGTGAACGTTGTTATATGGTTGCACCTAAAGGGTTATCTGTCGGTGCTGCTGTTTTGTCTGGAACGGATGCGCCAATTGCAGTCGGAAATTGTTTGCCGCTTCGCAATATACCCGTCGGTTCGGTTGTACATTGTGTAGAAATGAAACCCGGTAAGGGTGCGCAGTTGGCACGTAGTGCCGGCACCTCTGTGCAATTGTTGGCCAGAGAAGGTGCCTATGCGACACTCCGTTTAAAATCCGGTGAAGTACGACGCGTTTTGGTAGAATGTCGTGCGACTATTGGTGAAGTCGGTAATAGCGAACATAATTTGCGCAAGCTTGGAAAAGCAGGTGCCAGTCGATGGCGTAATATACGTCCGAGAGTGCGAGGGGTTGCAATGAACCCAGTTGACCATCCGCTAGGCGGTGGTGAAGGGCGCACATCGGGAGGGCGTCCACCGTGCACACCTTGGGGTATTCCAGAGGGTAAGAAGACACGTCGTAATAAGCGTACGAATAAAATGATTATTCGACGCCGTAAAGCAACGAAGTAATAGGAGAAGGGGTTCATGCCACGTTCTTTGAGAAAGGGGCCATTTGTAGATGCTCACTTGCTAAAAAAAGTAGAGCAGGTAATAGCGACGCGTGTTAAAAAACCGATTAAGACTTGGTCTAGGCGTTCGATGATTTTGCCAGACATGGTGGGTTTAACAATAGCAGTGCACAATGGTCGACAACATGTGCCAGTTTTGGTTAATGAAAATATGGTTGGGCATAAACTAGGGGAATTTGCTGCGACGCGACTTTTCCGCGGCCATTCTGGTGATAAAACAGCTAAAGCAGCAACCGCTAAGAAAGGCGGTAAAGAAGCGGGTAAATAAGGGGATGAGTCATGCTTGAAGTAAGCGCTAAATTAAGTGATGCACGACTTTCGCCACAAAAGGCGCGATTGGTTGCTGATTTGGTCAGAGGATTGCCAGTAGCGCGGGCGTTAAACATATTAAGTTTTAGCCCTAAAAAAGCAGCGCAAATTGTTAAAAAATTATTGGTATCTGCTATTGCAAATGCAGAACATAATAAAGGGTTAGATGTCGATAGATTGTCGGTTGCTCGCATTTTTGTAGATGAAGCACCGAGGTTGAAGCGGGCTACTCAACGCGCCAAAGGGCGAGGGAATAGAATTGTTAAAAGAAACTGTCATATCACCGTGGTAGTTGCGTAATTTAAAGAGGGTTTTTCATGGGTCAAAAGGTACATCCAATTGGTATTCGCTTAGGGCACATCCGGGAAAGCGCTTCTAAGTGGTTTCCAGAAAGTGGCAAAAGCGGCGGATCCTTTGCAAAGATATTGGCGAGTGATCTCGATATTCGTGCTTACGCGTCCAAGCGTTTACCCGAAGCTGCGGGTGTGAGTCAGATTTTGATTGAGCGAACAGGTCGTAACGTACGTATTACATTAAGAACAGCGAAACCCGGTGTGATTATTGGTAAAAAAGGCGAAGATGTTGAAAAATTGCGATTGGATATCAGTGCCAAGATTGGATTGCCGGTCCACATTAATATTGAAGAAATACGTAAGCCAGAACTAGATGCAACCTTAGTTGCTAGAAGTATTGCACAGCAATTAGAACGAAGAATTATGTTTAGACGTGCGATGAAGCGTGCCGTTACAAGCGCGTTGCGACAGGGTGCTAAAGGTATCAAAGTGTATGTTTCTGGTCGTTTGGGAGGCGCTGAAATTGCACGTAGCGAAGTGTACCGTGAAGGTCGTTTGCCGCTACATACGTTTAGAGCGGATATTGATTATGGGACTGCCATTGCAAAAACCACGTATGGTGTGATTGGCGTAAAAGTGTGGATTTTCAAAGGTGAAATTTTGACTGGAAAACCACAACAATCTACTCAAGAAGTTGCATAAGGCGAGGATATTACTATGTTACAGCCTAAGCGAACCAAGTTTCGCAAACAATTTAAAGGGCACAACCGCGGGGTTGCAACCCGGGGTAATAAAGTGAGCTTTGGTGAATTCGGCTTAAAAGCGATGGATCATGCACGTATTACAGCGCGTCAAATCGAAGCGGCTAGACGTGCTATCAGTCGATATATTAAGCGTGGTGGTAAAATATGGATACGGATTTTTCCAGATAAGCCTATTACGCAAAAGCCTTTAGAAGTTCGTCAAGGTAGTGGTAAAGGGAATGTAGAATATTGGGTCGCTTTAGTGAAGCCCGGCACAATGCTTTTCGAAATTGAGGGTGTTACACCGGAGTTAGCTGCAGAAGCATTTCGTTTAGCAGCTTCTAAGCTTCCCGTGCCAACCGAGCTAGTTTCACGGGAGATTATGTAATCATGAAAGCAAAAGAATTAGTTGGGAAATCTATCAGCGAGTTGAAAGAGACACTGTCTACTTTTCAGCGCAAGTTATTTAAATTGCGCTTGGTAAAGGCCAGTGGCGAATTGGTAAAGACGCACGAAATTAAAGAGACGCGTCGTAACATTGCGAGAGTAACGATGATGATTGCGAAAGAAGGTAAAAAGACATGAGTGAGCTATTAAGCAAGGGTCGCATCGTACAGGGTGTCGTGGTTAGTGATAGTAAAAAAAGGCGCAATACCATCTCTGTTCGCGTGGAACGTACAGTGAAGCATCCGCTTTATGGCAAAATCATCAAGCGATCGACTAAGTTTCATGCACATGATCCCAATGATCAGTGTCAAGAAGGCGATTTGGTTATTATTAGAGAGTGCCGACCAGTTTCCAAAACAAAAAGTTGGATATTGGTAGAACGGCTTGAAAAAATAGGGTGAGAAGTGTTATGATTTCCGACTTTGACGGAGGCGGGCAATGATTCAAATGCAGTCCATGCTCGATGTTGCTGATAACAGCGGCGCACGTCGTGTTATGTGTATAAAGGTCTTAGGTGGTTCAAAACGACGCTATGCGGGCATCGGTGACGTTATTGTCGTGAGTGTCCAAGAGGCTATCCCACGCGGTAAGGTTAAGAAAGGGGAAGTCTTGAAGGCAGTTATCGTTCGAACTTGTAAAGGGGTTCGTCGAGCAGATGGCTCACTTATTCGTTTTGATAAAAATGCGGCGGTTTTGTTGAATAATCAGTTACAGCCCATTGGTACTCGTATTTTTGGTCCTGTAACACGCGAATTACGGGGTGAGCGGTTTATGAAGATTATTTCCTTAGCCCTTGAAGTGTTATAGGTGTAGGTATGCGTAAGATTAAAAAAGGGGATACAGTAAAGATAGTGACGGGCCGTGATAAGGGTCGTCAAGGTACTGTGTTATCTGTTAATGAGCGTCGTCTTTTGGTAGAGGGTATTAATTTAATTAAAAAACATACCAAACCCAATCCCGACAAACAAATTGAAGGCGGCATTATACAAAAAGAATCACCGATCGACGTTTCCAATGTTGCCTTATTGAATACGGCAACGGGTAAAGCGGATCGGGTTGGATTTAAAGTATTAGAAGATGGTCGTAAAGTCAGAGTGTACAAATCGACGGGAGAAATGGTAGATCATGCGTAATACCCCTAGATTGAAAGATTTTTATAAAACAATTGTTAAACCGCTCATGAAAGAACTCGGTTATACAAATATCATGCAAGCACCGCGTATTACCAAAGTAACCCTAAATATGGGTGTAGGTGAAGCGGTTAATGATAAAAAAGTAGCGGATAATGCTGCTGCAGATATGGAAAAAATTGCGGGACAAAAGCCTGTTATTACCAAATCTAGAAAGTCTATTGCGGGCTTTAAGATTCGGGAAGGTTGGCCAGTGGGTTGCAAAGTTACTTTGCGTGGCGATCGTATGTACGATTTTTTAGAACGGTTACTTTATGTTGCTATTCCACGTATTCGAGATTTTCGGGGATTAAGTAAGCGATCTTTTGATGGACGAGGTAGTTATTCGATGGGTATTCAGGAACAGATAGTATTTCCTGAGATTCAATACGACAAAATCGATGCATTACGTGGAATGGATATTACCATTACAACAACCGCGAGAAACAATGAAGCAGGTCTTGCATTGTTGACAGCATTACAGTTTCCTTTTAAGGAGTAATAATCTCATGGCGAGATTGTGTAAGAAAGAAAAAGATAAGCGCCAACGTAAATTGGTGACTAAATATAAAGACATTAGAGACGAGTTACGAAGCAAAATTCGTGATGCGGATTTAAGTTTTGAAGAGAAATTAATTGCGCAAGCAAAAATGCAAAGTTTGCCTAGGGATTCTAATAAAGTTCGCTTAAGAAATCGTTGCTTAGTAACGGGTCGTTCACGTGGCGTATATCGTAAGTTTGGTTTAGCGCGTAATAAACTACGAGAATACGCGATGAGTGGACTGATTCCTGGTTTACGTAAGGCAAGTTGGTAGGAGAGTTAGAGATGAGTTTACAAGATCCCATTGCCGATATGTTAACCCAGATCCGAAATGGACAAATGGCAAAAAAAGAATCTGTGACATTTCCAGCTTCTAAAGCAAAAATTGCAATTCTTCGGGTATTGGAAGAAGAAGGTTACATTTTGTCTTTTAAGAAATTAGGTGATCTCAAGCCACTTATTACGGTTTATTTGAAATATTTTTATTTGAAGCCTGTGATTGAGAAAGTACTGCGTGTGAGCCGTCCCGGGTTGCGGGTTTATAAACAAAAAGGTGAGCTGCCTAAAATTATGGGTGGGTGAGGTATTGCAATTTTATCGACTTCCGAAGGCGTGATGACCGATAAGAAAGCGCGTCAATGTGGACAGGGCGGCGAAGTCCTGTGTGTTGTTAGCTAGGAGTAACCAATGTCCAGAATTGCCAAGAAACCATTAACCGTTCCTAAGGGTGTTGAATTTAATGTCAACAACCGGGAAGTGCATGTTAAGGGAAAAAAGCGCGTTTTTACACTATCACTAGATGAAGCTGTCATGCTTGAAGTCGAGGGAAATGTTATCTACGTGCGTGCCAAAAAATTACCACATCCCATGGTCGGCACTACTTGTAAGTTATTGGCCAATATGATGACAGGTGTTAGTGATGGTTTTGAACGTAAGTTGCAATTAGTCGGGGTTGGTTACCGTGCAAAAACGCAGGGAAAAATATTAGAGCTGAGTTTAGGATTTTCAAACCCTGTACTGTATCCCATTCCCGAAGGTATTACGATTGAAGTCCCCAGCAATACAGAAATTGTTGTTCAAGGTTCTGATAAGCAGAAAGTGGGCAAAATCGCCGCTGAAATTCGAAAATTCCGACCTCCCGAGCCGTATAAAGGAAAGGGTGTACGGTATTTCGGCGAAAAAGTCGTAATTAAAGAAACCAAAAAGAAATAGGATGAAATGATGAGCACGTATAACGCACAGAAAACACGTGAACGCAGAGTCAATCGTTCTCGCGGTAAGGTTTTTGATTTACGGACTGTTTATTTGAGTGTGCATCGTACAGCGCAACATATTTATGCGCAGGTTTTTGCACCACGAGGTTCTAAAGTGTTAGCCTCAGCTTCTAGTCTTGAAGCAGAATTGCGTAATCAAAAAATTGGTCCAGGAAAATTGAAAATGGCAGAAGCTGTTGGAAAATTGGTGGCAGAGCGCGCCAAGATCAAGGGCATTACAAAAATTGCGTTTGATCGTTCTGGTTATAAATATCATGGTCGTGTTAAAGCTTTGGCAGAAGCGGCGCGTACAAATGGCTTAATTTGTTAAGGGTTTAAAAACATGGCAAGTGCAGCAGGTTCAGATTTAAATGCAAAAGATGATGGCTTTAAAGAAGAGCTATTAGGCGTACAGCGAAGTTCAACGACCGTTAAAGGCGGTAGAAAGTTTAACTTTTCTGCATTAACGATTGTGGGTGATGGTAAAGGTCGAATTGGTGTGGGTCGTAGTAAAGCACGAGAAGTGCCTGTTGCGATTCAAAAAGCGATGGAAAATGCCAGACGTAACTTAATTCGTATCGAACTCAATGGCACAACCCTTTTTCATCCTATAGAATCTCGACATGGCGCCTCAAAAGTGATTATGTTGCCAGCATCTGAGGGAACAGGGATTAT
>JBGAIP010000029.1:0-13657 GCA_044225395.1 Gammaproteobacteria bacterium
TACTCTAATCTTACGTTTTTTTGTACTTTTCTTGGTGTGGATGATTGTGGATAGTGGGTTATGCGAATAATTGCCAGATACATAACTAAGGAAATATTTTGGGCATTTCTAGTGATTACGTCCATTTTGTTTCTGATTGTGCTCAGTAATCGATTTGCAGCGTATTTAGCAAAAGCGGCGACGGGCGAGTTACCGGTTGGATTGGTATTTCAAATTGTGGGCCTTTATACACCAGAGTTATTAAGCTATCTAATTCCTTTGGGTTTATTTATAGGCATTCTGTTTGGATTAGGCCGATTATATGCCGATAGCGAAATGTCTGTACTTTCTGCCTGTGGTATCAGTTTACAATACGTGACACAACGTATCTTAACGTTGGCTTGTGTCATCATGCTAATCACCGCCATATTAACCTTATGGGTAGTACCGACTATTACAGTTCTTCGAGAACAGGCTTTATCTGAAGGAGAATCTTTTGGTGTGATGCAATCTATGCTGCCACAACGGTTTCAAATGTTTTCAGGTGGAAAATTGGTTTTTTATCTAGAAGACGCATCAAACAAAGACGATAATTTAAAAGGTATTTTTATAGCCGAGCGGCCTACCGATATTTCTAACGCAACAGACACGTGGACTTTAATAACAGCGGAAAACGCGCATTTTAAACGGGATGAAAAAACAAAACAATCTTATATAGTCTTAAAAGACGGTCATCGTTACCAAGGGTTGCCAGGTTCTGCAGATTATAAGGTGGTGCGCTTTAAAGAATATGGACGCAGCATTCCAGAAGAAACAGGTTCTTCAGACAGCGATACATTACGTCTTAAAAATACGACACTTTTATTAAAAAGTGATAATCCCGAAGATGCTGCCGAATTTCAATGGCGCGTGTCTTTACCTTTATCAGTATTAGTTTTAGCTTTAATTGCAGTGCCTTTGGCACGCGTTAGACCAAGACACGGACGTTATGCCAAACTGTTGCCTGCTATTGCGATTTACATTATTTATTATAATCTTTTTACCGTTTCTAGACGTTGGGTTGCTGCCAGTGTATTGCCTGATTATATTGGTGTTTGGTGGGTGCATCTATTATTTTTGCTGATTGGACTAGCCTTAATTGCAAAAGATTCCGGTTGGTATTTACGCTTAAAGGCGACCCCATGAAAATTTTAGATAACTATATTGCAAAACAGATTATTATTACCATCGTGATTGTTGCGTTTGCATTATTGGGGTTTGATCTATTTTTTAAATTGGTTGATGAATTAAAAATTATTGGCAAAGGTCAATATACGTTAACTACCGCTTTTACTTTTTTAATCTTAACCATTCCTACTCGAATTTACGCTATGTTTCCCTGGTCTGCTTTGATTGGTGCATTAATTGGATTGGGTGCATTAGCGAATCATAGCGAATTAGTCGTGATGCGCACGGCGACTATTTCGGTTGCCAGAATTACATGGGCTGTATTAAAAGCAGCCCTTATCATTATGTTTTTTGTTGTCTTGTTGGGGGAGGGGATAGCACCCACCACAGAACGTTTAGCAAGCGACAAAAGAACATTAGCGTTGAGTGGTGGACAAACTATTCAAACAGATTTTGGTTTATGGGTGCGCCAAGGTCGAGAATTTATTCATGTTCAAACGGTACGGCCTAATGGCGAATTATTGGGTATAACACGTTATCAATTTGATGTGCATCGTAAACTAACAGAAGCACTTTTTGCCGAAAGCGCTGTTCAAACTGACAAAATTTGGCACTTAAACCAAGTTAGAGGGACTCAGTTTTTAGACAATAAAACACAGCAATTTAAAGTAGAAACGAAAACAGTCGATAGTTTATTAGAACCCGAAATTTTAGAAACGGCACTGGTAAAACACCCCGAGCGTTTATCTTTACCCGCATTATTCAGAACTATTCAACATCGTGCTAAAAATGCATTGAATACCCAAAGTTACGAGCTGGCTTTTTGGACAAAAATTTTACAACCTGTTGTTATTTTAATGATGGTCTTTTTGGCTGTGCCTTTTGTTTTTGGGCCTTTAAGGACGGGTAGTCAAGGTCGTAGAATTGTTGTGGGTATTTTGGTTGCCTTTTTATTTCATACAGTGAATAACCTTTTCGCACCCTTAGCCGTGGTTTATCAATTTCCACCCGTATTGGCGGTGTTATTGCCAGTGATTGCTTTTAGCGGAGCTGGAATTTGGATGCTAAAAAGGGCTAGGTAAGTTGCAAACCAGCTTTTATACATGATATTCTTGCAACTCAGTTTTAGGCGCGTAGCTCAGTGGTAGAGCACCACCTTGACATGGTGGTGGTCGGTGGTTCGATCCCACTCGCGCCTACCAATCGCATATCCAACAATACATTTCTGATTGATAACCTTGAAAACACAATATTAAAAGTAACGAGCAATGTTATTCGATCATTTAAAAAAATAAACATTAATTTACCAGTTGTCATTTATTGCATGTTATTACCAAAACCAAAAGCTGATACAGCATTACGACAAAATCGCTTGGTAATGACATTTTTACACTTTATAGAAGTAGATGTTTATGACGTAATAGCTGTTAATCGACTTTTCCATTTGTTAGCTTTGTTAATATCAGTTGGTCCTAACGATCCAGTGGTATAATGGGCAATTAATCGTTCCATCGCTGCAGTATGTTTCTGTTTGGCTGCTCTTTTATAAAATAACAAAGCAACTGGTTTGACTTTTTCACCTAATTCTCCTAAAGCATACAATTCCCCAAGCTCAAAAGATGCCTTAGCAAGTCCAAGCTCTGAGGCTGTTTTTAAAGGTGGTATTGAAGTTTCCAGAGAACTTATTTTGCGTTCTAAGCTTTTTTGATAATATTTTTCACTTAAAATTTCTGGTTCAAGACTATCATCACTTGTTTCGTCTGCACTCTCGCTGTCACTAACATCGCTCTCGTTGGCTTCGTCTGGAGGCATTGTAACCGTATTTCTGGAACCTAAGATATCTTTGGACGAAGTAATTAATGGGTTAATATTATTTAAGCTGTCGAGTTTTTCTTTTGCTTTCTCATTTCCAAGAGCAGCGGAGGATGTAAAATAAATAATAGCTTTAGATAAGTCTTGTTCTCCCAGGGCTTTGCTTGCATATAGAAGGCCTAATTTTAACAAAGCGGTAGAGTTGTTTAGATTACCTGCTTTTTCATACCAGAAAATAGCTTTTTCATAATTAGGTTCAATAAGGATCCCTTCGCTATAGATATCTCCTAGCATACGCCCAATTCTAAAAGGTTTTTCCTCTTTACTTTGGTCTGCATGTCCTGCTATAGCTGTAATAATGATCTCCTTATCATCAATAGACCATTTTCGACTAGCAAGCATTTGTTCAATAACATAAGCAGCACGAGATGCGAACATTTCGAGGGAGTGATCACTGAGTAACAAAAGCCATCGTATTGCTTCCTTAATATTTTTTTCACCTGCTTTACCGCTCATGTGAAGTCTTGCAAGACGCCACATTGCTGATCCGGAATGTTGTTCCGCTAAAATAGTTAACCATTTTAAAGCGCTTGAGTAATTCTTAAATCCTATTTCTTTATTAAGATATGCAGAGATCAATTCTCGAATTGCTTTTTTATCTCCACTTAAGGCACGTTCTTCCCAAAGCATTAGGGCTTTTTCTATCCATGGAATACTCATTTTAGGATCTTTATCTCCCAATGAACCTTCAATATAAAGTATACCCAAATAAAAATAAGAAAATATATTTCCTGTTTGAGTGATTCTAATAAAAGCCTGTTCGGCTCTATCATAATCAACTTGCCCAAGTTTTCCACTCAAAAATAAATGTCCTAAGTCCCATATTGCGCTTAGATTACCCTGTGATCCTGCTTGCTCATATAAAGACCTGAGTCTACCATACCAATATTGAGATAAAGAAAGATTAGTTTCACAACCTCTTCCTTTGGCATAACACTTAGCCAGAGCATTTATAGCATCTACATTATTTTTTTTTGCAGATGCTTCAAGCATCCAAAGACCACGTGCTGGATCTTTGCCTAATTTTCCCTCAATTTGACTTAAACCAATCTCAACCGCTAATTCACTACTGGTTCTTGCAATCAGTTTAGAAGCTTCGTCCAGAACTTCTTCAAATTGTTGTTCGCTAATTTTTCCTGTCTCGCAAAATTGGTTCAGTATGCTTAAAGAAGTAGGACTTCCTAGCCTTGCTGCTTTGCAGTATATTTCAATCGCTTTCGGAAGATTGACTTCACCAAATAAACCATCCTCATGGATTTTAGCAATTTGCCACATTGCACGAGTTGAGCCTTTGTTAGCAGAACGTTGCAAATAAGTTTGTATTTTTTGTTTAATTTCCGATTTTCTACTAATTTCGTCTTCTTTCAGACGCTTATATAAACCAAGATAATATTGTGCAATAATAGCTAAAGCATAACGATTATTTCTATCAGCAGCTTTTTCTAGCCATTCCATAGCAGTTTTTGGATCAGGTTGACCTAAGTCTCTCGATTGATAAAGCTCAGATAATAGGCACATGGCATGACTATTTTTTCGTTCATCAGCAGCCTTTAATAGCCAAAATTTGGCTTTTTGAACATCTCGCTCACCTAAATCGCCATTCAAATATAATTCTGCAAGTTCACACATAGCAGCATCATTATTGCGTCCTGCCTTATTAATAAGCTGTTGTTCTCGTCTTTTATTAACTCTTAATATGTCATAGTTTGTATTACGTTTGTTGTCTAAAACAGTAATGATTCGTCCATTTTTTCCTCTCACAACTTGAGTATCTTCATCAATATGAGTAACTGCATCATGATGCTCTAGTGGTATTCCTGAACGTAGCGTAGTTTCTATTGATTGGTCTGAAATTTCTCTTTGTGTTTTTCTTTCTTTAGCATGATGCGTAAATGTATTTTTGTTAGAAAATAATAAAGTAGAGGAAAAATTCTGCCGACTGCCAGTAGTGCTGGGATCTAATTTTCGACGATGGGGGGGAATATATTTATCACTTGAAGCCATATAAGATTGATTAGGTATCTTGGCCGGTTCTCCATCAGAAGCAGAAGTGATTGTTGTAGACTTTCTCATTTTCTTTGTTTTCCCTCACAGCAATGTAAATATAGCACTTAAGCAAGGTTATCATATTTTATAAAATAAGTTTAAGGTTTTAAACAAAAATGACCTATTTCCTTTAGGGTTTAAGTCGCTATGCCCCGGACATTTTGTGAGTAATGATTCAAAGAGAGTAGTTATCTTCAGACGCTGATTTCAATAAAAATGTTTATAGCATTGCCAAATTATTGGGGGGTCAGTATGAAATTTATGATAATTTAAGAAACTTAAACATTATGTTAAGATAGACTTATATAGATGAGGATTAAAGGGGGGCGCGATGTTTTCAACAAAAAATAAAGGGACTTAAAAAATGCAGCAATTATTGACAAGCCAAGAAAATTTTTTAAATCATATAAAAAATCCAGCACTCAGTTCTGGTGCTAAAGGATTTGGTATTTATTATAACAATTGGCGTTTAGGATTAACCAAGGTATTGGGACACCATTTTCCCGTTTGCAAGCGTCTTGTGGGGGATCGTTTTTTTCAAGGAATGTCTGAAGAATATATTAAAACACATCCATCCATTTATTTTAGTTTAAATGACTATGGTGTAGATTTTTCAGATTTCATAATGCAGTTTACGCCTGCGGCATCTTTGCCTTATCTTTCAGATGTCGCAAAATTAGAGTGGGCCATACATAGAGCATTGATTGGGGAATCAAGCACAGAATACAACCCTCAAGCACTCTCTGATTTATTATCTTCCCCTGAAAAACAAAAAAAGTTTCAATTTGGACTCACAAAAAATGGTACTTTAATTTCATCTATTTATCCTATTCACCGGATATGGGAAACCAATCAGGCAGATTATGAAGGGGATGAAACCGTCAATGTAGACGAAGGCGACGTGCGCCTCTTTGTTTGGCGTAAAGGATTAGATTTGCGGATGGATAGACTTGAAGAGGCTGAATGGCAAATATTAAAAAATTTTCAAGAGAAGTGCACTTTTGAGGAAATTTATAAAATAGAAATGCATGCTATTGCCTCAGGCTCTTTGTTAATTAGGTTACCAAAATTTTTTGAAAGGGGGTACTTTTGGTATGAGTGAAGATCAAATTATTTCTTTAACTAAGCGATTTACTTCACTTAACATATACAATGGGATGGACAAAATATTATCCTTAAAACCTAAAGCTTGCATAGATATTTTGATGCCAAGTGGTTTACTGGATTTGATATTTTGTAAAAAGTAGTGCAAAGATTTAAGTGTTCCTGTTTTACCGGCTTTTACCTCTACCGGTATAATTTTATCACCCACATTAATAATGTAGTCAACCTCTGCATTACTCCCTTTGGCATCTCTTTCCCAGTAAAATAATTCTCCGGGACTATAGGGCGATGCATGTGCCAGCAATTCTTGACCAACAAACTGCTCAGCAAGGCTTCCTTTATTAATCAGCATCAGATCTTTTTGCAGCATTAATTCAGAATCAAGATTACTGCTTGTTTTAACCAGACCAATATCTAAAAATAATAATTTATATTTTTTTCGATTAATCAATGCATTGAGCGGTAGACCATTAGCATGAGAAGCCCAAACTTGATGCACTAATCCTGCATATCGCAAGGTTTCTATGGCTGCTTTTAAATCACGTGCTTGCATTTCAGGATCTATTTCTGAATATTTAAAATGTTGGGCAATAATGCCTGGTGCTTTTTCAAATATGCGCTGCAAATATTTATGTTTTGCATGAGAAGCATATTTTCCAAAGTCATTTCTAAAAGTATTTAATAGCGACGCTTGTATTATTTTTGTTTTGGAAAAGTCCTGAGTTTGTAAGTAAGTATGTATGACTTCAGGCATACCACCTGTTATAAAATATATCTGTAATAATTTTTCTAATAAATTTGTTATCGCTGCATTAAATACAGTCGTTATTTTAGCGTTAGAGAGATGATCTAATAGATCTGTATATCCATTAGCCAGCAAAAATTCTTTAAATGACATCGGGTTTAAATATAAGGAATGCACTCTTCCAACAGGCATTCTAAACGATTCGTTATTGAGAACAAATTCTAAAAGAGATCCAGCCGCGATAACATGTAGTTTGGGCATTAATTCTTTGTAATAACGAAGCGCCATAATCGCGTTAGGGCATTCTTGTATCTCATCTAGGAACAATATAGTTTTGCCAGGAACGATAGGTTGTCTGCTCATGGCAGTTATCAATGTGTTAATTTCAGAGGGTTTTAGAGTTTCAAAGCATTGTTTATATTCTGGTTGTAGGTCAAAATTGATACTGACAAACGATGTGAAATTTTTTTCTGCAAATTTTTGGATTAAGAAGCTTTTACCTACTTGTCTTGCCCCTCGAATGAGTAAAGGACTTCGGCTATCGAAGTTTTTCCAGTCTTTGAGTGCATATTCAAGCATTCTTTGCATATAATAACCCCCTATTTTCTGCATTAGTTGCATATTTTTATGGGTAATTATATGCGTTCTATGCGTATATTGCAACTCTATAGCAAAAAATGGGTGAATCAGCAGGGCCATTTTATGAACAGTTAGAAAATTAAAATATGTGAATGGCACCGACGATAAGGCATTCTGTTGAAAATTCTGGGATTATCAGGGCGGACACGGCGGTCCGCCCCTACAGATTTTTGAATGCATGGACATGTTTTTATAATTGATGCCTTTATTATAATGATTTTTAATCGAAAAGTGATTTAATATTTGGTTACGTTAGGTAATGCAATATCTGTAGGGGCGGACCGCCGTGTCCGCCCTTGTTGATTTATAAAAGAAATTTTTACTGCCATTCACATATTTTGAATTTTCACAACTGTTCGCTAAAATGGCCCTGGGTGAATTAGGACAGACTCTTGACATGAGTCGTTTATTATGCAAATTTTCCTCACTATGTCAGCTTGATCTTAAACATGAAACATGAATGTAGGAGATTAAAAGATGTATACACGACTTCTTAATGATCAAGAAATTTTCCTGCAAAAGAAGAGTTAATAGCATTAATGGAAAAAGGACCTGGAGTTTCTCCTATACTAATCGCCGCTAAAGCTGAGCTATGGGATAATATTGCGCATTTAACAGCTATTAATCAAATTAAAGCAACTATTAATGAACAAAATGAAAACAAAGAAACAGCCGTACATCTAGCTGCATTTTTTCAAAAAGCAGACGTTATTGAATTACTAGGAAATAATGGTGCTACAACAACCGATAAAGAACTTGCGAATTGGCAGGATAAGGAGAGGGTATTCACTTTTGATGCTGCATCAGATGGTTCGATAGATAGAGTTCGCTTTTGTTGAATATTCCTGAAGTTAAAGAAACTATCCATAGTTATAGATGGTCAAACGGTTATTATGCTGCACTCACGCTTTTTGCTGTAAATAGCGTCAGCCCAGATAATAACCAAGCTAAACGAGCAGAGTTAGTAAAATTATTAGCTTCTGGTGCATGCGCAAGCATTAGTATTGTAGAGATGCAAAAAACCGATGTAACTATTGTAATGAATGCTGCTAGGAATCTTGAGTCAATGGCTCATAACAGTGTAGAATACAACCACGAAAAATTTAAATCCTATTTAGATGCGGGTGCTTCTGTTAATCAGCAAGTTCAAGATGTAGGTGAGTATATTTCACTTTTTGAGAAAGCCTTAAGAAGTGAGAATGGCAAAATGATATTGGCATATTTTTTGGACCCAATCCAGCTAGATTTGGATGAAGTAGATAAAATTCAGTTGGAAATTGAAAAAACTAAGGATGAGGGGGTTAAGCGCGTTCTTGAGGAATCTAAAAAAGAATCGTGTCAGAACGCTATTAAGAAAGCTAAAATGTTCTTAGCTTGGTTGAATAGACGAGATTATCGTCCTGGATATATAGAACCTTTCGCGAAATCAGAAATTTATTTCAAATTTGCAGAGTTAATTGCCAATAATGTTGTGTTACTTGGTCATGAGGACTTTGGATACATCGTAGTAGATGATCTTTTTCAGAAAGTCGAAAAGGGCAGCTCTTTTTATCAAAAAGCTCAACATAAACTTGTAGAGCTTTATTTGCTACAGGAAGGAGAATCTGTTGAAGAACGTGAAGCTCTTTTAGTAGAGGCATTTGTTCACGGTTCAGAGGCAGGAGATGATGTAGACTCAGTTAATTTAAGAAAAAGATTGATGAAAACAGCTTTAAAGACAGACTTAGAAATTCCAGGGGACCCGAAAAATCCTTCTGATCTATTTAGAATATTTCTTATGCTTGGTAAAAGGCTGTCCAAAACTGCTGAAAAAGACAAGAATACCAAGCCAGGTAATGCCTTATTATTCGCATATGAAAACACTTCGCTTTCAGATGATAAGGATAATAAGAAGCGTACATTGGACCCGAGTGAAAGAAGTGATTCTGAATCTAAAAGACGTGGAGCTGAATTGCCCTCCGATATAGCGATGTAAAAGATGCGTCGTGCATCTCGATTATGTTATAGTTATATAAATGACCAGCACATAATCGAGATCTGACACCAAAATTTGACCAGCACCCGCATAACATGTTAATTTTCTCTTCTATTTTGAGGAAGATGAAATGCCGGTTATAACTTTACCTGACGGAAAAAAAATCCCTTTTGATCGCCCTGTTTCTGTTCAAGCAGTGGCAGCGTCTATTGGCACTGGTTTAGCTAAATCAGCACTAGCCGGTAAAGTCAATGGAGCCTTAGTTGATACGTCTTTTATTATTGATCAGGATGCAACCCTTGCAATCATCACCGAGCGCGATCCCGAAGGCTTAGAAGTTATTCGCCATTCGTGTGCCCATTTGTTTGCACAAGCCTTAAAGACTTTATATCCAGACGCACAAATTACCATTGGTCCTGTTATTGCAGATGGTTTTTACTATGATTTTTCATATAAAGCAAAAGCACTGACAGAGGCAGATTTTCCAGCCATTGAACAAAAAATCGCTGAATTGGCTGCTGCCGATATGCCGGTGTCGCGTCATGTATTGTCTCGCGAAGAGGCGATAGCCTTATTTAAGAAGAAGGGCGAGCACTATAAAGTCGAGATTATTCAAGATATCCCGGGTGATGAAGCGCTTTCTTTTTATCAACAAGGCGATTTTATCGATTTATGCCGTGGTCCCCATGTACCAAGCACGGGTAAAATTAAAGTTTTTAAACTCATGAAAATCGCAGGGGCCTATTGGCGAGGCGATTCTAAAAACGAAATGCTACAACGTATTTATGGCACAGCGTGGACTTCTAAAAAAGATCTCGATGCGTATTTGCATCGCTTAGAAGAAGCAGAAAAACGCGATCACCGTAAACTCGCCAAAAAATTTGATTTGTTCCACCTGCAAGAAGAAGCGCCGGGTATGGTATTTTGGCATCCTAAAGGATGGGCAATTTATCAAGCTGTTGAGCAATATATTCGTAAAACAATAACGGCTAAAGGTTATAAAGAAGTACGTACGCCGCAAATTGTTGATAGAGCTTTGTGGGAACGTTCGGGACATTGGGATAAATATCAACCCCATATGTTTACATTAAAAGCCGATGATCATGATTATGCGGTAAAACCCATGAATTGCCCTTGTCATGTTCAAATTTTTAATCAAGGCTTAAAAAGCTATAGAGATTTGCCCTTAAGATTGGCGGAATTTGGTTCGTGTCATCGTAATGAAGATTCGGGTGCACTACACGGCTTAATGCGTGTTCGTAGTTTTGTACAGGATGATGCGCATATTTTCTGTACGGAAGATCAAATTCAAACAGAAGTGGCAGCTTTTAATCAATTGCTTTACGACGTCTATGCCGATTTTGGGTTTAAAGAAATCATCGTTAAACTGTCGACCCGTCCAGAGAGTGAACATCGGGTAGGATCGGATGAAGTGTGGGATAAAGCGGAAGCCGCTTTAGAAACCGCTTTAAAGCATACAGGGTTATCTTGGACATTAGCGCCAGGTGATGGCGCATTTTACGGACCTAAGATCGATTATTCTTGCAAAGACAGTCTGGGCAGAGTGTGGCAATGTGGCACGATGCAAGTGGATTTTTCGATGCCAGAGCGTCTTGGGGCTAGCTACATTGCAGAAGATGGGAGCCGTCGTGTACCCGTGATGTTACATCGCGCCATTTTGGGTTCCTTAGAGCGATTTATAGGAATACTGATTGAAGAAACAGGGGGGTCTTTACCTACCTGGCTTGCGCCTATTCAGGTCGTTGTGATGAATATTAGCGATGCACAGGCTGATTTTACCCGTTCTCTTGTTAAATCTTTGCAAAAACAAGGATTTCGGGTGTCAGAAGACTTGAGAAATGAGAAGATAGGGTTTAAAATTCGCGAACAGTCTATTCAGCGTGTGCCATACCTATTGGTGATTGGGGATCGAGAAGTGGCCCAAAACCAAGTGGCTGTTAGAACGCGTGAAGGAGTAGATTTAGGGTCTATGGCGATAGAGGAATTTGTTAATCGACTTTCTTTAGAAATAGCACGTCATAGTTTGGTATCAGGCGTCGAGGAGATAAGTTATTAGTTCTACGGGAAAAGAGGTACGAAATCGTATCAATGGGCAAATTCGTGCACTAGAAGTGCGGTTAATAGGAGAGGATGGTAGTCAGATTGGTGTAGTATCGATCAGAGAAGCCAAATTGGCCGCGGAGACGGCAGGTCTTGATTTAGTAGAGATATCACCTAACGCAGAACCTCCCGTTGTTCGAGTGATGGATTATGGTAAGTTTTTGTTTCAGGAGAGCAAGCAAAAAGCGATTGCTAAGAAAAAACAAAGACAAGTAAAAGTAAAAGAGTTAAAGTTTCGTCCCGGTACAGATAAAGCGGACTACGAGGTAAAACTACGCAACCTTCGTGGATTCCTAGAAGAGGGTGACAAAGTAAAAGTAACAATCTTTTTTAGAGGTCGTGAAATTACGCACCAAGAGCTTGGCATGAAGCTATTGCAGCGGATTCGATTGGACTTGGAAGAAGATGCCAAGATCGATTATTTCCCGAGTAGAGTGGAAGGCCGGCAGTTGGTGATGGTTGTATCCCCCAAGAAAAAATAAGCGTTTAACAGAAATAGCGGAGTAGAAGTTATGCCAAAGTTAAAGACCAATAAAAGTGCTGCAAAGCGCTTTAAAAAGACGGGTAGTGGTGGTTATAAACATCGCCAATCTTTCCGAAACCATATATCGACTAAAAAAAGTAGTAGACGTATGCGTCAATTGAAAAACCTGAAAATGGTTAATCCAAGTGATGTAGCGGCTATTAAACAAATGTTACCTAATGGTTGAAGGGGAGATAAAATATGGCACGTGTAAAAAGGGGCGTTACAGCTAAAGCCCGACATAAAAAAGTTTTAAAATTAGCAAAAGGTTATTACGGCGCAAGACGAAAAGTTTATCGTGTTGCAAAACAAGCCGTTATTAAAGCCGCACAATATGCATATCGCGATCGTAAACAGCGTAAACGTGAGTTTAGACGTTTATGGATTGTACGTATTAATGCAGCAGCCAGATTAAATGGTTTATCTTATAGTCGATTTATGGCTGGTTTAAAGAAAGCAGCTATCGAAATCGATCGCAAAATCCTTGCAGATTTGGCGGTATTCGATAAAGTCTCTTTTGCTTTAATTGCAGAGAAATCCAAGGCAGCTTTAGCTGCATAATCTGTAGGGGCGGACCGCTGTGTCCGCCCTCTAATCTATGGTGATCCCATGCAAGATTTAGTGGCGATTTTAGAAAACGGCAAAGCAGCCATATTGGCTGCAGCTGATTTAAAATCGCTCGAATCTGTTCGCGTTGAATATTTAGGCAAAAGTGGCCAAATTACCCAATTATTAAAAACCTTGGGATCTTTGTCTGTAGCCGAACGTCCAATATTTGGTCAAAAAGTGAATGAAGCCAAAGAAGCATTTGCAGAGACCTATAGTATTCGAAAACAAATCCTAGAAAACACACAGCTAGCATCTATACTCAGCCAGGAAGCCTTAGATGTGACTTTACCTGGGCGCGGTATGGATCAAGGACATCTGCATCCCATTACGCAAACTTTATCGCGTATTTCAGAATGGTTTTCGCATTTGGGGTTTAGTATTGAAGAGGGTCCTGAAATTGAAGATGAATTTTATAACTTCGAAGCGTTAAATATGCCGTCGCATCATCCGGCTCGCGCGATGCACGATACTTTTTATTTTCCGGACGGACGCGTGCTTCGTACACATACCTCTCCTGTACAAATTCGTGCCATGCATAACAAGCAACCACCCTTTAGAATGATTGCACCTGGGCGAGTTTATCGCTGTGATTTCGATATTTCGCATACACCGATGTTTCATCAAGTCGAAGGTTTAGTGGTCGATACCGATATTCATTTTGGTCATTTAAAGGGCATTTTAGAATCTTTTTTAAAAGCCTTTTTTGAAAAAGATTTGAAGACCCGTTTTCGATCTTCTTATTTTCCGTTTACAGAGCCTTCTGCAGAAGTGGATATTCAGTGTGTGAAGTGTGAAGGGCAGGGGTGTCGCATTTGTAGCCAAACCGGATGGTTAGAAATTTTAGGTTGTGGCATGGTACATCCTAAAGTACTCGAAA
>JBGAIP010000030.1:0-12755 GCA_044225395.1 Gammaproteobacteria bacterium
AGTGGATACAAGAGATAAAGTCAAGTTTCAAACTATTTTTCTTTATGTATCACTTTTCTAAAAATATTTCAGAAAAAATTGCTTCTAGATCTTGCGACTCTTCTTCCGAAAATGCACTAAACTCTTTTTTTCTTGCTCGTTTCGAGAGTTTTCCATTATTTTGCTGTAAAAAAGTAATTAATAAATCCGTTAAATGATCTGGCATATCGAACCTTTCAGTGATGGCTGTTTTCATGCGATCATATTTTTGAAGGTATTCAATTTCTTTTGGTAAAATATCTTGAATAGTTTGAAGCACACATTCGTAGAGAAATTCTGCTTCTAGGGTAGCATCAAAATATCTGTAGAGATCTATTGTTTCATTTAGGACATGCACATTCCCATTTTTAGTTGGTTCCCACTTGATAAACGGAAGGCGTGGAGACGAAAAAGATTCAAGCACTTGTTTATATTCATCAATACGTTCTAATAAAACAGCGGATATGGGAAAAATAAAATGTTTAGGTGAAAATCCTTGTTCTGCCAGTATGTGATGCATAAGATAACGATGAAGCCGTCCATTTCCATCAGCAAGCGGGTGAATATAGACAAATCCAAAAGAAATAAATGCGGCCAAAACAATAGGATCCATAGACTTTACTTTCAAAAATCGTTGATAGCTGTCGATTAATCCATTCATTAATTGCTTCAAATCTTCAGTACGTGCGGAGATATGATCGGGTAATGGCATTTGTGTTGTTCGATCATGAACGCCAATAAATCCACCTTCACCTCGTAATCCTAAAAAAACAAAACGATTATCTTCAATAAGTATGGCCTGGAGACGTACTATTTCATCAATAGATAATGGATGAAGACCTGATTCACCTATCACTTTTCCCCAACGCTCAACTCGATTTTGTGTGGGGCGCTCCTTTTCGATTTCGAAAGAGGCACGCGAATCTTTAAGCAACAAAAAAGCTGCTGCTCGATTGATTATATCTTTATGCATTGCTTTTGTTTTTTCAAGAGCGAGTTTATCTAGTCGAAGCTCAATAAACTTTTTTAGTTTTTTTGTTTTTCGGACTAAAGGGCAAAAATCAGGCACGCCTGGGAGATTATTGCGAACGCGATGGCGTTTGGAAATTTCTATAGGTCCAGAAAACTGCTGCTTTTCGTCAACAACATCAACAAAATTTCCTTTTTCTGCATCAGGCAACGGAAGTGTTTTTCCCATTAACCATTCATAGAGAAACCAAATTCGGCGACTGTATTGCCCTACGGGTTCCGATTTTATCCAAGAACTGAGTTCATCTACTGTTATTTTTGTAAATAATGCATGAAGAACAGCAAGATCAATACCTTCGTATCTTAAGGCAAATGTTAAATGGCCAGCAAGTGTATCATTTGGGTTATAGCGAGGGGTGTAGATTGACCATCTTTCAGTATCGTATTTTTTGTGTTGAGGACCAATGGCAGACAATTTTAAAGGAAGAGGGACATTTAGTTGATAGCCACTTATTAGGGCGGAATAGCCAACTAGCCTACATTCATCTTCGGGTAAGCGTAGACCTTGAAAAATGCTCACTTTGCTTGAAATTTGCATCATATCCCTAATTTCTATGAAAAACGCTTTTGGTTCATGAAAAACACTTATAAACGACCAAATCTGTGAAAAACGCTTTTGATTTGTGAAAATCGCTTATAAATCACCAATTCCATGAAAAACACTTATAGATTGTTTTAAAAGATATTACAACTGTTTTTTTAATATATTGATTTTATTGATATTTTTCGGATGCTTTTTCTTTGGCCTGCCGCTTAGAAACACCCTGCATAAAGTGTTTTCTACAAGTTGGGGCATATCGTTCGTTGCCACCAACTTCCAATTGTTCCCCAACACGCACAGCATTGCCGTGTTTATCAATACGCATGTTCATGATAGCTTTTTTACCGCAATGACAAATACCTTTAATTTCAATGAGTGAATCTGCTAATCCCAGTAAATATTTACTGCCTTCAAATAACTCACCTTGAAAATCGGTTCTTAATCCGTAAGCTAATACGGGAATATTCAGTTTGTCTACAATAGAACATAATTGAAGTACTTGTGCCTTAGTCATAAATTGTGCTTCATCAATTAACACACAAGCAACAGGTTCTGTTTCGTTGCAATGATTCACGTAATCAAAAATATTAAAACTTTCGTTAAAACCTAATGCAAATTTTTTAATTCCGATGCGAGAAGTGATTGCTGATTTTTCCTCTCGCGCCATGCGCTCGGGAAATAATAAAACCGTATTCATGCCGCATTCGTTATAATTATAACTTGATTGTAACAAGACGGTACTTTTACCTGCATTCATTGCCGAATAATAAAAATGTAATTTTGCCACGAGAATTTGCCCTATCTATTTGACTTGTTTCTGAAATACAGTATACATTAAATTGTTACAAAGTCTAATCGCTATACAGGGGTACAAAATGAGCCACCTTACAAAAAATCCATGGATTGTGTGTTTAACAGCGTCGCTGTTTTTTGCGTACGAATTTTTTCAAATCAATATGTTCAATGCGCTGGATACAGAACTGATGCGCACTTTTCAAGTGGATGGCGAAACCTTAAGTTGGCTGTCTTCAACTTATTTTTATGGTGTGATTTTGTTATTATTACCAGCGGGGATTATTTTAGATCGCATTTCACCCAGAAGCATTATTTTAATCACGATGATTGCATCTATTTTAGGCACATTTACTTTTTCACTGTCTCAAAGTTGGGAACAAGCAGCGCTTTCCCGTTTTATTGTTGGCTTAACAGCAGGACCTTTTGCACTGTTAAGTGTTTTAAAGCTATCTTCTCGCTGGTTTAAGCCTAATCAAATGGCTTTTGTGACAGGCCTTGTTGTTTCTATGGGTATGCTGGCAGGCATGATGGCGCAAACGCCCTTTACCTATTTAGTGCAGATGTTGGGTTGGCGAGAGTCATTATGGGTGAATAGTGCCATTGGGTGTGCAATGTTTGTTTTGCTTTTTATGTTTGTAAATGATTCTCCGAACGAAATGGTTTATGTGAATAAAACCCATAAAAAAGATAAGCAATTTTTACGATTTTTTCGGGATCTTAAACAGGTAGTATTAACGCCGCTTAATTGGCAATGTGGCATATTTGCAGCGCTTACCAATCTGCCGATTTTTATATTGGGTGCGTTGTGGGGTGGATTGTATTTAACACAAGCGCATGGTTTTAGTCGTATAGAAGCCTCTTATATAACCATTATGTTGTATTTTGGTATGTTGATAGGATCATCATTTTTTGGCTGGTTTTCGGATAAAATTAAACGCCGAAAAATCCCCATGTTATTCGGTGGTGGACTTTGTTTGTTATCTATTGTGGTTGTAATGCATCTTGAATCTGCGTCTTTGTTTACGCATTGTTTTTGGTTTTTAGTGATGGGTTTTGGATCGGGTGCACAGGTTTTAGCGTACCCGACCATTGCTGAAAATAATCCCACAGAAGTGATGGGCTGTGCAGAAGGATTAGCTGCAACCCTTATTATGGGAGCAGGCGCTGTTTTTCAACCGATATTGGGCCACATGATTAAAATGCATTGGGATGGTGCAGTGGTTAATCAGATTGCACAGTATTCGCCCGAAAATTTTTATTTTGGTTTAAGTGTGATGCCTGTTTCTATTATTGTTGCATTACTCATGATTTTGATGATGAAAGAAACTTATCAGGAACAACGTGTTCCGGAAGAATATCTAAAACATGAAGTTCCCATTTAAAATCTAGTCTCTAGCCATTGGTCAGAGATTTGACGGAATCCCGGTTAAGAGCTATTTGTAAGATATGCCGAACGTAGTAAGTAGACTTAATCTAAGGATGGATTTTAAAAATGATTAAAGATAAATACCTAGAATTGATTGGGGATAGTCCAGCTGTAAAATCCGTTCAGCTGATGGCTCAACAAGTGGCTAATACACCTGCTACAGCCCTTATTTTGGGCGAATCTGGAACAGGTAAAGAATTACTGGCACAAGTTATCCATAATTTATCTGATCGCAGTGAAGGTCCCTTTGTGCCCGTAAACTGTGTCGCCATACCCTTAGAATTACTGGAAAGCGAATTATTTGGTCACGAGAAGGGGGCTTTTACAGGTGCTGTGGTGACGAGACAAGGAAAATTTGAATTAGCCGCAGGGGGGACCTTATTTTTGGATGAAATTGGCGATATGCCAATGTCCATGCAAGCAAAATTATTGCGCGTGTTACAAGAACGCACGTTTGAACGGGTAGGGAGCAATAAACCCATTCAAGCGGATGTACGTATTTTGGCGGCAACACATAAAAATTTAGAAGAGTGTATTGCACAAGGCACATTCAGAGAAGATTTATATTATCGATTGAATGTTTTTCCTATTGTGATTCCACCTTTGCGCGAACGTGTCGAAGATATTGCTTTATTAATGAATCATTTTATTGAAAAACACAAAGCTGAAACAGGCAATTTTATTGAACTTGCACCCGAAACGATTACGTATTTGGAACAATATAATTGGCCAGGCAATATACGAGAACTCTGCAATTTAGTTGAACGTTTATTGATTTTATACCCGGGGAAATGTGTGTCGGTTAATGATTTGCCCACACAGCTTTTTAGGCAACCTGTTGCCAAAACTGAAAAAAATCTAACGACTTTAATGATATCGGAAATGGTGAGCGAAGACAGAAATTTTGATTTAAAAGAACATCTAGAGCAGCTAGAACTCTCTTTTATTGTGCACGCATTAGAAGATTGCGGAGGCATTGTAGCAAGGGCTGCTAAACGATTAGGGTTACGACGCACAACCTTGGTTGAAAAGATAAGAAAGTATGGTATTGGGCGAAATATGGAAGACAAAAATCACCCTAAGGAGTTGCCAAATTAGAATGAATTTTAGGTTTCAATAGCTAAAATTCATTCGTGATGCGTAATAAAGGGATTATTCGACTTTAAATAATTCGTCGAGTTTCGTAATAACTAATATTTTTTTAACATCTGTATTGCTATTGATAATCCGGATATCAGCCGCGTCACCACCCGCATAGTCGCGTAATGCTAACAACATGCCAAGTGCGGAACTGTCCAGATAATCCGAATCTTTGAGATCCACAACAAATTTTTTAGGTTTTGGATTAACCTTTTCATAAGCATTACGAAAAAGCTGCAATGAGCTAAAGTCGAATCGACCTTGTACGGTAATCGTTAGCTCGTGGCCATCCGTTGAAGTATTCGCTGTAATTGTCATGGGTACACTCCGGTGATTTTTTTTCCTAAACAAACTTTTCAGAAAATCTATATTAAGCATAGATCATTTTACTCATGTTACAGAGGTTAATGTGGTTCGTAAACTATTCGTACAGGTGTTCCAACAGAGACCATAGAAAATAGTTCTTCAATATCAGCAGGATACATCCTAATACAGCCGTGGCTGCTACGTAAACCAATACTACTGGGTTTATTGGTACCGTGCATTAAAATACCAGAGAAGCCCAAATGCATGGCGTATCGACCTAATGGGTTATGAGGGCCAGCAGGAACGACTAGCGGTAAGGTTTTACCTTTAAGGGCGGCTTCTCGTCGAATAGAGAGACCAGCCTTGTCGACCTATACCAACGGGATAGGTGCTCACTTTATTACTATCCGGATGATAATAAAAGACCCGCATATCAGCAAGGTTTAAAACAATGCCTTCTCTAGCGCCAGAGGGCAACCTAAATTGTGCCGGGATAGTAACACTTGTGCTGGATTTCAGTTTCTTGTTATTCAAATGGGGATTTGCCATCACCATTTCATAGACACCAATGTCGTATTCTTGAGCCAGTTCCGTCAAGGTATCAGCAGAACCTGCTCTAACCTTACTGTATTCACCGATGACATAATCAGAATTAGGTAATCTATAGGTCAACGCTGATACAGAGGGTTGATATAAGACATACAAAAAAATAAAGCTGAGTGTGCTTAAAAAAATTCTTTTAAAATTCAACAAGGTTACGGCTTTTAACATGATTTCATCCCCCCATTTAACTCTTTAGATCGGCAATGTTTATAAAAACTAGAGGTTCCTTACCCCGTTGGAACAGAACTTGCAACATGAAGGTTGAGAGACAGAGAAAGAACAAAGAGAAACATAAGGAGAGGGTCGTGGCTAAACTTGCAAGTGGATGTGGATGGAGATTGTATGCAGATACCAATAACGAGCCACAAGGTCAGGTGGTGGCTAAACATGTGCAATTGGTTAAACGCATTGCACAACATTTGTTGGGACGTTTGCCACCATGTGTGCAATTGGAAGATCTGATCCAATCGGGCATGATTGGTTTATTAGAGGCCTCTAAAAATTATGATTTTTCTAAAGGTGCTAGTTTTGAAACCTACGCGAGCATTCGTATACGCGGCTCTATGTTAGATGAAATTCGAAAAGGCGATTGGGCACCACGCTCTGTACATCGTAATACACGTCGTATCGCGGAAGCCATTCGCGAAATTGAGAATCAAACAGGACGAGATCCACGCGGTGTTGAAGTTGCTCAAAATCTTAATATGAATCTGGATGAATACCATCAATTATTGCAAGAATCTAATGGCAGTCGCATGTTTGCATTTTATGATGTTGGATTAAGCGAAGACAGTATGGCAGAAGGGATGAGTGTTACTTCGCCCAGTCCATTCGATGGATTGCAGCAGGATGATTTTAAAGAAAGTTTATCTAAAGGGATAGAAACATTGCCAGAGCGAGAACAGATGGTTTTAAAATTGTATTATGATGAAGAATTAAATTTAAGGCAGATCGGCGAAATCTTAGGCGTTAGCGAATCGAGGGTTAGCCAAATTCACAGCCAAGCAACGCTACGATTGCAAATGCGACTAAAAGAGTGGCATTTTAAAGAAACGTTGCAATAAACGACTGGTAACGCCTTGTAATATTGTCGAGATTTTATCCGTCAGTGTTTCGCTAAAAACATAAGAAACCTCGTAAATATCCGATGTTTCATTTTTAGCTAACAGATAGTCGTCGCTGGTCATTAACTCATCAACCAATTTTAAATCGATCGCTTGTGTACCATACCAATGTTCGCCGGTTGCTAATTTTTCAATATCCAGGCTTGGTCGATGTTCTTGTACAAACTTTTTAAATAAAACATGGGTGTCTTCTAGTTCTTCTTGAAATTTTGCACGTGCTTTATTGGTATTTTCGCCTAACATGGTCAGTGTGGTTTTATATTCACCTGCCGTATGTTGTTCGATGTCTATATCATGCTTTTTGAGTAAACGGAAAAAATTAGGCACTTGAGCCAACACACCGATAGATCCCACAACTGCAAAGGGAGCTGCAATAATTTTGTTGGCGACAGCAGCCATCATATAACCACCGCTGGCAGCGACCAGATCAATACTGACTGTTAAAGGAATGTGACGTTGTCTAATGCGATTGAGCTCTGATGCTGCTAATCCATAATTATGTACAAGACCACCACTGCTATCGAGTATTACACAAACTTCATCTTCTTTATTGGCGACAAGTAAGACAGCTGTAACGGCTTCTCGAAGGCTATCGACTTCAGACGCATGCATATCGCCATCAAATCGTAAGACAAATACACGTGCTTTTTGAGGTGCATCAGTATTTTTTTCTGCTTCTTTTTCTGTTTTCTTTCGTTCTTTTTTGAGGGCTTTCAGTTCTGCTTTTGATAAAAGGGTTTCTTCCAGTGCATCTCGCATACTGTCGAATTTATCATTCACTTTTTCAATTTCAATCGATTCTTTTTCTTGTTGTTTTGCAGATAATACAAAAGCGATAACAGCGACAACCGCAATTATTGCAACTAAAACGGTAATCATTTTGGCAGCAAACAAACCATATTCTAAGAAAAATGTATTCACACAACGCTCCATGGAAACTTTCGAATGTGTTAGTCTAACGTTTCGGGTGTAAATAGCAAGAGGAAATTCCGTGTTAAAGGCAAATAACCTAGGCTTTGCGTGGGATTGTCAACAATTGTTTAGTAACTTAACTTTTAAGGTTAATCCTGGCGCCGCATTGCTTGTGTCGGGATCTAACGGCGTTGGCAAGTCGAGTCTTTTAAAAATATTAACGGGTTTAGTATTAGCATCCGAAGGAACAATAACTTGGGCGGGTAAACAAGTTAAGCCAGGCGATCCAAATTTCTTGTCCCATTTATTATACATTGGCCATAAAATGGGAATACAGCCGGCCCTAACACCCATACAAAATTTACAATGGCTGTTAGGCCTGTGTGGAAAATCTGTGTTGGCAGAGATCAATTTTGTTTTAAATACAGTTGGATTAAGTGGTTTTGAAAATAGTCCTTGCGAACGGTTATCGAAGGGACAATGCCAGCGAGTGGCATTAGCACGGTTATGGTTAAATCCACCGAAGTATTGGGTTTTAGATGAACCTTTTACGGGATTAGATGAACAGGGAATAGCCTTGGTACAAAATAAACTGATAGCGCACTTAAAGCATGGCGGTATTTTAGTGATGGCTACTCACCATAAAGTTGTCTTAGATCCTTTTGCTTGTCACGAAATTCATTTAGGAGAAATAGCGTGTTAAACGCAATGTGTTGTGTGATCACGCGAGATTTGCGGCTTTATTTCCAAAGGCGTGGAGAATATCTGATCCCTTTGCTTTTTTTTACTATCGTTATCAGTTTGTTTCCAATGGGGTTAGGAGTGGATCCAAAATTGCTTTCACGCATTGCACCGGCGGCCATTTGGATTGCAGTCGTACTGTCTTTATTGATGTCACTAGACAGTCTTTTTAGGCAAGATTATCAAGAAGGCAGTTTAGAACAATTTGTTTTAAGTCCTTACCCATTATCTTTATTGTTGTTAGGTAAAACAATTGCACATTGGATAGTCATCGGGATACCCTTGTTAATATTGGCACCTATTTTTAGTCTTATATTGCAAGGGTCAACGACTGGATTAGGGGTGTTAGTGTTAACAGTCATGTTGGGTATTCCGACTTTAAGTTTAATGGGTAGTATCGGTGCGGCTTTAACGATAGGCTTACCTGGCGGCGGTTTATTATTAGCTGTTTTAGTTTTGCCGATGATGATGCCAATCGTTATTTTTGGTACCAGTGCTGTCACTGCAGCCATAGGGGGGATGCCCTTTTATTCGGAAATTTGGTTGCTTTTGGCGTTGTTTATTTTAGCGTTAGTTGCAGGACCCGTTGCACTGTCTGCCGCGGTCAGAACCAGTTTAGGATAAGTTAATGAAAAAGTTTTTACATCGCTTAGGTTCGCCACAGGTTGCTTATAATCTGGCAGGTGCTTCTTTGCCTTGGCTTAGTTTAATGTGTATCGCTTTAATGATTTATGGTGTAGTGGGGGGATTATTTTTAGCACCGACAGACAGGGTGCAAGGCGATGCCTTTAGAATGATTTATATTCACGTACCCGCTGCTTTTTTATCTTTAATGATTTATGTCATTATTTTTGTAAATTCGATTATTTATTTAATATGGCATATTAAAGTGGCAGATATAATTGCCAAAACTAGTGCATCTGTTGGCGCAACCTATACATTCATTGCATTACTCACAGGTGCACTTTGGGGTAAACCCATGTGGGGTACTTGGTGGATTTGGGATGCGCGTTTAACATCAGAGTTAATTTTATTATTTTTATATATGGGTTATATGGGATTACGGGGTGCTATTAGAGAACCTGTTAGGGCTGCTAAAGCATCCGCAATTTTAGCCATTATTGGTATGGTTGATATTCCGATTATTCATTTTTCTGTAGAATGGTGGGCGACTTTGCATCAGGGTGCAACTTTAGCAAAATTTGCAAAGCCTTCTATTGCACCTGAAATGTTATATCCCTTATTAGCCATGTTAGGCGCTTTTGTTTTATTCTATGCTGTTCTTTTATGTGTGCGTCTTCGTATAGAAATTTTAAAACGAGAGTGGAAAGCCGAATGGGTGCGCGAATGGTTTTTGTTACGTGTGAGTCGTAAAGCATGAGTCACTATGCCGAATATATTTGGCCTTGTTATATAGGCGCTTTTTGTTTTTTAGGATTACAGCTATTATTAGCCTATTTGGCCTGGAAAAAATGTATTAATTTCTTTAAAGATAGATATCCATAATGAATACCATTAGAAAACGTCGCGTTTATTGGGTGATTTTGTTAATTTTAAGCGCTTTACTGGCTGCTTTTTTAGTGCTAAAAGCTTTACGTCAAAATGTTAATTTGTTTTATACCCCTACACAGATTGTCTCAGAGAAGGTAGTTGTAAAAGAAGGGCGTGCAATACGCATTGGCGGCATGGTACAAAAAAAATCCTTGGTACAAGAAGAAGGTTTAACGGTTCGATTTGTGATTACGGATTTTAATCATGAGATTACGGTCAAATACACAGGCATACTGCCTGATTTGTTTAAAGAAGGCCAGGGTGTTGTCGTGGGCCATCTAAATCAGTGATCATGTGACATTTTGCTGATCAAGTATTAGCCAAGCATGATGAAAATTACATGCACCACCTGAAGTAGGGGCAAGTGTTAAATAAAAACATCAACAGGAGCAATACCTATGATGCCAGAACTGGACTTTATTCTTTAATTTTGGCATTTTGTTTAGCGGCTTTGCGGTGGTTATTGAAGAAAATGGGGTTTTGGATGCAACTGGATACGTCGCTTGAGCCGGACAATCATTTTTTATTGCTTTAAGTTTTATCTTTTTATTATATGCCTTTGTGCAAAATGATTTTTCGGTTGCCTATGTTGCCTATCATTCTAATGCCAGTTTGCCGCTAATGTATAAAATAAGTGCTTTGTGGGGGGGGGCATGAAGGATCTTTATTATTGTGGATATTTTTATTAAGTATCTGGACACTCGTCGTTGCTTTAACATCAGGCCATTTACCCTTGCCATTTTTAACGCGCGTTTTAATGGTATTGGGCTTAATTAGTTTTGGTTTTTTGTTGTTTATCTTAGCAACATCAAATCCTTTTTTACGCTTATTGCCGCAATATCCGATAGACGGGCGTGATTTAAATCCCTTATTACAAGACTTTGGGTTGATTATTCATCCGCCACTGCTCTATATGGGGTACGTCGGATTTGCAGTACCTTTTGCCTTTGCCATGAGTGCATTATGGGGCGGGGATCGCGATATTGCCTTTGCAAAATGGATGCGACCCTGGACTTTATTAGCCTTTAGCTTTTTAACCATTGGTATTGCTTTGGGTAGTTGGTGGGCCTATTACGAGCTCGGTTGGGGGGGATGGTGGTTTTGGGACCCAGTCGAAAATGCTTCATTCATGCCTTGGATAGCCGGCATTGCGCTAATTCATAGCTTAATGGTGTCTGATAAACGACAGATATTCCAAGAATGGAGCTTATTATTAGCCATTCTGGTATTTGGATTAAGTTTATTAGGCACTTTTTTAGTGCGTTCGGGTGTTTTAACTTCTGTACATACGTTTGCAAACGATCCACAAAGAGGGATATTTTTATTAGTATTTTTGTTGTTTGTTGTAGGTAGTGCATTAATGCTCTATAGCCTTAGAGGCAAAAAATTTTCAGGCACAATAAAAATAGAATTGGTTTCGCGAGAAACGGCCATATTGATAAGCACAATTTTTTTGCTAACCGCTTGTGCTGCTATTTTATTGGGTACTTTGTTTCCCTTAATGGTTGACGCAATAAATCATCAAAAAATTTCTGTCGGTTTTCCGTATTTTAATGCCGTTTTTATTCCTTTAATGATTCCCGTTTTATTATTAATTCCCTTTGGCCCTGTTAGCAAATGGGGACATAATATTCTAAAAGCGTTGTTAAAGAAATTTAAGTGGCCGTTTATAGCAAGCATATTGTTGGCTATTTTCTTACCTTGGGTTACCACAAAGCAAATATCTTTGGGCGTTATAATGGGCCTAGGATTAGGGATTTGGGTTATTTTGGGTACATTAAAATCCTTGTTCGATAAAATTCAAAAAAATAGCAGCATTTTGAAATTATCTAAAGGTGCATGGGGTATGATTGTTGCACATATGGGCATGGGCGTTGTGGTGATAGGCATAACCATCGTTTCTTATTATCAGATAGAACGAGAGGTTGCCATAAAACTTCATCAAACCTTGGAAATTGCAAACTATAAAATAGTATTTCAAGATTTAAAGACCATAGAGGGTGCTAATTATATAGGCTATAGGGGCGACTTTGTTGTATTAAAACACGGCCGTAAAATCGCTGATTTGCAACCCGAAAAAAGGCTCTTTGTGGTTCAGGGCCTTAGAATGACAGAGACGGCTATAGATCCAGGGCTTTTGAGAGATATCTATATTTCTTTGGGCGAGCCTTTGAAGGATGGGAGCTGGTCTCTGCGAATTTATTATAAACCTTTTGTGCGTTGGATTTGGCTAGGGGCCTTGATGATGGCCTTAGGCGGATTTTTAAGCGCCTGGGGAAGATGGGTGCAGAAGTAATGCGACATCTCTGGCCCTTGTGTCTTTTTATTATCATCAGTGTATTCTTATGGAAAGGCTTAGATTTAGATCCTAAGGCATTGCCATCGGCATTAGTGGGTCATTCTGCCCCAGCTTTTAACTTAACGACGGTTGAAGATCCCAATCAAATCATCAATCAAGATAGTTTTAAAAATAAAGTGACAGTCTTAAATATTTGGGCTACGTGGTGTGTGAGTTGCAAAATGGAACATACGGTTTGGATGGAACTCGCCAAAAAGCATAACCTATTTT
>JBGAIP010000004.1:0-116994 GCA_044225395.1 Gammaproteobacteria bacterium
ATCACGCGCGTGCAGGACAACTTCGTCGTGCAGTGGGGCGATCCGGCGGCCAAGGGCGTGAAAGTCCCGACGCTGGCCGCGGAGTTCGCCCGGGCGACGACGCCAGAGTTGCCTTTCACGGCGCTACCGGACCGCGACGGCTACGCGCCCGTCGTCGGCTTCACGCATGGACTGCCCGCGGCACGCGATCCCGCCGACCGGACGACCTGGCTCACCCATTGCTATGGCACGCTCGCGGTCGGCCGCGACGTGGCCGCGGACTCGGGCAGCGGTGCGGAGCTCTATGTGGTGATCGGCCACGCGCCGCGCCAGCTCGATCGCAACGCCACCGTGGCCGGGCGCGTGCTGTCCGGCATGGAACGGCTGGCCGCCCTGCCGCGCGGCACGGGAGCGATGGGGTTCTACGAGCAGGCCACCGAAGGCGCGACGATCCGCAGCCTGCGTGTCGCAGCGGATGTCCCCGCCACCGACCGCACGGCACTCGAGGTGCTGCGCACCGATACACCGCTCTTCGGCCAGCTCGTCGAGCTGCGGCGCAACCGCAGCGACGAGTGGTACAAGCGGCCCGCGGGCTACATCGATATCTGCAGCGTGCCGCTGCCCGTCAGGATGGCGGAGCGGGGAGCCAATTGAACCCGGGGTGGCAGTGCGCTACTTGCTGACCAGGACCTTCTTCACCCAGCCGCTGCCCTTGCCCGACTCGATCTTCACGAAGCCGTTTTCCTCAGTGCCCATGTAGATGAGCTCGTCGCCCTTCGTGAGCGTGGCCACGGCCTTGCCCGACTCGCCGGCGCTGCCCATGAGCTTCACGCCCGCAATCTTCGGGAACAGCACGTCGCCCTCGTTGTAGATGGCGCCCGCCTTCGTCTTGCCTCCCGAAGCCGCCTCCTGCGCCAGCGTGCCGACATTGCGCTGCAGGTTGGGGTCGTTGCGGATCACGCCCACGATGTTGTTGTAATTGTCGGCGAACGAAGCCGCGATGATCTTGCCTTCATTCGTGTTGCCGTAGCCACCGATCGCGCCGCCGCCGCCGCCGCCGAACAGCGCCGCGCCGAGCGCAAGGTCCGCCTTCTTGGAGCTGCCTTCCGCCGACGCCACCTGCACGCCGGAGCGCGCATCCGCCACCAGCATGCTCGTCTGCGCTTCCTTGAACTTGAGGCCGCCCACCACGGCGCCGAGCAAGCGCCCACCGCCGCCGAACAGGCCACCGAGCCCCGCGCCGACACCGCCGGCGTTGTTCTCGCTGAAGACCACGGCGGGCGTCAGATGAAGTCCGCCGCGACCATCTGGCCGCCGCCGACATTGGAACCCCCGCGCAGTTCGCCGCCGCCGGCGAGCGCCCGCTCCTGCATCATGTTCTGCATGCCCTGGCCGCGCTCGACGACGATGAAGCAATTCGACTGCTGGATCATCATGCGGATCAGGCCGACGGGCGATTGCAGGTTGTAGCGCGACAGTGCGCTCATCACGTAGTCCTGCGGCTCCACGACGGCGACCGCGCCCATGGGCTTGTCGCACCTCTGGAGGTCGCTGGCCGCGCCCTGGGCACCTTGCGTGCCGGCCGCGCCCTGGACATCGGAGCCGCCCTTGCCCTTCTTGATGCTGAGGGGGTTATCGGCCTCGGCGGCTGTCGCGAGGAGCATCCCCGCCAGGAGAACCGAAACCAAGCGAAACGCGGTTGAACGCGAAACCATGGAAATCTCCCTTTCCCTTGTCGGCTTGCGCCGAATATACGCCCAGCGGCGAGCCGGCCGCCATTACGGCGAGGCGGGCACCATCGGCTCGGCGCTCAGGACGCGGCGGCGGCGCCGTACCGGGTGGGGCCGCGGCCGGCAGGCCGCATGGGGATTTCGTCGTACCCGTGCTGGGGGCGATGAGGGCCCGGCCCGAAGCGCTCCCTGGTCCGCCCCTGCTCCATCCTGGGCCGTATTCCGCGCGCGAGCCCGATGACCATCAGGCGCAGGTCGTGCAGGGACCCGAGACCGTTGCAGCTATCGGGTGCATGGCGTTCGAACGGACTGACGGGAAGTTCCGCTCGCCGGCGCGACTTGCCGAGCCGACGCAATTCGGAGATGTCTGCTTCACCGGGCCTTTCATTGTTCGCCTGTTTTCGCGCAGGCCAAACGCAAGGCGGCGGAGGCGGTGTCGGCAGCCTCTTTAGGGGGATGCCCTGAGACCGGACTCCTGGCCCATGTCCGGAAAATCGCGGAGAGCTGGCGCGCCCGGAGAGATTCGAACTCCCGACCACCTGGTTCGTAGCCAGGTACTCTATCCAGCTGAGTTACGGGCGCATATGTTCATGTACTGGCCTGCCAGCCGTAGCTTTAGCGAAGGCTGGCGGAGAGAGAGGGATTCGAACCCTCGATGAGGTTTAAGCCCCATACTCCCTTAGCAGGGGAGCGCCTTCAGCCACTCGGCCATCTCTCCTTTCTAGGTCTAGGTCTAACCCCAGAAGCTAGGAAGTCTACCACGAAAGGGCTTAAAAATGAATCTTACTTTGCAAAATGCAGGCAGGATTTTTTTAGTCGGCTTTTTCAGATGATGTGTCTTCGCCTTCTGGCAGTACGCCTTTTTCACGTTGTATACGCTGATAAATTTCTTCGCGGTGTACAGAAACATCTTTAGGTGCATTCACACCAATACGAACCTGATTTCCTTTTACGCCTAAAACTGTTACGGTGATATTATCGCCAACAATTAAAGTTTCACCAACGCGCCTTGTTAAAATTAACATTGTTCAATCTCCTTTGCTTCCTTTTCTTCTGTTCCTAACTCAAAAGCATCATGCAAAGCACAAACACCGCGCTCTAAATATTGCTCTTCAATAATGACAGAAATTTTAATTTCTGATGTAGAAATGAGTTGAATATTAATTCCCTCTCTTCCCAAAATCTGAAACATCTTACTTGCAACATTTGCATGCGTTCGCATACCAACACCTACTAATGACAATTTTGCAACGCATATATCACTCTTTACATGCTTTGCACCAATTGTCTTAGCAGTTTTTTCTAAAATCGATAACGCTTGTTTAAAGTCACGTTTATGGACCGTAAATGCAAAATCTATTATGTCTGCTTCCGCCATGGTTTGCACAATCATATCGACTTCAATATGAGCATCCGTCATCGGACTTAATATATCTGCTGCAATTCCAGGCTTATTAGGTATGCCGGAGATCACAAGTTTCGCCTCGTCTTGATTAAATGCAATGCCCGATACAGGTGGATGTTGCATATCCGCTTCATCATTAATAATCAATGTACCCAAGCCTTCTTGAAAAGAACCAAGCACACGAACAGGCACATCATATTTACCCGCACATTCCACAGCACGACTTTGCATTACTTTTGCGCCATTGCTCGCCATTTCTAGCATTTCTTCTACCGTTACTTCCGACATACAACGCGCATTCGAAACAATTTTAGGATCGGCTGTATAAACACCGTCTACATCGGTATAAATTTGGCATTCATCTGCATGCAATGCTGCAGCCAATGCAACCGCTGTGGTATCCGAGCCACCTCTCCCTAGTGTTGTAATATTGCCCATTTCATCTGTTCCTTGAAAACCTGCCACAATAACGACTTTTCCTGCTAAAAGATCTGAACGGATCTTAGAACCATCTATACCCAAAATTCGCGCTTTGTTATGTGCACTATCTGTCCTAATATGCACCTGTGCACCCGTGTAAGAGCGTGCAGGACAACCCTGTTCTAATAAAGCGATGCTTAACAAGGCAATAACGACTTGTTCACCCGTCGACAATAAAACGTCGAACTCTCTAGGGTTAGGCACAGAACTTAATTCTTGTGCCAAATGCACTAAACGATCAGTTTCGCCTGCCATTGCAGACACGACTACCACCAGATCATGTCCAGCTTCGCGCGCCTTAATGACTTTTTCGGCTACTAAACGAATACGTTCAATGCTGCCTACTGAAGTTCCGCCAAATTTTTGTACTATTAAGGCCATCGTATTAGCCTAAAAGGGGCTTATTATTACACACGAACCCAATCTCCTCAAGCCGTGGAGCCTTTAACCTTAGTTAATGAACTTTCAGATTGTAGCACCCAATCATAAACCAATCCCAGTGCCTTATCCAAATGTTCAGGTTGGTTACCGCCTGCCTCAGCCATATCTGCTCGACCACCACCTTTGCCACCAACCTCAGCTGCCACAAAATTAACCAATGTATTGGCTTTGAAGTGGTCTTGGCGATCTCGCGTGGTACCTGCCACCAAACATACCTTGTTTTGGTCACTAATACCGCCCAAAACAATCACTGCATTAGATCCCAGTTTATTTTTCCAGTGATCTACCGTTTCACGCAGTGTTTTTATGTCTCCTACAGGCAATTTAGCGGCCAAGACTTTCATTCCATGAGGCGTCTCTTGAATTTTTTCCTGTAGTATTCTTTCTAAATCCCCGCCTTTACCCGTCACCATGGTCGCTTTTAATGTTTGAATATCTTTTTCTAATTGACGGTTCTTTTGAGCTAACTGTTGCAGCTTGTCTTCTAGATCGTCTGGTTTGCATTTCAGCAATGCAGCAAGCCGATCGCGCTGTGCTTCAACCGTAGCCATCCAGTCTAATCCGCGCGCACCCGTTAGTGCTTCTAAACGACGTACACCAGATGCGATACCATATTCAGCAACAATTTTAAAAATGCCTATATCACCTGTACGTTGCACATGAGTGCCTCCACAAAGCTCTACAGAAAAATCGCCCCCCATGTGTAATACGCGAACGGATTTTCCATATTTTTCGCCAAAGAACGCCATTGCACCACGCGCGATTGCTTCGTCTACAGGCAATACTTCTGTTTCAACCACACTGTTTTCGCGAATTTTGTCGTTTACCAATTTTTCGATTTCGCTGATTTGTGATCGATTTAATGGCTCAAAATGCGAAAAGTCAAATCGTAAGCGATCGGGCTCAACCAGTGATCCTTTTTGTTGTACATGTGTACCAACCACTTGTCGCAGTGCTGCATGTAATAAATGCGTTGCAGAATGATTTAAGGCTGTTGCCTTTCGCTTTGTTTGATCGACACTGGCTAAGATACGACTACCTTCTTTAAACACACCTTGTTTAACAACCCCATAATGAAAATGTGCTTCACCCACTTTACGTGTGCTTTGCACTTCAAAGATGGCATCTTTAAATGTAAAAACACCTTGATCGCCTACTTGCCCACCGGCTTCCGCATAAAAAGGCGTATTATCTAATACAATAGCTCCCGTCTCGCCCGTTTTTAATTCTGAAGCAGCTTTGCCTTCTTGATAAAGTCCCACAATCGTTGACTCTTCATTTAAACGTTCGTAACCCACAAAATCTGTTTTATGATTATGATCTGTGACTGTTTGTTCGTTATAATTAACAGAAAATTGACTGGATTCGCGTGCACGTGTTTTTTGTGCTTCCATAGATTCGTTAAATCCAGCCATATCTAACGTTAATCCACGTTCTCTGGCGATATCCGCTGTTAAATCGACAGGAAAACCATAGGTATCGTACAACCTAAAAACGGTTTCACCCGGAATTAAAGTCCCAGCAATATTTTCTAAATCCGTTTCTAGAATTTTTAAACCTTGTTCCAAAGTTCTATTAAATTGCATTTCTTCTTGCTCTAACGCACGCTCAACCAACGCGATTTTCTCGATTAACTCGGGATAAGATTTACCCATCTCTTGTGCTAAGGGTTTAACCAAACGATAGAAAAAAGGATCTTTAAAACCCAGACGATGTCCATGTCGTATTGCGCGACGTGCGATACGTCTTAAAACATAACCACGCCCTTCATTAGAAGGTAAAACACCATCCACAATTAAAAAAGCGCAAGAACGAATATGATCTGCAATCACACGCAAAGAATTACTGCTTTTATCTTCTATATGACCCAATTCAATAATCGCATCAATAATTTTTCTAAATAAATCGATATCATAATTACTGTGTACACCTTGCATAACGGCTGCAATGCGTTCTAAACCCATCCCTGTATCAACCGAAGGTTTGGGTAACGGTGATAAATTCCCGTCCTCCGAACGGTTAAACTGCATGAAGACTAGATTCCAGATCTCTACATAACGATCGCCATCTTCATCCACAGAACCCGGCGGACCACCTGCAATTTCTGGACCATGATCATAAAAAATCTCTGTACAAGGACCGCACGGACCTGTATCACCCATAGACCAAAAATTATCTTTAGCCCCGCAACGCGAAAACCGTTTGGGATCGATTTTAATATCGTTCAACCAGATGGCTTCTGCTTCTTTATCTTCTTCAAAAACAGTTATCCATAAACGATTAGCCGGTAATTTTAAAACCGTCGTTAAAAAATCCCACGCAAATCGTATGGCTTCGTGCTTAAAATAATCCCCAAAACTAAAGTTCCCCAGCATCTCGAAAAAAGTATGATGCCGAGCAGTATATCCCACGTTTTCAAGATCATTATGCTTACCACCCGCACGCACGCATCGCTGACTACTCGCCGCACGCGTATAAGAACGTTTGTCCGTTCCTAAAAAAGTATCTTTAAATTGCACCATACCCGCATTGGTAAATAACAATGTCGAATCTTGAGGCACTAAAGAACTACTCGGTACAACGGTATGTCCGTGTTTCTCAAAATAATCTAAAAACGTTTGACGTAACTGCTCGGTATTCATGATTGACTTTTAATCCTCAATTGCCAGTTCTTCCTCAACAAGTGTATTTTTAACACTTGCAGGAACAGGGGTTAATAATGTGTCTCGGATAATTTTCTCAATTTCATCTGCAACTGCTGGGTTTTCTTGCAAATGTTGTCGAACATTATCTTTACCTTGACCAATGCGATTGCCTTTATAGCTATACCACGCACCCGATTTATCAATTAAATTGAGCTTCACACCCAATTCAATAATTTCGCCTAATCGACACGTCCCTTGTCCGTACAAAATTTCAAAGTCTGCTTGTTTGAATGGTGGTGCGACTTTATTTTTAACAACTTTTACACGTGTTTCGTTGCCTAAAATTTCATCGCCTTTTTTAATAGCACCTGTTCGACGGATATCTAACCGCACGGAAGCATAAAACTTCAACGCATTTCCACCCGTTGTTGTTTCTGGGCTACCAAACATCACACCAATTTTCATACGGATCTGATTAATAAAAATCACTAGCGTATTGGAACGTTTGATATTGGCTGTTAATTTACGCAAGGCTTGCGACATCAACCGAGCTTGTAAACCCATATGTTGATCGCCCATTTCACCTTCAATTTCTGCTTTAGGCGTTAATGCTGCAACAGAGTCCACAACCACCACATCTACTGCACTCGATCGCACCAACATATCGGTGATTTCTAATGCTTGTTCCCCAGTGTCGGGTTGCGAAACTAAAAGTTCATCAATTTTAACACCCAACTTTTCTGCATAGTTGGGATCAAGCGCATGTTCTGCATCCACAAATGCTGCGGTGCCGCCCATTTTTTGACATTGCGCAATCACTTGTAACGTCAGCGTCGTTTTACCAGAGGATTCAGGTCCAAAAATTTCAACCACACGTCCTTTTGGTAAACCGCCAATGCCTAAAGCAATGTCGAGTCCCAGGGAACCGGTTGAAATGGCTTGGATATTTGCAACGGGGCTACCATCGCCCATTAACATTACCGCCCCTCTGCCAAACTGCTTCTCAATTTGCGATAAAGCGGCATTAAGTGCCTTTTTCTTGTGTTCATCCATTTGTAGATCCCCCTGCTTATATGAAACGAATTATAATTATCGCATAAAAGCAGCGGATCTTCGATACCGTTTAAAACGTAGGTTATTTATATGAGTTTATTCACTGTGATTCTTATGTCGCACAACTTTGGGCGTGTTAGCAAAAGAACGAACCACACGTAACTCTTCCAAGAACCGCTTGTAGCGATCGTCTCCGAGTTGACTCGTAATCTGTTGCTGTGCTTTTTGCCAAAGCGGCATCCCTTTTTGAATGGCTTGTTGACCTTTTTCGGTTAATACATACCCTTTAGTGCGTTTGTCTATGAGCTTTGTGGTTGTGATCAGGCCTTCTTTTTCTAGGGGCTTCAGATTACGAGTTAAGGTCGTTCGGTCCATAACCAACCCTTCCGCCATTTCTGTGAGTGTTTTACCGGCAGAAGCTGTTAAGGTTAGCAATAAGGTAAATTGGGTTGACCTGATACCTGATGGTTCTAAATGACGGTCGTAGAATTGTGTAACTGCGCGTGTTACTTTTCTTAAAGCAAAACAACAGTCTACAGCATTGATTCCTTGGTAGGATGACGTGTTATAGCTCATATTAGTGCACCTCCTAACAAAAGTGTAGGCTCTCTTGATGCAAATATACAAGTAATTTGGCTAAGTATTTTTTATTGGCCTACTTCAATTATCTTATTATTGGTAGTTCATGCTTGATTGAAATACTCATTGAGTCTGTGAATTTCATCTCGCACGCGCGCGGCTTCTTCAAATTCTAAATTCTTTGCGTGTGCATACATGGTATTTTCAAGCACTTGGATCTTAGCCGCCAATTGCTTAGGCGATAGTTTTTTATTGCGTTCTTCTTCTAATCGCATTTCTTTAGCACGGCGACCCGGTTTGCTAGACTTTAATTCACCTGCGTACGCCCCTTCCATAATATCCTGAACCGCTTTTTTAATACTGGTTGGGGTTATGCCATGCTGTTCGTTATACGCGCGTTGCTTAACACGTCGTCTATCTGTCTCTTCGATGGCACGTTGCATCGCATCGGTCATATTATCCGCATACAAAATTGCTTTACCTTGCACGTTACGTGCAGCACGTCCAATGGTTTGTATTAAAGAACGCTCCGATCGTAAAAACCCTTGTTTATCGGCATCAAAAATAGCCACTAAAGACACTTCCGGCAAATCTAAACCTTCCCGCAATAGATTAATACCCACTAAGACATCAAACACGCCTAAACGCAAATCACGTACAATCTCAACACGTTCGACAGTATCAATATCTGAATGTAAATAACGAACCTTAATACCTTGTTCAATCAAATAATGTGTCAAATCCTCTGCCATTTTCTTGGTTAACGTTGTAATTAATACACGTTCATGCACAGCAGTTCTTTTTTTAATTTCAGACAATACATCATCAACCTGAGTGGACGCCGACCGTATTTCAATTTCAGGATCAATTAATCCTGTGGGACGCACAATCAATTCTATAACCCCATCGGAATGTTGTAACTCATAATCGCTCGGTGTTGCAGAAACAAAAATACTCTGTGGGGTTCGCTTTTCAAATTCATCGAAACGCATGGGTCTATTATCTAAAGCCGAAGGTAGCCGAAATCCATAATTCACCAGATTTTCTTTGCGGGCTCTATCGCCTTTATACATCCCCCCTAGTTGCGGAATAGTAACATGGGACTCATCAATAATTAATAATGCATTGCTGGGTAAATAATCCATCAATGTGGGTGGTGCTTCACCTGCTTGCCTTCCGGACAAATAACGAGAATAGTTTTCGATACCCGAGCAATAACCCAACTCTTGCATCATCTCTATATCGAAACGCGTTCGTTGTTCTAAACGTTGTGCTTCCACTAATTTTTTTTCAGATTCCAACTCTGCCAATCTTACTTTAAGTTCTTTTTTGATTTCTTCAATAGCATCTAATATCGTTTGCCGTGGAGTTGCATAGTGTGTTTTGGGATAAATGGTAATACGCGGCAGACGTTTTAATATTTCGCCCGTTAACGGATCAAAAAGACTGATATTGTCTATTTCATCGCCAAAAAGTTCAACACGCACAGCTTCACTATCAGAATCAGCGGGAAAGATATCAATCACATCGCCACGCACCCTATACATGGTGCGTCTAAAATCAACGTCATTTCGAGAATATTGTAATTCGGCTAATCGCCGCAAAAAGGTTCGCTGATCAATTTTATCTCCGCGATCTAAATGCAATACCATCGACAAATAAGACTTCGGATCGCCCAAACCATAAATAGCAGAAACCGTTGCCACAATAATGGTATCGTTGCGTTCTAACAAAGCTTTGGTTGCAGATAAACGCATTTGTTCAATATGTTCGTTAATGGACGCGTCTTTTTCGATATAAGTATCCGAGGCTGGCACATAGGCTTCGGGTTGATAGTAATCGTAATAAGAAACGAAATATTCAACCGCGTTATTCGGAAAAAATTCTTTCATTTCGCCATACAACTGTGCCGCCAGTGTTTTATTGGGGGCCATTACCAACGTCGTGCGATTGGTTTGTGCAATAGCATTAGCAATAGTAAATGTTTTACCCGAACCCGTTACACCAAGTAACGTCTGATGCATCAAGCCAGAATTAAGTCCATCAACTAATTTTTCAATAGCATTAGGCTGATCGCCTGCCGGCTTAAATTTTAGCGATAATTGAAATGGCTGATCAGACATAAAAGTCACCTGTATGTTTGGGATCAAAGACCCATTAATGTTATATATGTTCAAACATCATATCATAAGAGGAATATCTTTTGGAAATACAACTTTCTGATCGCGTACAGCGCATCAAACCTTCGCCCACTTTTGCGATGGCAACCAAAGCAGCGACCCTTAAAAAACAAGGCGTGAATGTCGTCGATCTCAGCGCAGGCGAACCCGATTTTGATACTCGTCAACATATTAAAGAAGCCGCCATTGCTGCTATCCAATCGGGATTTACAAAATACACAGCCATTGCAGGCACCTTGGAACTTCGAGAAGCGATTGTCAAAAAATTTGCAGACGACAATCAAATCAACTATTCACCCAATCAAATTTTAGTATCTAGTGGCGGTAAACAAAGTTTTTACAATCTCGCACAAGCATTATTAAACACCAATGATGAAGTGATTATCGCTGCTCCTTATTGGGTTTCTTATCCGGACATGGTGTTATTAAGCGATGCAAAACCGGTTACCATTTTGGCAGACATCTCGCAAAAATTTAAGATTACGCTCGAGCAACTCGAGAAAGCTATCACTGCTAAAACAAAGCTTTTTGTCTTAAATAGCCCGTCTAATCCAACTGGCATTGCTTATACAAAAAAGGAACTTGCTGCACTGGGTGCCGTATTGGCGAAACATCCGCAAATTATTATTGCAACCGATGATATGTACGAAAAAATATTTTGGGGCAAAGAACCCTTTTGTACTTTTATAAAAGCGTGTCCCGATCTGGCTGATAGAACTATTATTCTCCACGGCGTTTCTAAAACGTATGCGATGACAGGTTGGCGTATTGGATATGCTGCGGGTCCCCTCAAACTTATTCAAGCCATGACAAACATTCAAGGACAAAGTACTTCCAACGCCTGTTCGATTTCGCAGATGGCTGCTCTAGCGGCGCTCACTGGCGATCAAACGTGTGTAGCCACAATGGTAGAAGCGTTTAAAAAGCGACATGATTATCTTGTCGCTGCACTGAATGCGATACCTGGGTTCGAATGCTGTGAAGGCGATGGCACCTTCTTTGTTTTCCCAAAAGTTACCGGATTAATCGAATCTTTGGGACTTAAGGATGATATGGCACTGGCTGAATACCTGCTGGCCGAGAAAGCGATCGCTACCGTGGCTGGTACGCCTTTTGGCGCCCCAGGGTATATCAGGCTGTCGTTTGCAACTAGCTTAGATAACTTACAAGAGGCCGTTAGACGGCTTCAGGGCTAGGTTTGGCACCCTATATAGGAACAGGAGTTGACCTTTCACCGGTAAGTTCGGTACTATCCGTGTTCACTATCCTAATTCCCCGGTAGCTCAGTCGGTAGAGCACGTGGCTGTTAACCACTAGGTCGGCGGTTCGAGTCCGTCCCGGGGAGCCAATTTAAATGTGTCTATACCAGTCTCATGGGTTACAACTTAAACTTCATTATGAGCATAAATACTAACAGACCGCTGATACTTTATAAGTATAAATCTTTAGAAAATTTCGACTGGGTAGCACAAATACTAAACGGACAGTTGTATTTTAACACTCCAAATGAATTTAATGATCCAATCGATTCCATGGTACCATTTAATTATGACCTGAATGAAAATGAGCTAAGATTTTTTTTACAGAGCTCTAGAGCTCCAGAAGAAAAAATACAGCAAGCACTTAATGATATACCTGGCGCCCTAAACAAACTTAAGTCATTAGACCCATTGAAACTAGCGAAACTTACAATATCAGAGAGTTATTGCGTATGCTCTTTAACAACTTCAAACAATAATTGGTTAATGTGGTCTCATTATGCGAACGGTCATAGAGGAGTCGTGATAGGTTTTAATACCGATAAATTTTTCTCTGATAAATTAATTGGAAAAGTTGAATATAAGGCCTTTATACCAAAAGTTAAAATATCTGAACCATATATGACTAGAATGAAACACTCGGTACTCACTAAACCATCGGAGTATATGTATGAAAATGAATATAGAGTTATTTTTCATACCGAACCGCATGGCAAAAAACACTTTGATGTCAATACAATTTCAGAAATAATCTTAGGATGTAAAATATCTAAAGAACACGAAAAAAAGTTAATACAACTTCTCAATTCACTTAGCATTACCCCGAAAATCTTTAAATGCATATTACCACAATCCGGGCAAAAATTTAATTTAACTCTTGAAGAATTATCGCTATAAACTTGGAAAAATGATAATTCATAAGAGATGATTCTATATTCCTCTTTTCCTTGTAACCTCTGTTAATATATAATCGGATCTGACAACATTACTTTAATTAGTCTTCCCTGAAAAACCCAATTCAAGCGAGCGCATAAACGGGCTCATTTTCAGATTTTAAAAGCCGTAAAATCTTTCGTAAATTAAAACCACACCCTGCTAAAACAGCATTGATTTTATCTCCTGTTTCTCCTAAAAGATAATTTCTTGCCATTCGATGATCTTGCTTAACATGACCAATAATAGGTTCAATACCAGAACGACCCTTTAACAATTTTTTAAAGATCCCCTTAACTTTTTTGCTGCCTGATAAAAATACGTTTACACCTTTAGGGTGATTCTCTTTTCCTTTGTATCCTTGGTCAACAAAAACAGCCGTTGCTTTCACTGCCGTTGTCTCTTCTGCTTTTCTAACAGTCTCTTTCAAAGTATGACCATCATAAGGATTGCCATGCATAGCTTTGATGGCCACTATCCAAGGCTCTTTGCAGGTCGTTGCCATTGATACCTTACATCCAAATTCATATTTCTTATACGCTTTTCCTTTGGCAATGCATTCTACTTCAGGAGCATGTAAACTGTAAAGTTTATGCTTATCTGCTTTATTCTGTTCAAGCAATCGTCTCGATAACCTTAATGAATCACTCAAAGGTTTATCCTTAAAAACAGCTTTCCTTTCAATATCTTTTGTTACTCGTCTTAAATACGTTTTTAATTTTTTAGTCTCTCTAGATGCACGCTTTATTTGTCCTGCATGACGGTATCGAGCTTGCATCCTTAAAGATTTCTTAGCCACTCGTACATACGTTTGTCTAAGAGGTATACAACGACTATCTGCTGCCTTTACTAATTTTTCTCTCATCTTATAAAATAACTTTGAATCCGTTGGAAAAGTAATCGCTTTTTCTTGTACCGTTGTATCAATATTTAAACGCCGACAAAGTCTTTCAGACAACAAGGCTTCTCGCTTGGCGGTATTAATCGTTTCTTCCAGCAACTTTTCTATGCCCTCAATACCCACTTTCTGACGCCATTTCACTAAAGTGGTTGAATGACACGGAAACCGATGCTGAAAAGTTTCAAAGCCACAAAAATACTGCCAATAGGGATTTTCACAAAACTTTTCTACAACCGATTCATCACTTTCATTCTCTAAATACTTCAAATAGTGTAAACCCGCCATCACTCGAATGGGTATTCCTGGCCGCCCAGCTTCCGTATAATAAGGCCCATAAGACTCAATCAAATAATCCCAATTTAATCGATTGGCCAATTGATACAATCCATGTTTTTGATCGAGAATTTGCTCTAATTTAACCCCACTACCAGTGTTTTTGGCGTCCATTCCAGTTTTCTTCATCATTTGCAAGCTTTTCATCCTTAAATTTAAAAAACCTGCAATATTATACCCTAGATTTTTTCAATTTTCTCTATAAAAATCATGGGGTTTTGTTTAATTCAGGCAAGACTAATTAGATCGCAAATCGGGGTATAATTTACCGGCAAATTTACAGGAAACTTAAGGGTTAGTTTTATGCTAAAACATATTAAAAAGTATTTTGAAGCACTTTTCAGAGCAACACCAATGTCTATCAAGGAAATACAAAAGAAATCCAATATGTATCGTCATTTAATGGGAATGACTCCTGAGGCCAAAAATCTTTATTTCATGATACGCCAAGAAGAAAGCATCCGCCGTGAAAAATGGATTCTAATATTTGCAGTGACAGCCTGTTTACTTGCTGTAATTCCATTTTTCAAATAACTAACATTGGGACAAAAATGTCAAATCTGAATACAGACGAAAAAGTTTGTCTCTGTCCAGATCTGTGTAATCGCAACATATCATACAGTCATTAGGAGCACTATTCACTGTAAACCTTTAGCCCTACAACCATGGGTCCATTCCATCAGCCCGTTTTCAAAAAAAATATACGAAATTTGTAAAACTCCTTGTAGATGTCAAGCCTTACTAGACATTTACAAGGAAATTTACAAATTTTAGGAAACAACCGGTATAAAAACCTAGGATAAATATCCGATTTCTTTATAAAACTCCTTCAAATAAAATCAAAGCATCAAATCAAAAAACACAAAAAAAATAACGCTGAGGAGAATACGAATGAATGAAGAGCAAAAAGAATCACAAGCCGATTATGATGGTGGCTGGAAACAAATCATCAATGCACACCTTAAAGACTTTGTTGAGTTCTTCTGGCCAGCGGCTTATGCTGACATCGACTGGGAAAGACCATATGAATTTTTAGAACAAGAACTTTTAAGTATTGGCATTCCAGAAATCATTGGAAAGCACCATATCGACAAATTGTTTAAAGTTTTTTTGAAAAATGGAAAAGAACAATGGATTTTGTTGCACATCGAAATCCAAAACACAAAGGACGGGAGTTTTTCAAAACGAATGTTTGTTTATTTTTATCGCATCTTTGACACCTACGATAAAATGATAGCAAGTCTTGCAATATTGGCAGACACTAATAAGACATGGCGCCCGAATCGCTTTCATCAGAAGATTTGGCAATCTGAAATCAGCAGAACCTATGAAGTAGTGAAGCTGATAGATTATAAGCCTAGGGTAGCAGAGCTGCAAAACCATCCTAACCCATTTGCGATGGTGGTGTTGGTACAATTGGCAGCTATGGAGACGCGACCCAATGATGAACAGAGATTACTAACTAAGTTAGAATTCTTTAGATCGCTTTGTAAACGGGGGTGGCCACTCGAAAAATGTATGAGTGTTTATAAATTTTTAGATGCTGTATTAGGCCTGAATAAGAATTTTGAGGTAGAATATATTCAACAAGTTAAACGAATCGAGAAGGAATATAATATGACATACGTCCTAACCGCAGAGCGTCACGGCATTGAGCAAGGAATACAAAAAGGCATATACCTAGGCGAGGCCGGCCTATTAATGAGACTGCTACCAAGCTAAGTTCAACACATTGCCCGAAACATACGTTGAAAAAATCAAAAATGCGGACTCTAACACTTTGGGCCGATGGGGCATCAATTTCGTTAAAGCAGAATCTTTAGACGACATTTTTGTAGCATAGGCCGCCGATATATTTTTATGTTATATGGCCTGCTCCTCTGCGCTTATTCGTACGAGCGGGTTTTCTTTTCATATTCAAAACTGCAAAAGCTAACCCTGCAAATTTTTCTCAAGTAACACTAAGGCCTGGTGCCTTTTTGTTTGTATCATGTTTTGAATATTATGAAGCTTCCATTTTACTGAGGGAAAATGCTGTATATTTTCTATAGAAATGAGATCCCATCGTGGCTCACCTTTCTTGAAAGAAATAAGAAATTCTTTCTCTTGGTCAGTAAAAGCCGAAGAAATAAGCTTAAATATTTCTGCCCGTGTTTCCATCAAAATCTCACAGCTAATTTCTACCGAAGTCATACCATCAAATTGATTAGCATAAAGATTTTCAAATCCAAAAGGTTTGGTTTAATCAATTCTGATATTGGCCGTTTACTGCTTAGCAAATAAACAATAAAAGCGTTATGTAATTCTCGGGTATACGAAAATTTCTTGAAATACATATGAGATCAAAGAAATCACGTGGTGCTGCCGATCAAGAGCGGCACAAATTTTACCAGCAAATAAATCATTAATATCTAAACACAAGATATCGACATCGCGTTTAAAACGTTTTCTAGCCTCGGGAGCCAACCCTCGTATTATCGGTTTATAAACGGATCCGCGGACTACTAAGTTAATTTCTAACTTGACTTCTATAGTTTTTGATTGAATAAAAAGAGTACTTTCATAACCAACCGCGCTTTGCTTTTCTCGTGTTTTAAATCTAGTACATTAACCTTCTGAGATAAGCTCTTAATAAATTGACTAATGTCACCTAAGGCCGTCTCTCTTGTAGTAAGTGGTAAATAACAGAGATCTATATCAACTGACAAGCGCGGCAGATCAAACAAGAATAAATTAATGGCTGTGCCGCCTTTAATGGCAAATCGATTATCGCTTGAAATCAATGGAATAATATCTATTAAAGTACTTACTTGTTCGAGATACTTAGAACTTAACGTCATTGTCATCTTCCATCATATTCTATTGGTAAAAACAAATTATATTTGCATGATATTTTCCATTTTTGGAAGCTATTTTAAGTAAAGAATTACCTATTTTACATTTTTTTTCATTTATTTTTAAGCGCCAAGCATGATTTTGCAAATCGCCAAGTAAAGCAGTAACCGTTTTGCTTTTTCTGAAGAGCATTTTGTTAATAACTTGCTTAAAACGTCTGGCCTTAAGGTCCCAAGCGATTCCATAGAATTCGTGTTTCTTCAAAACTATAAGGCCATTGGGGTCAACTTAACAGCTCTAAGACTGCTCTTTCTCTAGAAGAAACCTGTACGTTGAGATTACCCATAGCGATTTCATGTATTTCTACTTTTGAAGGTAACGCACTATTTTCGGTTATTCTTACGCGCTCCATCCATCGGTGATGAGCAAACCATTGGGGTATTAATGTTCTTGGTGCAACCAAGAGATCAATTGTTTGATGTCCCATCGGTATATTATGCAGAACCCCTTGAAGCTCTAGCGCAGTTTTTCCACCAACATGGATATCCAGACCTAATTGAAATTGGGAAGTGCATGTAGGCCGCCATACCATTCTATTTTATCTTGGGGTTTAAAAACTGCACCCTGTCCAAATGGCTTAAACCAACCACCTGCTTTGTAGATGCTAACTAGTTGCCTTGAGAACCCCAGATTAGCCAAGCGTTTTGTAGTACACACCGTGCCTGTGGGCCAAGAATGTAGTAAATTTTGTAATTTTACATGTTTTTGTCTATTCATACTTGACATTATAGAGGAAAAATACAAAAAAAAGAACAAAATTTGTAAATTTCCCTTAAAATGTCTAGTATTGCTTTACATTTACAAGGAAATTTACAAACTTCAGTGCATGTTCGGTACAAACACGTAAGATCGCTTTGTAAACGGGGGTGGCCATTAGAAAAATGTATGAGTGTTTATAAATTTTTAGATGCTGCATTAGGCCTGAATAAGAATTTTGAGGTAGAATATATTCAACAAGTTAAACGAATCGAGAAGGAATATAATATGACATACGTCCTAACCGCAGAACGTCACGGAATACAAAAAGGTGAGGCCGGCTTATTAATGAGACTGCTACAAGCTAAGTTCGATACATTGCCAGAAACATACGTTGAAAAAATCAAAAATGCTGACTCTAATACTTTAAGCCAATGGGGCATCAATTTCGTTAAGGCAGAATCTTTAGACGACATTTTTGTAGCGTAGTGTTAATTCTTCTATATTATTTTAAAAATCACAACCCTAGGTTTACCTTTTTTGCCGAGTAAACGACCTTGCTGATATCGAAGATCAGCCAGCTTGGGGGCTAACCTTTGAATCCACATAGAAGCAGTAAAACAATTTTGCTGTTTGTATATCATATTAATCGCCACAGGTGATGCCAGCTCTATTCACCGCGAGCCTTTAGCCCTGGTATATAGCATGACGTATTCCATTACACATGTTGTCTATCAACCAATTGTTGTGAAGCAGTCTTACTATGCAGCGAAGCAAAACCATTAAGGATAGATTACCATGATTATTGCTTATCTAAATAGGAAAAAACTTGGAAGATACGAGATTTCTGCCGAAAACCAAAATTTGCTTAAAGAAGCTATTTGGATCGATCTTATTTCGCCTTCAAGGAAGAGGAAGCATTAGTTGAGGCCTGTCTCAATTTAGACATTCCAACCCGAGAAGAGATGGTCGAAATTGAATTATCCAGCAGACTCTACAAAGAAGATGATACGCTCTTTATGACGGCAACCATGATTGCGCATTCTGATTCTCCCGAACCTAAACTTGATGCTATTGCTTTTGTTCTAACAAAAAAACAGTTAATCACCGTTCGTTATATAGAACCTAAATCTTTTATTTTATTCATTTCACAATTGCAAAAACGTCATACAACACATCTTCATGCCACAACCTTGCTAGTAGACTTGTTAGATATAAACGTTGATCGACTAGCCGATATATTAGAACTGATCGGGCATAGACTAGATGAGTCTTCAAAAGCAATTTTTAGACCTCAAGATGACAATGAAGTTAAACCGGATTATAAAGAATTCATGCAACAAATTGGTATCTGTAGTGCTCCCCAAATAAACCGGACCACCTAGGACTGCTCTAACGAGATAGGAATAGGAGTAGGAATATGACTATTAACAACGGTGTAGAGGTTACTGAAATTATTTGTTCAACCAACAAGAGGAAACGATGGACTGGCGTTGAAAAGCGACAGATCGTCAATGAAACATATCAGGCAGGAGTATCAGTCTCGTATATTGCCAGAAAAAACATGGTATACCTCTAGCCAATTATTCTTGGCGTAAACATTGGGGAGGGGGAGCATTGGCAGGCGTTGATTCAAGAAGAAAAGGTCGTACCGTTAAGTCGGGTTAAGGAACTTGAGAAACAGATCAAGAAGTTAGAGCGTATTCTGGGGAAAAAGACCCTGGAAGTCGAGATTTTAAAAGAGGCTATCACCATTGGTAGGGAAAAAACTGATCTCGCGGCAACCCTTATACGGAGTGGAAGATTTCGAATAAGAGGCATTGCAAGGCTTTAGGAATATCACGTTCTAATTTGTATGACAGAGAAACGAAGGATAAAGGTATGATTTCAACTGAAATTGAAAAAGACGAATCCTCTTAGAAGCGATAAAAAGAGCTGATAAAAATAAGGTAACTTATGGTTATCGCCGAGTAACAGCATTATTAAATCATTGTTCTAATCAGTCAAAAATTGAATCACAAACGAGTATATCGTCTGATGAAATTGTCTGGATTATTATTGCCAAAACACGGTATCTCAAGACCTTCGCGAACTCATACTGGTCAAATTCAAACCTTAAGAAGCAATACGCGTTGGTGCAGTGATTATTTTACGATCCCTTGTTGGAATGGAGAAAGGGTTTATGTCGCTTTCAGCCTAGACACTTGCGACCGAGAGGCTATGCGATACGTAGCATCAACGAAGGGGATTAATGGCGAAGCTATCCGTGATTTGATGGTGGAAACGCTCGACTATCGCCTTAAAGGTATTATGCCGAATCGCAAAATCCAATGGTTATCCGATAATGGTCCAGCTTACGTTGCTCACGAAACAATAGAATTTGGACGAAGGATAGGTTTAGAGATTTGTACTACGCCACCTTATAGTCAGAGAGTAACGGTATGGCTGAGGCATTGGTTAAAACTTTGAAAAGGGATTACGTCTGGGTTTCTGATTTATCGGATGCTCAAATGGTAATGAGGCAATTGCCGGGATGGTTTGAGGATTACAATGAGAAGCTCCTCATAAAGCATTGCAAATGCGTTCCCCAGGCAGTATATTAAGCATAAATCGGCAAGCTAAGTGGTCCGGTTTATAGGGGCAACTCAGTATCAATGGAGATCTTGATAAAAAACAGGAAAGCTTATTAACTTTTCAACGATTAGTCGCATTCTTTTTGCAGTCCATTGGCTCAAATGCCGATCAGGATACACAATCACGCTTAACAAGCATCAGTAAAGATATTGCTGCTTTAAGCGATCATGCCAATTTTGTTGCAAATAAAGTAACCTTCTTATTAAGTGCTACCTTAGGTATGGTTAACATTGAGCAAAATAATATTATTAAAATAGTTTCTGTAGCGGCAGTGATCTTTCTACCACCAACGCTTATTGCGAGCATATATGGTATGAATTTTCATGTTATACCAGAACTGTCTTGGAAATATGGATATGTGTTTTCTGTTGTATTGATGTTGCTCGCTGCTTGGTTACCTTACAAATATTTCAAACTCCGCAAATGGTTATAAAGGTAATATAAAATATTAATTATTACCCTTTCTCTTAAACGTGTAACAAATCTGTTGACACCTTCAATTTAACAGTGTTAGGCTGTCGCCGTAATCAAATCTAACTATTTGCCCATAACTAAGGAGGACATAAAAATGTTTGCTCGGTATGATGAAAACCTTGGTAATCCTGATATAAAAAGAGCAAAAGATGAGATTACAGAACTTCATCAGGTTCTCACTACAATGCCAACCAGACCGGAAAATATTGAGCTCAAACAGATTGGAATAGGAACTTTGGAAGCACAGCTAGTAGTATTGGTAAACACGCTCGCAGCTGACGAAGCGCATGAATATAACCAAAGATGGCTCGCAGCAAATAGGCAAGAAATATATCAGTTCATAGACGGGTTGAATGGTCTGCGGGCAGAGCTCAATTTCCCTAGATCTGTGGCATTAGAACATGACATTGAAAATTTACAGGGTGCGTTTAACAATCTACAAGAGACATTTGGTGCTGAGGCTGTAGAACATTTAAGAAAACTCACCTTGGAAATTGGTTTGGCAAGTACCGCGGGTGCGACAGCCGCTGCCGCTGCAGTAGCCGGAGGTTGTGGCTTGCCTTTAGGACCTGTAGGTGCCGGAGTAGGAGCAGCTACAGGAGCAGTCGTAGCTGGTGGGGCTGGATTGGCTCTCACTCTCTATAAAAGGCACTCAGCTAGAGATAGGGCATTGCGTAATGTAGAAAATGGCTTGAGAGCCGAGTTTGATTTTGCACCCCAATAAGGAGAAATGAATGTTTAATTCTGACAAAGATGAATCCCCTAAACAGCCAGATCCTAACCCAAAATTGCCCCTGATACGTCCAATATCGGATCCAGAATCTCCGGTGGGAGCTCATTACAAATTCTCAAAAAATATTCTAAAATCTGTAGTTTCTGAACTTGAGCTACCGCTTATGGGTAAAAAATTTTCTAACGAAAAAGCTCATGGCTTTGTTGACAGCGAAAAAGGCCGCAAGATAATGAGTGCTTTGGATAAAGCAATTCAACAAAATATCGCTCGTTGGACAAAAAAAATGCATGATACTATCCTGCGTACCGCGATGAGCCATTACAGTGTCACGATAAATGAACTGCATAACAGGGTTATCGAAGAAAAAAATTTAACTGAAGATGAGTTGAAATTGCATCGTCTCATTAAGAAGTTTGATGCTAAAGCTTTAATCCCTCCCCCCAATCAATACGCCAATTTATCGGAAGCAGAGAAAAAACTTTTATTTCTCGTGCAGAAAGGTGAAAGAGACTTACTACAAACCCCTGCAGCACGAAAAAACCAAGAGTTAAAGGCTAAACCTCGAAACAAATCAAAAAAGTTTAAGGCTTAATAATATTAGTTAGTAAGTATTTTTAAAGGTAAAGCTATGCCAATAACAGTTGTTATAACATCAAAGTTTGTCAAGGAAAACAACGATACCAAGAAAGTTTTAGATCTTTATCGCGATGCATTAGAGCATAACGAAATTAATCCTCAAAGCGATGGTGGTGTTACATCTGTTGGGGATGCCGCATTGGGAGAAAGTAGAGTTGGGCCCGGTCTTTTGGACCCAATTACAGCCATAGTAGAAGATCGGCTTAATAGACCTTTGGGAGCACACAGACAAATATTACCGGAAGTGAGAATTGAAGTAGAAACACCAGCAGAACTATTACTAAGGCATTATTTAAATTTCTTAAATGAAAAACTACTTGATGAGAAAATAGACATAGCCCAAACAAAAAGTGGTGCTACAATTACATCGGTACATGTTTTGATTCAACAACTATTATATAAATTAGCGGCTGCTGCATTAAGTAACAAATCTGATGATCAAAATGATGGTATAAAATTAAAAAGTGCAATGGATGCTTTTGTTGACAGGATCCATAATGAAGAAATTTTAATAAAAAATGATAAACTAGGAAAGTTCGCGCTTGAGCTGTCAAACGAACATAATAATTGGGTTCGAGCAATTACAAACATGGTTAATATTGCTCATGTTGTTAATAGCAATAGAGCCAATATCTCTAATACTTTAAATCAGTTAAGGGATGCTGAAAAAATCATCCAACGACAAATAATTTTTTATATCAATGAAGAAAAAGCACCTTCTTCTCGACCACCTGAATGGTTAGATATTACTTTAGAAGCATGTGAAAAAAGCGTTCTTGATAATGGCCAACCAAAAAATCCATTGGCATTAAGTGTCTTAACGCAAAATTTAACGGTTAACAACGAAAGACTGAGGTTAAGTTTAACAATAAATGAAAGACAGAAAGCAATTGTCTCTCGTTTAAAAAGAGACAAAAACTTAGAAGCTGCACTACCCATAGTGACACAATTATATGGACTGTTAAATCAAGTGCGCTATTTATGTGATCTGATGTCACGTTTAGATTCGTTAATGAATATTACTGGGTGGCTGCCGGTATTATCAGGCGTTATTGATTTTACAAAACTCAGTATTTTAATAAGTGATTTTGGCAAAAGTTGCAATGCAATATTGTCGATTCCAGAACCCTTTAAAACAACAGAGCTGCAAAAGAAAGGGAGGGGTCGTGGCTTACATAAATACAAGGCGCTATCAGGAAATGCTATAGCTTATCAATTAACTGAAAATAATTTACAAAGCCTAGATGACCACTTTTTAAAAGGGCAAATCCGGGATATGATCATTGGCGCAGTAACATCCTTAGTAGAATTACAAGATCAATTACCCGTTGAACAGCGATTTGTTAATCTACAAAAATTAGGGCTAGAAAATAATAATATTCCTTTTTTTCCAGTACAACAACCTCTGCTTCCTAGAGCAAAAACTGTACCACAACCCAAACAACCACAACTTCCTTCTGCATCTCCTAAAAGAGAAAAACGATCGGAAGGAGCTGAAACCTTCACAACAACAGAACTTTTACATATGTTCTTATTTGAAGGTTCTCAAGATCTTGGTGCTTTGGAAATATTTAAAAAATTGGGCGCTAATTTTCAAGCAGAATCTTCCGACGCTGTTTGTTTGCGTTTACGTTCTAAAATTCTTGATTCAAATGAATATATTGCCCCTAACCCAGAAGATGCGCAAAAGGTATCTGGAGAAGATGAAAACGAGCTCAAACTACTACAATTAATAACAAAAGCTAAAGCATCTTATACAGGATGTTCAGCATTACATTATGCTGCCATGGCGGGAAGCGATGAAGTATGTGGATGGTTAATAAAAGAAGGGATTCCCATTAATATAGCTGATAAAAGTGGAAAAACACCCCTTGATTGGGCAAGTGAAAAAAGAAAACGAACTGTCATTGAATATTTAAAGTCTAAAGGTGCTAGAAGTGAAAAAGTACAAGATGCTTGTAATCGTTTAGTTGCATTTTTACTGAGACCTATTCCAGCAAATCCAGACATTGAAATGGTAAAAAACTGGATTCATGCAGGCGCTTATGCAACAGCTGATCAGCTTAATAATTTGTCAGACCAAAACCCGAATTTTAAAATGTGGTATGAAATAAATTACCCTGGCGGATTGACTGAATATAGACCAGCGGGTAACCCACCAGCTGTAATATTCAGCGCTACACTTCCTCGGCCGTCTGTGACAGAACCCTCTTCAAAGACGTTGAAACCGAAAAAATAGTGTCGTTATTACATTCTCAATCCACGGGCTCAAATCTGGACACAGACAAAATTTTCCTATAGTAACCCCACTATAAGACCTGTGCCTACCAGTAATAGCATTACTGCAACAATTATCTGTACAAAATGCAACGTGACTTTATGTATAAAATACATACCGATCAACGACCCAATAAATGCTCCAACTACACCTGCACTAATCGAAGGCAAAAGTTGTTTCTCAGATGTTCTAAAACCATTCATTAAAAATCCCGATCCATAAACAAATAAACGTGCTGCATCAACGATGACGGATGAAACAACACTAGTAGCTATAAATGCATTTTTTGATAAGCCAGTTCTAATTAAAAATGCTGCTCTTAATGCGCCCTGATTTCCGGATAAACCACCTATAAATCCCGATAACAAACCACCAAAAGGTAACCATTTAATAGGTAGAGAAAGAGTTTGTTGAAAACGCTGAGATAATTCTAACAATGAAAAAGCTACAATTAAAATTCCAATAACTATTTTGATTGTAGTAATCTCATGCATAGAACTGCCAATATTATAATTTATTAGCGAGGGAAACTGATCTATACGATTAAGTATTGCTGCCCCCATCATTGCTGCTATCGCAGCTGGAATACTAAAACGTACTACAACATGCCAATCAGCTTGCTTTGCCATTATAAAAAACTTGAAAATATTATTAGCAAAATGCACCACTGCTGTAGAAGCAATAGCTAGAGGTAACGGAAAAAAAAGCGCAAATACTGGCATCAAAATTGTGCCTAACCCAAACCCAGAAAAGAATGTCAATCCTGAAGCAACTAGTGCAATAGAGCCTATTAGTATGGGTTCCATACTTTTCCTTCAATATAAAAGATTGCATTGTCGTCTAAATCTAAAATAAAATATCAGATATAGATTTCAGTTTTTTTCCAAATAAAGGTTCTTTTAGTATAGAAGAAAAATAAAGCCCCAAAGAGCAATATAGGTCAACATTTATTGCTATACTTAAACTCAATACAACGCCATTGAGGATGCCTTCGAATGACCCCGTTGATTTTCAATCTATTTGGCAATCATCTGTTGGTGGAAAACATTTCGAAGCAATTAGATTGTAAAATTGGAAATATAACCATACGAAATTTTCCCGATCAAGAAACCTACTTAAAAATTAATGATATCGTTCAAAATAGAGATATTATCATTATTGATAGCTTAGACCGACCAAATGAAAAAATCTTACCCTTATTATTTTTAGGTGAAATAATAAGAGAATTAGGTGCAAAACGCATTGGTTTGGTTGCACCCTATTTGGCCTATATGCGACAAGATAAGCGTTTTAATACGGGAGAGGCCGTCACTTCTCAATATTTTTCCAAACTCATATCTCAATATTTCGATTGGCTACTCACTGTTGATCCGCATTTGCATCGTTATCATGAGCTGGGTGAAATTTATAAAATTAAAACCTCAGTTATTCAAGCTGCACCACAAATTTCAAATTGGATTATTCAAAATGTAAAAGTGCCATTGCTTATTGGACCAGATATGGAAAGTGAGCAATGGGTATCTGAAATCGCAAAAGCATCGAATGCACCATATGTCATATTAAAAAAAACCAGAAGAGGGGATCAGGACGTAGAGGTACTACTTCCAAAAATTAAAAAATATGACAATTATGAACCCGTTCTCATTGATGACATTATATCTACAGGTTACACGATGCTTGAAACCATTAAACAGTTAAATAATGCAAAAATGCCTCCGCCAATTTGCATAGGCGTACATGCAGTCTTTGCAGAAAATGCTTATGAACAATTACAACGTGCTGACGTTAAAAAAATTGTAACCTGCAACACGATTAACCATGTTAGCAATGGCATTGATCTCTCTGTTATGATAAGCAAAACAATTCAAGAAAAAATGCTTCCTTGAACTATAGGTGATAAACAGTCGCCTCTAAATTCTCTACAAAAGTCATATCATGACTCGACAATAGCACGATATACCCTTCTTGTTTTAACTGATGCAGATGTTCTAACAACTCTACTCGTAAACCAGTATCTAAAGCAGAAGTCGGTTCGTCCATACAAATAATTTTAGGTTGAATAGCTGTTGCACGCGCAATGGCGAGTCGCTGCTTTTGACCGCCTGATAATTGGCCGGGATATAACTTAGCTTGTTCTTTTAAGTGATATTTTTCTAATAATTTCCAAGAAAGTGTTTCTGCAACCTCTTTGGGAAGATGCTTGCTGTATTTTAACCCAATAGAAACGTTTTCTAATACAGTCAGATTATTAAACGATTCAAACCCTTGAAACACCAATGTCATTAAATGTTTTTTATGTAGATCATCTGGGTGTATAGCCTGATTATCGAAAAATATTTCGCCAGAATCTAATGATTCTAGATTGTTTAACACCCTAAATAAAGTTGATTTTCCACAACCCGAGGGTCCTAGAAATACACCAATAGAACCATAAGGCTGCTCAAAACTAATATCTTTTAATATGACTTTATTTTGAAACGATTTACAAAGCTTTTTAACGACTAGCATGTGTATTTATCCTTTTTTCTAGATATAAAAATAAAGCAGATAAACTTAAAGTCATTATTAAATATAATATAACAACCATGGTATAACTACTGATAGCATCGTAGGTTTTATGCATGATAAGTTCACCCTGCTTAGACAATTCAAACACACCAATGACGGAAGCCAAACTGGAATCTTTCACCAATGTAATAAATTCGTTACTCAGTGTTGGCAAACTGATTCTAAATGCTTGTGGCAATATAATGAGACGCAGGGTTTGCAAATTCGACAACCCAATGACTTTAGCCGCCTCGTATTGATTTTTACTGATCGCCGCAATACCAGAACGTATTATATTTGTAATATATGCCCCACTGTTTAAGCCAATGGCTAAAACTGCCGTCCAAAATGCGGGGATATGAATATTGATACTGGGCAACACAAAAAATAAAAATAGGATTTGAACTAACATGGGTGTGCCACGAATTAAATTGACATAAAGATAGACAATAGTCTTAACGACAGGGTGACTTTTGAATAATAAAACAGCTGAGACCAGTCCTACTATTAAACCAATGAGGCAACCTAAGCTAGCAATGGATATGCTAATGCAAGCGCCTTTTAAGAGTTGTGGACCATATTCGGTTATAAACTGACTATTTATCATGTCAAACCCCATTTGGCTTTTAATTTACCAAGTGTGCCATCTTTGATTAATTCTAATAATGCGTTTTTTAGTTTTTCATATAGTTCTGGCTTGTCTTTGGCAACTGCCAAACACGATGTATCACCCGTATTTTCAATTGTAAATAAATTGTAATCCTTGGCTTTAGGACTATTATCTAAAAACGATTTTAACGGGTTTTTAGCACTCACAAATGCAAATGCGCGTTTTGAATCTAAGGCCACCAATGCATCTGAAGGGGATTTTAAATACATTAAATGAACCTCTGGAAATTTTTCCATATAAACCGCTGCTGTATAGCCATCATTCACAACAACATCTTTACCAACAAGATCGGGGATCCCTTTGGTTAATACAACATTCTTCGTTAAAATCACAAAAGGATCTGCGTTTGCATCTAAATGTGGTGGCAAAAACAAAACTTGTTTCTTTCGTTCTTCGGATTCTGTTAAACCAGCTGCAATCACATCAATACGCCCCAGCTGAATAGCCGATAAAATGGTTTTGAAAGGCATATCAATAATTTCAATAGGGTAGTTTAAACGCTTTGCGATTTCTTGTATAAGCTCAATATCAAAACCTGTATGTTTCCCATTTTCCATAAATGAAAAAGGCGGAAAATCGGAACTGGTTCCTACACGAATAACTGGGTTTTGTTCAGCAATGGCCATTGTAGAAAAAAATACTGTACTGATAAATAAGATTAATTTTATCATGATTAGGCTACCCCTGTTTTACTTAATTTAAAGTGCGTTATGCGACAAATTGTCTTATGAAATTCTTTAATGGGTATCTTTGCTTCTGGCGTAACAAACACTATGTTTTCGCCAGCCAATGTACCTAAAATGCCATGCTCTTCAAAAGCATCTAAATAATCGCCCACAAAAGCTGCTAACGCCGGTGAAGTCTTAATAACGACCATATAATCGTTATGACTAATATCACGTATCGCTAATGCCAATATTTCTAATTGGACATCACGATTGGGTACCTCGTATACACTTTTGCCTTGTATTAAAGTTTTGGTTATCCCTAAGTGACGCAAGTCTCTAGAGATAATCGCTTGGTTTGTTTTAATCGCGTAATGCTTATCTAATCGGCTTGATAAGGTTTGTTGATCTTCGATCACATACTGCTGTATCAGCGCTTTAATAGCAGCATATCTTTTCTGGATCCCACTGGACTTCATTACCTTACCCCCTGAAAGAATAAATATTCACACTGAATTGAATAATAATTCAAGCCCGGGATTTATTCAACTGGTTATATATATAGCTAATCATTTTTAACAAAAATGCATATACACTCCGCTAAATACCCGATTTACAACATTGAAAAAGGGGAATAATATGCAGATATTCTAATTTAATTCAGATATAAGGGACTAAAAATATGAGAATCATGCTTACGGATATTACGAATCAATTTGTACTGCCCCTCTGGAATGAACAAGCGCTAGAGGTTGTTGATTGCTTTGTCTCCCCTGCTGCGGATATTCAAACCACTTTTTTGGTTGGACAGGGCCCGGAGGTACTCAAAAATTATGTTAAACAAATTTTTAATGCTTTTTCGAGTTTTGAGTTTAACATTCAAGAAACGCTAGAACTGGATAGTCAATTAATTTATAAATGGCGCGGGAAAGCCATTCATAGTGGTCCTGTTTTAAATGTGACACCCAATGGTGAAAAAATCGTTTTTTCCGGGATTATTTCAGTCGAAATGGCTGAAGGTGTAATTACAAGTTACCATAGCTTTTCAGATATCCCCAGGGTTATTGCTACGGCTACTTCAGTACCGATCACAGAACAATTTCCCGATCTTTTTTCGTTTGATAAAGAAGAGGTAATTGTAACGCTTAAAAATATTACCGGAAGACGATTAACCAATCGAGAAGTAGAATGTTTAAGTTTGTGGATGAAAGGATTTGCGATTAAAGATACGGCCAAGTTGCTAGGAGATTTATCCTGTAGAACCGTCCAGACGTTTAGAGAAAATATTAAACGAAAATTGAACGTCGATACCTATCAACAATTGTTTAGCTTAGTTCAAGAGAGTGGGAAAATGAGCGTTCTGGTCGATTAAATAACCCTTAAGAAATTGTATATATACACTTAAATGAAAATAATTGACAAGTTAGACGGCATTATGATTAAATGCCGAGCAATAACGATTACTAATTGAATGTTTAAATATAAAGATTGAGGAGATTGCCATGAATTACAAACAATTAGCGCTGGGCTTAGAAGAATTAAATGACGTCTTGTTGTCCAATGCTGTCGTCGTAGACCCTGTCTATTTTCCGGAATATGCTAATGATCAAGTCATCGACCAAGCATATGATGTTTTTCCTGGCAGTTTTGTTCGGGAAGCCATAGCAAGGAATAACAGAGAAATTGATCAATATGGAACAAATGCAGTTCATTATGATTATGATGAGAGAGGAGAAATTTGTGTTCTAAAAACATTGTCCAAAAAAAATCAATTTAAAAATTCATTTAGACAAGATGTAATCTTAGCTCAGGAAAACATGAGAAACTATACACAATACACCTTATTTAGAAATGTATTTCTTCTTTCTGCGCTATTTGAAATTCAAAATGGTGACCTTGAAGAATTTTTTGAAAATGGTGAACCAAAAGAACACACACAAACACTCTTGAGCCTATTTGACACTAGCAATAGGGATACTTATCTGCCGATGGGCGACGGAGAATATAGTGAAGCTGAAAAGACGTTATATAAAATACAAAACAATGAGCAAACGGGATTATCTAAAAAAATGCTTGAAGATTTAGAACGTTTCGGTGTTTTAGAAAAACAGAAAGTAACCCCAGCAGAACTTCAAGCAATAAAAGAACGCGATGTAGCCGAACAAATCGATTTCGCTATCGGTTTATCTTTAGCTGATGAAGCTGAAATCGAACATAAATTAACACAAGAAGAGCGTGAAGCAGCTGAAGAACTTGATCTCGCTATCAGTTTATCTTTGGCTGAAACAGATGACAGAGATAAAAATTTACTGGAAGAAGACGATGATCTCGAATTGTTGGCAACGGCACAAATGTTACCTGAAGAAGAGCTTATTGCACAACAAACTTTGTTACTGGCTTTTAGACAACAACGTGGAGACAGAGCACCTTCACCAAATCCATATCCAAGACCTGGATTTTAAGAGGATTGATTAACAACTGTTTTTAAATATTGTTTAAATTCAGTTTACTTGCATGTTGCAGGCCATGCGCGACGATGGCCTGCAAATAACCTAGTTTTGTACCACATCGTAACGTAAAACCCGAAAATGCTAATGCATAGACAGATTGTTGTGCAATAGTGCTTGAATGGCATCTGTTAATTGAATTTCGCCATTTGCACCTAACGTCTTTTTCTCAAGCGCTTCAAATATTTCGGGCATTAAGATATATCTTCCCACAACACCTAAACGACTGGGTGCATCTGCCATTTTGGGTTTTTCGACAATGGCATTGATTTTGCCAAAGTTATTAAAAGACTTATCGATACCCACCACACCATACTTTGAGCTATCCTCTGGCTTGATAGTTTCTACGGCAACAATAGAGGTTGAAACTTCTTCAAATTTCGTTACCATTTGTTTTAAACAGGGCAGGTTATTTTCGTTACTCATTAAATCATCTGCCAACAAAACAGCAAAAGGCTCGTTGCCCACCACTTGTTTAGCGCATAAAATGGCATGCCCTAATCCCAAAGCTTCTGGTTGACGAATATAAACACAAGAAATGCCCTCGGGCAATACACCTCTAACAATGTCCAACAATGCATTTTTTCCATCTGCTTTCAAGCGCGCTTCTAGTTCGAAGTTACTATCGAAATGATCTTCAATGGCACGCTTGCTACTGCTGGTTACAAAAATTAATTCTCGGACGCCCGCCTTAATGGCCTCTTCTACTGCATACTGAATTAAAGGTTTATCAACCACTGGCATCATTTCTTTAGGATTTGCCTTTGTCGCAGGCAAGAACCGCGTTCCCATGCCCGCAACGGGAAATACTGCTTTTCGAATAATAGATTTCTTTAGATTATTCATGAATTGGTTTTATGACATCCCATCGTTTGCAACTTGGACATTGCCATTGTAATGTCCTACCGGAAAAACCGCAAGATTGGCAACGATATAAAGGTTTATTGGTCAACATTTGCTCAATCAGTTCTTGAAACAACATTAAGTCTTGTTGCACCGAACCATCGGCACGCACAAGGCTAAATTGTACGAGTCGACTGAGCCCACGTAATGAAGGATTTTTTCGTAAATGTTGAATAACAAATCGCATCGCTTCAGACTCACCTTTACTTTTATGCAACCATTCTGCAAAAGCTAAAACAGCAGAAGTGGTGAGATGTTTTTGTAGATTTTCATCAAAATATTTGATCATGCTTTCTGAGTCGTTAAGACTTTCGTAACAACGCGCTAATGGCAATACCATTTCAGATAAAAAAGCTTCATCTTGTTTTTGTATTTGCTTATAGGCTTTAATGGCCTGCTTATAACGGCCCGCTTGTGCTTCAATATTGCCTAATAACAAACTGGCTCGCACACAACGCTTATTGGTCTCTAATGCCTTTTTTAGATGTTGACAAGCATCCGATTGCTCACCTTTGATCCACTGCTGCTCTGCAAGCTCGCAATAGAAATGTGCAATATGATAACTCATATTGCGACCGGTTTTGGTATGCCATTGTTGTGCGGTTAAAATGGCTCTTTGCCAATCTTTGCTCTGCTGGTAAATATCTAAGAGGCCCTGAAACCCAGCATCGAGTTCGAACCCTTGTTCAATCAGATCCAATAAAACACTTTCTGCCCGATCTAATACACCTGCTCGCATATAATCGCGACTTAATTCTAACAGCGACAAGGCTCGCTGTTCTTCTGTTAATGATGGTTTTGCGATTAATTGTTCGTGAATACCGATAGCCTTATCGACTTCACCTCTCCGTCTAAATAGCCCTCCCAGTGCTAAATGGGTTTCTACCGCTTCTTGATTAGAATCCATGAGCTGAACTAATACATCAACGGCTTTTTTATTTGAAGAATTATCGAGCAGTTTATTGAAACCAGCGAGCCTTTGGATAGCACGCCGCATATTCGCACGCCGGCCAATCAGCCAACCGGAAAATGCTGCCAAAGGTAACAATAAAAATAACAGTTCCCACATGTGAATCAACCATGGGCGCGATGTTGACGCCGCAATTCCATTTTCAAGCCTATGATTTTAAAAGCAGATACCAATAGTCCGATAATAACACCGAAAATCCATGCGCCTAAAATTAAAACCGACAAAGGAACGCTTTTTGTGCCTACATAATAATGCACAGTCACAGGTTCGGCGTTCAATATGGCAAAACTAACCCCAAGCAAAACCGCAAACGTTAATGTGATAATGCTTAGTAGGCGCATGTTGATTCTTACTCCCTATTTTTCTTTGTCCTTGGTATCCATTTGCTCTTTGAGTAAATCACCCAAGGTTGGGCTTGCGCCTTCTTGTCGTGTTAATTCACGCATCGCTTCCTGCTCTTCTTCTGAGTCTTTTGCCTTGATAGACAAAGTGATTTGTCGTGTTTTACGATCAACGCCTGTAAATTTAGCCTCTACCGTATCGCCTTCATTCAGCATAGTGCGTGCATCTTCTACACGTTCACGCGCAATATCATTCGCCTTAAGATACCCTTCTACACCTTCTGCTAATTGTATCGTAGCGCCTTTTGCATCAACTGACATAACGGTACCGGTTACAATGCTGCCTTTGGTATGCTCGGACGTATACATGGCGTAAGGATCGCCTTCTAGCTGCTTAATACCTAACGAAATACGTTCACGTTCAGGATCAACTGCTAAAACAACAGCCTCTACTTCATCACCTTTCTTATAGCGACGAACGGCTTCTTCACCACTTTCATTCCAAGCAATATCTGATAAATGGACTAAACCATCGATACCACCTTCAAGTCCGATAAAGATACCAAAATCCGTAATGGATTTGATTTTACCGGTGACTTTATCAGATTTGGTATGTGCTGATGCAAAAGCTTCCCACGGGTTGGCTTTACATTGTTTGAGACCTAATGAAATGCGTCGTCGCTCTTCATCGATATCTAACACAATTACTTCAACTTCTTGTCCTAATTGCACGACTTTGGAAGGATGTATATTTTTGTTGGTCCAATCCATTTCAGAGACGTGGACTAGTCCTTCAACACCTTCTTCAATTTCGACAAAACAACCGTAATCCGTAATGTTCGTTACCTTGCCGCTTAAACGTGTATCCACAGGATAACGACGTGTAATATCTACCCACGGATCTTCACCCATTTGCTTCAAACCAAGAGACACACGGTTTCTCTCACGATCAAATTTTAATACTTTAACAGCGAGTTCCTGACCAACCGTAACTATTTCGCTAGGATGCTTTACGCGACGCCATGCCATATCTGTAATATGTAACAAACCATCGATGCCGCCCAAGTCCACAAATGCGCCGTAATCGGTTAAATTCTTAACCACACCTTTGGTTTCTTGTCCTTCTTGTAAGGTTGTCATTAACTCGTCGCGTTCCGCGCTGCCTTCAGATTCAACAATAGAACGTCGCGAGACAACGACATTATTTCGCTTTTGATCAAGCTTAATCACCTTAAATTCGAGTTCTTTTCCTTCCAGTGTACCCGTATCTCGTACAGGTCTAACATCTACTAAAGAACCGGGTAAAAAGGCACGAATAGTTTGGATTTCAACCGTAAATCCGCCTTTTACTTTACCTGTGATAACACCTTTAACGGCTTCGCCTGCTTCTTGTGCTTTTGCTAAGCGTGTCCAACATTCAACACGTTTTGCTTTTTCTCTCGATAATCGGGTTTCGCCCCAACCATCTTCTACCGCATCGAGCACGACTTCGACTTGATCGCCGACTTTAACTTCGAGTTCGCCATTGTCATCATAAAATTGATCAATGGGAATATGTCCTTCTGACTTTAATCCAGCATGTACAGTTACAAATTCATCGCTAATACGAATCACGGTACCCGTCACAACGGAACCTAAATGCACATTGGTTTTGTTAATGCTTTGCTTAAATAATTCTGCGAAATTTTCACTCATTGTTTTTTCACTTCTCTCTTTCTCTGTTCGCATCCCCTGTTAGGATAGCGACACAGGCCTAAAGTTAAATTCAATAAAGACGATGTTTAACCTCATCTAGCACGCGATCAAACACTTCCTTTATCCCCATGCCCGTTGTATCTATAACAACGGCATCTTTTGCCGGCATTAACGGTGAGGCTACACGCCCCCTGTCTCGCACATCTCTTGCTGCGATTTCCTTCAAAAGATTCTCTAGCGTAACACTCTCGTCAATATCCTTCAACTGTAAATAACGGCGTTTTGCCCGCTCAATAGCGCTTGCCTCCAAAAAAAACTTGATGATTGCCCCTGGAAATACGGTAGTCCCCATATCTCGCCCATCCGCAACCAACCCAGGCGGCTGACAGAATGCCCTTTGTTTATCCAATAAAGCCGTCCTAACAGCCGGAAAAACCGCAATTTGAGAAGCAGTATTTCCACAGGTTTCTGATCGAATCTGATTTGTCACACTTTGCTTTTCCAGCAGAATTTCCGACTTAAATTCGACATCGAGCCTTGTCGCCAGCATGGCTAAGGCTGATTCATTGGTTAAATCTACGTGATGATTAAGTGCTGCTAGTGCTAAAACCCGGTATAAGGCACCACTATCTAAAAAATGCCATCCGAGCGCTTCTGCTAACTTTAACCCGATGGTGCCTTTGCCTGAGCCACCTGGCCCATCGATAGTGATAACAGGAATTGGTTTTGTGTCTGCAACAGGAGAACTAGGCATTCAGCACATCCGTTCGAACAAAAGGCAGCCCAAAATGCTGATAAGCGCGCTCGGTTGCAACCCTACCCCTGGGTGTACGCATTAAAAAACCTTGCTGAATCAGAAAGGGTTCTAGCACATCTTCTATGGTACCCCGTTCTTCACCGATAGCAGCCGCTAAACTATCTAACCCCACGGGTCCGCCGTTGAATCTTTCGATAACGGCATTCAATAATTTTCTATCCATCATATCAAAACCTTCAGCATCGACGTTTAATAAATCCAGTGCTTTATCGGCAATGTCAGCATCAATAACGCCTTTTCCTTTAACCTCTGCGTAATCTCGCACACGTCGCAATAATCGATTTGCAATTCTGGGCGTACCGCGAGAACGACGCGCAATTTCTTGTGCCCCCGCTTCGTTGATGTCTAAATTTAAAATAACGGCAGATCGCGTAACAATATGGCATAAATCAGGCACAGAATAAAATTCTAATCGTTGCACAATACCAAACCGATCGCGCAGGGGCGATGTCAATAAGCCCGCACGTGTTGTTGCACCCACCAAGGTAAACGGCGGCAAATCCAGTCGTATTGATCTCGCTGCAGGTCCTTCACCAATCATAATATCCAATTGCCCATCTTCCATGGCAGGGTATAGAATTTCTTCAACCACCGGGCTTAAACGATGAATTTCATCAATAAATAAAACATCTTTTGCTTCTAGATTGGTTAATAACGCAGCAAGATCCCCAGCTTTTTCTAACACAGGTCCTGAGGTTTGTCGCAATGATACGCCCATTTCGGAAGCAATAATATTCGCAAGCGTTGTTTTACCCAGTCCCGGTGGTCCGAAAATTAAGACGTGATCCAATGCTTCTTGTCGACTTTTGGCAGCTTCAATAAATACAGCCATTTGTTCACGTACTTCGGGCTGGCCTATATAATCTTTAAGCCATTTGGGACGAATGGCTTTGTCGACGCGATCTTCATCGGGACGCGCCGCGGCAGTGGTTAATCGATCGGTTTCTATCATAAAAAATCCTTTAAGCTAATATCTAACAGGATACACTAAAATATCGCATTAAGCCCTTGCTAATCCCTGCAGTGCACGACGAATGAGTTCCTGGCTACTAGCCCCCTCAAATAACACACGACCAATGGCACGTGTTGCTTCTTGTGGTTTATAACCCAAGGCGATCAGCGCACTCACCGCTTCCTCTTCGACGGCTCTGGGCGATGTCATATCCAATGCTTCTTCAAATAATTTTCTGGAGAAATTTTCATGTTCCGACACAGAAACATCAAGCTTACCTGCCATTTCGATAATTAAACGTTCTGCCGTTTTTTTGCCAACGCCTGGTAAACGAACAAGCATATCTGTTTCTCGCGCATCCACGCATTTAATAAATTGCAACACATCAATACCCGACAGAATTGTTAAGGCCATTTTAGGCCCAACGCCAGAGACTTTAATTAACGCTTTAAACAAGGCACGCTCGCGCTCTTCAAAAAAGCCATACAATGCTTGTACATCTTCACGGACTTGAAAATGTGTAAACAAAGTAACAGGGCTCCCCACTTCGGGCAATTGGTATATCGTAGACATGGGTGCTTGCACTTCATACCCTACGCCACCCACATCTATTAATAAATAAGGTGGTTTTTTGACCTCTAATATTCCGCGTAAACGTCCAATCATAAAATTCCTCGTATATTTTGTGCATGACAAATTGCTACTGCTAAAGCATCTGCAGCATCTACTTGTGGCAAGCCACTTAATTTCAGTAATACTTTCATCATGTGCTGCACTTGCGTCTTATCTGCTGCACCATTGCCAACGACTGTCTTTTTAACTTGGCGAGCTGTATATTCGGCAATATTAAGCCCATTTAGCGTGGCTGCAACAATGGCAACACCCCGCGCCTGGCCTAACTTTAATGCGCTTGAAACATTAATATGCACAAAAATCTTTTCAATGGCTGCAACAGTCGGCGAAAAATCCAGGATAACTTTACTTAAACCTTCAAAAATATGTTGGAGTCGCTGCTCCCATGGATGTTTCCCTGTGCGAATACAGCCACTGGTAATATAAATCTGCTTTCCTCTGACTTGTTCGATAATACCAAACCCAGTCGTTTGAGAACCTGGATCAATCCCTAAAATAAGAATAAAAATCTCCATAACCGATACTTTCTATGATATCTTCAGCAATATCCGCATTAGTATAAACCGATTGCACATCTTCTAACTCCTCTAAAAGATCCACTAACTTCATAAACTTTTCTGCTTGTGTTTTATCGTCTACGGACGCAGATGTCACAGGAATTAAGGTAATCTCTGCTTGTTCGAGCTTAAAATTTTGCGCTTCTAGTGCCCGTTTAACTTTCGTAAAATCTTCAAAACTGGTTGTTACCTCAATTGAGCCATCTCCCTCGGTTTGAATATCTTCCGCACCCGATTCTAGTGCGATAGTCATAACGGCATCTTCTGAAGTGCCTGTTGGCAACAATATCTGCCCTTTCTCGTGAAATAAATAAGCTACCGAGCCATCGGTACCTAAATTGCCACCGTACTTTGTAAATAAATGTCGCACGTCTGCCACTGTACGTTTGCGATTATTGGTGAGACAGTCCACTATCATGGCGACGCCACCGGGCCCATAACCCTCGTAACGCACTTCTTCTAAATGTTGCCCTTCTTCCGCGCCTACACCCCGCTTAACCGCGCGATCAATAGTATCTCGTGTCATATTGGCTGTTAGTGCTTTATCAATAGCAGTTCTTAAACGCGGGTTTGTCTGAGGATCTCCCCCACCTTGTCGTGCAGAAACGGTGATTTCCCGAATATATTTTGTAAATAATTTACCGCGTCTGGCATCTTGCCCCATTTTACGGAATTTTATGTTTGCCCACTTACTATGTCCAGCCATACTCTACTCTTAAGGGTTAGGTTTTATTTAAAAGGTGTTTTGCGAGTCACATTGACAATTCTATCACAAAAACTTTTCTATATTTAATTTTCTAGATATGTTACATGTGAGATTGCTTTGTCAATATAACCGTTATACAATCTTGTTGGAAATTGCAGAAAAGTTACATATCTTAATTTTTGGTGACCTTAAAAGGAAATAAGGGTAAGCTAATGAATATCGATATTACTCGACAGCAACGACCACTATCTGTTCAAGAAATTACCAATAGACTTAGACCTATCGTTGCCAAAGCCTTACGGATCCCTGAAGTTGAATTATCTGAAGATACCACATTAATCGACTATGGTATCAGTTCATTAATGACGATTGTTTTAATACAAAAAATCAACAGAGCGTTTGGCATTCAATCGATTCAAGAAGAAATGCCCATAAGTCATTCCCTTACCTCTCTCTCTCAGTTGATATCTGAAAAATTAAACGCATCTCACATAGATTCCTTCGTAAGCTAATGAAAACCATAAATACTAAACCTAACTTTTTACCTGATATTGTGTTAAATCACACAAAGAACCAACCTGAATCAATCGCCTACACTTTTGTTTGTAATAACAGTTTAGCGAATAAAAGTATTAGCTATGCAGAACTGGATTACAGAGCACGACTCTTAGCTGAAATTTTTTACACAAAAAACCTAGTTCAAGAAAGAATAATTTTACTGTACCCTGCAGGACTAGAATTTATTGTTGCATATCTAGCCTGTTTATATTCCGGTGGAATTGCAATTCCACTTAATTGTTCAGATCGTGATTCTCCAGAAAAATTTCTTGCCTTAACCAAAACAATTATTCAGCAGGCAAATGCTAAAATGATTGTGACAACAGATTTATTTTTAGATATTATTAAACAGAAATTATCTATAGCACCACAACAAATAGAGATCCTTTCTACAGATTTTATCTATACACAGCAGGACAATTGCACATTCACACCGATTTCTGTCTCATCTGATATGCTAACACACTTACAATACACTTCTGGTTCTGCTTCAAGCCCTAAAGGCGTCATCTGTACCCATCATAATCTGGCACACAGTTTGTTTGCAACGGCAAATAGATGGCAATATTCTGCTAAGAGCATCACAGTATCGTGGGCACCACATTCTCATGTCTATGGTTTAACTGCAGGTTTATTAGTACCCTTATATAGTGGTTCACAGGCTATCCTCATATCTGCCCATGATTTCCTCACCAACCCTATTAGCTGGCTTAAGACAATTTCAGATTACAAAGCAACACACAGTGGCTGTCCAAACTTTGGTTATGAATTTTGTATTGAGCACATTGAAGATGAAGAATTAAACGCTTTGAATTTATCCGATTGGCGAGTGGCATCTAACGGTGGGGAATCGGTACAGTTCAATACTTTAGTAAAATTTTTTAATAAATTTAACTCTACCGGATTTAAGTTTGAAAACTTTTATCCGGCGTATGGTATGTCGGAATGTACCGGGCTTATCGCAACGCATCCGGCTGATTCAAAACCTGTTTTTTCCTTTTTTGATAAAAAAGAACTACAAATCAATCACGTTGTGGCAGTCACTGATACATCACAACAAGCGCTTGTTTCTTGTGGAATACCTATTAATGGTATCACCATCAAAATTGTAAACCCTGAAACTCGTCAAGAAGAAGTAGTATCAGACCACATCGGTGAAGTGTGGATAACCGGTCCTATTTGCACAAAAGGCTATTGGAATACGACAGACTCCCCACTAGGGTTACTTTCCAACGACAAGACTAACCCATATATCAGAACAGGCGATTTGGGCTTTATCCTAAATGGAGAACTGTTTTTAGTCGGCCGTTTAAAAGAAATCATTATGCTTTATGGAAAGAATTATTACCCCCATGATATTGAAATGGATGTTAAAAATTCCAATGTACACTTCACTCATAATGCTTGCGCTGCTTTCTCTGAACGAGTGGGTAACAACGAAGAATTGTTTATTATTCAAGAAATTGAAAATAATTTATCTGAAAATGAATATATCTCTGCCATCGCTTCGGCACATAAGTCTTTAGCACTTAAACATAGCATTGATGCTTATGCCATTGTTTTAGTGAATCAAAATTCAATACCAAAAACAGCAAGCGGAAAACTTCAAAGAAAAATGGCAAGCCAGAAGTATTTTAAACGGACGTTTGACATTGTGTATGAAAGCATTAAGGAACCAGCGTAAAGGGCTTTAATTCAAGGAATGTACTATGATAGAACTTGACGAAACATTTAAAGTAGACAGCTTAGTAAAAAATGTAGCGGTTACGATCGGACCGACTTGTAAATTAACACTTTTAGATGCCAAAAAAGTGGGGGTTGAATTACAGCCGGTACATCTGCACGAAAATGCGTATGAGGACTTGAAAAAATCTCATATTTTCCTACAAAACTATATCAATAAACGTGTACCAATTTATGGTATAAACACACAATTTGGCGATCAAGTAAGTCTTCTAGACACAAACCTAAAAAACAATAATTCGTCACTTTATTATGATTCTATTAATGATCGCCAAAGCAATCTGATTAAATCTCATGCTTGTGGCACGGGAGATGCTGTACCACCTGAAATTGTGAGGGTAGCGATATTATTGCGAGCACAGTGTCTATCACAAGGTTATTCAGGCGTTTCTCCTGGGGTAATAGAAGTCATGTTAGCCAGTTTAAATGCCGGCATTGTACCCGTCGTTCCTAAATACGGTTCTATTGGTGCAAGTGGTGATTTAATTCCACTTGCTACCATTGCGGCTGCCCTGATTGGTGATAATATTAATGTTCACTATCAAGGCACTGTTATGCCTGCAGAAAATGCTTTTAAACTAGCAGGTTTAAAACCTTTACTCCCGATCATGCGAGACGGCCTTGCCATGATCAATGGCACTTCTTTTATGACAGCAATCGCCAGCATAACACTGTGTCATTTAAACCGATTATTTAAGCAAATGTTGGCTAGCATTGCCATGATGCTTGAATCTGTTATGGTTATTAGTAGCGCTTACGACCCTTTGGTTCATCACTTAAAACGTCAGAGTGGACAAATCGAAATAAATAATTTTTTACGCTCGTTTTGGAAAGGCAGTCAATTGCTTTCTGATTTGGAAGAATTAAGAATAAAAACCAATAACACTGAAACCACCCCTCATCAATCCACTAAACCTGTACAAGATTATTATTCTATACGCTCGGTTGCACAAGGTTTTGGGCCATTTCAAGAAAATCTTAAAAAGGCTACCGCGTGGATAGAAAATGAAATGAATTCGGTAAACGATAATCCCATCATCAATGTGGTAGAGGAACAGATCTACCATGGAGCTAATTTTATGGGTTATTACATTACGGATGCATGCGATATGTTAAAAATGAATATTAGCCAAGCTTCTACATGGTTACATGCGCTACTGGCAAATTTAGTTCATCCCAGAAAAAATCATCATCTTCCGGCAAATTTAGTAGAGCATCCTGAAAAATATAATGGGTTTAGACCCATTCAACTATTAGCCGCTGCACTTGCCGTGCAAAATAGAAAATTGGCTCAGTCGCAACAGGCTTATAATTTGCCTACTGAGGGTGATAACCAAGATGTTAACAGTTTGGGCACACATGCGGCCCTCGATTTTCGAGAATCCGTAGAAAATTTGGAAAGGCTAACCGCAATTATGTTACTTGCTTCTACTCAAGCGCTTGAATTACGTGGCATTGGAAAAGCCAGTCCTCGCGCACAAAGTATTTATCAGACTATTCGAGAGCACTCTCCAACTATTGCAGATTGTAGAGTCATGCAACATGAATTAAATACTGTCGTTTCGCTATTAAGAGCTGAAAAGATATAATCAACTAGGAGGCACCATGTCTCAGTTTATACAGTTAGAACATATATCGGTTGCAGAGCTGGTTATTAAATATCTCGAGCTTGAAGGTGTAACACATGTGTTTGGTATCCCCGGTGGTTATATTAGCCCCTTTCTAGAACTTCTACGTGAACATCCTACCATTAAGTTGATTATTGCCCGACACGAAGAAGGCGCGGCCTTTATGGCAGATGGTTATGCACGAAGCACTGGAAAATTAGGTGTTGTTTTTACCACTGCCGGCCCTGGTGCAACAAACGCATTAACGGGCATTGCGTGTGCTAGGGTCGATCATAGCCCAGTGATGATTATTGTCGGGCAGCCATCGACTGCCATATCTGGATGTGGCGCATGGCAAGACAGTTCTTACTCTGGTATCAATGTTTGCGAAATTTTTAGGCACGTCTGTGGTTTTAGTGAAGTGGCCATGCATGCAGAAAATTTTCCATCTCTTTTTGCGAGAGCGCTCAGGGTTGCACATGGCACTCCCAAACAAACAGTACATATTTCTATACCGATTAATATTTCCGCAACAAAAATCTCCAAGATGGAGTTCCCTTTAAAACGAAATTATATGTTTCCTGCTGTCGGCTTAGGGTATCGTTCTAATGAGGAAATGCTTTTGAAAATTTTTGAAATCATTATTCAAGCTAAAAATCCCGTTATGTTGATTGGTGGAGGTTGTATAGAGGCTTTGCGAAAACCTAGTATATTAGCCCTGTTTTCTTATTTTGTATCGAAACATAAAATACCCGTTATGACAACGCCAAAAGCAAAGGGGTTATTTCCGGAATCACATCAATTTTCTCTGGGTGTTTTTGGACTGGGTGGCTCGCTACATAGCGAGCTCTATTTACACCAATATCCACCAGACATTGTCGTTGTTTTGGGTAGTTCATTAAATGAATGGGCAACTTCGCAATGGAATCATCACTTAAAACCTTCAAATGCTATGATACAAGTCGATATAGATGCATCTCATATTGGTAGAGTCTATCCCGTCCATTATGGACTTCAGTGCGATGTTGAAACATTGATACATCAATTGATTGAAATTGATAAAAAAAATACATCTATTTCAAACCAAAGTTCTCATCAAGAAAACAGATTGGCATGCTTCAAGAAAGAAACCACGAATTTTTTAAATGTTGATAAAATGAATTCCAACAGCATCCCCCTAAAACCTCAAAAAGTATTTAACGAATTATCTCATTTTGCTAGAGACAAAGAGATTGCTTTTTTTCTTGATATTGGGAATAGTACCGGCTTTTTTTCTCATTATATGCAACTTGGGCTCTCTCATCTGCTTTACACTGCCTACGGATTTACTTGTATGGGCTGGTCTAGTGGTGCTGCTATAGGTGCTAAACTGGCTTCTCCACAATTAACTTGTATCGCGGTATTGGGTGACGGAGCTTTTTTAATGAACGGTGTAGAAATACAAACTGCTGCACGGTACGGCGTAGGTGTTATTTATATAATAATGTTTGACGATTGTTATGGTATGGTTAATCATGGCATGAATGCTGTTTCTAAACGTGCTTATACAGATAAGGATTATTATTCTTTGGGAACACCTGATCTGGTTAAATTTTCCGAGTCTCTCGGTGCCAATAGCTACTTGATCGACAAACCTAATCAATTATCACATTGTTTAACCCTCGCAAACCAAAATGCGATTATTTTTAAAAAACCACAGGTATTAATAGTCAATATTGATCCATATGAACAAGCCCCTTTTGGGAGTCGTTACAAAGCTATTCAAAAAGCAATTGAACAGGAGAATGTAGAATGAGTGAACAAAATAATCTTGGAATTTTGGGTCTTGGGCTGTACTTGCCTAAAGAAACCAGACAAAACAATTGGTGGTCACCGGAGATCACCAAAACTTGGATTGATGATAAACGGCGCTTTAGTAGTGCATTTGAATTGGATGCTGTTGACTTAGAAGAACTGTCCCCAGAAGCTAAAATTTTAATCGAAACACTTAATGATATTAGAAGCAAAGCAGATATTTTTGAAGGTTCTAAAATTCGCCATATTATGTCTAAAGATGAAAAATCAACTGACATGGAAATTAAAGCAGCGACAGATGCTTTAAAAAATGCGGGAATATCTCCAAACAAAATTGATTTTGTTATTACACAATCAACTTTACCTGACATTCTTTTAGATGCTAATGCTTGTATTGACCATAAAGCATTAAAGTTATCAAGCAATTGTTGCTCCTTTGAAGTATTAGGCATGTGTAATGCCTTTCTTCAGCAACTTTTTATTGCCCAGGGTCTTATCAAATCAGGAACTGCACGATATGGATTACTGATTCAATCCTCCGGTATGAGTCGCCTAATAGAACCTGAACATCCAAGCTCTCCTTTTTTTGGAGATGGTGCAACTGCCGTGGTTGTTGGGCCCGTACCCAGTCACCAGGGCATACTTAGCATAAAGCATAACACCAATGGTGGATTAGGTTCTTATTTTACAACCGGTATACCGGGTAAACGGTGGTACGATGAAGGGCGCGTTAAGACCCACATATTGAATGTCACGAGTGGTCCTTTACTTAATTTCCATGCAGTAGAACAAAGTAAAGTATTGATTGAAGCAGCGCTTCTAGATGCCCAACTCGAAAAATCAGCATTACAATTTTATGCTGGCCACCAAGGCATGAGCTGGTTTCGAGAAGTCACTCAAAAAGCCATCGGTATTCCTCAGGCAAAGACTTACGATACATTCGGAATGCACGCTAGCTTAGTTGGTGCAAATATACCCTTAGTGTTGTTTTTGGCTGCTCAGAACAACTTGTTGAGAAATACCGATCATCTTGCTGCTTTTAGCCCTGGCTCTGGCATGACGGCTACCGGCATTATTCTGAAATGGGTAATCTAAAGGATAATAGGCAATAATTTGGTGGAGTAAGCTTAGGTAACTATACTTAAAACAATGGCCCCATCTGGAGAGAGCGATCTTGAATATCACGGCTAATGACCAACTGTCTGAATTAGAGCAGACAAAAATTGATAGTGAAATAAAAGAAGAGCTTGTCGAGCATTGGTATAAAGCGGCGTCTACGGGTGTTTTTGTCGCCTTTTTAGGTGCAAGTACTTTCTTTGCACTGTTTTATCATCGCGCCAATCTTTTATGGCTTACCCTATGGTATATAGGATTATGTCTCGCCAATTTGGGAATTGCCATGTTAAATTATTCTTATAAACGACATAAACAAAAATTTACGATTGAACAATGGAATTTGGCGCTTTCTTTCTTCGTTATTGCGACAACTTTTTTTTGGGGTTCAACCATTTTATTTAATCCAGAGGACACAACGCAACAATTTATATTATTTATTATGTTATTTATTGCGGGCGCTTCATTTTCGCTCATTACTGTGGGAATGTTTGTTATTTCCGTTTTTTGTGTTGGATTTATTTTATTGCCTGTTGCTGGATGGTTTTTCTCACAAAATACATTTTATTATAACATTGGTGGATTTTCGGTTATAATATACATTATTTTCCTTGTCGGCATGAACTACCGCAGCACAAAGTGGTTAATACATTCATTACAATTGTCAAAAATGTTATCTTCTTTCACACACCAAGCTAATCACGATTTATTAACTGATCTCCCCAACCAACGCATGTTAGCCAAGTACATTGAAGACAGCATTGCAACCGTTAAATCTACTAACGAAAATTTTGCACTGATTAGTTTTGGTATCAACCGCCTTGAAATTTTTAACAACAGCTTAGGTTATCTAGCCGGGGATTTGGTTATTAACTCAATTGCCAAACGACTTCAATCTCAATTGGCTACGCTAAATGCATTAGATAACAAAGATCGCATTATCACGAGACCTCGTCCAGACGCTTTTGTTATTATCATTGCCCCTATTATGCCAGAGGACATTAATCAAGAAGTCAATCAATTATTTTTAGCCTTAAACAAACCTTTTCATGTCGGAAATAAAGAATCTCGATTAACAGGCAGCGCTGGTGTCACCATTTTTCCTCAAGATTCAAAAAATCCTGAAAAATTACTGAGCAATACCTATGCTGCCATGTTTGAGGCAAAAGCAATCGGTGGTAACCAAATTGCATTCTATAAAACTGCGATGACAAGCAATACACCACATCTACTCGAAATTGAGAATGATTTGCATAATGCACTGCTTAAGAAAGAATTTTTAGTATATTACCAACCCTTAGTTGATTTGCAAACACTAAAAATTACTGGCGTAGAGGCCTTAATTCGTTGGAACCATCCTGAACGGGGATTTATTCCGCCCATAGATTTTATACCCATTGCTGAAGATACTGGTTTAATTATTCCGATTGGTGAATGGGTTTTAAATGAAGCCTTAATTCAAACAAAAGTATGGCACGACATGGGGTTCAAGATTAAAGTGGCTGTTAATCTTGCTGCAAAACAATTGCGACAAGGAAATATCATTCAGACCATCGACAATGCTCTCAAACGATCAAATATGGACTCACATTTTCTGGAATTAGAATTAACGGAAACCGCCTTATTAGATGGAGGCCTAGGTCCATTGATTAATCAAATTGCTGACAGGGGAATTTCTTTGTCCATAGATGATTTTGGGACAGGCTACTCGGGCCTCAGTTACTTAAAGCATTTTCATATTGACAAGATAAAGATAGATAAATCCTTTATAGATGACGTTGCTAAAAATAATGACAGCGCTGCCATTGTAACAGCAACCCTTGCCATGGCTAAAGAATTAGGGATTAAAACATTGGCTGAAGGCGTTGAAACCCAAGAACAATTAGAATTCTTGCAAGCGAGAGGTTGCCAATATATTCAAGGTTATTATTTTAGTAAACCGCTAGATGCGAAAACACTTGAAGCCTTGCTTCGAACAGGCGTTAAAAACAAGTTTTCAATATGAACAACATTGGCTAACTTAATACAAAAAATTGACAAACAAAAAATGCTAATGTGATAATGCAATAACTTCGTCTATTATCCTGCCAATTTTACCAAAGGAGATTAATCCATGGAATGTACAACTGAAACCTTAAAAATGCTTGAAAATGATTCTGCCGTACGTGTATTTAATTTTGTTCTGGGGTTACCCGCTATACAAACTTTACATGTTGCACATGAACTTAATTTGTTTGAACTCATTGGACCCGTTGACGCTTTAAATATTGAAACTTTAGCGAATCATTTGCACCTTAAACCGAGACCACTTCAAGGTCTTTTATCCATGTGTGTCAGTTTAGAACTCTTATCATTCAACAATAAAGGTTGCTATGCACTCACAGAAACAGCGAAAAAATTGTTATTAAAAGAAAGCCCATTTTATTTAGGTAAATGTTTAGAAGTTAATTTAATGAATGCTGAAATTTATTCTTTTAACAGTTTAAAAAAAGCGTTGCAAGAAGATCACTCTCAAGTCTACGGCGGCAAAGAGTTATTTAAAACCAATGAAGAACAAGCTGAACTGGCTAAATATTTTACACGATGCATGCATGGAAAAAGCATGGGTATGGCAGGTCAATGGCCTAATAAAATTAATTTGTCATCCAATCAACGTTTATTAGATATTGGCGGGGGTTCAGGTGCACACAGTATGGGAGCCGTGTTAAGATGGCCTCATTTGAAAGCCATTGTATACGAACGACCTACTGCAGCAGAAGTTGCGGCAGAATATATCGCAACACACGAACTAGAGACACGAATTAAAACGCATATCGGTGATATGTGGACGGATCCTTTTCCATCTGCCGATGTCCATTTCTATAGTGATATTTTTCATGATTGGACAGTAGATCAATGCAAATTTTTAGTGCAAAAAAGTTATGATGCGCTACCACCAAAAGGTCGTATTGTTATTCATGAAATGCTTTTTAACGATGACAAAACCGGGCCCTATTCTGTGGCTTGTTATAATCTGATGATGTTGTTATGGACACAAGGTGGGCAACAACTCTCTCGAAAAGAACTCGTTGGATTATTAGAAGACAGCGGATTTGTTAATATTAAAGTAACACCTACTGGCCTTGGAGACTGGAGTTTAATAGAAGGTCAGAAAACATAACGTGCAGCAAACTGCTAGAAATTTGTATAACCAGCTAAATAGCCTATAATTTTGAATATGGCAGGGATCTGCAACTGATTGATCTAGGGAGGAGATTATACTATGCGTACGCTCAAAGGCCGTTTCTATTATACATTAGGCTCATTTCTTAGCTTAGCTGTCATTAGCCACCCTGCAGGTGCTGCTGGTTTTCAAATGGTTTTACAAAATGCAACCAATCTAGGTACTGCTTATGCAGGCACTGCCGCTTTAGCAGAAGATGCCAGCACAAATTTCTATAACACAGCGGGATTAACAAGACTTCCCAACGAACAAATTGCCTTTGGTGGCGTACTCAGCATACCTCAGACAAAAGTGAACGTGACTCGCGCTACTGCAAACACAGGTGCACTACTCACACCCAGTACAGGCACCGCAAGACCTAGCAGTACAGGTGTACTCCCCTTCTTACACTATGCAAAGCGAATTGACGATAATTGGACATTCGGGTTTAGCGCTGCTGTTCCGTTTGGTTCGAAAGCAGATTATAAAATTGATTCCATTGTTCGTTACACAACAACACGTGCGGAAATGAAAACAATTGATCTCGCGCCCAGTCTTGCCTATCAATTCAATAATGGTTTCTCATTAGGTGCAGGTGTAGATGCTTTAAACATGCTCACAAAAATAGATAATCGCCTCGCATCAGCTGCTGGCCCCAACCCTAGTGCGGATGGGTTCTCGGAAAATACCTATCAAAACTGGGCACTAGGTTATCATGTTGGGGGCTTATACGAAGCAAATGACTGTACTCGATTTGGTGTTCAATATCATTCTAAATATGATGTAAAAACGCGTGGTGATTCTGTAACACAATTTTCTGGTCTACCTTTTTCTACACGACAAGGTTTAAAAGCCGATTTTAATTTACCCGATACAGCCATTCTGAGTGCCTATCATGCGTTTAATGATCGTTGGACAGTAATGGCAGATGTGCAGTGGACACGTTGGTCGCGATTTAAACAATTAACAACGCGATTTGATGATGGTACCCAATTAATCATCAATGAAAATTACAAAAACGTCTATCGAGTTGCTGCCGGTGGAACCTACCAATATAGTGATCCCTGGCGTTTCCGATTTGGTGTCATGTTTGATAAGTCGCCAATACCAGATATCAATAGAAACATCTTTATTCCCAACCAAAACCGCATCTTACCTGCAGTTGGCGCACAATATCGAATCTGCAAAACACTTGCTCTCGATTTTGGTTACTCACATATATTCTTCAAGAAAGACAACAACTTAAATATCGTGGCGCCCACTACTGTGGGAGTACCGCCTGCATTTGCACCACAACAAAATTTACAAGGTTCTATTAGAAACCGTCTTGACGCAATTGGTCTGCAATTAACTTGGGATATAGAACCTAGATAATCATAATAATGCTTCCATTTGTTTTAAGTTTAAAGATATAATCAGGTCTTTAGGCGTGAGCATGAAACTATGGCTAGCACTACCTATGATTCAAACCCCATTAAAGCGCGTTTATCACCCATTATGGAGATTTCAAAACGCGCTTTAGCGCTTCAAGCACAAGGTATCAATACAATAAACCTAAGCCTTGGCGAATCCGATTTTGACACCCCAGACTATATTAAAGAAGCTGCCATACGAGCTATAAAAGATGGCAAAACCAAATATACTGCCATTGATGGTACTATCTCATTAAAAGAAGCTATTCAAAGCAAATTAAATATAGAAAATAAATTAAATTATCATTTAGATCAGATTTTGGTCTCTTGTGGCGCAAAACACAGTCTTTATAACTTTGCTCGTTGTGCATTAAAACCAGGTGATGAAGTGATATTACTTGCCCCTTTCTGGACATCTTATTTGGATTTTATTTATTTAACACAAGCAAAACCTATCATTATTGAATGCCCACTAGAACAGCAATTTAAAGTACTACCAGAACAATTAGAAGCTGCGATTACTGAAAAAACAAAGGCCATTTTTATCAATAATCCCTGCAATCCTACCGGCATGATGTATACTGAAGCCGAATTAAATCAAATAGCTAAAGTACTTTCTCATCATCCTAAAGTTTTAATTGTATCTGATGAAATCTATGAATATTTTGTCTGGAATAACCAAAAAATAGTCAGCATTGCTTCGTTATCTCAAGACTTGCAGGATAGAACTATTGTGATTAACGGCGTTTCCAAAAGCTATGCGATGACTGGCTGGAGAATTGGATATGCTGCTGGACCAGAAAATATTATTACGGAAATGAAAAATCTACAATCTCAATGCACTTCCAACCCATCCAGTATTTCTCAAGCCGCCGCAGAAGCCGCTTTAAAAGGCGATCAATCATTCACTCGACAGATGGTTAATACCTACATAAAAAGACATTCTACTATTTACAATCTACTCGCCAAACAAGAAGGCATCTCGTGTATTCCCAGCGATGGTACTTTTTATATTTTTCCAAAAGTTCATTCTTCCTGTGTTGCGTCTTTAGAAAAAATGGGCTACAAAAATATTTCAGAATACTTGTTAGAAAAAGTACATGTGGCTGTAGTGCCAGGAGATGTTTTTGGCATAAGCAATCATTACTTTAGAATTTGTTTTGCAAAACCTGAAGATATTCTCTTAGATGTTATGGGGCGTATCAAAAAAGCAATAGGATTTCTATAAAAATGTTTATTTCTAATATGCAAGAACTAGATACGCTTTTAGCACTTTCAGATAAAGAGCGTGCCATTTTACCCGAAATACGTCTTGCAAATTGCGAAGGTTCTTTGCTTCGTATAGATGAACCTAGATTTCAAATGCTATGTGCTGCATTAGTCCAATGCAAGTTGATGCGAACACTTTATTTGCACGGCATTGATCAGGCTCTGTTAGATGCTCCACGCTTTCAACTATTAAGACTTGTTTTAGCTAAATGCGATGCATTACAACTGATTGACTTGGGATATAACAATTTGAATACATTAAGTGTTTCTTGCCTTCGGACACTGGGAGATGCTTTGGCTCTATGCCCAAATTTACGAGAACTAAATTTAAGAGGGAACAATCTTCATACCTTAAATTTTGAGAGTCTTCAGGCCTTCGGATATATCTTGACCCAATGCAAAAATTTGTCGTCAATTATTCTCAGTAATAACAATTTAGGCAGTTTGGATCCTCTTCTCTTGCAAGTGTTGTTTGATGTCTTACCTTTTTGCGTAGAGTTGCGATTTCTGCATTTAGGCGCTAACAACCTTCATAAACTACAGATTACTGGGTTTCAAATCTTAGAGAAAACTTTCGCTCTGCTCCCAACGTTAGCGTTGATTAATTTATCATTTAACAACTTAGGTTCATTTGATGCAAATCAACTTAATGCATTAATGAACTGTTTACGCCAATGTAACGGACTACAGCTACTGAATTTAGGATATAACAACTTAAATGCGCTAGATGATGCTTGTTTTCAAGCATTATGCATGGGGTTACAAAAATTAGAAACACTATGCAAATTAGAGCGCATTGAGACAAATGATCTTACGTTATTAAAAATAGAAACGCTTGAGGATATTTTATATCAACATTGGAAACGTTTGCTTGAAGCAACAATTGCACTTAATGCTGTTGCACCAGAAAATCTGTTACCTCAACATGTGGTTGTAAAAATTCTTTCATTCGCATTTCCGGGGAACACTAAAAAAATAGAATCCGTTAACAATAAAACTTTGGATATTTTAAAACACAAAGCACCTAAACTGCCCGAACCAAAAATTAACGCTTGTTTTTTTCTTTAATTAATAATTTTGTAAACTCTGCAGAATGTAATGGTTTACTAAAATAGTATCCTTGTATAAAATCACATTTTTTATCCTTTAGAAATTGGTATTGTTCATTAGTTTCTACGCCCTCAGCCAGTGTTTTAATACCGAGATTTGTTGCCATTGCAAAAATAGCCGACACAATCATCGCGCTATTATCTTCATGATCATTAATCATTTGAATAACAGCATTATCAATTTTTATAATTTCAAACGACTTCAGCAAGCTCCATTTTGAGTTAGCTGTTCCAAAATCATCAATACACAAACCAATACCCATTTCGGAAATTTTATCGAAAATGGCAATATCTTCTTTCTCTAGCCCGGCCGTTTGAGGCAATTCTAATACTAACCATTTCGGATCCAAATTTGTATTTTTCAAAACACGACCCAGCGTGTCCAAAAATTGCTCATCTCGAAGCTGTGTAATTGAAATATTAATAAATAATTTTAACCGTGTATTTTTAAATTTTTCTTGGTGCCATTTACTGGTTTGAGAACACGCCTCTTGCAATACCCATGCCCCAATAGGCACTGCTAATCCTGTTGCTTCAGCCACCGGAAATAAATCGATCGGTGATATAACACCAAGGCGGGGATGTTGCCATCGTACTAATGCTTCCATGCCAAAAATTTCATCATTCTGCAAATTGACAATGGGCTGATATTGAATAAAAAGCTCTTTATTTTGAAGGACCTTTTTTAAGTCTGCCTGTAATGCTAACCACAAAAGAGCCGAATCCTTTTTCTCTCTATTTGAGCTAAACATGCTCATTAAAGAGCCACCTAGCATGCTTCCTATAAGGCCCAGCACATTACCTTTAGGTTCGTTAACACCTTCTTTATTACCCGGTTTTACTGATTTCATTACAACCCCTCTCGCAAATGCGCATTGTAATTATTCGACCCGAGAGGTTTAGAGAAGTTCCTTTTGTTTTAAAGTTTGCAGTGTAATTACACGTGATTTATTTTTGCTGATGGCTTTGGCCAAGCATTAAGAACAGCTTTTACGAGTGTCGCTAAAGGAATTGCAAAGAAAACACCCCAAAAACCCCAAATGCCCCCAAAAAATAAAGTGGCAACCACAATGGCAACGGGATGTAAATTAACTGCTTCTGCAAATAATAAGGGAACCAAAATATTAGCGTCTAACCCCTGGACAATAAGGTAGGCGAGCGTAAAATAACCAATTTGCGAACCCAATCCCCATTGTAAATATGCAACCAATAGAACGGGTATTGTAATAACAATAGCGCCTACATAAGGAATTAAAACAGATATACCGACTAAAGCGGCCAATAACACTGCATATTGCAAATTGAAATACCAAAAAACACCATAGGTTGCAACAGCTACTACTAAAATTTCAACGACTTTTCCACGAATATAATTACCAATCTGACTGTTTACCTCGGTAGACACTTGGCTTAAAACGCCTCTTTTGTGCGGTAAAAAACCAAGCAACCATTGAATTAATTGATCGCGATCTTTTAAGAAGAAGAATACCAATAAGGGAACTAATACTAAGTAGACTATGCCCGTAATAATAGACGCAATAGAAGACCAAGAAATAGACAAAACTGTCTTTGCCCACGTATGTACATCGGTTAACAGCTCATTTGAAAAAGTATTAACTTGTTCTTGCGTTATAAATTGCGGAAAACGATCAACCAATTCCAGCGTTAATTGTTGTCCTCTGGTTAACATATTGGGCAAGTCATTAAACAATGTAATCACTTGCTTCCACAACAAAGGCAACAAAACCAAAAAAGACATTAACAGCAATCCTAAAAATCCGGCAAATACTAAAATAACAGCAGGGAGTCTCGGAACCTTCAGTTTTTGCATGCGGGCAATTACCCAATCTAAAAGATAGGCGATCACAATACTCGCTAATACGGGCGCCAATATCTCATTCATAAAGATAACCAGACTAAAGCCCAGTATTAATACAATAAATAACAAAACCGCTTCTGGGTCTGAAAAATACCGATTAAACCATGCGCGTATAATATTGATCACAAACGCCCCTTCATTTTTCCCAAATCTGGTAACCGCTATATATAATAGCGTACAATCCCCGATCATGATAGACAACCTAATCAAAACGTATACCCCATCAAGCGATTTGCTTAAAAATCGCGTTATTCTTGTTACAGGTGCCTCTCGGGGTATAGGTCGCTCTGCTGCTAAAACCTTTGCGACTTATGGCGCTACGGTAATTTTACTGGCTCGTACCGTCAAAAAATTAGAAACGCTCTATGATGAGATTGTAGAGGCAGGACACCCACTGCCCGCAATTTACCCCTTTAATTTGGCAAATGCGACTCCAAAGGACTATGAGGACTTAAGACAAAACATTGAATCGCATTTTGGCAAACTGGATGGTCTTTTGCACAATGCAGCAGAACTCGGTACTTTAACACCCATAGAACACTATCCTATTGAACAATGGGCCCATGTGTTGCAGGTAAATTTAAACAGCGCATTTTTATTAACCCAAGCTACTTTACCGCTCCTAAAGCGCTCAGAAAATGCCAGTATTGTATTTACAACCGCCGATGAAGGATTAAAAGGTAAAGCGTATTGGGGTGCGTATGGGGTCAGTAAATTTGCCTTAAATGGTCTGATGCAAACGTTGGCACAAGAATTAGAAACGAACACTAATATACGAGTGAATAGCATTAATCCTAACAAAGTTCGTACGACACTCCGAGCGAGTGTCTATCCGGCTGAAAATATAAAAGACTTGCCTTTGCCTGAAGCCATCATGACGCACTATCTTTATTTAATGGGGCCCGATAGTGGTGACATTCGAGGACAAATTTTTTAGTTATCTCTTTGCTTTTTTAATAATGCACCTGCTTCAGTACCAGAAACCGGTTTACTTAGAAAAAAGCCTTGAACTTCACTAATAGATAATGCGTTTAAAATATCCAATTGTTCTTGTGTTTCCACGCCTTCTGCTACCACTCTTATATTTAACGATTTGGCAATCATTAAAATAGCTTCAACTATTGCCCTGCTATCTTTATTCACACAGAGATCTCGAATAAAAGATTGATCTATTTTAATTTTGTCGACAGGAAATTGCTTGATATAACTTAAACTGGAATACCCCGTGCCAAAATCATCTATATTAACGTTAATATTCATTGCGTTTAATTTTTGAATTTTCATAAATACGCCATTTATGTCTGATAAAATGCTTGATTCTGTTATTTCTAAATCCAAATATTTAGAATCAAGCCCGGTCTCTTCTAACACTTTCTTAACAATTTCTACCATATCATTTTGGTTAAATTGAAAACCCGACATATTAACTGACATACGAATAGGGGGAAAACCCATATCTTGCCAAGCCTTGGCTTGCGCACAAGCCGTTTTTAATACCCAATATCCAATGGGTATAATAAGACCTGTGCTCTCGGCTATTGGAATAAAAGTGCTCGGGCCAATTAACCCTAATTTTGGGTGTTTCCAACGGACCAATGCTTCCATAGAAACAATTGTATTTTTACTGATATTAAATAATGGCTGATAGTCAATGTAGAGTTCATTTTTTTCAATTGCATAACGTAAATCGTGTTCAAACTCTAAACGTGGCAACCCCAACTGTTCTAATTTTTCTGTATAAAATTCAATGCTACCTTTTCCTCTATTCTTTGCATGGTACATAGCCATGTCTGCATGCCTCATTAAAATGGATGCATTATCACCATCTTTGGGATACAAGCTAATACCCGTACTTAAGCCAATCGTAAAATGATGGTCTTCAATTTGGTAGGGTTCTAGAAAAATTTTGTAAAGACGTTCAATAATAATATTTAACTCTGATGCATTTTTTGTGTTTAGGCTTAATACAATAACAAATTCATCGCCCCCCAATCGTGCAACTGAGCTTCCATCCACAATTCTCGCAATGGTGTCTGTTTCTCGTAGGCATCTCGTTAAACGTTGCCCAAAAAGCTTCAACAAGACATCCCCTGTTTCATGGCCAAAGCTATCGTTCACCAATTTAAATGAGTCTAAATCAAGCAATAACACAGCAACGCTTGTGTTGTTTCGTTTTGCATTGGCAATAGCACGCTGAATACGATCAACCAATAATGTTCTATTTGGCAACCCTGTTAGAAAATCAAAACTCGCTTGTTTGGCTAATTCAAGTTCTAACCTTTTTTTCTGGCTAATGTCGCGAAAGCTATATACGATACCGACTTTTTCACTTTTATTGTAATGTGGTTTAAGATACATTTCAACATATTCATTTGTTTTCAATCTTAACTCACGAAAAGTTTCCCATAACTTTTCATCCTCTATTTGTTCAATACTAAAGGGTATTTTTTCATTTTTCTCAATTTTATCTTCAATAAACTTGATAACCTCGCTTACCTTGTGCTGATTTATTAAAAACTCGGGAACCCCCCACATTTTTAAGAAATTTTGATTACAAATTGATATTCCCTGATTTTTATCTATCACAACAACCCCATCTGCCGTTGATTCAAGTGTTGCTTTAGTTAAAGAAAATGCATTTTCTAATTCTTCTGTTTTTTTATCAACCATATCATGAAGCTCATTCATCTTTAAATTTGCTTGTTTATTTAATACCCATTTTTTTGTGAGTGCTAACGCCATTAATCGCACTTCTACGATATCAAAGGGTTTTTTAAGAATTAATAAGCGATCACTATGCCCCAAGCGTTTGAATATATCTTCCCAGGAATAATCTGAATAGGCCGTACAAATAACGGTTTGAATATCGGGATCAATTTTCCAAATTTGTTCTATAGTCTCTAACCCATCTAAACCGGGAGGCATCCGCATATCTATAAACGCCAAGGCATAAGGCAACCCTTTTGCAAGAGCGGCGTCCACATATTCTATTCCCTTTTGACCCTGGTTAGCACATTCCACTACAAAAACAGGTCGTTCCGCTTGTTTACTATCTCCTTCAACCGATTTTCCTAAAAATAGATTTTCTAATTTTTCCATTTCATTTTTGGACTGATCAGCATCTAGTATTAGTGACTTTTTAAAATCTTCATGTATCGCTTCATTATCATCAATAATGAGGATGCGATTGTTAAACAGTGTATTCATACCATATCTTCCTTTCTTCGCTTTGGTTTTTTTGGTAATAACAAGGTAAAAGTACAACCTTTGCCTTCTCCTTCACTTTCGACTGTTAATAACCCCCCGAGCTCATACGCACAAATTGCACTTGAATGAAGTCCAAACCCATGTCCACTTTTTTTGGTTGTAAACCCATGAGAAAATATCTTCTCTAAATTTTCTTTTCTAACCCCAACGCCATTGTCAATTACTTTAATACAAACAGAGGCCGTATCTTTTTCATCAACCGTAACTTTTATACGCTTATTTTTATTTTCCACCGTATCTTCCATAACAGCCTCGTAAGCATTTTTTACAAGATTAACTAAAATTTGCAAAAATTTAACCCTATCCGTTATAAAACGAAGTTGGTCGCTGCATTCAAAAACAAAATTAATATTTCCATTGGCAAAGTTGTCCTTATGCAACTTAATAGATTCTTGTATTATTTCACACGCATGCGTTTCTTCATAAGTACCGACTGTCCCACTTAATACTTGTTGAGCGCTAATAATATCTTTAATGTTTTTTATGTTGCCATTGATTTCGTTTAACTCCTGAAGAAACATAGCTTTCCTTGTTTCCCAAAAATCAGGCAATTTTTCAAGATAGATAACAAGATTTTTACCTATAGAATCTTCTGTAACAAACCTTTCGAAATCTCGTTGATGTTCTTTTATTAACTTTGAAATTCTCCCTAACCCAGATAATTTTGTTTCATTTAATTTATCCATTAATGCATTGGAGGATACATTAACACTGTTCATAATATTGCCAATATTATGCAAAACACTTGTCGCAACTTCAGCCATTCCTGCGCGTCTGGCTGCTATAACCAATTGTTTATTTAAATTTTGTAGATTCTCATCAGCTTTTTTCTTTGCATCAATACTCACTATCGTGCCACTAAGCCCCACGCACTTTCCTGAGGCATTATCAAATTTAGGTTTTCCTATGCTATGTACCCAATGTGGCTGGTTGTCTATTATTATTCTAAAATCATGCTCAAACTCTTTTTCTTGCTCCAACCCCAATTTAATAAAACTTTCATATTGCTTCTTATCTTCGGGATAGACGTATGAAAATGCCTCATCAAAACTGGGATACCCTAAACTCAAATCTCTGTTAAATATTTTAAATGTCTCTTCTGACCAATATAATAGTTTTTTATCCTTAGAAAAATACCAACTACCTAATTGAGCAATTTTTTGTGATTCTTGTAGTCGATCAAACAAAGATTTCATTTCTTTAGAGGCAATGTCTTGGGAACGCTCACCTAAAATACGTTCTCTGTCCGCTTCTTTATAAGATTTATCAACACGCTCCAAAAAACTATGCCAAAAAACAATGTTTTCTGGACAATTCTCTTCTGATAAAGACAACTTTTTTAATTGTCGCACCAAAAGAGAATGAAGTTCCATCCGTATTACTCTTCAGAAAAAGTTGTTAAAGTCATCGTCTGATTATGCAATTCACAATTGCCGGAAGAAAATGGCGAAATTTCGCCATAGGAATAGAATCCTACTTGTTGGGTACCTTGAGGAAGCGATTCTAAAACGGTTTGTGTTTCTTCTTCTGTACGCTCACCCATTAACAGTCTTCGCCCAACACAACTAATAGCAACCGACAAAACCGGTGCTGTTGCATTCTTTGCGGCAGAAAGCGCTGCTTCACCTGCACCAGTCACTAATCTATCAAAATTAGCACGCATTAACTGCGCACGATACCCCTCTGGTACATCTCCAGCAAAAGTTAATGATTGATTTTTCTCGTCTATCGCCAAAATAGTGCGAACAACTTCACTCGCATTTTTTTTGTCTTCATGAATCATTAATGGAAATAATAATCCACTGGCAGGTAATTCAGAAGCCCGATCGCCTAAATATTCTTTATACAACTCTAAAGCAGGCCTGCCATCCAGTTCATATAATATGTTTGCCTTTGAGCGTGTAATACGTCGTTCTGGCCCAAAAGAATCCCAACCCCCTTTGGAACCATGGCCAATCTTAAAGTTTTTACCGTAAAATCCAACCGCCACAATTTTATTTGTATAAAATTTACCACCTACAATTACCCAGGTTTTTTTAAATCGTTCACCATCCCCCGCTAAACCGCCTGTTATGACAACATCTTTGGGTAGATCTGAATTCATTCCTTTTACCAGTTCGCTCCCATTAACTTTTAAACCATCCGATAATACAAAAATGCTTTTTAATCCATCCTGCATTAACGTTTTTAATAGGGTTTCACCCGCTTTATGCGATTCATTGACATCAGAGATTTCAGCCGAAGTAACTTTTATTTTACCAGCATCAAATTTCATGATTGCAACTGATAAACTTTTATCATTAATAGCTGTATCGAAAATTTCACCTGCACTGGAACAACCTATAATCTTGGATGTAGGAAAAGCCGCAACTAGCTCGTTGATTGGCTCTGGGTGATCGATAAATTCAGGTGCACCAAATATCAAAACAAGTGTTTGCTCAGAATCTAATTGTGGGAAAGGGTTTGACCACCCTTTGTTTTTTTGAAACATCATGGTTTGTAATTTCATAGTCTACCCCCTAAATTGCCTAAAAAATAATTAGTCGACTAGCTATTCAAGTAGTATAGTCTATATTAAGGCTACATTTTGGGTAGACCAATAATCAAACATAAGTTATTTTTAGGAGTGTAGGGGCCGGCCCAGTTTCAATCCAACAGAGGTGAGCAATTCGGACACTGCCTTTTTATCCATTTCTTTGCATTGTCCAATTCTGAGATATCGTGGCAATGTGACGGCACCAAAACGAACACGAATTAAACGGCTCACTTTTAAATTTTGCGATTCGAATAATCGGCGAACTTCACGATTACGGCCTTCTCGCAAAATAACATGGTACCAATGATTAACGCCTTCTCCACCTGCGTCTCGAATATCATCGAAACGCGCAGGGCCGTCATCGAGCTTTACACCGCGTTTTAAACGCTCTTCAGTATTTTGATCCATTCTACCGACAACACGCACGGCGTATTCTCGCTCAATTTCTGAAGAGGGATGCATTAATCTATTGGCTAATTCTCCATCCGTCGTCGCCAATAAAAGACCTGATGTATTAAAGTCTAAACGACCAATTAAAATCCAGCGCTTTCCGCGAAGTTTTGGAAAAGCATCAAAAACATTCGGTCGTGCTTCAGGATCATGTCGACTACACACTTCGCCAGCAGGCTTATGATAAATAATCACTTTTTGCTGGATTTCATCTATACCTTGTAGTCGAACAAAGCGACCATCTAATTCAACTTTATCTTCAAGACCCACGCGATCGCCTAAGGTTGCAAGCGCGTGGTTAATTTTAAGACGCCCAGCGACAATCCACTGTTCAATTTCTCGTCTAGATCCTAAGCCAATACGTGCTAATACTTTTTGTAACTTTTCCTTTTTAGGTTTCAACATCTGCCATTTCTACCGTTTCTGCCATTGCAAGTTGTATTTCTTCTACGCTAGGCTGAAGTGCTTGTTCTAGCAACTCTACATTAGTTGTTTCTAAACTCATAATATCCGGCAACGAAGGCAATGCTTGCAAATTCTCTAATCCAAAATAATCTAGAAACGCTTTAGTCGTTGCAAACAAGGCAGGTCTACCAGGGACTTCTTTATGCCCGACCATGCGGATCCACTCGCGATCTTCTAATAATGTTTTAAAGATTGATGTGCTAACAGCAACACCGCGAATATCTTCAATTTCACCACGTGTAATAGGTTGCCGATACGCAATTAAAGCCAATGTTTCTAATAATGCACGGGAATATTTTTGCGGTTTTTCATCCCATAATTTACTTACCCAAGGCACCCACTTTTGCTTGACTTGCAAACGATACCCACTGGCCACTTGAATTAATTCTACCCCCCGTGTTTCGCATTCGCTTTGTAGTTCATTTAAGGCTTCTCGTAACACACCAACGGGTGGTCTTTCTTCTTCCTCAAATAAATTTAATAACTGCTCTTCTGTTAAAGGCTTTGCGGCTGCTAACAAAATAGCCTCTAATAACGCTTTTAAGTTCATTTCTATTGACATCCGGCTGCCCTTATATAAATTGGCCCAAACGGTTCACTTTGCACTAATTCAATCATGGATTCTCTCACTAATTCTAGCATCGCGAGAAAAGTGACCACGATTCCTAAGCGCCCTTCTGATACATCAAAAAAAGCAAAAAAATCAACAAATGCTTCGCCCGTTAAATGCCCTAGTATACGCGACATTCTTTCGCGTACGGTTAATACTTCGCGTTGGATCATATGCATGGTTTGCAAATCCGCACGTCTTAAGACTTCTTTAAAAGACAACAACACTTCTTTTAATTCGACGGATGGATGTGCTTTGACTAATTCTAATTTGGTAACGTCTGCACTGGCGATGACCCAATCACGTTCCATTCTAGGGATCTGATCTAAATTCTCCGCCGCTGTTTTAAAACGTTCGTATTCTTGCAGGCGACGGACTAATTCTGCTCGAGGATCAAGATCTTCTCCCGACTCTTCTTGAGGTCGTGGTAATAACATGCGAGATTTAATCTCTGCCAACAAAGCAGCCATTTCTAAATAATCTGCGGCTAATTCCAATCGAAGGATAGACATGACTTCGACATATTCCATATATTGTCGCGTAATAGACGCAACTGGGATATTTAATATATCGAGATTATGTTTTTTAATAAGATACAAAAGCAGATCTAAAGGCCCTTCAAATATTTCTAAAACCACCTCCATGGCATCTGGTGGAATATAGAGATCCATCGGTAAACTTGTAACCGCTTCGCCACGTACAAACCCATAGCAGGTTGCTACATCAGGTGCTAATTCTGGTATTAAAGAAGATTCGTTCAGAATTTCTTGCATCATACTTTTAATAATCCCATCACTTCTCGAACTTCAGATAAGGTTTTGCTGGCTGCTTGCCGCGCAACTTTGCTGCCTTCTTTTACAATATCTTTCACTAAGTCTGGATTTTTTGCGTAAGGTTCTGCGCGCTTAATAATCACGGCCTGTTCTGCTAAGACTGTGTCAATAACAGGCTTTTTGCACTCTAAACAACCAATGCCCGCACTTCTACAACCTTGCTGTACCCATTCTTGTGTCTCGCGTGTAGAGTAGACTTGATGAAAACGCCAAACAGGACATTTTTCAGGTTCTCCGGGATCAGAACGCCTAACGCGTGCGGGATCAGTTGGCATTGTTTTAATCTTATGCTCTACCGATTTTGGATCTTCTCTCAACCCAATCGTATTATGATAAGACTTAGACATTTTTTGGCCGTCTAAACCCGGCATTTTACTGGCCTCGGTTAATAATGCTTTAGGTTCTGGAAAAAAAGATTGTTGCAATCTATCTTGATATAAATGATTAAAATGTCTTGCGATTTCTCGGGTTAATTCTATGTGTGAAACCTGATCTTCACCCACAGGCACAAATTCTGGTTTATACATTAAGATATCTGCGCTTTGTAAAACGGGATACCCTAAAAAGCCGTATGTGGCTAAATGCTTTTCTTTGAGTTTACTGCGTAATTCTTTATAACTGGGCACACGTTCTAACCAGCTTAATGGCGTTAGCATGCCCAACAAGACTTGTAACTCTGCATGTTCTGGTATATGCGATTGCACAAAAAAAGTACAAAGATTGGGATCAAGGCCTGCCCCTAGCCAATCTACAATCATTTCGGATGTATATTGCGCGATGCGCTCAGGATGTTCGTATTCCGTCGTTAAAGCATGCCAATCAGCGGCAAAAAAGAAACACTCATATTTTGACTGTATATTTACCCAGTTTTTTAGACAACCCTGATAATTACCTAGATGTAGCTCACCCGTGGTACGGATACCCGAAACAACCCTCGTACCTTTATCAACTCGGTTACGTGTATTCATGTGCCTATTACAAAATAAGAGAAGAATAGTGACACTTTACGAAGATATTGCGTATCAAGCAAGTTTAGCTAAAAAAATGTATATGCGGCTGTTTTTATAAACAGCCAATATGGAAGCCGCTTACTATTCAAATACCTCTAAACTTGGTAAACTTAAACTTATTGATTTTAGCTTAAATTTAGGGACAAACCATGAAATTCTTATTTGATTTTTTCCCCATAGCACTTTTCTTTATTGCTTTTAAAATGGGGGATATCTACCTCGCAACCATAACTGCCATTGTTGCAAGTGTTATACAAGTATTGTGGTCTCGATACAAAACAGGGCGATTTGAAAAATTACCGCTTATTACACTCGTCACAATTGTTATCTTAGGTGGCGCAACATTATTTTTTAAAAATGAATTATTTATTAAATGGAAACCCACTGCACTTTATTGGGTACTTGCGCTTGCTTTGTTTATAAGCCAATTCATCGGAAGAAAGCCGTTAATGCAACGTTTATTGGAACAAAACATCGAGTTGCCTATTAAAATTTGGCATCAACTGAATTTAAGTTGGGCCCTCTTTTTTGCAGCAATGGGTATTGCAAACCTTTATGTAGTGTACCATTTTGATACTGACACTTGGGTTAATTTTAAATTATTTGGTACATTGGGCTTAACGTTGGTTTTTATTGTGCTGCAAGGGTTCTATATGGCAAAGCATTTTAATCAAAGTAAGGAATAACACATGGCACAATCCACAGATAGAATCAGTCTGATTAAAGCCGCTCTGCAAAGCTTACAACCCACACTGCTAACCATAGACGATCAAAGTAATTTTCATGCAAACCATCCAGGCGCACAAAGTGGCGGCGGACATTTTACACTCACCATTGTGAGCAATGTATTTGAAGGTAAATCATCAGTGCGACGCCATCAAATGATCTATGAAGCACTAGGGGATTTGATGAAGCACGATATTCACGCGATTAGTATTAATGCAAAAACGCCGAATGAGTGACTCTTCAAACTATTTCTTTATTCCACAACTTCTTTAGAAATATCTCCCAAGGTAAAATTAAGATTTCTCTGCCCAATTCCGTTGTTATTTTTCGTGGATGCGTATCTCTTGAAACCACATAGGCTTGTTCGGGTTGATGTTCATCACAAAATGCAATAAGACCCCTCAAATCTTGCTTGTTTACGTTATCATCAATTTTAACTTCTATTGCAACCTTGCCACCACCTAAAATAAAATCCACTTCTAACTTTGTTTTGGTCCTCCAAAAGTTAATGTCAAAATCTAAATCATTTAACCCTCTATAACCCATCAGTTCCATTAAAATAAAATGCTCAAAGGCATTACCAGCCTCGCTGCCATTCAATATTGAGATAGTTTGCTTTGAAAGAAAATTAGCAACGCCCACATCAAATAAATAAAATTTAGGCGTAGCACTAATAACATCGCGGCCCTTCTTTTTTATATACGGCTCTACAAAGTAACCCACCAGAGTATCGATTAAGATTTGATAATATTCTTTGATCGTTTTTGAATCAATAGCACACTCTCTAGCAATATTTGAATAATTAACCAGCATGCCATTGCTAAACACTAAAGAATCTAAAAAACGTGCAAAAGCAGGAAGATTCCGTGTTAACCCTTCGGCTTTAATTTCGTGTGTTAGATAATCTTGCACATAAGCTTTTAAAGAACGTCTCGGATTTTCTGATAAATAATGCGAGGGTATAAGCCCTGTATTTAAAGCACGTAATAGATTAAAATTCGTAATTTCAGGGTAAACCAGTGGATAAAAAGTATAACCCCAAGCACGGCCTCCCAATAAATTCACGCCTGCTCTTTTGAGCTTTCGAGCGCTAGACCCACACAATATAAACTGAGCATTTGCATTTTCAATGAGCCAATGGATCTCATCTAACAATGAAGGCACTTTTTGAACTCCGTCAATAATAATGGGATATTTTAAAGCTTCATTATCCAGTGCCAAAATTTCTTCACGCAATAAATGTGGCGCTTTTGTGAACTTTAAAAAAACATCCGATTTTAATAAATCATAATAAATAGAGCGTGGGTAATGACCATGAAGATAGGTCGATTTTCCAGTTTTCCTAGCCCCCCATAAAAAAGCAGACTGCCCCTTGGGCAGGTCTACTTTAAGAAGACGTTTATAAGTAACTAATTCGGAATTCATTCCTAAATAGTATCACTAATTCGGAATATATTCCATATTAGTTATGACAAATTTTGGATCCCTTCAAGACAATCTGGCTAACCCACCACGAAATACTTGTATATCAACATAATATGTCGCTGCTTAATGTGGTGCTGACGCACGCTTATAGCTGCCGATTCTCTCGAAGTTACGTTTGGCTAAGCCCGGCTGTCTTCCTCGCGAATGCGGGGATCCAGTCAAAAATAAATCAAACACAATAAAAAAATCGCTTTTTCGTGCAAGAATAGGAATACAAGCGAAGCGCAAAAAAAGCGGTTGGAATAATCAATATTTACTTAAGATGTTATCTGCAACATGAAAGAAGGGTATGTTTATATTCTAGCGAGTCAGCGAAACGGTACGCTGCATGTTGGCGTAACTGCGTATTTACGAAAACGAATACATGAACATAAAATTGGGGTTGTGCCAGGATTTACATCAAAATAAGGAGTATGAATTATTTTTGACTGGATCCCCGCATTCGCGAGGAAGACAGCCGGGCTTAGCCAAACGTAACTTCGAGAGAATCGGCAGCTATAAGCGTGCGTCAGCACCACATTTTGATAAAAGGCATTGGCGTTGGGTTGGTGCAAGGATAAAAAATAACTCAATATTAATGCAAAAACGCCGAATGAGTGATTTTCCTCAAATTTAATTTAAGAATTCGCCCCAAAAATCTATACTACCTTTAAGTGCTACAGGCGATTGTTGATTAATTAAAATAATAATACCAATGTCTTCATCGGGTATCAATCCAATAAATGTACTGACGCCTGAGATAAATCCACTATGAAATATTAAATCTTTACCAGGATATTCTTTAGGCTTTAAAATACGCCACCCCAGGCCGTAATAAGAATTAAACTTATCTCTATCGGATTGCCATCCTATCTGCCATTTATCAACATCGTGATTCGTCATACTCGTTTTATATAGAGAATCTAATGTTTTCTGAGAAATAAGATCGGATCTATAACCAAAACTTAATTTAAATAATTCAATCATGCCATCAATCGATGCGAAAACACCTGCTGCTGCAGGTGCTGCTTTTGGATAATAAGGCGGGAATGGCAATGGTTTGAGGAAATTTTCCGTTGTTTTATCTCTGCCGTGAGGATAAGCAACTTCTAAATGAGAATCGACTGGAACAAGTTGAAACCCTTCTGTTTTAAGCGTCCGTTTGAGATTTTGAATAGCAGACTTCAAGCTCGATTGTTTGGTATTTAGCGCCTCTTCAACCAGTCCAAAAATCATGTTGCTGTAAAAATAACTTTCACCTGGTTTAGATTTGGGCGTTTGCGTTTTAAGTACCTCTAAAATTTTTTGACGACTCATTCCCTGCTCAATCTGAGCATTGCCTGTAAATGGGTATCCTGTTGTGTGGCCCAAAAGATTCCTTAAAGTAACAGGATACTTGAGATAAGGTAATTTGAATGTTTCATCAAAGCTCAACGCACCCTGATCAACCATCAGTGCAATGGCTGTAGCTGCAACTGGCTTCGATACAGATGCTAAGGGAAACAATGTTGTTGATGTAATAAGTCCAGTATGGCCTTTTTGATAACCAAATGTTGTTTTATAAACTACTTGCCCTTTATACAAAACAGCGAAAGCCCCACCTTGCAGCTCACCCTTTTGAGATTCCAATTTTTCAAATAAAACGCTTCAACTTTGCTGGAATTTCTAGCGATTCTGCTACAGCAGATGTTATGCAGAATAACATCATGACGACTGTCAAAAATCTCATCAAACTTCTATTCATTTTTTTCTGATACCTGCGAACTTGTCATTAAAAATGTTCTGAATTTTTCCATTAGCCCCTGCATCGCTTGAGCACGATGACTCATTTTATTTTTGACTTCTAATCCCAATTCGGCAAACGTTTTGTCGTACCCTTCTGGTACAAAAATGGGATCATAAGCAAACCCATCCTCGCCTCGCGGCGGAAAAGTAAGTAAGCCTTTATCTTGAGCTTCGTGCGTGATTAAGAAATCATGAGACGGTATATATAAGACAGTCGCACTATTAAAAGAAGCGGAATAATTACCAACGTCTCTTAACATTTCTTCTAATTTTATAAACGTCTTTGCCATACCACCACATTCTACTGAAAATTCTTTTGTTCTGACGCCTGGAAAACCATTTAATGCCTCAAGACTTAAACCCGAATCTTCCGACAATGTCGGTAAGTTTGTATGTTGCGCATAGTATTTTGCTTTATGAATAGCATTTTCCATAAAACTATGATGCGGTTCATCTGGTTCAGGAATATTAAAATCTTTTAAAGATCGCACATCAATTTTTAGGCCGTCTAACGCATGCAAAATTTTATGGATTTCTCTTATTTTACCTTCATTTGTTGAAGCAACAACTATTGTATAATGCACGAAGTGACCTTTTCAAAACCTTTTGGCAATTTAACGCCACGACCACCCACGTCAACCATGTAAGGCTTCAATTCTTTGGCTTTTAACTCAAGTTTTTTTCGACCTGCAACAATAACCAAGGTTTGATGCGACATTAACATAACCGTGTGAATAATACTACTTTCTTTTTTAATACCTGCCAATTTATTGCCTTTACCTTTTGTCATTTCAGGCGCTTCTGATAACGGAAATAATGATAAACGTCCGTCTTGGGTAACAACCGCAACCATTGATTTATTATCGACAACTTTAAGCGCTGGCAATAACATTTGGCCTTCTTTTATTTTAACTATTGCTTTACCATTCTTATTTTTAGCCAGCAATTCAGAAAAGGGAATCGTAAAACCATATCCAGCATTGGACATTAATAAATAACGATCGGTATTTTCGCCCATTAAAACGCTTTCGAAAGTAGCACCGGGCGGTGGGTTTATACGACCCGTTAGTGGTTCGCCCTGACCACGCGCAGAGGGTAAATTTTGAACAGATAATGTATAGGCACGACCGGTAGAATCTAGAAATACGACCGGTTGATCACTTCTACCCGCAATTGCAAATTTAAATTCGTCGCCGGTTTTATAACTTAAGATTGTCGCATCGATGTCATGTCCTTTTGCAGAACGCACCCAACCTTTACTAGACAATATAACAGTAACAAGTTCTGCAGTAGGTTTATCGATTTCTTCTAATACTTTGGCATCGAATCTAACCACAATGGGAGAACGTCGTTCATCGCCATAGGTTTTATAATCTTGTTCCAATTCACGTTTAACTAACGTTTTTAAGCGCTGATCTGAACCCAGTATTTTTTCGAGATTAACACGTTCTTCCGACAACTCTTTTTGTTCAGCACGAATTTTTGTTTCTTCTAGTTTAGCCAAGTGTCGCAATTTTAAATCCAAGATAGCTTCTGCTTGCGTATCGCTTAACCCAAATTTTTTCATTAATGCACGTTTAGGTTCGTCTTCATGTCTAATAATAAGAATAACTTCATCCAAATTTAAAAAGGCAATTAAAAACCCATCTAATACATCCAGACGAGTCGTGACTTTTTCTAATCGATAGGTTAAACGTCGACGAACTGTTTCTTGTCTAAAACTTAACCATTCAAACAATATTTCTTTTAAATTTTTAACACGGGGTCTGCCGTCTAGCCCTATCATATTTAAATTAACACGATAGGTTCGCTCTAAATCGGTTGTCGCAAATAAATGTGCCATCAGAGAATCGACATCCACCCGATTAGAACGCGGTGTAATCACCAAGCGTGTAGGTTCTTCGTGATCAGACTCATCCCGCAAATCAGACACCATGGGTAATTTTTTGGCTTGCATTAACGCAGCAATTTGTTCTAACACTTTGCTACCAGACACCAAATGTGGCAATGCAGTAATAACAATATCGCCATCCTCTTCTGTATAAACAGCACGCATCCTTAAAGATCCGCCACCGGTTTGATAGATTTTAATAATATCGCTTTTCGGTGTAATAATTTCGGCTTCTGTTGGAAAATCGGGTCCTTGGATAATTTCACACAGTTTATCAATGGTTGCATTTGGATTTTCAAGGCAATAAATTAACGCTTGTACAATTTCACCCAAATTATGGGGTGGAATATCCGTTGCCATACCAACCGCAATACCTGTCGTGCCATTCAGTAACACATTCGGTAGACGTGCGGGCAGTAATTTGGGTTCTTCTAAAGTACCATCAAAGTTTGAAGCCCAATCTACTGTACCATGCTCTAATTCGCTTAATAACGCATTTGCATAAGGCGATAATCGCGCTTCAGTGTAACGCATAGCTGCAAAAGATTTGGGATCATCAGGAGAACCCCAATTGCCTTGGCCATCGACAAATGGATATCGATAAGAAAAAGATTGGGCCATTAAAACCATGGCTTCGTAACACGCCGCTTCCCCGTGTGGATGAAACTTACCTAATACATCACCGATTGTACGCGCAGATTTTTTATACTTGGCCGCTGCAATTAAGCCTAGCTCCGACATCGCATAAATAATGCGTCTTTGGACTGGCTTTAAGCCATCGGCAATATTGGGCAACGCCCGATCTAGAATAACGTACATGGAATAATCCAAATACGCATGTTCTGTAAAAACCCTTAAGGATTGTTGTTCTTCATTTGAAATTTTAATCGCTTTTGATTTAGACATCTGCTAAGTTACCTTTACTTTCTAGCCAATTTTTTCTATCTGCTGCACGTTTTTTAGCCAACAGCATATCCATAAAATTCACTGTGTCTTCCTCTGGCAGTAATTTTAATTGTACTAATCGACGTGTATCAGGTGCCATCGTTGTTTCTCGAAGCTGAATGGGATTCATCTCACCCAAGCCTTTAAAACGTTGCACTACAATTTTTGCTTTCGCTTTTTCAGCAACAATTCTATCTGTAATACCCTGTTTTTCCGCATCATCTAGCGCATAGTAAACTTCTTTACCGGCATCGATACGATACAAAGGTGGCATCGCGACATATAAATGACCTGCTTCCACCAACGGTCTAAAATGTTTTACAAATAAAGCGCAGAGCAATGTTGCAATGTGTTGTCCATCTGAATCGGCATCTGCCAAAATACAAATTTTACCGTAACGTAATTTTTCTAGGGTAGCAACACCAGGGTCAACACCGATCGCCACAGAAATATCGTGGACTTCTTGAGAACCCAATACTTCTAAAGACGCGACTTCCCACGTATTTAAAATTTTACCGCGAAGTGGCATAACCGCTTGGAAGGTACGATCGCGCGCTTGTTTAGCTGATCCACCTGCTGAATCGCCTTCCACTAAAAATAATTCGCAACGATTTAAATCTTGTAGCGTACAATCTGCTAATTTGCCCGGTAGTGCTGGGCCCTGTGTAATTTTTTTACGGGCAATCATTTTTCCTTGACGCAACCGTTTTTCAGCAGTTTCGATGATAAATTCGGCAAGCTCGGTTGCAATTTGTACATGTTGATTCAACCATAAACTAAATGAATCTTTGACAACACCTGACACAAAAGCTGCAATCTCTCTGGAAGATAAGCGTTCCTTAGTTTGTCCTGAAAATTGAGGATCTAATAACTTAACCGATAAAACAAAATTAATTTTATCCCAAACATCTTCTGGTGCTAATTTAACCCCCCTAGGCAATAAACTCCGAAGTTCACAAAAATCACGCATAGCTTCTAACAAACCCGTCCGTAATCCATTAACATGTGTACCACCTTGCGCAGTCGGTACCAAATTCACATAGCTATCTTGCAGTGACTCACTTTCTTCCGGTGTCCAAACAACTGCAAAATTCGCAACTTCATCGTTGCCTTCGAATAATCCCTCAAACGGATCTTCCGGTAAAAGTAATCGATTACCCATCTGTTCCAATAGATAAGCTTTGAGTCCACCTGCGTAACACCATTCATAAGGACCCTCGTTGTTTTGATGATCTTCCAAAATAACCGTTAATCCGGGACATAAAACGGCTTTGGCTTGACATAAATGTTTAAGCGGTTTGTTTAAAATTTTAGGAGAATCAAAATATTTTGGCTCAGGCCAAAATTTAACCGTCGTACCTTGTTCGTTTTTATCGCACTTTCCAATCACTTTAAGCTTAGAAACGGGCTCACCTTGCTCAAAAGCCATATAGTACACTTGACCTTGTCGTTTTACCCAAACCTCTAACTTCTTAGATAATGCATTAACAACAGACACACCAACGCCATGTAAACCACCCGAAAAACGATAGTCCTTACCAGAAAATTTTGCACCTGCATGTAAGCGCGTTAAAATTAATTCTATGCCAGATACTTTGTGTTGTGGATGAATATCGACAGGCATACCACGACCATTATCAGACACTTCTAAACCTCCATCCGCATGTAATACAATTTTTATGGTGCTGGCATATCCACTAATCCCTTCATCTACACTGTTGTCTATCACTTCTTGCAAAAGATGATTGGGGCGAGATGTGTCGGTATACATACCGGGACGCTTACGTACCGGATCAAGCCCGCTCAGCACTTCAATGGATTCAGCGTTATAACTCTTTTTTGCCATAAAATATCCTAATCACAATAATTTTTTTGCAAGACGTTCTGCCTCATTTATCAATCCCTCTAGCATATCATTACTGATAGCCAAATCGACGCCTTTTTCAATATAGAACGGTTTTCCTAAATAAAAAACAACTTTAGCAAAAGGTTTTGGGATTTCGTATTTATCCCAAGCTTTTTTAAACACCCATCGATGACTAAAAGCACTGCCCACGGGAATAATGGGGATCCCAAATTTCTGTGCCATGTGTGTCATGCCGGGTTTTACTTTATATATCGGACCAATCGGTCCGTCAATGCCAAAGCCTAAGGAATAGCCTTCCTTCAACTTTCGGATCATACCTGCCAATGCACTGATATTCTGTTTGCGTGAAGAGCCTCGAATGACTTCATACCCTAAATTTTCTAACCATACCGTTAGCAAATCGCCATCGCGAGATGGACTCACGAGTACAGCGCGACGTGTACCATGTTGTTGTAATTCAAACACAGGCAATAGCTGTTTTCCATGCCAAAATGCAAATAAATATTGTGTTGTAGGATTATATTCCGGATGTTTAAAGACAACGACCCGCAGTGTCTTACCTAACAAACATGTTATATAATAGGCAAGTTGCCCTAAAATTTTGCTTTTTAATGTCATGTGATTCTATCAAATATTTTTAATGTAAACTTATCGTGTTTTTCTTCGGAAATCATTTCCCATTCCGTCCAATCAATCTTTGGAAAATAAGTATCTCCCGCATAATGCTGGTTCACAAGAGTTAAGTAAAATCGCGAAGCTACAGGCAAAAAAGCTTCATAGACTTTTGCGCCACCAATAATCATTATCTCATCAGAATCCCCTGCGGCTTTTAATGCTTCTTCTGTTGAATGAACAACCTTGCAATGCGCCGCTGTAAAATCCAAGGCATGGGTTAAAATAATATTGAGTCTATTCGCTAAAGGTTTATTGCCCATAGATTCAAATGTTTTACGACCCATAATAACGGGTTTACCAAGCGTTCTTTCTTTAAAATATTTCAATTCTTCCGGCAAATGCCAAGGAAGCGCATTATGATTTCCAATCACGCCGTTTTCGCTCATGGCTGCAATTAAAGCAATATGCTGCATCTCTAGTTACACCGCTATTGGGGCCACAATGCGTGGATGACACTCATAATTAACCACATTAAAATCCGCATACTGAAAATCAAATATAGACTTAACGTTTAGGTTCAGTTCCAATGTTGGTAACGCGTAAGGCGCTCTTTCTAATTGTTCAGTTGCTTGTTCTAAATGATTCAAATACAAATGGGCATCTCCTAACGTGTGCACAAAATCACCGGGCTTTAAGCCAACTACTTGCGCTATCATATGCGTTAATAATGCATAAGAAGCAATATTAAAAGGGACACCTAAAAATATATCGGCACTTCGTTGATACAACTGACAAGACAATCGACCCTCTGCAACATAAAACTGAAAAAGACAATGACACGGTGGAAGCGCCATGTTTTCGACCTCTGCAACATTCCAACCGCTGACAATTAATCGTCGTGAATCGGGCGTTTGTTTTAACATATTGATTAAACCCGAAATTTGATCAATAGACCCACCCTTTCCATCTGGCCACGAACGCCATTGTTTACCGTAAACAGGACCGAGATCGCCATTTTCATCAGCCCACTCATCCCATATTGTAACACCCACTTCATTTAAAGATTTAATATTGGTATCGCCACGTAAAAACCACAATAACTCGTGAATAATAGAACGCAAATGGACTTTTTTAGTTGTGACTAACGGAAATCCTTGACTCAAATCAAAACGCATTTGATGCCCAAAAATACTTAACGTACCCGTTCCCGTACGATCAGTTTTTTTAACACCTTGTTCAAGTACATGTCGCATTAATGCTAAATATTGCTGCATACGCTCTCCTTATTTTTGATCTGATTTAGAATAGTATTTTGCATAAAATAATAGTCCTAACCCTATTAAGATCATGGGGAACGATAAAAGTTGTCCTTTTGTCATCCACCCCAATGCAACAAAACCCTGATTGACATCAGGTTCGCGAAAAAATTCAATCACAAATCTAAAAATGCCGTAATAAATTAAAAACAAGCCTGAAACCGACCCTACTTCACGTGTTTTTTTAATGTATATATTTAATATAAAAAATAAACCTAATCCTTCTAATGCAAATTCATACAACTGTGAAGGATGCCGTGGCAAAGCACCTGCATGCGGAAATACAATACCCCAAGGCATATGGGTGACACGTCCCCACAATTCGCCATTAATAAAATTACCTAAACGGCCCGCCATAATGCCAATGGGAATGGCAGGCGCAATAAAATCAGTTATGGCTAAAAAAGAACGCTTGTGCACTTTTCCAAATATAAAAACAGCCAAAAGAACGCCTAATAATCCACCATGAAAAGAACGTCCCGGTTCCCAAAATCTAAAGAATTTTAATGGGTCCTCAAACAGAATATGGGGTTCATAAAATAACAAATAACCCCATGTTCCGCCAAAAATAACACCCATGGCACCATAAAATAATAAATCAATAATGGCGTCTCTATTCCAATCGGGCAGACGCCTTGCATAACAAGACCAAAAAACACCCGCAAAACCGAGTACATACATAATGCCATACCAATGGATAGCCATGGGCCCGATTTGTAGTGCAATGGGATTAATATCAGGATAAGTGAGCATCAAAGAAGTATATCGCAAATTGGCTTTACAACAAATAATCGATAGGACGCCCCCCGTTGACTTGATCCGCATGTTTCCAGAACAACGCGGGTGCGAGCTCTTTTAGTGCTCGTCTGTACACCTCTCGCTTAAATAAGATGACTTCTCTTAACGGGTACCAATAAGTCACCCATTGCCAGTCATCAAACTCTGGTTTACTGGATTTATCAAAACGGATAAGGCTATCTTCGCCTTCTAAACGCAATAAAAACCAAAGTTGCTTTTGTCCTATACACACAGGTTCTGTTTTACGAATCATACGCGTAGGCAATCTATATCTTAACCATCGATCAGTACGCGCTAGCACGGTAACATCCTGTTCTTTTAAACCAACTTCCTCTTCTAATTCTCTAAATAGGGTCTGCTCTGGTGTTTCATTGGGATTCATGCCCCCTTGTGGAAATTGCCAAGCATCGCGCCCTACACGTTTCGCCCAGAATACCCTACCAGCATGATTCGCCAAAATAATACCGATGTTATGTCTAAAACCGTTCGCATCAATCACGATATTCTCTATTCATCTGAAGTTGCCTGTGAAGCTAACTGTGCTCCATGAATTATAATCTCTGGATGATTCAAGCGCATGTAATCCAGTAATCCAACCTCTTTTTCTTTAGGTATATCGACTAACATCATAATCCCACCGGCTTCCACAGCCCGTTCAAACTTCTCAAACAGGGGATTTGGCACCGAAATGCCAATTAAAGAACTTGACCATGCGCCAAAAATAGCACCGAAAACACTAAATGCAGCGATTGTTCCACCACCTAACATAAACTCCTCCGGCGGAAATTGGACAATCAAAAAACCAGCGATTAACCCTACAGCAGCACCAATAATCGCGCCACGAACCAAGGCATGTAACACATCTGTTTTTTCAAAAATACTGGGTTCTAGTGGTTGGGTAAGGGCAAGCTTATCTTGAAGGGGATCATCATCCTTCACAATGACATGGATACATTCATTGGCAACACCCTGAGCTTGTAACGCCTTAACAATCTCTGTCGCGCTCTCGATATTTGGTATCATGAAATACAAGCGTTTCACATGAAGTCTCCGCTATCGTCCCTAAGTAAAAGTATAGACTAAAGAAAGGGGTCAGATCTGGACACAGATAAATCCCGTTGATACAATTTCACAAGTATGTCTATGTCCAGATCTGACCCTTTGAAGAAAAGGAAACATTGATGATTTTAAAACCAATCGCCTATCTAGGTACGCCTTATAGTGATCCTGATCCTGCTATTCGAAACTTTCGAGAACGTGCAGTTACGCAAATGGTCTTTGATTTATTAAAAAAAAATATACTTGTTTATTCTCCAATCACACATAATGCACCTATTGATCGCTTAGGCATTTTTGGTGATTATCAAACCTGGTTAGATTTTGATCATGGCATGTTATCAAGATGTAATAAATTACTGGTTCTAAAGCTATCTGGATGGGAAAAATCAAAAGGACTCGCAGCAGAAATTGAATTTGCTAAAAAAACAGGATTGCCTATTGAAGAGATAGAACCCAAACCTGAATTTTTAGATAAAGTGCTTGCAACAGATCCCTCTTTAGACCGTATATCACACTTACTCAATAATATTAATCTGATGATTGAGGAAAGAGAGTGGGGCCAATTTCATAGCCCCAAAAATCTGGCCATGAATCTACAAATAGAATCTGCTGAAGTCGCTGAACATTTCGTGTGGTTAACTGAAGAACAAAGTCAGGCACTAACGCCTATTCAAAAACAAAACGTTGCCGACGAATTAGGAGATGTTTTTTTAAGTTTACTTTTATTAAGCGACAAACTAGGCGTGGATTTAATAACAGCCAGCTCGCAGAAAATTGAAAAAATCAAGCAAAAATATCCAGTCGCTTTAGCTAAAGGGAAAGCAACCAAATATACGGAATTCTCAACCTAAATTAAATTTTTTGTCTGTGTCCAGATCTGACCCCTTTAGTCCTCATCTTCTTCCATATATTGACTATAGGCATCTGCATCTAACAAATCACTGAGCTCATCGGGATCAGCGGGATCAATTTTAAACAACCAACCATCGCCGTAAGGATCAGAATTTACCAATCCTGGGGCTTCTTCTAAACTTTCATTGATTTCGATAATTTTTCCAGAAATGGGGGAATAAATTTCAGATGTTGCTTTAACAGATTCAATAACGCCGACCTCATCAGATGCATGTGCTTTTACCCCAGTTTCGGGAAGCTCAACAAACACAAGCTCTCCCAATTGGGACTGTGCATGCTCTGTAATACCCACCAGAATTGTGCCATCCTCTTCAACAAGCACCCATTCGTGGGTCTGGGTATACTGTAGCTCTTTTGGAACTTTGCTCATTTTCATGCTCTCCTGACAAATTTGTCTTACATTATCATCACAATCCCATGGCTTGCAACATCATTTTCTGCTTCAAGAAAGCCGTTTTATCGACAAAATTGAGTCCTATACTCCGTAACCCTAAAGACAGTGTATTTGCATGAGTAAAGGCTTTATTAAATATATCCATAGCCATCAAAGTAGACAATACCTGCCCTTTACGAGCACGCTCAAATTTGCGCAAAACCAAATAATTACCAATATCAATATTATTGTTTTTCTGATGCGCCAATAATAAAATTTCGCTTAACTGTTTGGCATCACTTAACCCTAAATTAACCCCTTGCCCCGCCAAAGGATGAATCACATGAATAGCATCTCCGATTAATGCAACACGTTCTGCAATATAGCGCTTAGCATGCATTCTGTTTAAGGGAAAAGTGCGACGTTCTGAAGTTGATAATACTGCCCCCAATCGATATTCAAATGCCTGCGATAATGCTTCACAAAATTTTTCTTCTGATAACGCCATCAGTGTTTCTGATTTTTCTGTATTGGAAGTCCACACAATAGAATTCAGATGAGATTGATCCGTTTTATTTTTATTAAGCGGCAAAAAAGCCAATGGACCTTCGGGTAAAAATCGCTGCCACGCTGTTTGTTGATGTGGCAATTCCGTACTAACAGTTGCAACAATTGCACTTTGATGATAATCCTGCCGATCAGATTTTATATTTACAATTTCTCGCAACCAAGAATGTCCCCCATCTGCACCTATAATGAGCTTAGCGCTTATTCCAATTTGTTTATTTTTTTCTTCAATAGTCAAAAAAACAAAATCAGGTTCAACCTGTAAAGAGACTGGATTTGCTGGTGCAAAAAAAGTAATGTTTGTGTTTTGTTTTGCTTTATCCCATAGTGCTCTTATCATGACGCGATTTTCGATGATATGCCCTAAATCGGGCTTCCCTACTTCTGCTGCATCAAATGTAATTTTACCAAACCCTAATGCATCCCAGACATGCATGTGTTCATAAGCACTTACGCGATCATTAACCATTGCTTCCCAAACATCAATGTCCTGAAAAATATTTTGAGAAGCTTTAGAAATTGCACTACAACGAATATCAATATCATTGTTGTCCCAAACTAATAACGGTTCTTGTCGTTCAATAAGCGCCACTGAAAATCCTTGCTGTGCACACAGGTTCGCTGCGGTTAAACCGACTAAACCACCACCTAAAATGATGATATCAAATATTGATTGATTCAATGTAATGGATCCTGTTGTAGTTTATCCTGTACAGCTCTTTTAATATATTCATTAATTGATACGCCTTCTATCTCGGCATGAAAAGCGACTTCCTTATGTAATATGGGCCCTATTCTTACATTAAAAGTTCCCTTATAAGAAACCTGGGGTTTCTTGCCTAATTTTTCGCATGTTTCAATGTAATCGTTAACTGCTTCTTGAAAAGCAACTTTAAGAGAAATAGGTGTTTCAGCTTCGTAAGTGATCAAATCATTAATAAAAAGAATTTTTCCATGCAAACACATATCTTGAACACTCGCTTCAATTGAACCAATATATCCTTTATACCTAAATACATTCATCATTAAATTAATCCTCTTTCTTCAAAAACATTAACTATTTGCTTAACCATATATTCTTTAACAATATTCGAAGGATGTGGTCTATGAATGCAAATCACAAAATCCAATCCTTCATGAAAAAATTTTACACGTGATCCATTCCCTTGGATTTCTTGAAAACCCAAACTTTGACACATTGTCACCAGTTCTTTCCATTTTAAATCTTTTGGCCTTGATTTTAATCTATTAATTAACTTTTTTTGACTACTCATTGCATCTGTACTGCCTATTTTAGTTCAACAAAACCCAATATGCAACTATTTTTTAGTTGCATATTAATTGATAAAATACTATTAATTTAAACAGATGTCTTTAGGGAAAAAGTTAAAACGACCATCTCATGGTCGAAATACGGGGTTTCTTTAACCATGACATGGTCAAAAATCAGGGATCCTGGATTAAACTCACACCCCGGCACAACTTCGGCAACCTTTGCTGCCACCCCAACCCTCGCTCTGCAATCATCCGTTTAAAAGGCGTAACCCACTCGCTGGCTACAACTCCTAACCATTGAAACACATGCGGTTCTGCTAAACTATCCGTGAAATAACGGATAGCATGATGGTCGTTTATACGACGATTGGCATAGCTAGAAAGTACCGCCATTGAACTAAACGCTTGATTTGTTTTTTTCGCTTCAACCAAAATTTCTGCCAATGTTGCGGCATCCCTTAACCCCAAATTAAATCCTTGTGCTGCAACTGGATGCAATGTATTCGCTGCATTCCCTATCAATACTAATCGATCATCATAAAGTGTTTCTGAATAAATATTTTTGAGAGGATAAAAAGTGCGTTTATTTAGTTCCGCAAAAAAACCCAATCGATACCCGAACTGATTTTGAATAGTCTCTAAAAATTCAACATCTGATTGTGTCCTAAGCATTTCAAGCTCTTCATTAGGCACAACTAATACACATTTTACACAATTTTGACCAAAAGGTAGTATTGCAATAGAACCATTCGCTAAGAACCGCTCGTAAGCAATATTTTGATGTGATTGCTTTAATGCAAGATTAACAACAATGGCCGTTTGTTGATAATCTTTAACGTTAATATCTATTCCTTGATATTTCCTCACTATAGATTCAGCACCATCTGCAGCCACCAATAATTTAGCATTTAGTTTTTTCTGATGATTTAAAGTTATTGTCCAACCCTGTTCTTGTTTTTCCAAACTGGTTATTTCGTCTGGTCTAAAAAGTATTACATCCGCTAATGTTTCAACCATTTTATTTAATACTGTATTCAAATCATCAGCATTAACTACATATCCTAAAGCAGACAATTGATAATCTATGGCGTTTATTTTGGATACACCATAGTACCCTTTTTTAGACACATGCACTGTTTGAATAGCAGAAGCATTCTCAGAAATTTTAGGCCACATCCCAAGCATTTTTAAACAGTCGATACTGGATATAGACAAAGCCAATGCACGCGCATCTACATTATTTTGAGACTTGATAGGGATTGGATTTTTATCAATGATGGCTATCTTAAATCCTTGGTTTTTTAGGGCGCAAGCCAGACTGACACCTACAAGCCCCCCTCCCACAATCGCAATATCAAAATCTAATTCAGATCCCACTTAATATGCCCATAAAAATATAAATTTTTGATCTGCTCAAATTCTAACACAATTTTGACTGTTCATTAAAAAACCTAATAAAATCAATAGGCTAAAAATAATTGTGCCAAAATATTTTGACACATTAACAAACTTGTGGTCTTGCTTCAAATTAACCGCTTAACTAACATAAATAATAGGTATTCTTGATCCCATATTAAGGAATAATAATCGCGTGGAAACAGAAGAAGAAGTCCAAAAAAAGAAAGCTGCAGAAAAAGCTGCTTTACTGAAGCGACTTCTCGACATACGAGAGTATATGCAGTTGGTTGCAATTATAAGAAATGATTTTTCAGCTGCAGTTCTTTCTCTTCGACTATCTTCCCCACAATCTAAACAGCAAAAAGAGAAAGAGACAAATGCGCTACGAAATGCATTAAAGAGAAGTACAAAATCAGAACATTTAAAATTTAAGAATTTAAACGATACAACACTTGACGCTTTAATTGCATTTTCTTGTGATATCCCCATAGATATAACCATGACAAAGGATAATTTTACGGATGATGATGCTGTTGGAAAATGGTTATACGCTTTGAAACCTGACGACTATAATAGACTAAATAAATTACATAATGATTTAACCGAACTTGAAAAAAATCAAAAATATGCCAGACGCTGGTATAAAGCATCAGAGCTTATTTATGTTGCTGCACAATCTATAGGACCGCTAGCAGAAGTACCTTTTCTACACTTTGCTATTCACCCGATTATGAATGGTCTTTATGGATTATCATACATCGCTCGTGGTGTTTCTATGCAGTACGACCCCGCGTTAGGAGATCGGACAGATACAGTAAGAACTACTTTTGATAAACTATCCATGGGCACAAGCATACTATCTACGCTGTCAGCATTCGCAATGCTAATCCCGGTAACCCTGCCGGTCTCATTACCTATTTTCCTTTTTTCTATGCTGACCAGCAATATTTTATCAACTGTCAGTAGTGTTATCGATCTCGTTCAAGCAGCAAAAAAACCTGGTGTAACTGAGACAAAAAGTTTAAAATGGCGCATTGCAGAAAAAAGTTCTTCTACTCTCTTTAATTTGGTTGGTATTGTTGCGGCCTGCTTATTGATCGCTGCTTTCTTTACGCCTGTTGGATGGGCTGCAGGTGGTGCTGCATTAGCTTTTGGGCTAGGTACAGCAGCAGCCTGCTTAGCTGTTTTTGGCGTTCAGAAGTTCTGTGAATGGCGCGCAAAAAAAGCTGAGAAAAAAGAAGCTGAAATTCGAGAAAGTAAAATGAAAGCATTTGAAGAAAAATCTAAAACAGAACCTGAAGAAAAACCTAAAGCAAAGCCTGAACCACAACATGCACCCCAACCTAGCAAACCGCTACTTTTCTTTTTTCCTGTTGAAAAATCACAATTAGAAACATTTAACCCTGACCCAAATCCGCCTATTAACAGAGATAAATTTAAAGAAATAATGCAACAGTCAATCCAGGAATTACAAAAAACCAATATTAAAACAAACGAGGATAACAATGGATACACAGTGACAATATCACTCGATCAACAGACCGGCAAAAAACAATCAGAAAAAGTTAAATAGTCTTGCCTGAATTAAACAAAACCCCATGATTTTTATAGAGAAAATTGAAAAAATCTAGGGTATAATATTGCAGGTTTTTTAAATTTAAGGATGAAAAGCTTGCAAATGATGAAGAAAACTGGAATGGACGCCAAAAACACTGGTAGTGGGGTTAAATTAGAGCAAATTCTCGATCAAAAACATGGATTGTATCAATTGGCCAATCGATTAAATTGGGATTATTTGATTGAGTCTTATGGGCCTTATTATACGGAAGCTGGGCGGCCAGGAATACCCATTCGAGTGATGGCGGGTTTACACTATTTGAAGTATTTAGAGAATGAAAGTGATGAATCGGTTGTAGAAAAGTTTTGTGAAAATCCCTATTGGCAGTATTTTTGTGGCTTTGAAACTTTTCAGCATCGGTTTCCGTGTCATTCAACCACTTTAGTGAAATGGCGTCAGAAAGTGGGTATTGAGGGCATAGAAAAGTTGCTGGAAGAAACGATTAATACCGCCAAGCGAGAAGCCTTGTTGTCTGAAAGACTTTGTCGGCGTTTAAATATTGATACAACGGTACAAGAAAAAGCGATTACTTTTCCAACGGATTCAAAGTTATTTTATAAGATGAGAGAAAAATTAGTAAAGGCAGCAGATAGTCGTTGTATACCTCTTAGACAAACGTATGTACGAGTGGCTAAGAAATCTTTAAGGATGCAAGCTCGATACCGTCATGCAGGACAAATAAAGCGTGCATCTAGAGAGACTAAAAAATTAAAAACGTATTTAAGACGAGTAACAAAAGATATTGAAAGGAAAGCTGTTTTTAAGGATAAACCTTTGAGTGATTCATTAAGGTTATCGAGACGATTGCTTGAACAGAATAAAGCAGATAAGCATAAACTTTACAGTTTACATGCTCCTGAAGTAGAATGCATTGCCAAAGGAAAAGCGTATAAGAAATATGAATTTGGATGTAAGGTATCAATGGCAACGACCTGCAAAGAGCCTTGGATAGTGGCCATCAAAGCTATGCATGGCAATCCTTATGATGGTCATACTTTGAAAGAGACTGTTAGAAAAGCAGAAGAGACAACGGCAGTGAAAGCAACGGCTGTTTTTGTTGACCAAGGATACAAAGGAAAAGAGAATCACCCTAAAGGTGTAAACGTATTTTTATCAGGCAGCAAAAAAGTTAAGGGGATCTTTAAAAAATTGTTAAAGGGTCGTTCTGGTATTGAACCTATTATTGGTCATGTTAAGCAAGATCATCGAATGGCAAGAAATTATCTTTTAGGAGAAACCGGAGATAAAATCAATGCTGTTTTAGCAGGGTGTGGTTTTAATTTACGAAAGATTTTACGGCTTTTAAAATCTGAAAATGAGCCCGTTTATGCGCTCGCTTGAATTGGGTTTTTCAGGGAAGACTAAATATACTCATGACGATAAAAATAAGGTTAAAATTTCATTAACAGCAGACCCCAGCGATGAAGCCATTTATATGATGCTTGATGCAAGCAAACCTTTTAACTCATTAACAATGAACCCTTGTGACCATGCATTAGTTGCACTTAAAATTTTTGAAGCCGCTAAGTTAAGAAAAATGCCCATAACACTAGCACCAGCAGATGAAGATTTAATAAACCAGGATATTCGTCTAAAAGGATATTTTAAAAAAATCAAAGGGCTTAGTGATGAAGAATTTATAAAAATGAAGGGGGGGACCCCATTAGGTGAAATCCCACCCGAACGACCTTCTCCCAAACTTAAAGCCAAATAATAATATTTTTAGATCTTTTGCATTAACTGCTCAATCGCTTCTATGGTTTTAGGCGCTGCTTTGGTTAATACTTCATAACCATTTTGAGTTACTAAAACATCATCTTCTATCCGAATGCCCATTCCCCACCACCGCTTATCAACACCCGGTTCTTCAGGTGCAATATAAAGCCCAGGCTCTACCGTTAACACCATGCCTGGCTTTAACTGTCTATATTGTCCTTCTTCTTTATATTCACCCGCATCGTGAACATCTAATCCTAACCAATGCCCACTGCCATGCATATAAAATTTACGGTAGGATTTATCCGCAATAATGGATTCTACTGTACCTGTTAATATTCCCAAATCAATTAAGCCTTGTGCCAAAACAGCAAGAATTGTATCTTGTAACATATCCCAACGCGTACCTGGTCTAACGCATTCAATCGCTGCCAATTGCGCCTTTAAGACTAGTTGGTATAAGGATTTTTGATCAGCTGTGAATTTACCATTAACAGGATAAGTTCGCGTAATATCAGCAGCATAATTTTGATATTCCCCACCGGCATCGACTAAAACCAGATCTCCCGACTGCAGTGATTTATCATTTGAAATATAATGCAAAGTGCAAGCGTTTTTTCCACCCCCCACAATACTGGGATACGCCATCGATCGACAACCTTGGCGTATACATTCAGAAACAAACAATGCTTCCAATTCATATTCCATTCTATTGGGCTTGCAGGATTTTATTAATTCAACATGCGCGTTTGCAGATATTTCTGATACTTTTCGCATCAATGCTATTTCAGAACTGCTTTTAAATAGGCGTGTTTCATGTATTAAAATAGTCAGATCAACCCAAGTATTGGGCGCTTTTGCACCTTGTTTTTTTTGCGCTCTCACATTATTTAACCAACCTGTCACTCGAACATCCCAATCTGAATCGCGCCCTAACGAATAAAAAATTTCTTTTGTATTGTCTAACAATGCTGGCATAACGTGATCTAAATCTTCAAAGACATGTGCATCATCAGCACCTAAGTATTCTTGTGCACCCTGTGTACCCAACTTTTTTCCTGTCCAAATTTCTAATTCTGGATCTTTTGATTGACAAAACAAAATAAATTGCATTTCATTTTTTTCGGTTTTTAATAAAACCATGAGAGACTTTGGTTCAGAAAAGCCGGTAAGATAATAAAAATTACTGTCCTGACGAAAAGCGTACTCGGTATCTGCATTTCGATATTTTTGAGAACCGCTTGGTAATATTGCAATACTATGCGGTGGCATCATTTGAAAAATGCGATCTCGGCGTTCACGATATTCTTTTAACGTAATACCCGTGCTCTCTAAAAGCGTTGACATGACTTCTGATTCTCCAGGATTCGGAAATTAAACTTACTTACTTTAAAGGCTATGCTACACATCCGTGCATTATCTGATTGACCCGCCCTTAAAGTCACTCTATCCTTATACCAATCATAGCCTCTGCGAGAGATAAATGGTGAATAAACTGAAATCCCTGACTGTTCAAATCTTAAATAAAGAATTCCAGGTCTCCTGCCCAGAAGGTGCTGAAGACCAATTAAATAGCGCTGCGTATCATTTAAACCAAAAAATGCGCGAAATCCGTAAAAGCGGTCGCGTGATCGGCATTGAACGGATGGCCATTATGGCTGCTCTAAATATTGCCCATGAATTGGCTCTCTTAAGAGAACAAAACGAGACCCATGTTCGCACCATGTCGGAACACATTAACCGCTTGCAAAATAAAATAGATATCGCTTTAATGGATGAACAGACAACCCGTTCTCTGGAACCGGTTTAACGCTCATTGGCGCCTTTCTCGGGTGCTCGCCAGTACAGTCTACTTCTTGAGCCGATACTTAACTGACCGGGGGCCTGTCTGTTGTCGTTGTTGTGCAGTCTGCCTTGTGTAGAAAGCCTGATACGACGCATTGGCTCCCACTTGAACTTTACGGTTCAAGGGACACGCTGTACAGCGGCATTTTTGAGGGCGCCGCCTTATTTTATATATTTGTTATTGTTTATCTTAAACGTATGAAAATAAATCAAGATACTAAAGCTACCATTAGACAAGCTATTCGTTTAGAAAGAGCTAAGTTATCACTTGAAGAACAAATCGAAAAATCACAAAAACTAACTGCTATTGTTATTCAATTACCAGAATTTTTAAACAGCCAACACATTGCAGGTTACTGGCCAAATGATAATGAGATCAGTTCTCTTGAAATTTTGGCGATAGCGCACAAACTGGGAAAAACCTGTTATCTGCCACGATTGGATCCCAATCCTATTGTACACATGCAATTTGTGGAATATTGTCCCGGTGATAAATTAACGCCTAATAAATTAGGTATTTTAGAACCCGTGCTTCACAATAGAAAAATAATACCAGCAACCTTATTGGACTTAGTATTAGTACCACTCATTGCTTTTGATGATCACAGCCGACGATTGGGTATGGGAAAAGGTTATTATGATCACACTTTTGCCTTTCATCAAACAGATCCCAAAACAAAACCTTTTTTATTAGGCCTTGCTTATGATTTGCAAAAAGTAGAAAACTTACCATCGAAAACTTGGGATGTTCCGCTCGATAGCATTGTAACTGAAAACCAACGGGAGATAAAAACAACATGATCCAAGATGAACAAAAAAAAGCCGTCGCTAAAGCTGCATTAGAATATGTGCCCGAAAACACGATTATTGGCATTGGTACTGGCAGTACGACCAATCATTTTATTGATTACCTTGCCACCATTAAGGATCGCATAGAGGGCACGGTTGCAAGCTCGAAAGCAACTGAAATGCGCCTAAAATCACACGGCATCCCGGTGTTTGATTTAAATGCTGTGTCCGAGGTCGCAATCTATATTGATGGCGCAGATGCGTATAATCCTTATTGTCAATTGGTTAAGGGCGGTGGTGCTGCCTTAACACGTGAAAAAATTCTAGCCGCCGCTAGCCGCAAATTTCTCTGTATTGTTGATGAATCTAAGGAAACCAAAATTTTTGGAACATTTCCTATCCCCATAGAAGTTATTCCCATGGCGCGCAGTTTTGTTGCACGTGAAATTGTAAAACTCGAAGGTAACCCTGTTTATAGAGAAAATGTCATTACAGATAACGGTAATGTTATTTTGGATGTGCATCATTGGGTAATTGCAGAGCCTATTAAACTGGAAAGGACTTTAAATAATATTCCAGGTGTAGTCTGCAATGGACTTTTTGCCGACAGACCCGCTAATACTATTTTGGTCAGCACTGCAAACGGGATAAAAATCATTAAACATGAAGTTGGCTAGCTATTTTTTTATGATCTGCCTGATCAGTCTATACTAGTCTAGAAGGACACAATAAGGATGTGAATATGTCTAAACCAACAAGCGAATTTGGTAAATGGCGATCGTTTTTTTGGCCCGTCCATGGCCACGAGCTTAAAAAGCTACTACCCATGTTTTTAATGTTTTTCTTTATTTCTTTTGTTTATAGCCTATTACGAAATACCAAAGATGCGTTATTAATTACAGCACGGATCTGGCGCTGAAGCCATACCTTTTTTAAAAGTCGGTGGTGTCGTGCCCGTTGCCATTATTTTTATGGTTATTTATGCAAAACTCAGTAATATTTTAAGTAAGCCAAATCTTTTTTATACGACACTCTTACCTTTTATTGTTTTTTTTATTTTGTTCGCAACCGTTTTATATCCTGCCAAAGAATATCTTCACCCAACAGAACTTGCCGATAAACTTCAAGTGGCACTACCCTCTGGATTATCCGGACTTGTTGCGACCTTTAGAAACTGGACGTATTCACTTTTTTATATTTTTGCAGAATTGTGGGGTAGTTTTATTTTATCCTTACTTTTCTGGGGGTTTGCAAACGACATTACCCGCGTCACTGAAGCAAAGCGATTTTATGCGCTCTTTGGCTTGGGTGCAAATTTGGCCCTGGTTGCTGCAGGTCCCACTGCGAAATTTATTACCAATTTAAATGAAGGTCCAGAATTTTCTGGAGATCCTTGGCAAACACCTTTAAATTATTTAATGGGTATTTCGATTGTTTCTAGTTTTTGCATTATGATTATTTACCGTTGGATCCAAAAAAATGTTCTAACAGATCCACAGTTTTATGATCAAAAAGAACAAGTGCGTGTTAAAAAAGAAAAGCCTAAAATGTCTTTAAAAGACAGTTTTATCTTTTTAGCAAAATCTCGGTATGTATTGTGCATAGCAATTTTAGCGCTTACTTATAATATTTCAATTAATTTATTAGAAGTGACCTGGAAAAGCCAATTAAAACTTTTATACCCTGACAAAGTACAATATCTTGATTTTCTGGGAACTTATTCAACCATTTTGGGCATAACAACTATCTTTATGATGTTATTTGTGTCTAGTAATGTGCTCCGTCGTTTTGGATGGGGTGTTGCTGCTTATATTACACCCGTTGTTTTATTGATAACAGGTGTTGGGTTTTTTACCTTTATTATTTTTCAAAAACCCTTAACGCCCAGTTTAATTGCTTGGGGAGCAAGCCCATTATTTATTGCTGTTGTTTTTGGTACCATTCAAAATATTATGAGTAAAGCTGCCAAGTATTCACTGTTTGATCCCACTAAAGAAATGGCCTACATTCCATTGGATCAAGAATCTAAGGTAAAAGGTAAAGCGGCTATTGATACCGTCGGTGCACGTATAGGTAAAGCAGGGGGCTCTGGTATCCAGATTGGTTTAATTACGATATTCGGATCGCTCGGTGCTGTAACACCTCATATTGGCATAATCATGTTGTTTATTATTAGTGCTTGGTTATGGGCCGTTAAGCAACTGAATGAAAAAGAATTTAAGAAGATTGAGGAAAAGAATGCGTAACGTTCAATACTGGATCAAAATTATCTATATTTTCGCGACGCTTTAATAGAGTAACTAATTTATTGGCGATAGGTAATGTACACAAAGCATAGAGAATTTTAAAGATATAATAAAATAAACCTAACGTAAGCAGCTGCTCATTAGGCATGATGCCATAAAAAGCAAACGGTACAAACAATGCTGTTTCGATACCTTCGCCTATCCAGCTACCACACAATGCCCTTATCCAAAAAAACCGACCCTGCATTTTGATTTTCAGTTTTGCAACAATAGCGGCATTGGTAAATTCACCTATAAAATACGTCAATGTCGAAACCGTCATTAAGCGACTACCACTACCTAAAATTTCTGCATAAGCTTCGCTATGTAACCAGGACTCTGATGCAGGAAGCGAGATAGACAAGCGGCACATAAAAGCCATAAATAAATTACATAGCATCCCAAACCAGATAACACGTCGTGCTTCTCTTAATCCATACACTTCTGTTAAGACATCACCCAACAAATACGTCAGTGGAAACAAAAGAAGACCTGCGGGTAAAATAATAGGCCCAAAGGATAAAGGCTTTTCGCCAATAACGTTTGCCGTTAATAATAGCGTCACAAAAACCATGGAAATCTGGGTAAGATGCTTAAACGACACGGGGTTCTAACTCGCCCTTTAAATAACGCTCTGCCATTTTTTCGACAGACAGGGGTTTAATTTTTGAAGCCCAACCCGCAGTACCGAAAGCTTCATAACGTGCTTTACAGATTGTCTTCATTGCTTCTATAGCTTCGTGATTATATTTACGTGGATCAAATTCGCTTGGATTTTTATAAAAATAACGTCGAATAGCCCCGGTAACTGCTAAACGCAAATCGGTATCAATATTGATTTTGCGCACACCATGTTTGATTCCTTCGACAATTTCAGAAACTGGCACACCGTAAGTTTCTCGAATATTTCCGCCGAACTCATTAATTTCTTGTATCAATTCAGCCGGTACTGATGAGGAGCCATGCATCACAAGATGTGTGTCGGGAATGCGGCTATGTATAGCTTTAACGCGATCCATCACCAACACTTCTCCTGTCGGTGGTTGATGAAACTTATATGCACCATGACTAGTACCAATCGCAATCGCTAATGCATCTATTTTTGTTGCTTTTACAAAACGCGCTGCTTCATCGGGATCGGTCAACAACATCGCTTTGCTTAATTTTCCATGAGCACCTGAACCATCTTCTTCTGCAGCCAGTCCCGATTCTAATGATCCTAAACAGCCAAGTTCACCCTCTACAGAAACACCACAGGCATGTGCCATTCTTGCTGCTTCAGCCGTTTTTTCTACATTATATTCGTAATCTGAAGGCGTTTTCATATCTTCTTTAAGAGAACCATCCATCATGACTGATGTAAAACCCAATTGAATAGAACGCTGACACACAGCAGGCGAAGCGCCATGGTCTTGATGCATACAAACAGGAATATTGGGAAATTCTTCAACAGCTGCCAAAATAAGGTGTTTTAAAAAACGAGGGCCAGCATACTGACGAGCACCGGCGGATGCTTGTACAATCACTGGGCTTTCGGTTGCTTGTGCAGCTTCCATAATCGCGCGTAATTGCTCTAAATTATTAACATTAAAAGCAGGAACACCATAACTGTTTTCAGCTGCATGATCCAATAATTGACGTAACGTAATTAAAGCCATTATTCGTCTCCTGGTACCGTTATAATTTGTAAGGTATTTGCACCACCTGCATTTCCCATAATTTCGCCTTTGGTAACAACTACACGATCCCCAACACTAATCGCGTCTAATCGTAATAATTCAGCTAATGCTCCTTTTGTGACCTGATCTTTTGGCACAAGCGTCACATCGAAATGAACGGGGTAGACGCCGCGATAAAGTGTCATACGTCCTCGTGAGCTCTGGTGTCGACTTAATCCATAAATGGGTATACCTGAACGAATACGTGACATCCACAAAGGGGTTGTACCTGATTCGGTTAACGCGATAATCGCTCGCGTATCAATATGATTAGCTGCGTACATTGCAGACATCGCAATCGCTTCATCCGGACGCGCAAAACGAGATTCTAAACGATGATGTGATACTTGCATTACTCGCTCACGCTCTGCTGCTAAACACACTTCAACCATCGCTTCTACAGCTTTATCTGGAAAACGCCCTGTTGCTGTTTCTGCAGACAGCATGACAGCATCAGTACCATCCAATATGGCATTTGCAATATCAGACACTTCCGCACGAGTCGGGATAGGGCTATGAATCATCGATTCCATCATTTGTGTAGCCGTGACAACTGCACGATTTAACGCAAGCGCTCTCGCAATAATATGTTTTTGAATGGCGGGTAATTCAGCATACCCGATTTCAACACCCAAATCGCCGCGTGCTACCATGACACCATCAGCACTTTCGATAATGTTATCTAAATCTTCTACTGCTTCTACACGTTCAATTTTCGCTAAGATGCCTGCTTTACTGCCTGCATTTTTTAATAAAAGACGGGCTTGTTGTATATCGCTTGCAGATCGTGGAAAAGAGACAGCAACATAATCGACATTCATTTTTGCAGCAAATTGTATATCTGTTCTATCTTTATTGGTTAAAGGCTCGGCACTCAGCCCACCACCATGCCGATTAATACCTTTATTGTCCGATAATCTGCCACCTAATTTTACAACACAATGGATTTTTTGATTTTCTACTTTTTCGACAGACAACATAATGAGTCCATCATCTAAAAGTAAAATATCACCAGCATAAACTTCTTGAGGTAATTTTTTATAATCAATACCAACAGATTCTTCCGAACCTGCATCGACTGGCAGGTCGGCATCTATGGTAAATTTTGCATCGGCTTTTAAGTCAATAAAACCGTTTTTAAATCTGGCAATACGGATTTTAGGGCCTTGTAAATCGATAATAATGCCAATGGTTTTATTTAATTCAGCCGCGGCAGTACGCGTTGCTTCAATACGTGCTTGATGCGAGTCTATTGTGCCGTGAGACAAATTAACACGTACCAAATCTACACCAGCATTTAACACCTGGCGTAACATCCCCGGCCTATCAGTAGAAGGGCCGAGGGTTGCGATAATTTTTGTGCGTTTTAACAATGTAAAATCGTATACCCTTTAAGATAGCTCGAAAAATCTTTCAATTTTTGTATGCCGGTTGCTTCTGCTTGTTGACACCATTCTTGCAGTGCATCTAACAATTCCTTTTGTGTTGCCGTTGTTCTGTTCCAAATGACTTTGAGCTGTTCTCTGAAGTTATAAACAATTTGCAAAGCGCGATTTTGTTCTAAAACGACTTTTAGATCACGTCGCCCCGTTTCATCTACTAATACATCTGCACGAATCAGCGCTGCTCTTACACGATGTAAAAGACGTCGTTCTGCAGGATCTGCTTTTTGTGTTTCTTGTCGAAATAAAGGTAAAATAACGGCTTTGCTGTAGGTTGTCATCACTTGCACTTGATTATTTAATAATGCATGTAAGGATTCTGCATCAATAAACTTTTTACCCGGAACAATTTTGGGCTTCGGTACTACGCGCTTTACTTTTGCAAGTCCTAATGCCATTAACAACCGAATATATAACCAACCAATATCAAATTCCCACCATTTAACCGAAAGCTTGGCGGAAGCCGGATAAGTATGATGATTGTTATGTAATTCTTCCCCACCAATTAAAATACCCCAGGGAAATACATTGGTTGCCGCATCCGGACATTCAAAACTACGGTAACCATAATAATGCCCAACGCCATTCACAACGCCGGCAGCAAAGAAGGGAATCCAAGCCATTTGAATTGCCCAAATAGTTAACCCCGGCACGCCAAATAAAAACAAATCCACAATCAACATAATCAGGATACCTTTAGCCGAATGTGGGGTATAGATGGTTCTTTCTAACCAATCTTCCGGGGTACCTTGACCATAACGTTCTAATGTTTCCTTATTTTTACCTTCTTTACGATATAACTCAGCACCTTCCCACAAAACTTTGGATAAACCTAATACTTGGGGACTATGTGGGTCCTCGGGTGTTTCGCATTTAGCATGATGCTTACGATGAATAGCAGCCCAAGCCTTAGTCTCCATCCCGGTGGTTAACCACAACCAGACGCGAAAAAAATGGCTAATCACTGGATGTAAAACAAGCGCTCTGTGCGCTTGAGCACGATGAAGGAAGATTGTGACACTCGCGATGGTAATATGCGTCAAAATCAATGTTGCGATGACATATTCCCACCAAGACAAGTCTAAAATACCATAAAACATAAGCAGATCCTCTATACAGCGATTATCTACAGGCAGTTTACGCAAAGTGTAGCGACTTTACTAGTGATCTCTTCGACTAACTCACAATAGGTTGATGTTAAAGCTGATTCCATACTTGTATATCCCCAGCTATACTTTAGACTATGCAAGCAGATCCACTGGTCTTGGTCCAAAATCTCACTTATCTACGCCCGCAACTGGTGATTCAGAATTTAACATTTGTTGTACAGCGTGGCGAATGCATGGCATTAATTGGAAAAAATGGCACGGGCAAAACAACCATGCTGAATTTGCTTGTTGGATTGATTAAACCACACGCTGGTCAAATTTTCATGCAAGGGTTTAACATTCACACACTACCCATTTTGGCTAAACACCGTATTGGATTTCTACCCGATAACTGCCCCTTGTATCCTGATTTAACAATAAGAGAATATTTAAATTTTATAGCCAAATTACGGCAAATTCCAAACACTGATTTAGTTAATGCTATAGAACAAGCTATCGAAAGCTTAAATCTTAAACGACACCAACATCATCTCATTGGCGTTCTTTCTAAGGGCCTTAAACAACGCGTGGGTATTGCCAGTGTTATATTACATCGCCCATCTGTACTTTTACTGGATGAACCCACTCAAGGTTTAGATCAAAGCCAAATTGAAGATTTTCAATGTTTACTAAATGAGTATAAAAAAGACGCTGCCATTATTTTATCAACGCATTATTTAAACGAAGTTGAATCGATTTGTGATAAGACATTACAACTTAGCTCTCAAGGAATTCAAATTCATGATTTTAACGATTGCACGACATGAGTTTTTAAACCTGTTTAAATCAGGGAAAATTTGGAAATTGCTTGCTTTATGCCAGTGTATCCTGGGTCTTATCTTTTATCGATACATCACAGAGTTCTTGTTAAAAAACCAGAATATTTTAATCGAAAATCATCAGTCATTAGGGATTACAGAGGAAGTCATTCACCCTTTATTTGCTTGGACAGCCCTTTTTTTCTTTTTTATCACGCCGCTTTTTGCAACAAATGCTTTAACCCAAGAAAGAAAATCGCGTCTATTGGAAATTTATTTAAGCGCCCCAATTTCTACAACAAAAATTATTTTAGGTAAATTTATAGGCGTTTTTGCTGGCCAACTTTTCTTGCTTCTGCCAATACTCGTAATGCCCTTATTAATCGCTGTCGAAGATAGTTTAGATTTAGGCCAATTTATATCAGGTGCTATCGGCTTAGTATTGCTGATGGCAACCAATTTAAGCATAGGACTCTTTATCGCGAGTCTCTCCAAAGAGCCTCTTGTTGCCTCTTTCGTTATTTTTATTACGCTACTTTTATTAACATTGCTAGAATGGGTTTCACATTTTCTGTCGCCCGCCTTTAGCTGGATAACGGAGTTTGCCTTGTTATACCATTGCAAAAACTTCTTATCTGGTATCGTTAATTCACAAGATATTATTTATTATATTTTAGTCTCTTTTGTTTTTATTTGCCTCTGCATTTTTCGCTTAGACAAAGAACCTTATTTTAGGCGACAATCATGAATACAAAAACCAATTTTCTGATTTTCTTAGTGATTAGCTTATGTGTTATTGCATATCAATATCCTTTAACGTTTGATGTAACGGCAAATAAAATCAACAGCTTAAGCGAAACCAATCGAACTATATTGTCTAACTTAAATAAACCACTTATTGTAGACTTTCACTCATCCGATCGAAACCTGATTACGCAATTTAAAACCATTGTATCGTTATTCCAAAAAGAAAACACCCGTATTATCCTAACGTTTCATGATAAACCTCTCAATAATCTAGATAAAACACAGTTAAGATTGCAAACAAACAATAATTTGATTTTACACTATGCAGACAAAAAGAAAGCCTTTGATATTAACCCCATCAGCTGGAGTCAAGAAACCTTTGGCAACCATATACAACAAATGATCCGTACAAAAGATGATTGGGTGGTTTTTTTGTCGGGTCACAACGAACGCGACCCCTTCAGCAAAGCAAACCGCGATTTAAGTCAATTAACCGCTGCGCTTAAAACAGCTGGCTTAAATATCGCTTTGCTCAACTTAAGCGAAAGTGCGCAAATTCCAGACAATACCAAAATGTTGGTCATTGCCGATCCAAAGATTGCACTGTTGCCAACAGAAACAAATCAAATCTTAGACTTTGTTAAAAAGGGCGGCAATGTATTATGGTTAGCAAATTCTGCTGAGACGGCTCGTACCACGACGACAGGTCTAGAAAAACTGACAGCGCATCTGGGAATTATTTGGCAACCGGGTACTATTTTGGACCAAAAATCGCATGCTTTAGGCACGCCAGATCCTGCTATTAGTCTTTTAACGAAATATCCCAAACACCCCATTACAGAACAACTCAATATGCTAACGGTATTTCCGTGGGCAAGACCCTTACACTATGAAGGTGCTTTTGCGTTAGGTTGGCAGGTAACACCACTGTTGGTAAGCAATGCATCAGCAACAGTTGAACTAAAAAAAACCCAAAAAACAGGTCCTTTTACAATTGGTGTCGCGCTTGAAAAAAATAATCAGCGCATTGTGGCGATTGGCAATGTGCAATTTTTAAGCAATGCCAGCATCCATAATTATGGAAACCTACAGTTGGCTAATAATTTGTTTAATTGGCTGATGGGCGCAGATTTTTTATTAAACACAACCACAAAACCCTTAATAGACTTATCTTTTACGCAAAGCGCCTTTACCGAAACAACGACGCAATTTGTGTTCCCCTTTTGTTTGCCATTGATTTACTTAATAATTGGGTGGCGTATGAAAAGCGCTCGAAAACAACGCTATCAGGCTACTTAATTATAAGCCAGTTTGTTTACTAATGTTGATAATACCCTTATTGCGTCTTACACTTTTAAAGTAAGTTTTTAAAAAAGCGCTGCAAAGGGAGCTTAAAATGCAAAGAATGGATTCTTTGGATTCGCCCAAGAAGAAATTGGAGTTTAAAAAACGAAGTCATCGGCCTTGGAACCCTGCCATTCAAGAAAATACCAGCGCACTTCTTGAATACAATAACAAGTTAAACAGTTTTGATAACGATCGTTTATTAATTGGCGGATTTTCCTTCCCAGCCCCGTCTCTCTCATCCTACGAATCCGAACAAAGCCCCAAATCCTTAGCACTTTTGGACGAACTGAAAAATAAAGAGCAAGAGATCCAAGAACTTTCCACCAACTTAAAAATCGCAAGCGCCCTAGAGCATGCAGAAAAAATAGAGTTATCACGAAAGAAAGAAGCGCTCGCCAGACAAGCTGCTGAAGAAAAGGCTTTGTTTGCGGCACAACAAGTCAAATTGGCCGAGGAACAACTCCAAAAAGCAAGACAGCAAATCCAAATAGAGCAGCAGTTAAAGATAAAAGAAGAGATCCTTAAAAAATCTTTGGAAACCGAAATTAAAAATGCCATAGCTACAATAGAAGATAACGAGAATGCTATCGCCCATGAAGTTGGGCTTAGAAAAATTGCCGAAGAGAAACTGAGTGAGACTCTAAAGTTCTTGTCCGAAAAAGAAAACACACTGCGTCTAGAGGCGGAAAAAATCGTTAAAGACAATCTACGAGACTTCATAGAACAAGAAAAAATCAGCGAACAATCTTTTGAAGACCGCGTAAATGCGCTTAAACATGCACAAAGAGAACAAATACTCGAATTACAAACCGAGATATCACAAAAAGTTGCTGAGGCACAAGAAAAAGTCCAACAACATGAAAGAGCCAAACTTGCAACAGAAGAGCTTCTCCACAGATCTCAAGAAACTATTAGCCAGACTGAATCCGAAAAAACGGCAATAGCACATAACCTAGCAGTAGTTACACAATGCGCTATGGAACAAAAATTAGAATTTGAAACTGCTATTAAAAATTATATGCTCAACATTCAACAGCTTGACGAAAAAATTAACAGCATGGCTATCGCCAATGTTGAACTCAAAAAACAACTCTCCGATGCTATTGCAAAATTAGGCACCACAGAAAAAGCGGAGATAGACGCTGCTACAAAAATTAATAACTTAAACCTACAGATAAAAGCTCTAACAGAGAAAGTTGCCACTTTATCTACTGAAAAAACTGAATTAACCACCCAATTAACAGACAGTCTTGGCAGATCAAAGATTTTACAATCCATAGGCAATAACGAGCGCCAGCTGAGAAAACTACTTGAAGAAAAGCTAAACGACTCTGGTCTTAGAAAAATAGAACTCAATAAAAAATTGTTTGAAAACAAAATACTGGAGCTCGCAGAAAGAATCGCCTCGTTGGAAATTGCAAAGTCTCAAGTTGAAGAAAAACACCATGACGCTCTAGAAAATATTCATAAAATGGAAATTTTCATGTCCGCCGAAACGGCAATCAAAAAATCCTTGGAAGAAAAAAATAAGGTGATGACAGAACAAACAACACAGCTTGAAATTGCGCTAAACCATGAAAAATCCGTTTCTAAAAACTTGGAAGAAGCTTTGTCTATTGTTACTAAAAAACAACATGACTTAGAGCATAAAAAAGTGAGTGCGGAGGAAAAATTTGATCAAATTTTTACATACGCCAATGAGCTTGAGTTTAAACTCGGGGATGAAAAAAGTGTACGCACTAGCCTCGAAAAAAACTTGGAAACGACATTAAATCAAAAACAAAGTTTAGAAAAAGAAAAAGAAACCTGGGAAGAAAAACACAATGCACTTAAGACCCGCATCTTTGAGCTTGAAAAAATGCTTGCTTCTGAAAAGTTATTAAGAAATAATGCGGAACAATTACAAGAAGCTGAAGCACCAGCAAGAAAAACAGCACAAGAAAAAATTGCCACTCTGGAACAAGCTAATAAAACGATATTAAACGTTCTCGGCAATTATACTACGACTGACGCGACAAACGCTGAAACTTAATCATTAATTCAGCTTTAGATTCTACATAATCTGGGTTATCGGGAATACAATCTACAGGACAAACTAGTCTACATTGTGGCTCATCAAAATGGCCAACACATTCTGTACAAAGATATGGATCAATCACATAATAATCTTTGCCCGCTGAAATAGCTGTATTTGGACAAACATGTTCACAGACATCGCAATTAATACATTCTGCTGTTATCATCAACGCCATAACACTATCCCCCTTCTTTTAATATACTAATTATATCGCGCTTTAAGTGCATCCGCGACGACCTTATGCACAAAGAAAGACACATCTCCTCCCAATGAAGCAATTTCTCTTACCAAGCTAGAAGAAATGTAGGAATATTGCTCAGCAGGTGTTAAAAATAAAGTTTCAATCTCTGCGTCCAAACGTCTGTTCATATTCGCAAGCTGAAATTCATATTCAAAATCAGACACGACACGCAAACCCCGAACAATCGCTGTGGCTCCTTTTGTTTTAGCAAAATCCATCAACAAAGTTCCAAATCCACAGACTTCCACATTATTCAGAGGAGATAAAATTGTCTTCGCCATACTAACGCGTTCTGTTAGAGAGAAAAAAGGTGACTTTCTTTTATTTTCTGCAATGCCAACAACGACCGTTCCAAACATCCTGGCAGCACGTTCTATTAAATCTCGATGTCCATTAGTCATGGGGTCAAACGTACCAGGAAAAACAACCTTAGTTTTCATCTCACACTCCTATTATTTTATGATACTGAATACTTTCAGTGTGAACGGTGTTAATCATTGTTGCAACTTTCTCAGGATCTGTATCTGGATGAATACCATGGCCTAGATTGAAAATATGTCCAGGCCCACTCCCATATTCGAATAACACTCTTCTGACTTCTTTTTGAATTTGATCCTGTGCTGCATATAAAACAGCTGGGTCAAGATTGCCTTGCAGTGCTACTTTATCGCCCACCCTTTGCCGTGCTTCTGATAAAGGCATCGTCCAATCTACCCCTAATGCATCGCATCCTGTTGCTGCCATGGCTTTTAAAGACTGTCCGCCATTTTTGGTAAATAATATCATTGGAACTTTTTTATCTTCGTTTTTTTTCAGTGTATTATTGACAATCTCTTGCATATAGTTAAGCGAAAACTGAAGATAATTGTCGATTGATAAAACGCCACCCCAAGTATCAAATATCATCACCACATCTGCACCTGCTTTAATTTGTGCATTAATATATCGTGTAATATTGCTGCTTAATTTTGATAATAATTGATGTAGTGCATTCGAATCGCCATACATCATTTTTTTTATTTTGGAAAAACTTTTGGAAGACTGCCCTTCGATCATATAGGTCGCAATGGTCCAAGGACTACCAGCAAAACCAATCAGTGGTACTGTATGATTCAATTCGCGTTTTGCCATGCGAATGGCATCCATCACGTATCGTAATTCAACCTCGGGATCAAGTTCGGGTAATTTGTCAATATCGGCCAGTGACTGGATAGGCCTTAAAAATCTCGGACCTTCTCCTTCTTCGAAATATAAACCCATATTAAATGCATCAGGAATAGTCAGGATATCCGAAAAAATAATGGCCGCATCTAACGGAAAACGCGCCAAGGGTTGCAGGGTAACCTGGCAAGCCAATTCGGGCGTTTTGCAGAGCGTTAAAAAGTCTTTGGCTTGCTGACGTACCGCTAGGTATTCTGGCAAATAACGCCCTGCCTGCCGCATAATCCATACAGGGGTGCGATCGACGGGTTGTCGCAATAATGCACGTATGAGTCGATGTTCAGTTGCCACATTCAATTCCACTATCGAAAGTAGGATTGTAACACGAGCAATTTATTCAAACTAGCAGGACGGGGTCGGCTCAAAACATTTATATGTATCCCGCTCCCGATCCCGAACTGATTTCTCGGTACCGGTAGCAGCAGAACCCTTTGGAAATTCCTTCAACAAAGGATTAATGATCCGTGGGGTTAAGAAGATAACCAGTTCTGTTGGGTTATACTTCACGTATTTATTTCTAAATAAACCACCAATAATAGGCAAATCGCCAAAAAACGGTACTTTTGCAATTTGACTATTGTCTGTCACTTGTAATACGCCGCCTAAAACGACGGTTTCACCATTATCAACCAAAACTTTGGTCTCTAATCGATTGGTATTAACAACCGGGCCTGCGGCAACTGCTGCACCCTGTGTATCATTTGAGATCTTTAAGTCTAACGAAATTTTATCATCGGGGGTAATCTGGGGTGTTACATCTAACTTTAACGCCGCAGTTTTGTAAGCAACGCTAGTTGCACCACTTGAACTTGCTTGAAGGTAAGGAATATCAACTCCCTTTTCGACAGTCGCTTGATTTTTGTCCAATGTCACTAATTTTGGTTTAGCGAGTGTTTTACTTTTGGATTCATATTCTAAAGCCTGTAGCTCTAAATCTAGCAATGTACCGTTCGGTAATTTTGCCAATGCCAAGCCAACTTTTGAAGCTCCCCCGGTAATGGCTGCTGAATAGCTGGTACCCGCTGATATAGCACCCAAATCACTAAAAAGGCCTTCTGAATTGCTTTGCGTCGGACCTTGCGTGTTCGGTGAAGAGCCTACATTCGCCTGCGTTATCAAAGGTGCTGCAGGTGGCACACCGCTTTGTCCGGCGGGATTGGTAAATTCACCAATCGCGCGCGCTCTATCAACATTACCGCCAACCCCTAAACGACGATGGCCAATCCCCAGATTAGCGCCTCCACCAAAACGCATCCCTAAAACATCTTCCAAGGTATTATCCGCCGTCACAATTTGGGTAGATATTTCGACTTGTCTAACAGCTACATCTAATTTCTTTAATAAAGATTTAATATCGTTGAGTCGACTTGGGATATCTTGAATCAACAATGTATTAGTCCGTTCATCTACAGTAACAGTCCCACGCGCAGTCATTAATGAATTGGTCTTCTCCTTTAATAAGGCCGCTAAATCCTTTGCATTTGCATAGTTAACTTGAACCAACTCAGATTTCATACTACCCAAATCTTCCATTTGCTTTTGGCTGTCTAATTCGACTTTTTCTCTGGCGGCAATTTCTGCCGCAGGGCCCACTAACATTACATTACCATATTGTCGTTTATCTAGCCCTTCGCTTTTTAAAATGATATCTAAGGCTTGATCCCAGGGAACATTTTGAAGCCGCAAAGTAATGTTACCCTTAACGCTATCGCTCGTAATAATATTGAATTTTGAAAAATCCGCGATTATTTGCAAGACTGCCCTAACTTCTATATCTTGAAAATTTAGGGACATTTTATCGCCCGTATATTTTCCAGTTAATTCATTAAAAGCTTCTTTTTCTGCTTTTGTAATATTTCTGATTTCAACAATAAATTTATTGTCGAGTTGATAAGCGATTTTATCATAATCCCCCGTAGCCTCTATAACCATTTCCGTATTTGAACCATCTTTTGATATAACAACGGACTGAACGGGTGTTGCAAAATCTGTTACATCATAGCGCTTAACTAAATTATTAGGTACGTCAACATCGATAAAATCTACAATAATTTTCCCACCTTCTTCTTTAAAATCAACTGCAGGCTTATCGGATGACAAATCAACCACTATTCTAGCTTCCCCGTGTTCTCCTCGACGAAAATCAAAGGCTTTAATTTGATAAGTAGAACCGATGCTTCCAAACGAGCGTGTTTTTCTACTATTACTAGTCGTTTTTTGCATTATATTATCGTCAAACGTAATTTTTATAACATTACCCTGTACCACAACATCAAAGGGCGCGGGCTGTTTAAGGTCAACAACTAATCGAGTTTTAGCATCGGTTTCTATCACATTAATTTTCTTGATTGTACTTTCCGACAAAACTTGATTACTTAATGCCCTAGAAAGTTTATTTTTAACAGCTGGCAAATCAAATACAACTGTAGAGGGATCTTCAACAGAAAAACTTTTAGGAGAAGCAACAGGCCCAGAAAAAGTTAGCAATATTTGTGTTTTATTAATACCTGCAGACTGCACCTCCATATTCATTAACTGGCTGCTCTCAGCACCAAACGCACCCTGGGTACAAAGCATGCAATAAAAACCTAACAATAACCGGACTATCAACTTCATGATCTACGCTCCCTTCATCTTAACGCTTTTGTTGAGCAGTGGAATAGTTAGAACATGCTCACGCCACCCGCCTTTTCCATTCGACAACCATTCTTTAACACCAATTTCAGATGCATTAATTTTCTCAATTCTGCCTGAATTTTGCCCTACATAATTGCCTACACTTACGCGATAAACAGCGCCAGAAGCATTCTTGATTAAAGCAAAAAATATCCCATCTTGTTCGATTGTGCCAACCATTTCTAAAGAATCTAAGGGGAACGCTTCTAACGCTTCTCTGGCTCGATTTAAATCGGGCCCACTTTGCATTGATGCAGCACCTGCTTCAGCAGTTGGCATCGAATAAGGTACAAAAGGATCCCGAAATTCAAAAGCAGTATACTGAAACGAAGATGCTTCTGGAATTTTAGGAATTTTGCTGATGTATTTTGATTTTTGTTCTTTAGTTTTTTTTACATACTGAACGACTTCTTCATCTACTTTAGGTGCGCAGCCACACAAAACCAACATTGCGGTCACTAATATAAAAATAAGTTTTCTTGTCAGTCTCATTCTTTTAACTACCTTTTCCCTGTTGTCCAATAGGTTCTTGCAACAACAACCATCATTAACGGCCCCTTTCCGCTCGTATCGTTCTTTTTGATTGTTAATTCATGAAAAGTAACAATCCGACTCATATTGGAAACCTTGCTGAGAAATGCACCAAACCCGTTCACATTTCCGGTTACTGTTAATTCCAACGGATATTCTTGATAAAATCCTTTATTTTCTTCTTTCCCGGGTTTAATTGTTACCAGTTGTAAACCATTACTAACGGCCTGTTGTGAAATATCTTCCAATAACCCAGCCTCTTCATTCTTAGAAGGTAATTGCTCTGTTAATTTAGTGAGATTTTTTTCTACTTCTTTCACCTCAGATTTATAGGCTTCTAAATTTGTTACCTGTAGCTGAGTATCTGTAAACAATAGTTTAACAGCGGCTTCTTTATCTTGGGCAGCATCTAAGGACACTATTTTGTCACTCCAATCTAACATGTATCCCAAATAGAGGGCTATTCCACATATAAAAGCCATCACAACCCATCGTAATACGACAGGCCAACTGCCAATTTCTTCAAATTCAAGTTCATCAACCTTTATGCCAGCAATATCCACATTTTACTCCCTGTCCTCTAAATTCTGGATAAAATCAAGCTTAAAATTAAGACCATCGCCATCTTTATTAATAGACACCTCATCCAATTTAACTTCAGAAACCCATTTTATTGCTTCTAATTTTTTTAAGAAAACCGAGATGCTTCCATTGGTTAAAGCAACCCCTTGAATCAAAATAGTATATTTTTTTGCGTCTGAACTGACTTCATTTACATTGGGATTGCTGGTTTTGTCTTTTACATTTTGAGATGCTGTATTCACTTCTATCTTTGCATCTTTTCTAGATAAATCTACAAGATATATGCCTTCCGGCAATACGCGTGGAATCACATCCAACAACTTAACAGCGGAGGGACGGTCTGCTTGAAGTGACTGTATAATATTTATCCGCTCCAAAAGTTGTTGTTTATTGCGCTTCAACGACTGAACTTCAGTAACTTTAGTTTGAGCGTTTTTTAATTCTTTATTAATGTATTGAATATTTGCATTTTTGACCGACAATTTATAGTTCAGATAACCATCTATCATGATAGTAACCAGTACACTAGCACCCACTAAAGAAACCAAAGTAAAATAAAAAATCTGATTTTTAATTTTTTTCAATTCGTCGCGCCAAGGTAATAAATTAATTTTACTCATTATCAAAAGTCCTTAACGCAAGACCACACGTTAACATTAACCCCGGCGCTTCATCTATTAACACATTTTTATTTACACGGCCTGAGACTTCCATATCTAAAAATGGGTTGCCTACAGAAGTTTTAATATTGAGCTTTTCTTGAATAAGCGTATCTAGCCCGGGCAACGTAGCAATGCCTCCGGCTAACACAATATAATGGATTTCTGCTTCTTCGCTTGAAGAAAAAAATACCTGTAATGCACGTCCAATTTGTTGAACAACTGTTTCCCTAAAAAGAGTTAATACTTCTGTTGTATAATCTTCAGGTAAACCACCATATTTTTGTGCAGCAACCGCTTCTTCTTGAGACAAACCATATCGTCTTTGAATTTCATCGGTAAGATGTTTTCCGCCAAATGCCTGATCTCGACTGTAAATTGAACGACGATTTTGAAAAACATATAGTGTTGAATTAGTCGCACCAATATCAATTAGTGCAATATTATTGTCTTCCCCTTTTGTCGGTAAATGATCAGCGATGAGCCCAAAAGCCCTTTCCATCGCTAAACCTTCGACATCGACGACTGTTGCTTTTAATCCTGCATCTGCAATAGTTGCTACTCTTGTATCGAGCGTTTCGATGCGAGAGGCTGCCAACAACACATCGACTAATTCAGGATGTTTTCGAGATGGGCCTTGTACTTCAAAATCGTAATAGACTTCTTCTAATGGATAAGGAATATATCTATCGGCTTCTACTTCTATTTGATCAGCCATCTCGTCTTCGCTCAAATCTGCATGTAGCTGAATAATTCTAGTTAAGACAGAAGAACCAGCAACAGCAACCGCCGAAAATTGTCTAGAACATCCAATGCGTTTCAGCAATCTTCGCAGTGCCTCACCCACTTTATTAACTTCTTTGATATTTTTTTCGACAACACTCTGCATAGGCAAAAGTTCAATGCCATAATTTTCAACAATGTAGCGACCATGTATGCGACTGAGCTCTAATACCTTAATGGAGGAAGAACTAATATCAACGCCTATCAATGGTGTAGTCTTGGCTTTAAAAAAATTAAACACACCCATCCCCTCTTTTCAAAAAACTAGAACCTAGAAACTAGCGACTAGTAATAAACCGACCCCAAAATAAAAGAGCGGCCTAACTTAAGACTAGCCTTCCTTGCGAAAAAGGCCAATAATTCGAGTAATTTTCAGTGGCATAGTGCATTTTATGTTTGGTATTATACTTCTTAAAGAGACGCCTTCATTTTTAATTATTTGGATAACTTATGGAAACACTTTATCAAATCATACGGCGTTCGCTGCTTGGAACCTTGGCTTTATTAGTACTCCTCGGTATCGTCGCTGTTCTCTATCTAGAATCGACGCTACCGTCCGTCAGTATGCTAAAAGACATGAGACTCGCGGTACCTCTCAAGATTTACGCCAGTGATGGTAAATTGATCTCTGAATTTGGAGAAGAACGGCGAACCCCTATTCCCTTGAATCAAGTGCCCAAAGATCTGATTAATGCAGTACTTGCCACAGAAGATAGGCGTTTTTACGAACATCCTGGTGTCGATTTTAGGGGTTTATTGCGTGCAGGTGTCACATTATTAACGCATTCATCCATTAAGCAAGGTGGCAGTACTATCACCATGCAAGTGGCTCGAAACTTTTTCTTAACCCGACAAAAAACATTTGTTAGAAAACTTTCTGAAATATTACTCGCTCTTAAAATTGAAAAGGGCTTAACTAAAGATGAAATTTTAGAACTCTACTTAAACAAAATTTATTTTGGAAAACGTGCCTATGGAATAGCGGCTGCCGCAGCTGTTTATTACGGCACTACGGTTGATAAACTCTCGCTTGATCAAATTGCTATGCTCGCAGGGCTGCCTCAAGCCCCTTCGAGCATTAACCCTTTACATGATCCAGATGCTGCCTTTAAACGCCGAAAACACGTTTTAGAACGGATGTTATCGTACGATTTTATTACACCAGAACAATTTAAAGTTGCCGTTGATGCACCTTTGCCGACAAAATCGCACGCTCACACACCCGAAATAGAAGCGCCCTATGTTGCAGAAATGGTACGTCAAGATCTCTACGCACGTTATGGTGATGCAATCTATACCCTGGGTTACGAGGTCTACACAACCATAGATAGCGAACAACAAGTAGCAGCCAATATGGCCTTAAAAAAAGCACTGTTAGATTATGATCGTAAACATGGTTACCGCAAAACCAAAATTCACTTTACACTGTCACGTCACAAAACCCCGGATCAAGAACTCGATAACTGGATGCAGGAACTTCGAGATGTCCCTGTCTACGGCGATATTTTGCCAGGCGTGGTTATGAAAATTGGCAATACCAACATTTCGGTTCTATTGCAGGATGGACGATATATTGAGATTCCTTGGGCAGGGCTATCGTGGGCAAGGCCTCAATTAAAAGGTGCTCGCTTCGGCGCTTCGCCTAAAAAACCTGCCGATATTGTTACTGTAGGCGATGTTATCTATGCAGAACCTACAGAAAATAAAAGCTGGAAAATGGTTCAGATCCCAGAAGTGGGTGGCGCCATTGTGGCTTTGGCACCTGATACGGGATCAATACTCGCCATGGTCGGTGGATTTGATTATAGCCTCAGTAGCTTTAATCGTGTAACACAAGCAGAAAGGCAACCAGGCTCTGGTTTTAAGCCTTTTCTTTGGGCTGCTGCTTTATCAGAAGGGTATACATTAGCCACTAAAATTAATGATGCGCCGCTCGTGTTTACAGATCCTGTCTCTGGCGTGGTTTGGCGCCCACACAATTCTACAAATAAATTTTATGGTCCGACAAGCTTGCGAAAAAGTTTAGCACGTTCACAAAACATGGTTTCTATTCGATTATTGCAAGCAGTCGGTATTAAAAAATTCTTATCATTTACTGAAAACTTTGGATTTAATCCTGAAAAATTTCCACCCTATTTACCTTTAGCTTTAGGTGCCGGAGAATTAACACCACTGGAAGTCGCTGCGGGTTATTGTGTGTTTGCCAATGGCGGTAATCGTGTTACACCAAATTTAATTACGAAAATAAAAGATTATCAAGGCAATTTAGTATACGAAGCACCTACTCCAACCAGCACTCCTTCGATTGGTCCACAAATTGCGTATCTTATGACAGAAGCCTTAAAAGACACTATTCAAAGCAGTGTTGGTACAGGACATCGCGCTACAAAGTTAGGGCGCACTGATTTGGCGGGAAAAACAGGCACAACCAATGAATGGTTTGATGCGTGGTACTCTGGATTTAATCGCGATGTGGTTGTAACGACCTGGGTAGGATTTGATGATCCCCGTACTTTAGGCGATAGAGAATTCGGGGGCGTTGTTGCACTACCTATGTGGATGTATTTTATGGAAGCCGTCCTAAAAGACAAACCTGAACATTCTATGGAACCACCACCCGGCATCGTCAGTGTTAAGATAGATCCCAATACCGGATTATTAGCAAGCGAAAACGCTCAAGGTGCTGTGTCCGAGTTCTTTACAGAAGACACATTGCCCACACAAACGGCCTCATCATTAGGTATGTTTGATGAAGAAATGGGCGGAAGTAGTAGTGGTGGCGCGAGTATGGAAGCGTTGTTTTAAACCTAAAAATATTGCAATAGAAATAAAAATGGGCTAATATTTCACTAGGGACTACTGTAGAGGAGATCCGTGTATGGCCCCTTCTATTGGACATAAAGCTTTAATTCCTCCTGGCGCAGCTGCTGTACTCAGTAAGGCCGTTGTCACTGTTGCGACTAATCTCGGCTTAAGCCAAAAAGACCTCAGTGAAATTATCGGTTCTAGTAAATCAGAGGTTAGCCGATTATTTGGCAGAAAAATTTTTCTATCTCCTAACACCAAAGAGGGTGAATGTGCACTACTGCTTATCCGAATCTATAGAAGCCTAGATGCTCTATTAGGCGAAGACGAAAGGCAATGCCAAGAATGGTTTAATAACGATAATGCACATCTAGGAGATAAGCCTATTAAAATGTCTAAAAAAATAGAAGGATTGGTTGAAATCGTTACCTATCTTGATGCAATGCGAGGATTGGCATGAAACAACTATGGCATGATTTAAAGGGGGTTTCTAGGATAGAACCTATAACAAAAACAGCTTGGCGTGTGGTTGAAGATCAATTACGATCCTCCACACGAAAAATGGTTGATACTGCGGAAGAACATGAAATATTAGAAAAGTTAATAGAAGACAATAAGCCAAGACTTATCTATCAAAAGGACGAACGTGCTTTTGAAGGATTACATTATTTATTATCAACACCCTTTCGATATCCACCCTTAAAAAGAGGGTCTCGATTTGGACAACGACACGAACGAAATTTATTTTATGCCTCATTAGAATTAGAAACAGCCCTATGCGAAAAAGCATTTCATCGTTTGAATTTTTTATTGGCAAGCTCAGGCAATATCGGCGGAAAATCTGTTAATTGTACTGCTTTTAGTGTTAATATAAATGCTCAATTTGGCATTGATTTATGCAAAAAACCCTTTGCTGATTTTCGTGAGAGAATCTCTTCTCCCATATCTTATAGTGATTCACAGGCTTTAGGCAGCATGATGCGATCAGACGGTATTGAAACTTTCATTTCTTACTCTGCCAGAAGCAAAAATAATGGGAAAAATTTAAATAGCTTTACACCTAAAGTATTTGGTTCAAATAAATTTTTAGAAAAAACATTTCAAACTTTTTCGTGTTATTCTACAAAAAAAATTGTAGAATTTTATACAATAGCTGTATCTAACAATCAACCCATAGTATTTAACGTAAACGATTTTTATGTTAATGACCAATTTCCAATGATTACAGTTTAAGCGCAGCAACTGCTTGATTAAGTTCAACTACTGTTTGAATGGAAACTTGCAGATTAGCATGCTCTTCTGCTGTTAATTCAACTTCAATAATCTCTTCGATGCCTTGGCTACCAATTTTAACCGGCACACCGACAAATAAAGGTTCTTTGACACCATACTGACCCGGCTTTAATTTTGCTGCACAAGGTAGTATCCGTTTTTCATCCATCAAATAAGATTTTGCCATTGATATCGCAGAAGAAGCGGGCGCGTAAAAAGCGGAACCTGTTTTTAAAAGATTGACTATCTCGCCACCGCCTTTACGCGTACGATCAACAATTGCATTTAAACGTTCGCGAGAAATCTTTTGTTCTCTAACCAATTTTTCTAAAGTAACACCCGCAATATTGCTTAATCCTGTTAATGGCACCATGCTATCACCATGCCCACCTAAGACATAAGCTTGTACTTCATGAATAGATACTTTAAATTCTTCTGCTAAAAAGGCTCTAAATCGTGCAGAATCTAGCACACCCGCCATACCCACAATGCGACTATCAGGCACACCCGAAAAATCCTGCAATAAACGCACCATAATGTCCAAAGGGTTCGTAATACAAATAGTAAATGCATTGGGACAAAATTGTTTAATGCCTTCGCCGACAGATTTCATCACTTTGGCATTAATCGCAAGCAAATCATCTCGACTCATGCCAGGTTTTCTGGCAATACCAGCCGTAACAATCGCAACATCGGCACCTTCAATGTCTTTGTAATCGTTGGTACCTGTAATACGCCCATCAAATCCTTCAATAGGACCACAGTGTGACAAATCGAGTGCTTTACCTTGTGGAATACCTTCGACGACATCAAATAAAACGATGTCCCCTAGTCCCTTCATAAGCGCTAAGTGCGCAAGGGTGCCCCCGATATTACCGGCGCCGATGAGTGCAATTTTTGGTTTGTGCATTGTTTTGCTCCCTGCTAAAACAATTTAAACGACTTTATAGACTTGGATAGTGATCCGGGTAGAGCAGTTGTGCGACACCACTTTCAATGGCAGCTTTTGCAACTGCAGCCGATACGGTTTGTCGTAAACGTGGATCCATTGGTTTAGGTAAAATATATTTTGGACCGAAATTTAAACTTTCTGAATTGGCATAAGCGTTAACAACAGATTCTGGCGTTGTACCATGCACTAAAGAACGAATAGCATGTACAGCTGCAATCAACATAGCTTGATTAATACAGCGCGCACGTACATCTAATGCACCTCTGAAAATATAAGGAAAACAAAGCACATTATTCACTTGATTAGGGTAATCGCTTCTGCCGGTAGCCATGACTAAATCTTGCCTTGCTTGATGTGCGATTTCGGGTTTAATTTCGGGATCAGGATTTGACAAAGCAAATACCACAGGTTTTGGTGCCATCCGTTTTAACATTTCGGGTGTTATCGCATTTGCACCCGACACCCCAATAAACACATCTGCACCTTCAATTGCTTCTTCTAAAGTACGTTTTGGTGTTTCTTGTGCAAAGGCAAATTTATATGGATTTAAATCTTCGCGTCCTATGTGGATAATGCCTTGTCTATCAACCATGGTAATGGATGTTCGATGTAGACCAAGCGATACCAATAACCGCATCGTTGCAATACCTGCAGCACCTGCGCCTAAACAAACCAATTTAATCTCTTCGAGCTTTTTTTGTTGTAATTCCAATGCGTTTAATAATGCAGCCGCAACAATAACTGCCGTGCCATGCTGATCATCATGAAACACAGGGATATTGAGACGTTCGGTTAAAGCCTTTTCGATTTCAAAACATTCAGGGCCTTTAATATCTTCGAGATTTATACCACCAAAGGTAGGTGAGATATTCGCAACCGTTTCGATAAACGCTTCGGGGGTTTTTGCATCGACTTCGATATCAAAAACATCAATATCTGCAAAGCGCTTAAATAAAACCGCTTTGCCTTCCATCACAGGTTTACTGGCCAAAGGACCCAAATTTCCTAGACCTAAAATGGCGGTGCCATCAGTAATCACCGCAACCAAATTGCCTTTGGCTGTATATTGATAAGCTAATGCAGGATCAGCTGCAATTGCACGTACAGGCTCTGCAACACCGGGCGTATAAGCAAGCGCCAAGTCTCTCTGAGACTCTGTCGGTTTTGTGATACGAATACCCAATTTGCCGGGCGCGGGTAACGCATGATAATCCAATGCGGCTTTACGTAATGCTTGATCCATAAGATTAACTCTAAAATTTAAGCGCCAGACTGATTTTTATTTAAAGCAAAATTTCCAAATTTTTTACTGAATTTATCAACACGACCTGCAGTATCAACAATCTTGGTTTTTCCGGTATAAAACGGATGACATTGATTACAAACTTCTACGTTGAGATCTTTGCCCAAGACAGAACCTGTGTCAAACACATGTCCACAACTACACGTAACTTTAATCGGTCCATATTGTGGATGAATATCTGGTTTCATGATTTTTGCCCTCGCTCTTATACAGTGAGGGATCATACCGAAATTGTATCATATCTGCAACCCAGTCGATATTAAGTTATTAAACTAATGTTTTTCCCAGCCTTTAGGTTCACCCTCTACCCATTCCGTTATATGCTCAGGTGCTCGGGCTGCTGGCTGGATATCCCACTTCAAAAAGCCTGTTGCCTGATCGTGTACATCCTTTGCTGCCTGATCTAGGTTTGTATAAAAACCCAGTTCTTCATCATTGACGCCCAATAAGAATTTATTTTCGGCGGGGGAAAGCGGAACGACCCAAAAGACGCCTAATCTGGTTTTTAAATGCCACATCAGAAACCCTCCCGACAGTGTCCGTTAAACCTTCCACACATTCAAGTATAGATTATTCTCGAGTGAATAATGTGATAGACTGATAGCCTATGTTGCAATCTTCTACACATCCTATAGGCATATTCGACAGTGGCATGGGCGGCTTGACAGTCGCAAAGACCATTACTGATCACTTGCCAAACGAACACATCGTCTATTTTGGTGATACCGCCCATACGCCATGGGGTGATAAATCAACCGCTGCTATTCAAGCTTATGCTATTAAAATCTGCGATGTACTCTTACAACACCACTGTAAATCCATTGTTATTGCCTGTCATACAGCTTCAACCGCTGCTTACGAACTGGTCGCAGAATATGTTGGCAGTAAAGCGACCGTCATAAATGTCGTTGATCCGGTGATTCAACATATTCAACAACATCATCACCAAAAGAAAATTGGCCTCATTGGCACAAAACAAACCATTCGGTCGAACGCTTACAAAAAGCGCGTTGACAGATTAGATCAGAATATTGAACTGACCTCACTTGCAACACCCTTACTCGCATCATTAATAGAAGAAGGATTTGGTGACAAAGCAGTCACCGAGACTATTATGCAAGAATACCTTTCTCACCCCAATTTGACTAATATTGAGGCTCTTATTTTGGGTTGCACCCACTACCCACTGCTTAAACCCATCATTCAAAATTTTTACAAAAACAAAGTGGACATTATCGATGCATCCGAGATGACAGCTAAAATTTTAAAAGAGCATCTTACTTTACAGTCTCTTTTAAATACTCAGGTGGGGGTTCAATCTAAAAAGACTTTTTATGTTTCTGATCATAACGAATTTTTTGAAAACATTGCAAAACTTTTTTTCCCCGGAAAAATCGAACTCAAACATTATCCCTTACGGGAATAACATCTCTTAACAGGAGCTTCTTTTATGACTTTTAAAAATACATTAATCGCTTTTGCTTTAATACTCATGAGTTTTTGCTGTAATGCCGAAATTAAAACAGAAAGTGCATTTTCCCCCGAAATGTTATTACAAAATGCCATTAAAGCCGGTGAAATGGATGATGTGCGCATTTTGTTGGGACAGAAGGGGGTCGATGTTAACCAGCCTTTTGGCCAAGGTATTACGCCCTTACATTCCGCCGTCATAAATAACCAAGAAGATATTGCAGCTGAATTGATACAAGCCGGCGCCAAAATAGACGCACAAGATACTTCGACTGGCGCGACACCCTTACATTTAGCAGCGCTTTACGGTCGAGAAAGCATCGCCAATTTATTAATCCAAAATGGCGCCAATGTTAATGCAGTCATGAAATTTGGCATTACACCCCTCTTGGTTGCTTCTCAATTTAAACAAGCGCAAATCGTTCAATTATTATTGGAAAATAAAAAGACTAATATCAACCATTCGGATCAAGAAGGATTTACAGCACTACATTTCGTTGCTCAAAATGGTGATGCAATTATTGCAGAAATGCTGGTTGATCATAAAGCCAATCCTAATTTGTTTGATAAAACCAATAAAGCAACACCTTTAGCAATCGCCAATCAAAATAATCATTTTGATGTCGCAAAGATATTACGGTCGCATGGTGGAGAGTAAAATAGAAAACCCTGTTCTTTTGGAATACGCAAAAAAGTTACCAAATCAGGGAGTCTTAAAAAGAGATAATACAAACACCTATTGTTACCTAAAAATCCAAGATAATTTTATTCTTGACTTATTTCCCTTAATAAAAGAGCCTTGTCTATCTATACCAAATTACTTTCCACCAAAATGCGACATTGGGGCTCATATTAGTATTATGTATCCTGATGAGACATCCTCAAAAAATATTAATGTCGATGAGCTTAAACAATCGTTTTCTTTTGAAGTCACTGGTTTTTTTAATTTATCTGTTTTTGATAAAACATTTTTTGCGCTTACTGTGTCATCACCATCATTAGAACAATTACGGCTAAAATATGGGCTATCAACCAAGCTTAATTACCATGGTCTTTTGGTGCCATTTCATATTACTATTGCTAATCAATAGAGCTATACAAAGCAAAAGAAATTCTACACTAGCTTATGAAAGATTGACAAAGCTCTTTTACGAGCAAAATCATGCTCAACGATAGGTAAAGGGTAATCGACGCCCAAACGAATTTCCGCGTTTGTAAGACAAGAAGCAGGTGCTGTCCATGGAGAATGTAAAAAAGGGGGTTCTAAATTTCTAAGCTCCGGAACCCATTTTTTTATATACGTTCCTGTGGAATCAAATTTTTGACTTTGAAGTACAGGATTGAAAACCCGAAAATAAGGCGCAGGATCCACACCACATCCTGCAACCCATTGCCAACTTACTGAATTGTTAGCAAGATCTGCATCAACAAGGGTGTCCCAAAACCATTCTTCGCCTTTTTGCCAAGGAATTAGAAGGTCCTTTACAAGAAATGATGCGACAACCATTCTGACGCGATTATGCATCCATCCTGTATGCCAGAGTTCCCTCATACCTGCATCAATCAACGGATATCCTGTTTGCCCGTTTTGCCATGCTTTTAAAAAATCTGGGTTTGATTCCCAAGGAAAATCCGCAAAAATGGATTTTATAGGGTGTATAGGTATATTCGGAAAGTAATAAAGTAAATGATATGAGAATTCTCGCCATGCAAGTTGTCTTAAAAAGGGAAAAGCCTCGGCACCATATGAAAGCGTTATATCATTCCAAAGCTGAGCGGGACTTATCTCTCCCCAATGAAGATGGGGCGACAAAGCAGAAGTAGCATTTTCAGAAGGGTAGTCTCGTTTTTCTGCATAGTTTTCAAAAGAATTATCTAGAAAATTTTTGAGTGTTGTCCAAGCACCTATTTCTCCAGGACACCATTTTTTCCTTAACCCACTACCCCAAAGTGTGGGCGATAGTTTCCAATCATCTAATTGATCTGATTTCAGGGTACCTTTCCAACCTTGCAGCATTGGTGTTGAAAAGATATTTGGCTTTACAAATTGCTGTAAAGTCTTCCAAAACGGCGAGAATACTTTATACGCACATCCATTTTTTGTTTCAAGTTCCCATGGTTCTGCTAAAAGTCCTCCTTTAAAACTTTCACAATGAACTCCCTTGTCTTTTAAATATGTCTTAATAACTTGATCTCGTTTAACAGCGTAGGGTTCATAACATCTGTTCCAATAAAGTGCTTGTGGCCGGACAGTTTCAACGAGCTGGTTTAAGATCTCTAAAGGTCTGCCTCGTTTAAATATTAATTGCACTCCTTTGTTTTTTAGAGACTCCTTGAGGGATTTTAAACTTTCATAGAGCCACCAACACGATGCACCACCAGGCTTCCACGGATCTTCATCATCAAAAATGTAAACCGCAACAATAGGATATTTTGCAGCTGCTTGAAGCGCCGGATTATCTTTTATGCGTAGATCCTGGCGAAACCACAGAATAGCAGGCTGATCGTTACTCATTAAACATCTCTAAATTCCCTTCAGTTAATAATACCTACTGTCGAGTAAACATCATGTTACCAGACTCGTAGCGTTTGAGGCCTTGCTTAAATAATCCACAAGCAATGCCAAAAAATATGCCTGTTCCAGCTAATGTTATTAATAAATATTGCCAAAGTCCTGTTCTAAAATATTCAACCGGGAAATAACTTAAAAAGGCAACAGGCAAAATAGTAAAAGTAAAAATTTTAAATACACCACTGTATGCAGCATTGGGTTGTGTTGCAACAACAATGGCATTTAAATTTAACTCTTTAATAAAATCGGATGCGTTGCCCATAAAAAAGGCAATGCAGCTTAAATACAATAACAGAGAAAACATAAAAAGCGTTGTAATAACCATCAAGAGTAATACAACAGGTAGAGCTGTTATAAAATAGCCTGAATAACCTATTAACAAAATACCCGTTAGCACTTCCCCAAGCGCTGAAACATCGCCTTTAGACAAAGCAACATTCAAAACGACATTTTTAGGTTGTAGCAAAAAGGTATCTAATTGTCCTGTTTCTACCACCTGCGGCAATTCTTTAATGCCATAGAAAAAGGCTTCTACAAAACCCATCGCAAAACATAAAATACCATAGGCTACTATCATGTTCTCGAAAGTCCATCCTTGAACCATTTTATACTTACCGAAAAAAAAGCTCCACGTCACCAAAAACAATAATTGCTTTGTAATAGTAACGACCATCGTAATAATAAAAGCGCCCCGCATAGCCATAGATCGCTTAAGGTTTAAACAGATGGCCATCCATACAAACTTAAAAAAAAACATTTACCCGCCCTCGATTACAAAAGATTTAATGCCTCGTTGATAGGCAAAAGCAATCAAACTCCACAGTAACAACATCCAGAATCCCCAGTTTATCAACGCTAACCACACATTTACATCACCGCCTGTCATAAATTCGGCAGGCCACCATAATATCCATGGATAAGGTGTACAAAAACTAATCGTTTTGATAGCGGGAGTATAAAAAGAAAGTGGCACTATTAAGCCACCAAAACAAAAAGTCGCCGTTAAGTTTAAATAAATTAAGGTTTTAATATCTCTTAACCAAAAAGCACATAGTCCAATTAATATTAAAAGGGTGTTGTACAATAAGACAGCTAATATGCTAAAAATTATACCTAACATCCAAGCCATTATATCGCCTGGAAAATAACCCGTTAAGTAAAAACCCAATCCAACACAAGATAGACCCAATAAAATAAATCTCACCATAAAAGAGCCAATACATTCCATGAGTCTTACACTTAAAAAATGCATAGGCCGAAGCATAAAATAGGCAATTTGTCCGCTATTAATATCTTCTGCAAGCTGAAAGGCGAGTGGTGGGGCGGATAAAATAACCCATTCTGTAATCGCTAAATACCATAGTCTAGAGGCTGGTGCTTGGACACTTTCGAACACTTGATGGAACAAGTAGACAATCACCACATATAAAAAAAACCGGCCTACCAATTGGCCTCGTTGTGCTAATTGCTGACGTATCGCAATACTGATACTTGCCCAATATTTATGATTGATGTTTACCATTCGCATACAGCATCTGAATAATCGCTTCTAAAGGAGGGCCTTCGATGGTTAAATCTTTGATGGTATAATTTTCTAATAAGCCAGTCACCACTTTTTCGACCGCGTGTTGGGTGAGATCAATTTCGATTTTTAAATGATGTGGTGATTGTTCTAATATTTCAATCCCTGGTTTTTCCAAAATAATCTTTTCCTCTTCAGTAACGATAGACAACACGCGTTTTTTAATATACTGTGTTTTTAAATTAACCAAACTGTCATTCAACAGCAATTGTCCTTGATCAATAATAATGACACGATCGCACACTTTTTCAATATCGTCAGTATCATGAGAAGTTAATAATAAAGTTACACCTTCTTGCTCAGATTGTTTTCGAATTAAATCGCGAATAATGGCTTTGGCTGTAATATCGAGACCAATCGTCGGTTCATCTAAAAACAAAACAGAAGGTCTATGTAGAAAGCTCGCGATAATTTCGCAACGCATACGTTCGCCCAGCGATAATTGACGCACGGGCTTTGTTAACAAGGGCATAACGTTAAATTTTTCGGCCAACGTTTTTAAGCGCTGCTGATATTCCCGAGTAGGGATATCGTAAATCGCCGCTAGCAAAGTTAAAGTTTCTTGAACAGGCAAGTGATACCATAATTGGGAACGTTGTCCAAACACCGCCCCAATTTGATAAGCCAAGATTTTTCTATCGTAAGCACTCAAAAATACCATCTATTTTAAATAATTGATCTCGATAAACTTGCTTTTTTAGGTTTAAAAAAGGAGCAAGTATATGTTAAGCGATATTACGTTAGAAACGGTTGCTAGGAACGTTGAGACCTGGAGACAAG
>JBGAIP010000031.1:0-11956 GCA_044225395.1 Gammaproteobacteria bacterium
CATCTTCACGAAGTGGAAAAAATTTAATTTTCTCATTGGTGAATTTGACTAAAAAACGCGTATAGTTTTTAATGACAAAGGTCTTAAACGCACCAACAAAGGATTCTTGTGTCGTATTATCTGCTGCATGCCATGCGTTGCGGCCTGCTACCCAACGTGCCATTTCTGAAAAATCGACGTGTGGTACAATAACAGAATTAATAATAGAATAGACTTGTTCAGGTTCATACTTTAAGGTTTGCGTATTATTTTTTAATTTAAGCATCACATTTTGTGTAATATCTTGAAGCATATTAATGGGATCTTCTGCAGCTATGGACTTACCCATTGCTAAAGAAAATAAAACGGTCGTAAAACAAACGATAATGGCTTTTTTAAACATAACTTGCTTCCTTTTCAAGAGTTTCAGCTAAAAAAAGATACATTGCAGGTACAACGTATAAGGTAAATAAAGTACCAATAGAAATACCTGAAGCTATCACTAAACCAATATTAAAGCGGCTTTCTGCACCAGCGCCTGTTGCAATAATTAAAGGGATGACACCTAACACCATAGAGGCTGTGGTCATTAAGATAGGACGAAGACGAATAGCCGCTGCCATTTCTATTGCTTCGCGTTTAGTTTTACCTTCTCGTTGCAAATCATTCGCAAACTGTACAATTAAGATTCCGTGCTTACTAATTAAACCAATAAGGGTAACCAGACCCACCTCTGTATAAATATTAAGGCTAGCTCCTCCTATGCCCAGACTCACAAAAATCATGGCACCACAAATAGACATGGGTACGCTGATTAAAACGATTAAAGGATCCCTAAAGCTCTCAAACAGCGCTGACAAGGTTAAGAAAATAATGACTAAGGCAAAGAAAAAAGTAACCAACAAACTGCTACTTTCTTGTTGAAACTGACGCGATTGACCTGAATAGTCAACAGAATATCCTGCTGGCAATACTTCTTTAGCAAGGGTGTTTAAAGTGTGCAGAGCCTGACCTAAACTGACTGATGGCAAAGCGACACCACTAATGGTGGCTGAATTTAATTGTTGAAAGCGATTTAAGGATTCTGGAACAACCATTGTTTTAAGTGAGGCAATAGTGGATAGTGGAATAGAAGAGCCATTAGCAGTAATATAGTAATTTAAAAGTTGATCTGTATTGAAGCGTTCTGAGCCCATGACTTGTGGTATTACTTGATACGAGCGTCCTGCCAAGTTAAAATAGTTAACGTAATTTCCGCCTAAATTAGAACCTAATACAAATCCAATATCTTTCATTGTTAAACCCAGTTGTGCTGCCATGTCTCTATTTAAAACAATAGAGGTTTGTTGTTTATCCAATTTAAGATCGGTATCCAGAAATATAAATTGACCACTGGCACGGGCTTTTTCTAGTAGTTGATTAGAGACTTCGTTTAATCTCTCGTAAGAATCAGTGGTTTCTATCACAAATTGAATGGGTAGTCCACTTGCTCCCGGTAAAGAAGCTGGCTGAAAGGCAACAATATTGGCACCCGAAATACTGGCGTACATATTTTGTAACTCGGGTTGTATTTGATTCGTTGTTTTCTTTCGTGCTTCCCAATTTTTTAGCACGATACCACTGATGCTCGTATTTAGGCCATTGATACCAACCAATTGAAAAACATGATCAAGTTCTGGAAACTTTAAAAATTTCTCGTACACTTGCTGTGTATAGCGTTCTGTTTGTTCTAAGGTTGCATTAGGCGCGGTTTGTAGCAATGAAATAACAATACCCTGATCTTCTTGAGGTGCTAATTCTGTTTTAGAAGAAGCGTAAAGAAAATAGATACTGATAAAAATAAGCACCGAAAAAACAGCCATGACCGGCAAAAAGTTAAGAGAATTATGTAAACTGCTTTGATAGATTTTTCGCAGTCTATCGAATTGTTTATCAATATAAACACTGAGTCTGTTATTTGTACCAGTATGATTATGAGAAGAAATTAATAGTTTAGAACACATCATGGGCGATAACGTTAAGGCAACGATGGCAGAAATACCAACCGCACCTGCTAAAGTAAAAGCAAATTCTGTAAACAGTGCCCCTGTCAGCCCGCCCATAAATCCAATAGGTAAATAAACAGCGATTAATATGACAGAAATCGCAATAATCGGATTGGCTAATTCTCTTGCACCCTGTATGGAAGCTTTAAGGCGAGACATGCCGTTCTCCATGTGTCTATGTACATTTTCAACGACAATAATGGCATCGTCTACCACAAGACCAATGGCTAACACGAACGACAACAAGGTGAGCAGGTTAATAGAATAACCCAAGAGTAACATAATAAAAAGCGTACCTATTAATGAAAGCGGTATTGCAATAACGGGGATAATGACTGATCTGACAGATCCTAAAAATAAGAAAATAACACCCGTCACTATCAACAAGGCTTCGATTAGGGAACGTTCTACTTCATGAATAGAGGTTTTAACGTATTTTGTTGAGTCATAAGCAATTTCAGCTTCAAGACCTTCTGGTAACTGAGATTCGATTTCCGGAAACACATTCCTTACACGTTCTATCACATTTAATACATTGGCGGAAGGAGAAACCAAAATTCCGATATAAACAGCATCTTTATTATCAAAGCTAACCGATATATCATAATTGTCTGAGCCCATTGTAACTTTTGCAACATCTTCCAATCGAACAATAGCACCATTTTCCGATTTTAAGACAAGGTTTTTAAATTCCTCTACGGTATGCAGATCTGTATCTGCAGTTAAATTAATCGTCATCATTTGCCCTTCTGTGCGACCTACAGCAGAGATGAAATTATTACTCGTCAGCGCATTGGAAACATCCGTAGCCGTCAAATTATAAGCAGCCATTTTTGCAGGGTCTAACCAGGCTCTTAAGGCAAATTCTCGTTTACCTATTACTTTCGCTTCTTGGATCCCATCGATGGATTGTAATTTGGGTTGAACAATTCTAATTAAATAGTCTGTAATTTTGTTGCTTGATAAAAGCTTACTTGAAAAACCAATATACATCGCTGCAATAGATTGTCCAACCGTAATTGTAATCGCGGGTTGTTGTGCACCGGGTGGCAATTGGTTTAAAATGGCGTTTACATTTGTATTGATTTCGCTTAATGCTTTATTGGCATCATAATTGAGCAATAGAACGGCATTGACTGTGCTGACTCCTTGAAGACTTGTTGATGTAATGTATTCCACCCCATTTGCTTGAGACAAAGCCGTTTCTATAGGGGTTGTAATAAACCCCGCAACTAATGCAGGATCAGCACCTATATACGCCGTTGTGACGGTGACAGTTGCATTTTGTGTATAAGGATATTGACGTATAGGCAATTCGGATAGCGAACGCATACCTAAAACGAGAATCAATAAACTAATGACTGTCGCCAATACAGGTCTACGTATAAAAATATCAGTAATTTGCATTATTCATCCACAGATATAGGTGCTGGATTGTTGCTCGGGACCACTTCATTATTAATAACAATAGGTGTTCCATTTTTCAGTTTTAGTTGGCCACTGGTAACAACCATATCGCCTTCTTTTATCCCCTCTAAAATGGCAATTTGGTCGCCTCGTGTTTCGCCGACTTTTACAAAGGTTTGTTTGGCAATGTTGGTTGTGTTGCCCTTTTTATCTTTTGCAGTTTCTTGCACAATATAGACTATTTCACCATAAGGATTAAAAGTAATGGCAGTTTGAGGTAATGTTAAAAAACGTTGTTGAGTGCCCGTGTTTACTTCTACGGTACCAAACATGCCCGGTAAAAGTGTTGATTGGGCATTAGCGAGTGTGGCTTCTACTTCTATATTACGTGTTTTAAGATCGACAATTGGGTTGATAGTCGTAATTTTTCCAATAAAAGGTTGATGCGGATAAGCATCCGTTAATAAAGACACGGTTAAGCCTGTAGAGATTTGTTTTAAGTATTTTTGTGGCAGAAAAAAATCCACATAAACATTATCCAGTGCTTGCAGTGTGACAAGATTGTCACCTGGATTGACATATTGCCCTGGGTTAACCATAGAAATACCTAAACGCCCGGCAAAAGGTGCTCGAATGGTTTTTTTAGCAATAACAGCCTCTTGACTAGCAATTTGGGCTTCTTTGTTTTTAAGGTCAGCATCATCCGCATCTAGGGTAGACTGACTAACGGCATTCGCTTTGAACTGTTGTTTATCTCGTGCATAAGTTATTTTAGATAGTGCTGCGATAGCCTGAAGTGAGTGTAATTGAGCGATTTCTGCATCTGCATTTAATTCTAGTAGCACATCATTTTCTTTAACAAATGCACCTGGCACAAAACGAATAGCACGAATAATGCCCGCTATTTCTGACGTGACATTAATTCCCTTAACTGCACGTATATTGGCAGAAGCTTGAATTTTTGGTTGCCAAGTCTGGTACTCTGCTTTCATCGCTGATACATTAATAACCGCTGGCGGATCCATGATAAATTTATAATAAATGAGCGAACTTAAAAACTTGTAGGCAAAAATAACAACGAATAGGCCAATCACAGACATCAGCATAATGAGCATTTCTTTACCCATACCGCTTTCTTGATAAATTTTGATGGCTTTAGACTTAATATGATGATGGATTTTTTTGCTATACAGGATGAGCGGCTGAATTTTAGATATAATTCCTTTTATATGATACATGTAAGGTCTTTCCCTTTCAGTTAATTAAAGTTGGTTTTAGATTAATTTTAATATAGAGTCAGGTCTTTTACAAAGACCGTCTCAACTTATTTTACCTTTGAGCCTGGCACCTTTTCAGGATATATGTCAGAGAGCAGCACAGAGATGCCTCTTTCAGTAACAATACGGGCGTGCTTTCGGGTTAATTCTCTGGGTTCTCGTACCCCACAAGAATGACTAATTACCCCAGTTTCGTACAATATGCTCTGCATATAATTCGCAACTCTGACGGCTTTTGTTGCTGGATCTAAGCCGTTTACTAAGTGCGGTTGGTGCGTTGTAATCCCGGTAGGGCAAGTATTGGTATGACATTTGAGCGCTTGTATACACCCTAAAGCAAAAGCAAAACCACGCGCAGACACGATAAAATCAGCGCCCATACAAAGGGCCCAAGCCACTTCAGCGGGCGTTACCAATTTGCCGCTGGCAACCACTTTAATGCGATCGCGTAATCCGTATTCAACCAAGGTATCAATCAGAACCGGTAAACTTTCTGCGATGGGTAATCCCATGTAGTCAATTAAACTTGCTGGCGCAGCACCCGTTCCCCCTTCTGCACCGTCTAACGTAATAAAATCGGGTGCCTTTTCGATACCTCTTTTTAATATTTCAATACAAAGATCATCTAACCATTCATAACTGCCAATCACCACTTTAAAGCCCACTGGTTTACCAGTGAGTGAGCGAATATGATCGATAAAATCAAGTAATTCTTGAACATTGCTAATTTCGGGATGTCTGTTAGGACTAATCGAGTCTTCATGTGCTTTAATAAAACGAATCTCTGCAATTTCTTCTGTGACTTTAATACCCGGTAAAATACCACCTTTACCAGGCTTCGCGCCTTGGCTCAATTTTAATTCAAACATTTTGACTTGCGGATAAATACCAACACCCCTAATAGCCTCATCGCTCAATTTTCCATGGGTATCGCAAAAACCATATTTGGCAGTACCAATTTGTGCGACGATATCGCAACCTGTTTCGAGGTGATAAGGTGAAACGCCACCCTCCCCTGTGTTTAACCAACACCCCCCTATTTTTGCGCCTTCTGCTAAGGCACGTACGGCGTTTTTAGAAATGGACCCATAGCTCATTCCCGAAATATTAAACAAGGACTTGGCGGTATAAGGGATTTTACAGTAGGGACCTATTGTGACGGGCCTTATTTCGCTTGCATCTTGCCCTAATACTGGAAATGGCGCGTCAACAAACATGACTGTGCCTACAGGACGTAAATCTCGGGTAGAACCAAATCCGACCGTCATATCGACGTTTTTTGCGGCCCTATAGACCCAGGATCGGGTTGCACGGTTAAAAGGAAGTTCTTCTCTATCCGGAGCAAACCAAAATTGGCGCAGATAAATCCCTAGCCACTCTAAAATATATCTAAAATGTCCAATTATCGGAAAATTGCGCAAAACGGCATGTTCTTTTTGGCGAACATCCCAAATATAAATAATCACTAATAGGATAGCGATAGCTAAAAACAATATTGTATAAGAACTCAATTCTAGACCTCCTTGTCAGTTCTCTTTACTTAGCATAGTTTATTTTAATAAATCATTATCTTATCTAGTCGAACAACTTTCATATAAATTTACCGCAATTATTACCGATGATGCTGTTATAAATACCGACCTTTTGCAGAATATAAAAAAAAAATAAAATCTTCTGTATACATCAGCAAAATTTAACTTTAAACTTGCACTCGATTGAGTATAATTATTTTGCCATCTACAAACGTGTTTTGACTGTTTTAAGTTTTTGGCTGGAAACAAGGGTAATATGAAATCAGAATCTTTTTTTTCGAAGTTTGAAACAGATGCGAATAATATAGGAGAAATTATTATTACTCCTATTGACCCTGCGCGCTGCAAACCTTGGAAATATCACAATCGCGATCTGGATTGGTTAACAGCTGAAAGTTGTGCTGATCTGATTTCGTCTATTCAACAAAATGGGCAGGTTGAACCCATTTTATTGAGAAAATTACCAGAGAACACAGATCCTGAGCATGATTATGAAATAATCTACGGTGTTCGAAGATGGTACGCCTGTTCTCAAATACCCAATCAAATGGTTTTAGCGGCATTTACCGAAGCAGATGACAAAACCTGCATGATACTGATGCATACAGAAAATGCCAACTCTAAAGACATCTCTGAATTTGAACGAGCTTTTTCTTTTTCGCAACAATTTAAAAGTGGCATATTTAAAAACCAAACAGAAATGGCAAAAGCAATGGGTGTGTCGCAGGGTCTTATCTCTCGTATGATTAAAGCCGCAGAATTATTTGAACACGATTGGCTAAAAAAGTTATTTAGAAATAAATTGGAAATAAAAATAAAGCCCGCATATAAATTGGTAAACATGTTAAAAGATCATTTCTTGAAAAGTAAAATTCAAGAAGTTGCTAATACCCTAGAAACACGCATGAAAGCGGGCGAGCAATTTTCAACTAAAAAAATACTAAAAATGCTTCAATTGGCCGCTTCTGGTAACCCTGAGATCCAACAGAAAGAAATTATGTATCCTATTGGTGGGGAGCAACATATGTTATGTAAACGTGACGCACGTGGAAGACTGACCTTTACTTTTGAGGGCGAAATTTCTACAGATCATCGTGATGCCTTGGTTGAAGCCATGAAAAATGCGGTTGACCATTTAGTATTTCCTGAAAAATAACCGCTTATTACCAAGGTAATAAAACCCTAGACAAGCATATGACAGCATGGTAAACTTACCAGTTAACAAACCTAATTTAAGATATTTTAAATATGTCACTGATCCGTTTAGAAAATATATCCCTGGCTTTTGGAGAGTCTCCCCTTTTAAATAAAATCAATTTAAAGATCGAACCACGTGAGCGAATATTTTTAATTGGCCGTAACGGTATGGGAAAATCTTGCTTATTAAAAGTCATTATGGGTTCGATTAAAGTCGACGATGGCAAAATATTCAAAGAACCCGGTTTAAAAATTGCAGAATTATCACAAACATTGTCTCACAATGACACAGATACTGTTTATGATATTGTGGCTGAAGGGTTACAAGAAATCGGATCACTGCTCAAAAAATATCATCAGCTTATCAATACCCCACCGATGCCAGGCACTGAAGAAAAATGGCTAAAAGAATTGGAAATTACTCAAAAACAATTGGAAATGAAACAAGGCTGGCAACAGATACAAATTATTGATGCTATTTTAACCAAACTCGAATTACCTGCAGATAAACAAATGGGTACTTTGTCGGGTGGTTGGCAAAGACGTGTGGCATTAGCACGTGCGCTTGTAGGGCAACCGGATTTATTGCTATTGGACGAACCAACGAATCATTTAGATCTAGAAGCGATTCAATGGTTAGAAAATTACTTAGCAGATTATCAAGGCGCCGTATTATGTATTACTCACGATAGAGCCTTGTTGCGTAAGTTAAGTAAACGTATTTTGGAATTGGATCGTGGAAAATTAACCTCCTGGACCGGCGATTACGACAGCTTTATCAAAGATAAAGAACATCGTTTAGAAGTAGAACGTACCCAAGATAAATTATTTGATAAAAATTTAGCAAAAGAAGAAGTGTGGATCAGACAAGGCATTAAAGCCCGTCGTACTCGAAATGAAGGCCGTGTAAGAGCCTTAGAACAATTAAGACGAGAACGTGCAGCGCGTATTGCTCTACAAGGTAAACCCCGATTTACCACAAACGAAACCAAGCTTTCTGGCGAATTAGTGATCAAAGCAGAAAATATTCGCTATCAAATTAACGATCTTCTTTTAATTAAAAATTTTTCAATGCGCATCTATCGCGGCGACAAAATTGCGCTGATTGGTCCCAATGGGATAGGCAAAAGTACTTTTATCAAAATAATGCTAGGACAACTGGCACCGCAAAGTGGCTTAGTAGAATTGGGTACTAAACTACAAATTGGGTATTTTGATCAATTGCGCTTAGGCATTGATCCTAAACTATCTGCTTACGAAAACGTTGGCCAAGGCCGAGAAACCATAGTCGTTAATGGTAGCGAAAAACATATTATTAGTTATTTATCGGATTTCCTATTTACGCCCGAACGTGCCCGAACGCCCGTTAAAATGCTGTCGGGTGGAGAATGTAATCGCCTATTATTAGCAAAACTTTTTAGTCTTCCGACCAATTTATTGGTTTTAGATGAACCAACCAATGATTTAGATATCGAGTCTTTAGAACTTTTAGAATCGATTCTGGTTGATTATAAAGGGACCTTATTACTGGTTAGCCATGATCGCACCTTTGTAGATGAAGTGGCCACCAGTACCCTATATTTTGCGGGTAATGGTATTACCAAAGAATACGTGGGTGGATATAACGCAATTCCGCTTACAAAGTAGTTGGCTTTTCTATTCCGAGCGCCTTTAGTCTTTCGGCTAAGGGTGGGTGGCTAGAAAAAATGTCATTAATCGATTTAAACGCACTAATGCCCGCCTCTTCGGGATCGTACAGATAGGCTGCATGTCTTACCTGTTCGTTAGGCGTGCTTGTATAAGCTTTATTATAGACTTCTGCATTTGTTTTATGGTCTCCGTCAATCTTAATGAGTGCTCGCGCGAGTGGTTCATTATTACGCAATAATTCTACACTACCCGCATCTGCCATTAATTCGCGTTTGCGGCTTAAATACAGCATTAACAAAACCGTAATAATGGGCAACAGAAATCGTAATAAAATAATAATCAAGACCAAATTATTATCGCGACCTCTTTTGGGGCTGTATAATACACCTCTAAATAATAAATCAATAGCAATTAACATTAAGTTACTTAAAATCGCAATGGTTAAGGTCAGACGTGTAGTGCTCCCCAAATAAACCGGACCACCTAGGACTGCTCTAACGAGATAGGAATAGGAGTAGGAATATGACTATTAACAACGGTGTAGAGGTTACTGAAATTATTTGTTCAACCAACAAGAGGAAACGATGGACTGGAACAAGAGGAAACGATGGACTGGCGTTGAAAAGCGACAGATCGTCAATGAAACATATCAGGCAGGAGTATCAGTCTCGTATATTGCCAGAAAACATGGTATACCTCCTAGCCAATTATTCGCTTGGCGTAAACATTGGGAGGGGGGAGCATTGGCAGGCGTTGATTCCGAAGAAAAGGTCGTACCGTTAAGTCGGGTTAAGGAACTTGAGAAACAGATCAAGAAGTTAGAGCGTATTCTGGGGAAAAAGACCCTGGAAGTCGAGATTTTAAAAGAGGCTGTCACCATTGGTAGGGAAAAAAAACTGATCTCGCGGCAACCCTTATACGGAGTGGAAGATTTCGAATAAGAGGCATTGCAAAGGCTTTAGGAATATCACGTTCTAATTTGTATGACAGAGAAACGAAGGATAAAGGTATGATTTCAACTGAAATTGAAAAAGACGAATCACTCTTAGAAGCGATAAAAGAGCTGATAAAAATAAGGCCAACTTATGGTTATCGCCGAGTAACAGCATTATTAAATCATTGTTCTAATCAGTCAAAAGTGAATCACAAACGAGTATATCGTCTGATGAAATTGTCTGGATTATTATTGCCAAAGCACGGTATCTCAAGACCTTCGCGAACTCATACTGGTCAAATTCAAACCTTAAGAAGCAATACGCGTTGGTGCAGTGATTATTTTACGATCCCTTGTTGGAATGGAGAAAGGGTTTATGTCGCTTTCAGCCTAGACACTTGCGACCGAGAGGCTATGCGATACGTAGCATCAACGAAGGGGATTAATGGCGAAGCTATCCGTGATTTGATGGTGGAAACGCTCGACTATCGCCTTAAAGGTATTATGCCGAATCATAAAATCCAATGGTTATCCGATAATGGTCCAGCTTACGTTGCTCACGAAACAATAGAATTTGGACGAAGGATAGGTTTAGAGATTTGTACTACGCCACCTTATAGTCCAGAGAGTAACGGTATGGCTGAGGCATTGGTTAAAACTTTGAAAAGGGATTACGTCTGGGTTTCTGATTTATCGGATGCTCAAATGGTAATGAGGCAATTGCCGGGATGGTTTGAGGATTACAATGAGAGAGCTCCTCATAAAGCATTGCAAATGCGTTCCCCCAGGCAGTATATTAAGCATAAATCGGCAAGCTAAGTGGTCCGGTTTTATAGGGGCAACTCCAGTAATGAGGCAATTGCCGGGATGGTTTGAGGATTACAATGAGAGAGCTCCTCATAAAGCATTGCAAATGCGTTCCCCCAGGCAGTATATTAAGCATAAATCGGCAAGCTAAGTGGTCCGGTTTTATAGGGGCAACTCCACATAAGCCGATAAATATCTTATCTGGGCATTTTATCAAAAAAGGTGAATCATGAACGGAACGACATTGATTATATTAGTAGTTGTGATAGGTCTGGTAGCTTGGTTTATAGGCATTTATAACAAACTGATCCATCTGATAGAAGCAATCAGAAACAATCAAAAACAAATCGATATACAGCTAGATAGACGATATAAAGTCTTTGAATCTTTAATTAATGTTGTCAAAAATTACATGGATTATGAAAAATCAACCCTAACACAAGTTGTCGCTTTAAGAAGCAAGGCTGTTTCTGCCGCCAACGCAGGCGATGAAAAAAGTCGCATTGAAGCCGAAAATGGTATTTCAAAAATTGCTTCTAATTTAAATCTTGTTTTTGAACAATATCCCGATCTAAAAGCCAATCAAAATGCCCTACAATTGCAAGAAGAAATTGTTAGCACAGAAAATAAACTAGCCTTTGCAAAACAAGCGTTAAATGATAGCATAGAACGCTATAATGCCACTAAAAAGTCCTTACTAGAATCCGTTATTGTATCGATAGCACCCAGCAAATTAGACATGACTTTTGAATATTGGCAATTGTCGGAAACAACAGTTGCAGAGCAAGAAAAATACACCGTAAAACTATAAAGCAGCGTTTTTTATGTCAGAGGACATTAATAAATACCAAATAAAAGCGACTGATTGGCGCAGCGCCATCGCGCGAAACCAGAGAAATACTTTTAATGTGATTGTTTTGTTCGTGCTCATTTATTTAGCGCTGGGTGTTTTGATAGATATTTATTTAAACCCTACAGCAAAACCCATGGATTTTGTCAACTTTAAAATTTTACCCATTGCGACTATTGTTATGTTAATTATCGCTTTCGGTTCAATAACGATTGCTTTACTTTGTCATCAAGGCTTAGTAATGTTAGGAACGGATTATCACGAAGTAAAACAAGAGG
>JBGAIP010000005.1:0-110730 GCA_044225395.1 Gammaproteobacteria bacterium
TTATTAAATCAGTTGAAAAAGGCTTATATGCCGTTAATTTTGGTGGTGGTCAGGTTGATATTACTTCTGGAAAGTTTGTGTTTAATGCGAGTGAAGCCTATTTAATTGAAAATGGCAAAGTGACAAGACCCGTAAAAGGCGCGACTTTAATCGGCAGTGGTCCAGAAATTTTAAAGCAAGTTTCGATGGTCGGAAACGATCTTAAATTAGATAACGGTGTTGGTGTGTGTGGTAAAGATGGGCAAAGTGTTCCTGTTGGCGTTGGGCAACCCACTTTAAAAATAGATTCTCTGACTGTGGGAGGAACCGAACGATGAATCCAGAATGGGAAAATTTAAAATCAATCGTTGCTCTGGTTTTAAAAAAAGCAAAAGCACTGGGTGCTGATGCAGCAGAGGCGGGCATTTCTTATGAATCGGGATTATCGACAACGGTTAGAATGGGTGAGACGGATACCATTGAATTCAATCGCGATAAATCATTGGAAATAACAGTTTTTAAAGGCAAAAGAAAAGGATCTGTTTCAACCTCAGAAATTCGGAAAGAGGCCATAGAATCTTCTATTGAAGCTGCTTGTCGAATTGCGACTTATACCGAAGAAGATCCGTGTGCTGGTCTGGCGGATGTCGAGTATTTAGCCAAAAATATTCCGGATTTAGATTTGTATTATCCGTGGACAGTTTCTCCAGAACAAGCGGTATTATGGGCGAAAGAATGTGAAGACAGTGCACGTAGTTTTGATACCCGAATTGTTAATTCAGAAGGGGCGACTTTTACAACACACAGTCGATATCGCGTGTATGGTAACACACAGGGGTTTATGGGCGCTTATCCGAGTACACTACATACGCTGTATTGTACAGTTATTGCGAAAGCCAATGATGCAATGCAACGTGATTATGATTATACCATCGCACGCGATGGTCATGAGTTAGAATCTCGTGTTGCGATTGGGCAAAATGCGGCTTTACGAACATTGAGACGTCTTAATGCACAGAAAATGAAAACTTGTGAGGCGCCTGTTATTATTTCTGCTGAAATTGCAGGTGGTTTATTGGGGAGCTTTATTGCGGCTATTTCAGGCGGAAACCTTTATCGAAAATCCTCTTTTTTATTAGATTGTTTGAATAAACCTGTTTTTCCGTCATTTGTGCATATTCAAGAAGATCCCCATTTACCCAAAGGATTAGGTAGTGTGCCATTTGATCATGAAGGGGTTGCAACGAGACGTCGCACGATTGTTGAAGAAGGCATATTAAAAAGTTATGTTTTAAGTAGTTATTCTGCGCGTAAATTAGGCCTAAAAACAACAGGAAATGCGGGTGGTATTCATAATTTGATGATTTCGCATAGTGAAATGGATTTGCCCGATTTAATTAGAGAAATGGGTACGGGATTATTAGTGACAGAATTAATGGGGCATGGTGTTAATTTGGTGACGGGTGATTATTCGCGTGGTGCCTCAGGTTTTTGGATAGAAAATGGTCAAATACAATATCCTGTGCAAGAAGTCACCATCGCAGGTAATTTAAAAGAGATGTTTCTGAATCTGGTTGCAGTAGGAAACGATATAGATCATCGTGGTAATATTCTAACCGGTTCTCTTTGGATGCATAAAATGATGATTGCAGGCTCTTAAATTATATTATCGATAGGACGTTAAGTTTTGGTGTTGAATTTGAAGCTTTGCAATCGTAGTACTGAGCTTTTTAGCAATACTTTCGACCATATAGACAGACCGATGTTGTCCGCCGGTACAACCAATTGCGATGGTTAACTGAGCTCGGTTGTCGGCTTCAAAATACGGTATCCAAGTCTCAATAAAAGTTGATATGTCTTTCAATAATGCTTGAGCCGCCGGGATCTTTTCTAGGTATTGAATAACCGGTACATCTAAACCCGAGAGTTCTTTTAAGGTCGGCTCCCAATAGGGATTTGGTAAACATCTGACATCAAATACAAAGTCTGCATCTGTGGGTAGGCCGTATTTAAATCCGAATGATTTGAGTAAGACTTGTATGGATTGCTTTTGATTAGCTATCGTTGTCATTAGAACTCTTATTTTTCAGTTTTTCTTTATGTTTAATAATCTGCTCATCAAGTTTGTCGATTAACATATCTATGCTGGCGTACATGTCTTTAGAAACACAACTGGCAACAATTTTGCCACCGCCGGCCAAATTCATATTCGCTTTGGCACTTTGTTGAAATTTCTTATCAACACTTAACGTGACATGCGTATTGATGATTTGCGAAAAATGCTTTTCTAGTTTTTTGAATTTATCGTTAACATGTTGTGTGAGGGCAGGTGTTAATTCCAAATCGTGTAAGGCGGTAATTTGAATTGTCATGGTAAACTCCTTTTTTAACTAAAACTAAGGTTTTTTCTTTCGTTAGAACAAGGGATACGCATTGCTTCACGATATTTAGTTACCGTTCTTCGGGCAATGGATATTCCACGCACTAACAATAATTCTTTAATTTTATGATCACTTAAGGGTGCTTGGCTAGTCTCCTCGGCAATTATTTTTTTTATAAAAGCACGAATGGCAATCGTTGAGGCATCGGTGCCCTTGGGCGAAGTAATGGCATGAGAGAAGAAATATTTTAGCTCAAAGATACCACGCGGGGTTAGGATATATTTTTTTGTTGTGATACGTGAGATGGTGGATTCATGAAGGCCCGTTTTATTAGCAATATCTTGTAAGCTTAAAGGCTTCATTTTTTCTTCGCCAAAATCTAAGAATTCTTTTTGTTCGGCCAGAATGCAATGTGCCACTTTTAGTAACGTTTCATCACGCGTTTGTAGGGCTTTCAAAAACCACCTAGCTTCGTTCAAATGTGCTTTAAATAATTGCACACTGTTTCCTGTTTGTTTTCGATGGATAAGATCTGCGTAATGCGCGTTAATACGCACCTTTGGTATAAATTGACTATTTAATTCAATAATGCATTGATTGTTTTTTTTGCAAGCAATAATATCGGGTATAATGTATTCGGATTTTTTAGTAGACAATTGTGTGCCGGGTCTGGGGTTGAGTGCGGTTAAAATTTTAATAATTTCTCTTAAATGAGTGGCTTTTAAGCCAAGTTTTTTTTCAAGTTCATCATAATTTTTTTTACCTAAAGTCTCTAAATGTTCTGAAATAAGCATTTTAAGTGCGGGCATTAAATGGTTAGAAATAGAAAGCGTATTTAATTGGATATTTAAACATTCCGATAAATTTCGTGCGCCAACGCCTACAGGATCGAATTGTTGAATACGGTATAATATGGCCTCGATTTCGTTTTGTTCGACTTTAAAGTTTAGACTTTCTGCTATTTCAGATAAAGGGCACAATAAATAGCCTTCGTCAGAGATAGCATCTATGAGCGTTGTTGCAATTGTTTTATCTTTTTCGGAAAACCGGGCCAGTTCCATTTGCCAATATAAATGTTCTTTTAACGTTATTTCAGCAGATTTTTGTAACAGGAAATCTCTCTTTTTATCTGGGTTCGTTGAGGGGTAATCCCATGGCTCAAAATCATTTTCCTCTTGTTCAAGTAAAAGATTTGATTCGAGCGTTGTTTGTATTTCAGCTTTCAGCTCAAGGGAAGACATCTGCAGCAGTCTGATAGCGTGTTGCAGTTGCGGGGTCATGGTTAATTGTTGGTTTAACCCAAGTTGTAACGAAGATCTCATGTAGTAATTATAGTGAATAACTAACTTTTCGCCATGACGACCAATAGCCAATAAGGTTTTTAGAGTATAAACTCTTCTCCTAAATACACTTTTCGAACTTCTGGGTGGGTGGAGATATGTTCTGCACTGCCTTCAGCAATGACTTGTCCATTGCTAACAATGGTTGCTCGATGACAAATATCGAGCGTATCTCTTACATTGTGGTCGGTCATTAAAACACCTATGCCACGTTGACTGAGATGATTAACAATTTGTTTAATATCAATAATAGAAATGGGATCTACCCCTGCGAAAGGTTCGTCTAATAACATGAATTTAGGTTTTCTTGCGAGTGCTCTTGCGATTTCAACTCGTCGTCGTTCTCCACCCGATAGGCTAAAGCCCATGGCATCGCGAATGTGGGAAATACGAAATTCATATAATAAATTTTCTAGTAGAGAAGCTTGTTCGCCTTGGTCCAGATCTGTTCTAGTTTCTAAAATAGCCATAATATTATCTGCAACGGTTAGTTTTCGAAAAACAGACGCCTCTTGAGGTAAATAACCAATGCCGAGTTCCGCACGAGAATGGACTGGCAAGGATGTAATATCTGTATTATTTAATTCTATTTTTCCAGAGTCGGGTTGAATAAGGCCTAGCATCATATAAAAGCAGGTAGTCTTTCCGGCACCATTAGGGCCTAAAAGACCAACGATTTCACCACTCTTAATGCTCAGAGAAACCGCATTGACGATAAGGCGAGATTGGTAAGATTTGCATAATTTGGAAACAACCAGTGTATTCATGGTGTAGAAATTCCTGTAGTTGATGTACTCGGGGCAAGTATCACGGTGGTTTGTTTTCCGGATACAGGGTTAGACGATAAAACATGTGTATCGACGAAATAAGTGAGATGTTCGCCCTGAATAGTCTCGGTTTTGGTATGGAATTTTGCAGGGTTGCCTGTTGCAATCATATACTCAATTTTGCCGTTTTGGTTGCGATGAATAATAAGAACATCTGAGGTTAAATGACGATCGCCTTGTTCCATCACGACAGAACCTTTATAGGTTGCAGTGCCTTTTTTTTCTTCAAACTCGACTGTCTTAGAATAAATTTCAATGGGTTTTTCCGCATCTGGTGTGTTTAAGTTATCAGAAGCTATAGCATTCGGTCCAGTCCATAAACACACTAATAAAAAGCTAGCGTGTAGCGGTATAATACGTTTTAACATTGTGTAACAACTCCACAAAACCGCGATCTAAAAAAGCACGCATACCAATACCGGAAATTTTTAAGCCTGGTTTCGTCATCACCACAAATTGATCGCTTTCTGCATATTCTTTACTGGGTTGATAAAGCAGCTCATCGGTTTCTAATGTCATTGGAATAAATTCACTGGTTGCAGGTCTATTAATAACAACGTGATCATTAAAGATGATTTGATCAATAATACCGATATTAGGTTGTTTAATAAATCCACGTTCTGCATCTATGGTCCAGAGACTCCCATCGGGTTTATATATAATAATATGCGGTGTTGTTAAAGTAGAGCCTTGTGTTTCGGGTTGATAAGCCCAGTAGTTTGCAGTTAGTTTGTTTTTTAAACTGCCTTCTGGGGTAAAAACTGTGACTAGAAAGTGTGTCATATATTCTTGTGGATTTTTTTCATTATGCGATCTGTTAAGTGATTTGTGATCATGAGATTTTACATAAAATAAAAGACTAATGCTTAAAAGCGCAAGCGCTACTAAAATAAGATTCTTTTTCACATGACACCGGCTTTGAATAGGTCGTGCATATTAAAAGCGCCAACTAATTTACCTTGTTCATTAATAACGGGCATTACCAAGGTTTTTAGTTTTTCCATAATGCCAATAGCTTCCGCTGCCAGTAAATGATGAGGAACCGTTGTAAATTTTTTGGTCATCACTTCGTTAAATCCTAAGCGTTTTTCAGACATCTCAATCAATGCATCTATTAATAAAGATTCTTGTCGCACACGTGGAATAGCAGAACCGGTGTGCATAATTTCCTCGATTTTTAATAACAAGCGACGGCCTAATCGACCACCTGGGTGAGATTTTGCAAAATCATCTACCGTAAAACCGCGTGCTTCTAATACAGCGAGTGCCATGGCATCGCCCATGGCGAGCATAGCCGTCGTGCTCGCAGTTGGTGCAAGTCCTAAAGGACAGGCTTCTTGTCGAACACCAATATCTAAAGCAATATCGGCTATTTTGGAAAGGGTAGATTCTGGGGCACCAGTGAATGCAATTATTTTAACACTTAGACGTTTTATAAAGGGGATAAGTGTTAAAATTTCGGTTGCTTCTCCAGAAAAAGAGAGCGCTATCACAATGTCTTTATTGGTAATCATGCCGATATCGCCGTGTGACGCTTCAGCAGGGTGCACAAAAAAGGCGGGGGTCCCTGTACTTGAAAAAGTAGCCGCGATTTTTTTGCCGATGTGACCCGATTTTCCAATACCCATCACAACCACTCTGCCTTCACAGTTTAAAAGTGCCAAGCATGCTTCTACAAAATTCGTATCGATTTTATCGCTGAGCTCGGCAATTGCTTTGGATTCGATTTCCAAAACAGAGAGACCGGTGGCTATAATTTTAAGTTTATCAACTGACATTTTTTACCTGTATTATCTCAATATAGTCGACGTTGTTTGACATTATACAGTTTAAATCAAGATGAATCTATTTGATTAAGGGTCTGTTTGTTAGAAAATCAGGTTCACGTTTAAACATATAAGCAGCAATGCCGGCATTTAATATTCCTGTGAGTAAAAATAAATACGGAATACTAATGCCTATATTTAATAATAAAATGGAAAATAATGCAGCCAGTATCATAAAAATGGCATTCAGAATATTGTTTGCCGAAATGACTCGAGAGCGTTGTTCAGGCGCGCTGCGGTTTTGAATAAGGGTATATAAAGGCACCACAAAGAAACCACCAAAAATGCCCATTAATAAACCATCGCTAAGAATGCGCCAATTTTGCCCATAATACAAAAATTCCAACACATTTAAAGTTTTTGTAGGCATAGGACTGTTTGCAAATGAAAAATCCAATGCAAATAAGGTAAGCCCCAAGGCAGCTATAGACACTAATCCCATTCCAAATTTTTTAACTAATCGGTTGCAACCTATTGATCCGATACCAATACCAACAGAAAATACGGTTAATAAAAGGGACGCGACGCGTTCGTTGCTCCCTAAGACCAATCGGGTGTACGTGCCAGTTTGTGTTAAAAAAATAGAGCCATATGCCCAAAACCAAGAGATCCCAATAATGGCTGGAAAAAGGATACGATTTTGACGCACTGCTTTTTTAATCGCTTTTATTTGTTGAATCGGCGACCACTGAAGTTTTAGGTTTGGAACATAGGCATTGGCAACAGGTATAAAAAAACTCGACAATAACCCACAAAAAGCGATGATACACAGGCTAATAGAAATCCATTGTGCGCCTGATTCGGGAATGGCAATTAAAAACCCACCGAGAGTTGTGCCTAACAAGATCGCAATAAAAGTACCCATTTCGACGAGACCATTGCCCGCTATTAATTCTGAGGGCTTTAAATGTTGTGGTAGAATGCTGTATTTAACAGGTCCAAAAAATGTGGCTTGTGTGCCCAGTAAAAAAAGTGCAGCTAATAGTAAAAAAGTATGTTCCAAATAAAAACCCAATGTTGCGAGAGCGGCTAATAAAACTTCTATGAGTTTAATCCAGCGGATCAATTTGGACTTTTCAAATTTGTCTGCAATTTCTCCTGCAAGGGCAGAAAATAAGAAAAAAGGTAGAATAAACAATGCGGCACAGAGATTAACCAATGTATTGGCATTAAAAGTTGATATGTGTGTTGAAAATGCGAAAAGAATAATTAAGGCATTTTTATAGACACTGTCGTTAAATGCACCTAAAAATTGAGTACAAAACAAGGGGAGAAAACGACGTTGTTTTAATAACATAGTGGAGTCAAATCTAGATTCCGTTATCATAAAGTCACCTGAATCAGTGTGGAATCTAGATTTGACCCCATTCCTATAGTACAATATACCCTATTTCTGGCGATCTTGGAGTATTGAAAGATGAGTAGCACATTAGTGGGCAGAACGGCTCCCGATTTTACAGCCGCAGCGGTATTGGGTAATGGCGAAATTGTGAGCAATTATCAATTGTCTAAAATATTACAACAAAACAAGTATGCTTTAATTTTCTTTTATCCTTTAGATTTTACCTTTGTTTGCCCTTCCGAATTGATCGCTTTAGATCGTCGTGTTGCGCAATTTAAAAAATTAAACGTCGAAGTAATTGGTGTGTCTATCGATTCACAATTTACGCATAATGCATGGCGTAATACGAGCATTGAAGCTGGTGGTATTGGACCGGTCAATTACACCTTGGTTGCAGATACTAATCATAGTATTTGTCAGGCTTATGGTGTTGAACACCCGGAAGTAGGTGTTGCTTTTAGAGCCTCTTTTTTGATAGACAAAGCCGGAGTTGTACGTTCTCAAATGGTCAATGATTTACCTATTGGCCGCAATATTGATGAATTATTACGTTTAGTTGATGCGCTACAATTTCACGAAGCGCACGGGGAAGTTTGCCCAGCAGGTTGGAAAAAAGGCGATAAAGCCATGCAACCCACCCCAACAGGTGTAGCATCCTTCTTGGCTGAACATGCCGAGCAGTTATAATTGGATTAAACCCACGTGGCCTGCACCGCTTAATGTTAGCGCATTAACCACGGTGCGGGAGGGTGGTGTGAGTGTTGCACCGTATGATTCTTTTAACTTTGCCCTGCACGTAGAAGATGATCCAAAAGCCGTACTTGCGAATCGCGCGCTCTTAAAATCTCAAGCGCATTTACCACAAGAACCTCTTTGGTTAAAGCAAACGCATAGTACGCGCGTTGTTGATGTTGCAGATTTTTTTAATCAAGAAAATCCAATCGTAGATGCAGATGCCTCTGTTGCTTTTCAACCCAATCAAGTTTGTGTTGTATTAACAGCAGATTGTTTGCCTATTTTAGTATGCAATAAAGCGGGTACCTGTGTTAGTGCGATCCACGCGGGTTGGAAGGGTTTGGCAGCAGGGATTGTCGAAGCGAGTATTCAAAAATTGGATTGCGATCCGAGTACCCTCATGGCTTGGTTAGGACCTGGCATTGGTCCAACTGTTTACGAAGTTCAAGAAGATTTTTTATCTGCATTCAAAGATTATCAATCAGAAGCAACTTTTAAACCAACGGAAAATGGTCGATGGTTAGCCAATATGTATGCGTTGGCAACAGAACGATTAAATCGATTGGGCGTAACCGCCATTTTTGGTGGTGAATTTTGTACTTATACAGATAAGACTCGATTTTATTCCGCTCGTAGGTCGGGAATTACAGGTCGCATGGCAACTTTAATCTGGTTTACCCACCCTTGAATTTCCGGAATTAACCCATACCATTAGAGGTGAGGTAAGGGGAGTTCTATATGAGTTTAGATAAATTAACACATTCATTTCAGTCAGCACTGTCAGAAGCACAATCCATTGCAGTTGGTAAAGATAACCCAGCGATAGAACCTGTGCATGTCATGAAGGCGCTCTTAGAACAAGAATCGGGCACCATTAGGCATTTATTAGTTGGATTGGGCGTTGATATTCGAAGTTTACAAAAACAAATTGACGATGCTATTAAAAATTGTCCAACACTGATGGGTGGCGAAAATGAGATGCGGCCATCACCCGATTTAATCCGTGTGCTAAATCGCGCCGATAAATATGCACAACAACGTAAAGACGAATATATTTCGAGTGAATTATTTGTATTAGCAGCAATAGAAGATTCGGGCACGCTGGGACAAATTTTAAAAAAGAACGGTGTTCAAAAATCTGCTTTCGAAAAAGCCATTGCCGATCTACGGGGGGGGCAAGCAGTGGATAATCCGAACGCAGAAGATCAACGTCAAGCATTAAATAAATATACGATTGATTTAACCGAACGGGCATCCAAAGGCAAATTAGATCCGGTGATTGGACGTGATGATGAAATTAGAAGAACCATTCAAGTGTTACAACGTCGTACTAAAAATAATCCAGTATTAATTGGCGAACCGGGCGTTGGTAAAACAGCCATTGTAGAAGGATTAGCGCAGCGTATTATTAATGGCGAAGTGCCGGAAGGCCTAAAGAATAAACGCGTTTTGGCTTTAGATATGGGTGCATTAATTGCGGGCGCTAAATTTAGAGGGGATTTTGAGGAACGCTTAAAAGCCGTATTAAAAGATTTAGCCAAACAAGAAGGAGAAATTATTCTCTTTATAGACGAATTACATACCATGGTAGGGGCGGGTAAAGCAGAGGGATCCATGGACGCAGGTAATATGTTAAAGCCTGCATTGGCACGTGGTGAATTGCATTGTGTAGGGGCGACGACGCTTGATGAGTATCGCCAATATATAGAAAAAGATGCGGCATTAGAACGTCGTTTCCAAAAGATTTTGGTGGATGAGCCATCTGTGCCTGACACCATTGCAATATTGCGAGGTCTTAAAGAACGTTATGAATTACACCATGGGGTAGAAATTACCGATCCCGCTATTGTTGCTGCTGCAACTTTGTCTCATCGTTATATTAGCGATCGGCAGCTACCTGATAAAGCGATTGATCTGATTGACGAAGCAGCCAGTAGTATACGTATGGAAATTGATTCCAAACCTGTCGAAATGGATAAACTGGAACGCCGATTAATCCAATATAAGATAGAGCGAGAAGCTTTAAAGCAAGAAACTGACGCAGCTTCTAAAAAACGTCTAGAAAAATTACAGGAGGATATTCAATCACTCGAAAAAGAATATCAACAAATGGAAGAGATTTGGAAAACCGAAAAAGCAGCTATCGAAGGCACCAAACGATTGAAAGAATCGTTGGATAAAGCAAAACTAGATTTGAGTATTGCACACCGTGCGGGCGATTTTGCCAAGATGTCTGAAATTCAATATGGGCGTATTCCAGAACTTGAAAAACAACTCAGTGCGGCTTCTTCTTTAGAAGTGGCAACCAAGCTGTTTAGAAATAAAGTCACGGAAGAAGAAATTGCCGAAGTGGTTGCACGTTGGACGGGCATACCGGTTTCTAAAATGCTAGAAGCTGAGCGCGAAAAATTAGTAAAAATGGAAGATGAGCTTAAATCTCGGGTGGTAGGGCAAGCTGATGCCTTAAAAGCAGTTGCAAATGCGGTTAGACGCTCTCGCGCAGGATTATCAGATCCTAATCGTCCTGTTGGCTCTTTCTTATTTGTGGGACCAACGGGTGTGGGTAAAACTGAGGTTTGTCGTGCGTTGGCCGAATTTTTATTTGATACGGAACATGCCATGGTCAGAATTGATATGTCCGAATTTATGGAAAAACATTCGGTTGCACGATTAATTGGTGCACCACCGGGTTATGTTGGGTATGAAGAAGGTGGTTATTTAACAGAAGCGGTACGACGTAAACCTTATAGTGTGATCTTATTAGACGAAATTGAAAAAGCGCATACCGATGTTTTTAATATACACTTGCAGGTATTAGAAGATGGTCGTTTAACTGATGGGCATGGCCGAACGGTAGATTTTAGAAATACGGTGATTGTGATGACCTCGAATTTAGGCTCACAAATGATTCAAGAATTAACCGGTCAGGTTGAATACGATGAGGTTAAAGTAGCCGTTATGGGGGTTGTTAGCCAACATTTTAGACCCGAATTTATTAATAGAATTGATGAAATTGTGGTATTCTCGCCCTTGGGTAAGGAGCAGATCCGAAGCATTGCGGATATTCAGTTAGCGCATGTGAAAGAGCGATTAAAGGCACAGAATCTCGATTTAGAAGCAACGACAGCGGCTTTAGATAAATTGGCAGAAGTTGGGTATGATCCCATTTATGGGGCAAGACCTTTAAAACGTGCCATTCGCCATGTGTTAGAAAACCCCTTGGCAGAAGCCTTGTTAACCGGGCAATTTGTTTCAGGAGATACCATACACGTGACTGTCAAAAATGACAAAATTACTTTTACCAAAAATGGGGATAAAAAATAGTGGGCGCGATACCAAACCGACAGATAACTTATGATCCCTGGTTATTGTTGTCTATTATGAGTTTAATTGGTATGGGACTAGTGATGGTTACATCTGCTTCGCTTTCATTTGCAGCGGGCAGTGGTTTACCAGCGGGATATTTTGCCATTCGCCACGTTGTTTATTTAGCCATAGGCCTTGTTGGTTTTGCCATAACAGCGTCTATACCACTCTCTGTATGGCGAAAAATGAGCATGCCACTTTTAGTTGTTACCATGGTTTTTTTAGCTTTATTATTGATCCCAGGCATTAGCCGTCAAGTGAATGGCAGTTCGCGATGGTTATTTATAGGGCCTGTTTCTATACAAGTATCCGAATTTGCAAAATTGTTTGTGATTGTTTTTATGGCACAGTATTTAGTTCAAAAGCATAAAGAAGTGCAAACGGAACTCTCGGGTTTTATCAAACCTATGATAACAGTTGGGCTTGTATCAGGATTGTTATTATTAGAACCTGACTTTGGCGCAACTGTTGTTATTGTCTCAACCACCATGGGACTGTTATTTTTGGGTGGAGTACCCTTTAGACGTTTTTTAGTTTTATTTTTGTTGGCACTTGGTGCATTAGTTGTGTTATCCATTACATCGCCTTATCGTATGCAGCGACTAACCTCTTTTTTAAATCCTTGGACCGATCAATTTAATTCTGGTTATCAGTTAACGCAGTCTTTAATTGCTTTTGGGCGAGGCGGTTGGTTTGGTTCAGGATTAGGCAATAGCATACAAAAATTGCTTTATTTACCAGAGCCTCATAATGATTTTATTTTCGCTGTGTTGGCAGAAGAGTTAGGACTCGTAGGTGCGATGGCTATATTGATGCTATTTGCACTATTGGTTTGGCGTATATTGGCTTTAGGCAGACAGGCGTTATTACATGGCAATCCGTTTGCAGGTTATTTAGCCTATGGTATTGGTTTGTGGTTTGGTTTTCAGGCAACCATTAATATTGGCGTTAATATGGGGGTTTTGCCAACCAAAGGCTTAACATTACCCTTTATGAGTTATGGCGGTTGTAGTCTTATTGTGGGATTATTAGCCGTTGGATTGCTGTTGCGTGTAGAATTTGAATTATCGCATAGGCGGCAAATAAAAACGATCTGATCTTATTTAAGCCTCTTCCATCCCCCACCATGGTGTGGAGTAGTATGAAGCCAATTGGGTTTAAGTTTATGTGATTTTGATTTACTTGAGTATAAGAGTGTTCGATCCTCATCATTCATAAATTTTGCCATTCTAGAAATTTTATTAATGTCTGAGATTAGACTTTTGACTTTTTTCTGTTGTGTTCCAGGTATATTTTGTTTTGCCAATTGTTTTAATAAAAATCTTTTGAGCGCTATTGCTTTTTGGTCTGCATCTTGGGTGGTTGGATTATTTAAAAAACTCAAGTCACCTATCCCTAAATTTTCAACATTCTGAATTATTTCTTCAATTTTTTGGCTTTTAAACGTTTCATGCAGAGGTTTATGATCAGCCGGAGGGAGGTGTTTATTTTGTTCTTGAATGTCAGTGTTAATTTGTGTTTCGCATATGCTGATGAGTTCAATGGTTTTAGCATCTAGTTTTTTGAAGGGTTGCTTTTTTAATTCTTCAACTAACGAAATCATGACTTCTAAAGCTGAAGGTCTTTCTAGTCTGTTATTTTTAATCATATCTCGACAAATTTTTAAATCAAGAGGAAGGTCCTTTTTGAACATTCTACCTAATGCGTAAATGTCCGAACCAAAAGAGAATATACCTTGTCTATGTGTTTCAGGTGCTACGTATCCAGGAGATACCGCTTGTTTCCGTATAATGAAATCTTGTTTGTTTTCAAGAATATTTGATAAACCATGGTCAATAGACGTGACTGTAACTTGCCGTCCCAGAATTTTGCTACGTTTTGAAGACATAATAAAATTTTGAGGCTTAATGTCGCCATGAATAATGTTGTTGGCATGCATTAAATACACGTCATAGGCCGCCTTAAGCGCTATGGTTAGTTTTTCGGTTTGTTTTCTTTTTATTTGTTTCCAGATTGAATAAAGTTCTTCATATAATTCTTTTCCCTGTTCTAGTCTAATAATTGCAAAATATTGATTGTTGATAATTGCAAATCCTTTGTTTTTGCCGAGTTTATTTAATATCTCCCGTTCTTTTTCTTTTTCATTTAAAAATGCTTTCTCTGACATTTTTTCAAAAGCTTCTTGCTTAACTGCATAGCGATGTCCTTCCTTATTTTGGCCTACAAACACTGTTCCAAAACCCCCTTTTCCTAAAATCTTGCCATTGGTCTCAAAAGCAATTACTTCGTAAACGAATTCATCATCTTTTTTTTGGTCAGTTTCTATGTTAATGAATGTAAATTCACCCTTTGTAAATTCACTGGCATCAGGGTTTTCTCTAAAATGCGCTTCAGCCTCCTTAAAGAGTTTTATCATGCTAGCTGATTGTGGCATGTGAACCTCCACTATTACCTAGTCCTAATTAAATGGACCACGGCAGGTAACAGAAGTTCAAATTACCTCAGTTTCAATGCTAAACTAGCGTTCTTAAATGGGGCATACTAGACTGTTGGAATGACCAGTATGATTAAAAAGCGCATTTTGATTATGGCAGGGGGAACTGGGGGACATGTCTTTCCAGCGCTGGCTGTTGCGGATCATTTAAGAAAACAAGGGTGGGATATTCATTGGTTAGGCACTAAAGTCGGCTTAGAAGCCACTATCGTCCCTAAAGCAAACATACCGGTTCATTATATTGATATTAAAGGTTTAAGAAAAAATGGATTAGTGGGATGGTGTTTAGCACCGCTCAGATTATTATTAGCCCTATTTCAATCTTTACGGATTATTCATCATCTAAAGCCCGATGTTGTATTGGGCATGGGTGGATTTATTTCGGGTCCTGGCGGGGCGGCGGCTTGGTTATTAAGACGGAAACTCATTATCCACGAACAAAATGCCATTGTGGGTTTAACCAATCGCACGTTGTCGCATTTGGCAGACCGAGTGTTGGAGGCTTTCCCAGGTGCGTTTCAGCCAAAAGTAAACGCAATCTATACAGGCAATCCTATACGTGAGACATTGTTAGCAGTTGAGGCACCTCGTATTCGTTTTAAAGACAGGGAAGGACCGTTACGGTTATTGGTGTTGGGAGGCAGTCAAGGCGCACTGGCGCTGAATGAAATTTGTCCTGCTGCTATTCAAAAATTATCTGTCAATATGCGACCTTCGGTGTGGCATCAAACAGGTAGTAAGCACGATGCGGTTATCAAAACAGAAGCAGCGTATCGAGAAGCGGGGATTGATTTAAAAGAAGTACGGATAGAACCGTTTATTGAGGATATGGCAGCCGCTTATGCTTGGGCAGATTTAGTTTTATGCCGATCGGGTGCGCTCACTGTGACAGAACTGGCAACGGTGGGTGTGGGGAGTATTTTAGTACCGTATCCTTTTGCGGTGGATGATCATCAAACCGTCAATGGACGATTTTTAGAAGAGATCAATGCCGCCAAAATGATTAATCAGGCGCATTTAAGCGCAGACAATTTATCTGTGTTATTTATAGAATTATTGAACGATCGCGATAGGTTATTAGATATGGCAGAAGCAGCATATCAAGTTGCAAAACGCAATGCTGTTACTGAAGTTGCAAATTATTGTGAAGGGGAAAGTATCAGTGGAACAAAGAACTGAAGAATTAAAGATGCATCAACTAAATATGCGTCGTATTCGTCGAATCCATTTGGTGGGTATTGGCGGTGCGGGTATGGGGGGTATTGCTGAAGTATTATTAAATTTGGGGTATGAAGTTAGTGGTTCTGATCCGTCAAACAACACCATGGTTGAGCATCTTAAAAAATTGGGTATTCGTATTGCCAGTACCCATGATGCCAAAAACGTTTCTAATGCAGATGTGATTGTTGTCTCTAGTGCGGTATCGCAGGATAATGTTGAATTAGTGAATGCCCGTGAGCGTCGTATTCCTATTGTACAACGTGCGACCATGTTGGGTGAACTGATGCGTTTTAAAGAAGGTATTGCGATTGCTGGTGCGCATGGCAAAACAACGACTACGAGTTTGGTGACAAGTTTGTTGGCAGAAGGTGGATTGGATCCTACTTTTGTGATTGGGGGGCGTTTAAATAGTTTTGGCACCAATGCAAAATTAGGTGAAGGGCGTTATTTTGTGGCTGAAGCTGACGAAAGCGATGCTTCTTTTTTGCAGTTAATGCCCATGGTTGCGGTGGTAACTAATATTGATAGGGATCATTTGGAAAATTATCAAAATGATTTTTCAATTTTAAAAAATTCTTATTTGCAATTTTTGCATCGGTTGCCTTTTTATGGGTTGGCTGTGATGTGTTTGGATGATCCGGAGATCCAATCTATTTTATCAGAGGTTGCAAGACCGACGATTACTTACGGATTTTCGGAAGCTGCCGATGTGAGGGCTATTGATTTTTCTCAAAAAATTGGGCAATCGGAATTTACCGTTTTAAGAAAAAATAAAGCGCCTTTAGCCATTAAATTAAATCTGCCTGGCCAACATAATGTTTTAAATGCTTTAGCAGCAATCGCGGTTGCGACAGAAGAAGGTATTACGGATGAAGTGATACAACGGGGATTATTAAAGTTTGAAGGTGTAGGTAGACGTTTTCAATTATTAGGCGAAATTAATCATCACAATAAAAAAGCGTTGATGATTGATGATTATGGCCATCATCCTCGAGAGATCCAAGTTGTTTTAGAGGCGTTGAGGGCAGGGTGGGCAGATAGACGACTCGTGATGGTATTTCAGCCACATCGCTATACACGTACAAAAGCCTTGTTTGAAGATTTTGTATCTATACTATCGACAGTTGACGTTTTAATTTTATTAGACGTTTATTCTGCAGGCGAAGCAGTCATTCCGGGGGCAGATGGTAGAACGCTTGCGTTTAGTATTCGGAGTCGTGGACAAATAGATCCCATTTTTATTGCAGACAAACGGGCGTTATCTGAGATTTTAGCTAATGTTTTGCAAGATAATGATGTTTTATTAATGCAAGGTGCAGGAGATATTAGTGCACTAGCAACAGAGCTCGCTGTTACTGCTAAAAGGTAAAAACATGAAGGGAATTCTTAAATTTAACGAGCCACTAGCGCCCTATACTTCCTGGCGAATGGGCGGACCTGCTGATAAATATTATCGGCCGTTGGATACAGAAGATTTGGTAAAATTTTTAGCAACATTGTTACCTGACGAACCTATTACTTGGTTAGGTTTAGGGAGTAATGTGTTGATCCATGATAGTGGTATTCGCGGTGCTGTTATTCATACTTTGGCACCTACTGGCAGAGGGTTAATTACCGTTATAGAAAAAAATAATAACAAAATATTAATTCGTGTAGAAGCGGGTGTGACGTGTGCAAAATTAGCAAAATTTTGTGCAAAAGAAGGCCTATTAGGCGGAGAATTTTTTGCAGGTATCCCCGGTACTGTCGGAGGGGCTCTCGCCATGAATGCAGGTGCTTGGGAGGGTGAAACCTGGCGAGTGGTAAAACAAGTGGAAGTAATTAATCGAAAAGGAGAGAAAAAAAACCGTACACCAGATGAATATACCATTGATTATAGAATAGTAAAACGTGTCGATAATAAAGCATCAGAAAAATTAGAGGAATGGTTTGTTGCGGGATATTTTGAATTTGAAAAAGGTGATCCCAGCCAGGCATCCAAAAAAATTAAAACGTTACTGCAAGAACGTACTGCAAAACAACCGATTGGCGTTTTCAGTTGCGGATCGGTTTTTAAAAATCCAACAGGGGATCATGCAGGTCGTTTAATTGAAGCTTCAGGATTAAAAGGTTTGACAATGGGTGGTGTGCAAGTCTCGCCTAAACATGCCAATTTTATATTGAATTTGGGCAATGCACGTGCAGAGGATGTGGTGCAATTGATAGCACACATTCAAGCGATTGTTTTGAAGGATCATCAAATACATTTGGAACCAGAAGTTCGAATGCTTGGGTTTTAGTTTATTTAATAAACTAACTTTTATTTGCATTATATTGAGTTGTCATACATATTATTAATGGGTGTGTATAAGAACGGAATCGAGTACAATGGTCGATTTGATTTGTACCGAAGGTAAAGAGGAGCGCGGATAATAAATGTCTATGAGGATGCGTATTGTATCCATCCTTTTACCACTGGTAATAATGCTGGTCAGTGTCTCGTTGCTTGTGGTATGGTCACGGCATTCGGATCGGTTTCCGCTAAAGACGGTTGAGATTCGAACGTCGTTGCAGCATGTTAAAGAGGCCGAGATAAAGGCAAGTATTTTGCCTTTTTTTGATAAAGGTTTTTTTTGGTTAGATGTGAAGGCAGTGCAGGCTTGCTTAAAGCAGTTGCCCTGGGTCCAATCGGTTGATATCAGGCGTGTATGGCCTGATCGTTTGGTGGTCTCAGTGACAGAGAAAACGGCGCAAGCCAGGTGGGGTGAACAAGGGGTTTTGAGTACGGACGGGAATATTTTTTACCCGGATCTCGCGACTATCCCTGAGAAACTGCCTCAATTTAATGGCCCAAAGTCTGAAGCTTTGGGAATGCAGCAGCAGTATTTTTCGCTGCTTGAACAATTGGGACCGGTTGGATTAACCATTCGGTCGATGAAGTTATCGTTGAATGGATCATTACAGATCATGCTAGATAATGGCATTTCCATTATACTGGGCAAGACTGCAATGAATGAGCGTATGGCTCGGTTTGTACTAGCTTATCAAGCTAGATTGCAATCACAGAGTCAGAAAATTGCGACTATAGATTTAAGGTATACCAATGGCTTATCCATTGGTTGGAAGTAGGTGAGGGTTAAAAGTAAGATGCCCAAGAAAACTGATAGAAATTTGATTGTTGGACTTGATATTGGCACCTCTAAAATCGTTGCGATTGTAGGTGCTGTTAATATTGAAGGCAATCTCGATATTATTGGTGTTGGTACGCATGTTTCTCATGGTATTAAGAAAGGCATGATTGTTAATATGGATGCCACGGTGCAGTCTATTCAACACGCAGTTGAAGAAGCTGAATATATGGCTGGGTGTCGAATTCATTCTGTGTATACGGGTATTTCGGGTAGTCATATTCGTTGTCTTAATTCTCGTGGCATTGTGGCTGTCAGAAATCAAGAAATTACCGTAGCAGATGTTGAGCGAGTGATTGATGCTGCGAAGGCTGCCTTAATTCCAGCTGATCAGAAAATTTTACATGTGTTGCCACAGGCTTTTGTGATTGATAATCAGGAAGGTGTGCGTGAGCCAGTAGGATTATCCGGTGTACGTTTAGAGGCAGAGATCCATATGGTGATGGGTTCTGTTGCTGCTGCGCAAAATATTGTGACATGCATCAGACGTTGCAATTTGGAAGTTGATTATATTATCTTAAGTCCTTTAGCCTCTAGTTATGCTGTGTTATCAGAAGATGAAAAACAATTGGGTGTTTGTTTAATTGATATTGGCGGTGGAACAACAGATATTGCAGTGTTTGTCGATGGTTATTTGAAGCATTCTGCTGTCATTTCGGTTGCAGGTGATCAAGTGACTAATGATATTGCTGTCGCACTTCGTGCCTCTACACAAGTTGCTGAACAAATTAAGATTCAATACGCTTGTGCTTTAACGGCGCTTGTTGATCCTGATGAAATGATAGATATACCGACAACAAGCGATAGATCGCAGAAACAAATTTCACGTATGAGTTTAGCCGAAGTTATTGAACCACGGTTTGAAGAATTATTATCTTTAGTACAAGCAGAGTTACATCATGTTGGATTAGAGAATGCACTGGGTGCAGGTGTTGTTATAACGGGTGGAAGTTCTCGCACGGAAGGTTTGATTGAATTGGCAGAAGAAGTTTTTCAGCTGCCCGTCAAGTGTGGTCTACCACATAATATATCCGGATTGGTTGATGTGGTGCAAAATCCGCTTTATGCCACAGCGGTTGGTCTTTTGCAGTATGGTTATCAAGCAGCAGAGCAACGTCGAGCGGAACAGTTTACTGGACAAGGTTTTAAACGCGTTTTAAGTCGCGTGAAACATTGGTTTCAGGGGAATATCTAAAATTTACAATTTTAAGGAGCGCATTTCATGTCCATGTTTGAATTGACTGATAGTTTTCCGGAGAATGCGGTTATTAAAGTCATTGGTGTTGGTGGTGGTGGCGGTAATGCTATCAAACATATGCTAACAGCCAATATCAAAAATGTAGAGTTTATTCGAGCCAATACCGATAGGCAGGCTTTAGATGATGATCTCCCGGGCGTTATTTTACAGTTAGGAACGGGTATTACCAAAGGTTTGGGTGCCGGTGCTAATCCAGAAGTGGGTCGCCAGAGTGCCCTAGAAGATAGAGATCGCATCAAAGAAGTTTTAGAAGGTGCCGACCTTGTTTTTATTATGGCTGGTATGGGTGGTGGAACAGGTACGGGTGGCGCGCCTATTGTGGCAGAAGTTGCTAAAGAATTAGGTGCTTTAACCGTTGCGGTTGTTACTAAACCTTTTCCGTTTGAAGGCAAAAAACGTATGGAACATGCCGAAAAAGGTATCCAACAGTTAAGCCAAGTGGTTGATTCTTTGATTACCATTCCCAATCAAAAATTATTGAGTGTGTTGGGCAAGGGTGTTACTTTATTGAATGCCTTTAAGGCTGCTAATGATGTTTTGTTGGGGGCAGTACAAGGTATCTCTGAACTGATCACACGTCCAGGTCTTATAAACGTAGATTTTGCCGATGTACGTACTGTCATGTCTGAAATGGGTATTGCAATGATGGGTACGGGATCAGCCTCTGGAGAAAATAGAGCATTACTTGCTGCAGAAGCAGCTATTTCAAGTCCGCTGTTGGATGATATTCAATTATCTGGGGCGAGAGGTGTGTTGGTGAACATTACTGCAGGTCAGGATTTATCTATCGAAGAATTTGTACAAGTGGGCGACCTTATTAAGAACTTCACCGCGGAAGATGCGACTGTTATTGTGGGCACCGTGATAGATCCTACCATGACTGACGAACTTCGAGTGACAGTAGTAGCAACTGGTCTCGGTAATATGGGTTTACCTGCTTCGACTCATGCAACGCGCGAATCAACCAGAGTGGATCATCGTCCTCTGGTTCGTCGTCCAGCAACGCAGCAGCAGAAAGCTTCTATGCCATCTCATCAATCTCAGTCGGTTGAATCGGGTGTTGATTACCCCTTTCTAGACATTCCTGCTTTCTTGCGTAGACGAGCACCAATAGAAGGAACTGAGTGTGATTAGACAAAGAACTTTAAAAAATTCAATTCGGGCAATGGGGGTCGGTTTACATACGGGCTCTAAGGTTGTTTTAACCTTAAAACCCGCTGAGATTAATCACGGGATTAAGTTTAAACGTGTAGATTTAAATCCGCCTGTTGTGATTGATGCGAGTACGCCAAGTGTAGGCGAGACAACACTGTCAACAACGCTTATGAAAGATGGGGTACGGGTTGCAACGGTAGAACATTTATTATCTGCAATGGCAGGTTTAGGTATTGATAATGCGATGGTAGAAGTGAGTGCACCTGAAGTGCCTATTATGGATGGTAGTGCAGGGCCTTTTGTATTTTTGCTACAATCTGCGGGTATTTTAGAGCAAGATGCACCTAAACGATTTTTGCGTGTTAAGCGTAAAATTACGGTTTCAGACGGAGATAAGTGGGTTAGTTTAGAGCCTTTTGATGGTTTTAAAGTGTCTTTTACTTTAGATTATGATCATCCCGTTTTGAAAAATAGTGTTCAAGAAGCCACTTTAGATTTTTCAACAACTTCTTATGTCAAAGAAGTTAGTCGCGCAAGAACGTTTGGATTTTTATCTGAGTATGAATGGCTAAGAGCTAATAATTTAGCCTTGGGTGGTAGTTTAAATAATGCCATTGTTTTAGATGATTATCGTGTGATTAACGAAGACGGATTACGTTACGAAGACGAATTGGTAAAACATAAAATTTTAGATGCTGTAGGGGACATGTACCTTTTGGGAACAGGGTTGCTTGGCGCGTTTAGAGGCTTTAAATCGGGGCATACGTTAAATAATTTATTGTTACAGACTTTGCTAGCTAAAAAATCGGCCTATGAGATTGTGACCTTTGAAGATGAAACTGTTTCACCCATTACCTATTTATATCCTGCAACTGCTGTCTAGTGATGTTTAGATAAACGTAGCAGGGCTTGTTGTAAAGGTTGGTGGTCGATGTTTAAGGCCGCCTCTTTGAGATCCTTGGCAATATGTTGAGGTAACCTGACTTCAGGGATTGTTTGGGTGATAGGTGAGATTTCTCTCTCATCCTGTTGGCCGGGCCTAACATGGATTTTAATAGATTTTAAATGACACCATTCTGGCATTTTGCGTAACGCTGTTAATAAATCGCTTTTTGCAAATCTCAAAAGATGGCCTGCAGCAGAAGAGTAAGTCGTTAAAATGAGAATTCCATCACGATAATTTGCAACTCGACAGTGTTTTACGAGCTCAGGATCGCAATTTTGGTGTACAATACGATTTAATTTGGCTAATTGGTCTACTTTATTGACAATCTGACTTAAAATAGGCGAGATTGTTAAGATATCGGCCATTGAGTGATTTTGAGGTTCCATAGGGTAATTTTAAATTAAATAGGCAAAAATGACCATGTTTATTACCAAACTAGTAAAAAAAACCTTTGGCAGTCGTAACGAAAGGCTGCTCAAACGTTACCGTAAAGTGGTAGAGAGTATTAATGCGCTTGAGCCTCGTATGCAGGGTCTATCGGATCTTGTATTACGCGAAAAAACAGCTGAGTTTAAAAACAGGCTAGGAGCCGGCGCCGCTTTGGAACAGATATTGCCAGAAGCTTTTGCGGTAGTTCGCGAAGCTTCCAGAAGAACACTCAAAATGCGACATTTTGATGTGCAATTAATTGGCGGTATTGTGCTGCATGAAGGAAAAATTGCCGAAATGCGAACCGGAGAAGGAAAAACCTTGGTTGCAACGTTGCCTTTATATCTAAATGCATTGGTTGGTAAAGGCGCACATTTGGTGACGGCCAATGATTATCTGGCTAAACGCGATGCCGAATGGAATAAACCTATTTATGAATTTTTGGGGCTCACAGTCGGTGTAATTATTCATGGATTAACGCGAGAAGAAAGACAAGCTGCCTATGCTGCAGATATTACCTATGGTACAAACAATGAATTTGGCTTTGATTATTTACGTGACAACATGGTATTTGGCGCAAGTGATCGGGTACAACGTGGAACGCATTTTGCCGTAGTCGATGAAGTCGATTCAATTTTAATTGATGAGGCACGAACACCTTTGATTATTTCAGGTGCTGATCAAGAAAGTTCAGAATTGTATGAACATATTAATCGCATTATTCCCATGTTAGATAGGCAAAAAGAAAAAGATGGACCTGGCGATTACAGCGTTGATGAGAAAAGTCGACAAGCATTTTTAACAGAAGAAGGCCATGTCAAAATTGAAAAATTATTGGTCAAAGAAGGATTGCTGAAAGCGGGCGAAAGTTTGTATGACGCTGCTAATATTACTGTGATCCATCATTTATATGCAGGTTTGAAAGCCCATGCGCTTTTTAAACGCGATGTGGACTATATCGTTCGTGATAACCAAGTGGTTATTGTCGATGAGCACACGGGTCGTGTAATGCCAGGTCGACGTTGGTCGGAAGGTATCCATCAGGCCGTTGAAGCCAAAGAGCGTGTTAAAATAGAAAGCGAAAATCAGACTTTAGCCTCTATTACATTCCAAAATTATTTTAGATTATATCAAAAATTAGCAGGGATGACGGGTACGGCAGATACAGAAGCCTATGAATTTCAGCAAATTTATGGTTTGGAAGTTGTGGTGATTCCAACCAATAAACCCAATCAAAGAAAAGATATGGGTGATTTTATTTATTTAACCCAAAAAGAAAAATTCGATGCAATTATAGAAGACATTGTCTCTTGTGTTGCTCGAAAGCAACCGGTATTAGTTGGTACCATTTCTATTGAAACCTCAGAATATTTATCTAATCTTTTAAAACAAAGACAGATTGCACATCAGGTTTTAAATGCCAAACAACACGAAAGAGAAGCAGAGATTATTGCAGAAGCCGGTCGACCTGGAACAGTGACTATCGCAACCAATATGGCTGGTCGAGGAACTGATATCGTTTTAGGTGGAAAATTAGGGGCAGAAGCAAGCGATGAAGATCAACAAACTTGGCAAAGTCGCCACGACGAAGTTATTAAAGCTGGGGGCTTGCATATTATTGGTACTGAGAGACACGAGTCTAGACGAATCGATAATCAATTAAGGGGCCGTTCTGCACGACAAGGCGATCCCGGCTCAACGCGATTTTACTTATCACTGAAAGATAATTTAATGCGTATTTTTATTTCAGATAATATTTCAGGATTGTTGAGTAAATTGGGATTAAAGGATGGCGAAGTGTTAACACATCCCTGGGTATCTCGAGCGGTAGAAAACGCACAACGTAAAGTAGAAGGGCATAACTTTGATATTCGAAAACAATTACTAGAATTCGATGATGTGGCTAATGATCAGCGTAAAGTGATTTATCATCAGCGTAATGATTTATTGGAAGTGGCAGATGTTAGAGAAATTATTTTGGCGATACGTGAAGATGTGGTAAACGCTGTTGTATCAGAGTATATACCACCAGAAAGTTTTGAAGAGCAATGGGATGTTCCAGGCTTAGAACAGACGTTAGAACGCGATTTTGGTTTGAAGCTGGACATGACAGGTTGGTTAGAAGCCGATCGTAATTTGCATGAAGCTCTTTTAAGAGAACGTATTTTGTCTGAATTTGTTAAAATATATGAGGCCAAAGAAGCAGAAGTGGGTGCACAAGCGATACGTCACCTCGAAAAGAGTGTGATGTTAAGTGTATTAGATACACAGTGGCGGGAGCACTTGGCAGCGATGGACTATATGCGTCAAAGTATTCATCTTCGAGGCTATGCACAGAAAGATCCTAAACAAGAATATAAACGAGAAGCTTTTGCATTATTTACAGAGATGCTGGAAAATATCAAGCGAGATACCATTGCCATGTTAACGCGTGTGCAATTCCGTTCAGAATCTGATATCAATGCAATTGACCAACAACGTCGAGAGCATGAGCCACAAAACCTCCAGTTTACGCATGCGGATGCTTCCTTGGTAAGCAGCTCTGAACCTAGCCCTAATTCTGGTGCTGTAGTGGCTATGCCAGTCACTCGTCAGGAGGCCAAGATAGGTCGCAATGATGCGTGTCCTTGTGGTTCGGGGAAAAAGTATAAGACTTGCCATGGACGATTAGCGTAGGTTACTAAAGGTTTCTCTTAAAAAGACGATATTCTCTGTAGGCGTTTATGCGTACTGAAGAGATAACCTATGCCAATCGATATCCAACAACTTTTACCAACTTTTATAGAAGAAAGTTTAGAAAACGTTGAAGAAATGGAAGAGGCGTTATTAAAATTAGATTTAACGCAAATTGACATAGAACAGATTAATCAGATCTTTAGGGCCGTTCATACCATTAAAGGTAATAGCACAATATTTAAGTTTACGGCTATTAATGATTTAGCAAAAACCTTAGAAAATCTTTTAGACAACATCCGAAAAGAAACACTTCAACTAGAGCAACAACATTTAGATTTTCTATTAAAATCAAGCGATCATTTGCGGAATATGTTGTTAGAAATTAAAAATAAGGGCATGCAAACAGAAAAATCAGAAATTAAAACACAAGAAACACCACTTTAACTTCTGTACGAGTTGCAACGGAAAAAATTAACACGCTTATGAATACCGTAGAAGAGTTGGTTATTACAGAGTCTGTTTTAAAAAAAATAACCGAAGAAATGGGATCTGCGGTGCTTAGAAAATTTAATGATAATTTGGATGATTTAGAACAACACTCCAGACGATTACAAGATGTGATACTTAGAATGCGCATGGTACCAATAGCTTACGCCATAAATCGATTTCCCAGGATGGTACAGGAAATTTCTCAGCAGTTAGGTAAAAAAATAGAATTTAAAATAAGCGGAGAACAAACAGAAATCGATAAAACCATGGTAGAAAAAATTACAGATCCTTTAATGCATTTAATACGAAATGCCATTGATCATGGCATAGAAATGCCTTCAGAAAGAGAAAAAGTAAACAAAAGTAAAGATGGGGTTATTGAATTAAATGCGTATCAATCTGGCAATAATATTATCATAGACATTAAAGACGATGGGGCCGGTCTTAATGCGCAAAAAATTAAGGCTTCTGCTATTAATAAAGGTTTAGTGTCGAAGGATAAAATATTAACAGAAGAAGAATGCTTTCAACTAATATTTCAGCCTGGGTTTTCAACGGCGGAGAAAGTGACAGATATTTCTGGACGAGGCGTTGGTCTTGATGTGGTCACAAAAAATATTCATGAACTGGGTGGAAAAGTTGAAATCATTTCTAAAGAAAGTTTTGGTACCACCTTTAGGTTAAGGTTACCTTTAACGCTTGCAATAATGGATTGTCAATTGATTAAAGTGGGTAATGCATTTTATGCAATCCCCTTGAGTATAATATTGGAAATGTGCGAGCTAAATAATAATTATATAGTTAAATCTGAAGACAATGTAGAAAATTACACATTACGAGAAGAAACTTTTAAGTTAATACATTTGGATGATTTGTTGTTATTAAATAAGGAAACACCAGATATTACGCGTAAATTTTTAATCAAAATAAAGTCTGATGAAATCATAATTGGTTTTACTTGTAGTGCGCTGTTATCTCAACAACAGATGGTGATTAAAAGCATTGAAGAAAATTACAGTAAGATCCCCGGAATTTTGGGTGCCACTGTTTTAGGGGATGGGGAATTAGCACTAATTTTAGATATTAAAGAAATTGTGCATTTTTCGAATAATTTAGTATCTATAACCAGTAAAATGGTAGAACCTCTAGTCTCTATAACACCAGAACCTCAAGAAAAAAATGAAAAACTGGGTAGCGCAGATTATTTATGTTTTTTAGTTGAAAACAAAGAATATGCTTTTGATATGCAAGATATTAAAGAAGTTTGTGTTTGGCAGAAATATGCATTTTTGCCATTTTCACCTTTGTTTATTAAAGGTGTAATAAATATGAGGGGTAAAATTGTGCCTGTTATTGATCCTAGGGTTTTATTTAATCTTAACCCTTGTGATTATAGTTTTAAAAATGTCATTATAGTTTTTAAAACAAATTATAATGAAAACAGAATATATGCGGGATTAATAGTAGATGCTGTAACAGAAACAAAAACAATATTTTATGAAGATGTAGAGTTAGATTTGGAATCTTTAGATTCAAAAATTAAACCACAAATCAAGGGTGTTGCACATGTTAAAGGGAAAGAGATTACTTTGCTGAGCACAGATCGTTGGGTGACATTTCCTGATAAAAAATTGGGGGTTGCATGAATAAAATTTTTAGGCCTTCAGTCAATTTAATTAATCGTTTACGATATCCACAAAAACTAATATTGTTAGCGACTATTGTAGTATTTATAGTGTTAACATTGGCATACCAATTAGCTTCAAATGCATATAATTCTATTCGATCTTCAGAGGTTGAGCTAATTGGTATTGAGTTTAATAATCAGCTTATAAATGTTTTTGAAAAAATACAGCAGTATAGACATCTTGAATATTCAGAAACTTCTAACAATTCGGAACTTAAAGCCGAATTGCTTAGTAAAAGAACAGATATAGAAAATTCAATAGATTTAATGGACGACCAGGTAGAAAAGCTTTCTACTAATATTGATAGTGATCGATACTTGAGTTTGATTAAAAACAAACTTAGTGAAATTAGAGGTAAGGTTGGTCAGGAAAACTATTCTAGCACCATAATTAATGATATCCATAATTTAATGATTAACGTTTGCGACGCATCTAATCTTACATTAGATTATGAAATTGATACATATTATTTGATGGATTCTTATTGTACGAAATTACCCGCGTTAACAGAAAATGAAGCTTTAATTCGTGGTTTGGGTGAAAAAACATTGGCTGCACATACAATTACAGAAGCAGATAAATATGAACTCTATACACTTAAAGTATTAATGCAAAAATATAATTTTCCTGCCATTGAGGATAATATTGAAAAAGTTATTAAAGGAGAACCACCATTAGCAAAACTGTTTGATCCAATAAAGTCGGCGCTTATATCAGAAATGAATCTTGCTATAGTGTTAACCGATGATTATCTCTTAAACGGAAAATTGAATTTGTCGCGCCAGACATTTTCCGATCAATATACAAAGCTCTTAAATATTACTTATAAACTACACAAACAAACAGGAGAATCGCTTTCGGATTTATTAACCACTCGAATACAAAAACTTAAACAAATATTTTATGTTGATTTGCTTATAGTGTTTCTAGGTTTAATAATCTTTATTTATCTGTTTATGGGTATATATTTGTCAATTATAAAGAGTATTCATATTTTAATTAACGGTGCCCAAAAAATTTCAAAAGGTTCTCTTGGCGAGAAAATCGAATTAGAGACCAAGGATGAGTTATCTGAAATAGCCTCTAGTTTTAACGAAATGCGAGAAATGTTGTCTGGTGTTATTCAAAGTCTGCATGATGTGGTGAATGATGCAAGACTAGGAAGGTTAAATAATAGAATTGATTTAACGGGTAAAGAAGGATTTTATAAAGAATTATTTGAAGATATTAATCAGATGAGCAATGTTTTTAATAATGTTATTATCGATGTTAGCTCGGTTTTAGGGTTTCTGTCTCAAGGAGATTTAACGAAAAAAATGAGTCATGAGTATGAAGGGTCTTTTGGCGAACTAAAAAAGTATATGGATCATACTGTCGAGAGCTTGGAAAAATTTCTAAAAGACATTAAAACTGCAACAGCGACTATTAGTCATGCGGTTAAAGAGATTGTGCTTGGAAATAATGATCTTGCAAAGAGGACAGATCAACAAGCGGCAGCACTTGAAGAAACCTCTACCAGCATGGAACAAATTACAAATACTGTAAAGCAAAACACTGAAAATGCCAAAGGTATCGATGAACTGGCGAAATCCGCATCAATGATCGCGCTTAAAAGCAGAACTGCAGTAAATCAAGTGGTTGAAATGATGACCCGTATTAATGAAAGCATACACGAAGTATCCGAAATTAGTAATGTAATTGATAATATTGCCTTTCAAACAAATATCTTAGCGCTCAATGCGGCTGTAGAAGCAGCCAGAGCAGGTGAACAAGGGCGAGGCTTTTCAGTGGTTGCTACAGAAATTCGCAATTTGGCTTTACGATCTTCAGATTCTGCGAAGGACATTAAATCCCTAATTAACACTACGGTAGAACGTATTACACAGGGTGCAAAATTAGTAGATGAGGCAGGTCAAACGATGACAGAGGTCGTAAGTTCTGTTAATAATGTTACAGGCATAATGACAAAAATGGCCAATGCTTCTATAGAGGAAAGTAATGGAATAGAACAAATTTATATTGCCATTAACCAAATTGATCTCGTCACTCAGCAGAATAGTGCTTTAGTGGAAGAAGCAGCAAGGGCATCAGAGTCTTTAGAACAGCAAACCAAACATATGGGCGATTTGGTTGATATTTTTAAAGTCTCACCTTTACCGCAAGAAATCTTAGCTATGCAGAAAAATGTCAAAAAAAATTACTTAAAAGTTGAGAGAAGAAAAATTAAAACGACACTTCCTAAGCCAGATGAGTGGACAGAGTTTTGAGGGATAATCTAATGCGGGATTTGTTTTGGAAGCTTATTACTGATCAAGAGTATTATATGTTAGCGAAATTGATCGAGGATACAATTGGGATTAATTTAAAATCATAAAAGGGATTTTATCGAAAATATGTTAATAAAGCGATTTAAAATTTTGGGTGTATCTGATTTTGAAACATATTATGCATTTTTAAAAACAAACGAGCAAGAAATGACGACTCTTATTAATTTAATGACAAATATTTCAACAGATTTTTTTAGAGAAAACCATCATTTTGAATATATGGCGAGCCATATGATTCCAACGCTTCTTACTTCAAAACAAAAAATCAGATTGTGGTCGGCAGGATGTTCTACAGGGGAAGAGCCTTATTCCATGGCAATGGTATTATATGATACTATTCCTAATTTAGATATGCTTGATGTTAAAATCTTAGCAACAGATATTAATACAGACGCTCTGGAAACCGCACGTTTCGGGTTATATGATTTTATACATTCAAGAAAACTAAATAAATATAAGCAGAGTTTTGAGGTTGTTCAGAGTAACAGTATTAAAAAAATAAAAATACATGATAATTTAAAAAAAATAATTGCCTTTAAAAAACTTAATTTATTAGAACCATGGCCAATTAAAAATCCATTTGATATTATATTTTGTAGAAATGTGACTATTTATTTAAAGCCAGAAGTAACCACACATCTTTTTTTAAAATTTGATAAACTCTTAAAAGTTGGTGGTTTTCTTGTCTTGGGGCATTCAGAAAACCTTTCGTTATTTCAGGGCCGATATATTGCTCTTGGAAAAACAATTTATCAGAAGGTGAGTTAAACTATGGATAACTCAGGGAATAAAATTAAAGTTTTAATTGTCGATGACTCTAAGTTTATGTGTAATTTATTACAAAAAATCTTATCGAGTGATCCCAGTATATTTGTTGTAGGTAAAGCTCCTGATCCTTATGTTGCGAGAGATTTAATTAAAAAACTTAATCCTGATGTTATTACACTCGATATTATGATGCCCGGCATGGATGGTATTACTTTTTTAAAAAATTTGATGCGTCTTTGGCCTTTGCCGGTTGTGATGATTTCAGCATTAACAGAACAAGATAGCGCTATCGGATTAGAAGCATTGGCATTGGGTGCTATAGATTATATAGCTAAGCCGTCCACTGATGAATTAGGTAATATTGAACGTTATGCGCAAACATTAATTGATGTGGTAAAAAAGGCTGCTAAATCACACGTGTTTAAACGAGAGTATGCAGATGTTATTAAAGAAAGGGAAGGAAAAGTTTTTTACCAAACAGACTTTTTAAGAAAATCGATTGTTGCTATCGGTGGTTCTACGGGGGGTATTGAAGCGATAGAAAGTATTTTAAGACAATTACCCAAAACATTCCCAGGTATTGTTATTACACAACATATACGTCAAGATTTTGTCGCACCCTTTACAAATAGAATTAATAGGCTTTGTCGATTAAAAGTGGTAGAAGCGAAAGCAGGAGATGAAATTGTTCCAGGTTCTGTTTACGTTGCTCCTAGCGATCATCATTTAATTGTTAAGTTCAACAAAAATTATTTTTATTGTGAATTGACGCATCATTCCCCCGTTAATGGCCATAGACCGTCTATTGATGCTTTGTTTCATTCTGTTGCGGAATGTGCTGGTCCACATGGAATCGGGGTTTTATTAACAGGGATGGGTGTTGATGGGGCAGAAGGTGCTAAAGCGATACATGATTCAGGTGGGGTAGTGATAGCACAAGATGAAGAAACCAGCGTTGTGTGGGGTATGCCAGGTGCTGCCGTAGCGCTTCAAGCAGCAGATTATGTCATCCCATTACAGGGCATTCCTAAACAGTTATTTCAGATTTTGGATGTCATGGCCCAAAAATCTTAATTTTTGTCTGTGTCTAGATCTGAATCCTTTGTAAATGTATCTATCAATTCAGGAATCGTCTTGATTATTTTTTGGATTTGCTCATTGTTAATAATCAACGGTGGCAGCAAACGAATCACCGTATCGTTTGATACTGTAAAAAGGATTCTTTTTTTAAGTGCAAGCAATAAAATATCGCGGCAAGGCCTATCCAGCTCTATACCAATCATGAGTCCTTTACCACGAATGGCTTTAACAGCGGGGTGTCCACTTAACTTTTCTTTTAAGCCATCCAATAAACGCTGACCTTGGTATTTTGCATTTTCCCACAGTTTGTGTGTTTCGATTTCTTGGAGTGTCGCAAGTCCTGCAGCCGTTGAGAGCGGATTACCCCCAAATGTAGAACCATGATTACCGGGTTTAAAGAGGCTTGCAACAGGTTCTTGTGCAAGGCACGCACCAATAGGCACGCCATTTCCGAGTGCTTTTGCAACGGTTAAAACATCCGGTAAAAAACCATAAGCTTGATAAGCAAATAAAGTGCCAGTACGTCCTAAACCCGTTTGGACTTCATCCAAAATCATTAACCAATCTTGTTCTGTGCAAATTTTACGAATATCACGCAAATAACTGTCATCGGGTACATTGATGCCGCTTTCGCCTTGTACAGGTTCTACTAGCACAGCAGCAATATTATCGTGTGTGCTGACAACGCTTTCTAGCGCACGGATGTCGTTATACGGAATACGAACAAATCCTTCTACCAGGGGTTCGAATCCAGTTTGCCCTTTTTTGCTGCCACCGGCGGAAATGGTTGCTAAAGTTCGACCATGAAAAGCACCACTCATGACAACAATATGTGGAAAATCAATGCCTTTATCATGACCAAACAGTCGTGCTAATTTTATGGCTGTTTCTAACGCTTCTGCGCCTGAGTTGCAGAAAAAAGCTTGTGATAACCCAGTCAGTCTGCATAAAGCATTCGCCAGTTTTTCTTGATTTGCGATTTGATAGAGATTGGAAGTGTGTATCAGTTTGGCCGCTTGCGTTTGAATAGCATTTACAACCGCAGGGTTGGCATGTCCTAGCCCTGAAACAGCAATGCCGCTTAATGCATCCAGATATTTGTTACCGTCGGTATCCCACAACCAAACGCCTTCGCCGCGTTCAAAAGTAACAGGAAGGCGTTTGTAGACATTCATGAGATGAGACATATTCTGATCCTAACTTGAAAAATTTTTAGCAACAAATGCCCAATTAACGCATTTCCAAAAAGACTCTATATATTTCGCACGTGCATTACGGTAATCAATATAATAGGCGTGCTCCCAAACATCGCAAGTTAATAAGGCTTTTTTATTATCGGTGAGTGGTGTACCTGCATTGCTTGTACTGATAATTTCCAATGTACCTTCGGGGTTGCGTACGAGCCATGCCCAACCCGAACCAAAGGTTGCAATAGCGGTTTTCGTAAATTGTTCTTGGAAGGCTGCAAAAGATCCAAAGGCTTTTTGAATTTCCGTTGCGAGCTCTGCAGAAGGTTCGCCACCACCTTGAGGCGTTAGACAGTGCCAATAGAAGGTGTGGTTCCAGACTTGGGCAGCATTATTAAAAATAGGACCTGAAGCTTTTTTGATAATGTCTTCTAGTGTTGAAGTTTCGAATCCACTACCAGGGAGTAAGTTATTTAAATTTGTTACATATGCTTGGTGATGCTTGCCATAATGATATTCTAGCGTCTCGCGGGAGATATGGGGTTCAAGTGCCTCTAATGCATAAGGTAGGGCGGGTAATTCTATGGCCATGGTCGATCTCCTTCAGCTAAGTCACAAAAAGTTAAGCACAAGAGAAAAGTGTATCAGCACCTAGGCCTTAAAGTAAAATGCTTGGGATTTCTTTTTAAACTAAATTCCTGTAGAATTCTGAGCAACTAACCTGAATCTGGGGTGTAAAATGAATGCATTAGAAACCGAAACGATTGAAAAAATCAAACATCAAATAAGCAGCAATACGGTATTACTCTACATGAAAGGCACGCCTGATTTTCCAATGTGCGGCTTTTCTGGACGTGTTGTACAGATCCTAGATTCTTTAAATGCGAAATATGCGCATGTCAATATTCTAGAGAATCCAGATATTCGCGCAACATTACCTTCTTATGCCAACTGGCCAACCTTTCCCCAGCTTTACATTCAAGGTGAATTAATAGGCGGATGCGATATTGTGTCTGAATTGCACCAGAAAGGACAATTAAAGCCGCTGCTTGAAAAAATACAGTCTTTATAAAGGATTAGATCAGGGATGGGCAATTTAACAATCATACAAGAAGTCATGGTTTGGGTAATACCCGTTTTATTTGCGGTAACATTGCACGAAGTTGCACATGGATGGGTTGCGAATTTATTGGGCGATAGAACTGCTTATATGATGGGGCGTTTAACGCTAAACCCCATTAAACATATCGATATGATAGGTACAGTGATTGTACCGGTTATGTGCTTATTGTTAGGTGGTTTTGTGTTTGGTTGGGCTAAGCCGGTTCCTGTGAGTTGGCGTAACTTAAAGAAACCCAGACGAGATGCTGCATTGGTTGCAGTAGCTGGCCCAATGTCGAATTTTTTGATGGCGATTTTTTGGGCGATTATCGCAAAAATTGGCATAACACTTTATCAACAGGGATTTTCGCCAGCAATTTTCTTAGGGTATGTGGGACATGCTGGTATTGCGATAAACCTGATGTTAATGATTTTGAATTTGGTGCCGATTCCACCTTTGGATGGCAGTCGAGTGGTTTCTAGCCTATTACCGCCGCAGTTAGCGCGATCTTATGATGCCATAGAGCCCTATGGTTTTATGATTTTGATTACATTGATTGTGACAAACATTTTGTCTATGACGCTTATGCCCCCTTTGGAATGGATGCAAACAGCGATGATGGTCCTTTTTAGATTGTAAAAAACTATCCTTCTGGTATTTGATCTTGGAAACGCTGCAAAGTACTTTCTGCAATCAGTTTTCCTTTTTTAAATTGTTGTAGTTTAACAATTAAATAATCTAAGTCTTTAGCTAGCCAAAATTTGGTTAAGCGTTCTCGGTTATCAGATATATATTCGACTTGAATTGTTTTAAGAATGCCTATAGCAGATTTTAAATGTGTCTCGTTGGTAACTTTAAAAGTATAGTGTTTAATTTTTTCGGGCTCTATAACGGTATAACGAAAGTTATTTTTCTGTAAAGCGAGATCTTGACGAAATTGAAAATACAGACTAATTTTATCTTGCGCTTTATGTGGAAGTAATGGAATTTGATTAAACCGTATTTCGCCTGATTTTCTTTTTTTCTTATCCTGTATTTTATAGTGATATGCAATGGGGTAGATTTGATTATTCTTTAAGTAAAATTCGCTTTGTTCAAATGAATGAAAGGGTAAAAATGATAGTAAAGGTTGAGAAGACCATTCTACTAAATAATGATTTGCTTTTAATGCTTGCAGTGTTTGGGTGCTACTACCTACTTTGATACCATGCCAGTATAGGTTATAGGTAGCTTTGTATGTTTTTAAATCGGTGCAAAATCCTTGAATGGGGATAGCCATTACAAATAACAACGAGATAATAGTAGTGCGTGTTAACATGATTCATCGATTCCTTAATAAGAGAGATCCCGATATACTAGTAGTTTACGGATATCGCATAGAATATAGAATAGGGAATAAATAAAGAAGGGGGAACGAAATGCGGACCATTGATAGCTGGATAAATAAACAGTTTTTATTATTTTGTTTACTCTTGAGTTTTGCAGGTGGGCTTTATGCTGTTGAAGTACCGTTATATCAAGTAGAACTACCCACACAAAACCAAGCAGGCAATTTTAACCAAACGCAATTATTGAAAGAGGCATTTCAAACTGTGTTAGTACGCCTCACCGGTTCAGAACATGTTTTAAGCGACAATGTGGTAACCGATGTATTAAAGAGCAAAGACATAGAGGGTTATGTCAAACAATTTTCGTATCATCAACGTTCTGCTTCAGAGAAAAGAATTAAGGTCGTGTTTAATGAGAATCGCATTAACGCATTATTAAAATCGGCTAAACAATCTATTTGGGAAAAAAATCGTCCTTTAGTGTTAGTGTGGTTGACAGGTGCTGATGTAGATCCCATGATTAGTTCGAGTATAGAAAAATTGTTTAGTCAACGCGGTATTCCCTTTGTGTTTCCGCTTTATGATCTTACGGATACAACGGCGGTTTCAGATCAGGATCTTTTGGCAGATAACACAGAAAAATTAGAGCAAGCTGCAAAACGTTATAATCCACATGTGATATTATTAGGACATTTAAATCAGCAAAATAATAGTTGGCAGAGTCAGTGGCGAATTGTTCATGCGGGTAAAAAAAATAATTGGGATAATTCAGATCCGACACTGAATGGTGTATTAAATAAAGCAGCAGATGCCTTAACGTTAAAATTAAAAAGTGGCAATGTGGTTGCAATAGCAACCGATCCTGTAGAAGAAGAAAAAATCAATCATTTAATTTTAACAGTGACGGGTAATTTAGATGCACAGCAATACAGTAAAATATTGGAACATTTGCGTCGATTGCCTGGTGTATCAGAGGCTGAGGTGGCACAAATTATGCCAGATAAAACGTTGTTTGAATTGGTCACAACCCAAAGCAAAGATAACCTGACGCAGTCTATTGCAGAGGGCAAAGTGTTATCTAAAACAGCTTCTACAGAAGGCTCATCGGCAGATGATACGCTGGTTTATGAATTAACAGGGGCTTTATAATCGCGTGATCGAGCAGATTCCTTTAGACATTCATTGGCGCGATGATGCAACGTTAGAAAGCTTTTATCCAGGCGATAACGTTGAAGCGCTAAAAGCTGTTACAGCATTATCTTCCAGTATCGGTGAGCCATTTGTTTATTTATGGGGTCAATCGGGTGTTGGACGAACACATTTATTGCAAGCGGCTTGTCGTGCTGCTTCAGAAAATGGATTATCTGCTTTTTATTTTTCATTACGAGATCTCAATCAATTATCATTCAATATCCTACAGGGTCTTGAAGATTTGTCCTTGATTTGTATTGATGATATTGAAAAAATGGCGGGCTTGTCGAACTGGGAAGAAGGATTATTTCATTTATTTAACCGTATTCAGACTAATAAGAGACGTTTATTGATTGCAGCTGAGTTCTCGCCTAAAGATTTACCTTTAGCCTTACCGGATTTAAAATCTCGTTTAAATTGGGGTGTTACTTATCAATTACATCGCTTAACAGATGAGCAAAAAATTAAAGTATTACAGTTGCGTGCCAGTGTGAGGGGCTTGCAATTAACCGAAACGGTTAGCCAGTTTTTAGTGAATCATTGTTCTCGCGATATGACAAAGCTCTATGCGATTTTAGAAAGACTCGATCAGGCGTCATTGGTAGAACAACATCGCCTGACGATTCCTTTTGTAAAACACGTATTAGCGCTTTAATAGTTGCAAGGTAATCGTGGCTAAACGTTTACCCAATGCCAAGCACAATGTTTTTTCGTCTTCCGAAATAGGTAGTTTACTATCGGCACCTGCAACGTGTGTGGGGCCATAAGGTGTGCCACCTGTGGTCGTCGTGATCAGTGTGATTTCTGTATAAGGGATACCGACAATCATCATCCCATGGTGAATCAGCGGAAACATCATGCTAATTAAGGTGGTTTCTTGCCCGCCATGGAGACTGGCAGAGGAACTAAAGACAGAAGCAGGTTTGCCAGACAAATCACCCGATAACCATAAGCTGCTGGTGCTATCGACAAAATGCTTCAGGGGTGCTGCCATATTACCAAATCGGGTTGGACTGCCCATGGCCAAGCCCGCACAGTTTTTTAAGTCTTCTAATGTGACGTAAGGGTCGCCATCTACAGGCACAGCAGGTGCGTTCGCATCGTGTGTGATCGATACCGGTGGAACTGTTCTTAATTTTGCCTCTATGCCAGACACACTGTGGATACCACGTGCAATAAAATTGGCCATGTTTTTTGTGGCGCCATACCGGCTATAATACACAACAAGAATGTAGGGGCTCATGTTTAGTCTCCAGAATAGGTGGGGGGTAGACCCTAACTAAAACTTTAGCATAAGGTTGTGTTACGTGGCGAAAATTTGTTTACATTGTTTTGTATCAGGTCGGGTGCAAGGTGTTTTTTATCGTCGAGAAGCCCATGCACAAAGCCTTGCACGCGGATTAACGGGTTGGGTTAAAAATACCTTAGATGGACGCGTAGAACTAATGCTCTGTGGCGAAGAATCTGAAGTGCGTGCCATAGAAGCGTGGTTATGGGAAGGCCCGCGTGCTGCCAAAGTAGATCATGTCGCCTCAGAAGTTGTACCTTTAGAAGATTTTAAACAATTTGAAGTGAGGAACTAAATGTTAGAATGGTATCAAATAGTTGTTTTATCTTTAGTGCAAGGCTTAACAGAATTTTTACCTGTATCGAGTTCTGCACATCTTATCTTAATGCCAACCTTATTAGGATGGCAGGATCAGGGTTTAGCATTTGATATTGCTGTACATTTAGGCACATTGATTGCCGTTATACTTTATTTTAGAAAAGATTTATCACGTATGATCATTGATTTTGTCGCGTCTTTGCGTGGTCGTACTCTTAGCATTCAAGCTAAAATTTTTTGGTCCATTGGCTTCGCCACTATTCCCGTGGGCTTAGCAGGTTTGTTATTCAAAAAACAAGTTGAAACGGCATTACGTTCACCGATGGTGATTGCTGTTACTACGATTGTGTTTGGATTGGTATTGTGGCTTGCCGACAGAATGGGTAAACGACAAAGGGGGCTTAATACTGTACATTGGCGCGATGTGTTGTTCATTGGCTGCGCACAAGCTATCTCATTAATTCCCGGCACCTCTCGTTCTGGTATTACCCTAACGGCAGGATTATTTGCAGGGTTGACGCGAGAAGCCGCTGCCAGTTTTTCCTTTTTATTGTCTATTCCCGTTATTATGCTTGCAGGGGGATTAGAAACAATTACTTTAATAAAAAGCCAGTCGCCCGTGAACTGGGTACCCATGGGCCTTGGATTTTGTTTATCCGCAGTCAGTGGGTACCTTTGTATTCACTATTTTATCAAATTAATTAACCGTGTAGGGCTTTTACCTTTTGTTATGTACCGGATGGTTTTAGGCGCATTTTTGGTGGTTTATTTTCGCTAGCGAGTGTCTCTGTATTGTTTGAATACGAGAAAGTAAGCGGTGATTGCACACGATGTTGTTGTGCTTCAATACGCATTCGATTTTCTTCCACGATAGCTTTGAGAGCAGCATATTGCGTGTTGAACATAGCATCGCGACCGTACTCTCGATAATATTCTAGATAACTATCTCTAAACATCGAAGTAAGAAGATGTGTTCTAATAGTGAGGTTTCCTTCAATAGGCTCAGATAATCCAACTGCATGAAGTACCTGTTCCAAATTTAAAAACTTGACTACTAATTCCGGTGGTGTTTTCTTTTCTAAGCCTGCTGTCTGATCTATCTTGAGCGTTGTTAACGCTTCGAGTTTTTTCAATCCATTACAAAGCAAATTAAAAGAATCTTTGGAGATGGGGTCATGTATTCTAAAGTTTTTTGCGTTTCTTTCATACAGATTCATTAAATGCAAAGTATGTAACGCTGGGCATTGCTCTAGAGCAGTAAAAAATAAATGAGGGTCTGTGATTCCCATAAACATACCGTTCCAATCTAGATTAATCTCACGTAAGCTTTGTAATGTGCTTAGGGAATTAAAAAAGTTATTATCGGCATATGTAGTGAAATAATTGCCAGAAGCCGCTAAATAAAGTCTCTTCAAGTTTTGTCCTTGATTGTTTAGCGCACTGGACAATGCTTCCATTTCTCGCTGACTGGTCATATCACAAATAATACGAACAGATCGCACTGTTCGAGGTTGCCCACGAAAAACCCTGTCGTGTTGTGCAAGAAAATTTTCTAAAAAAGCAAAGCGGTTTGGAGCAGCAGGAGCAATAGGTGAATATTTTAAAGAAAGCGATTCGATTGGGCAACGGGCTATATATTTCCAGAAAGTCGGATTGATGAGACTTGCGGGTTCAACATGTAGTCTTTTTATTGGTAATTGTGACAATGCTTCCCCCAACTCTTGAAGGGAAATAGTGGATCTGCCTTCAAGTATTTCTGGGCGTGGTTCTTCTAAATGTTCCAATTTTAAAAATAAACTAATCTCTGTATTTTTTAATTCTGCTAAGGTATTCAATAACATGACAAAACGGTCACAGTGCATATAATGGCGATTAGCACTTAAAAAAACCGATCCTAATGAATCGCATTGACTGAGTATTGTACAGAATTCCTCGAATTCACCATCGCTTAGTTCATATAATTGGTCACACATTTGATCTGAAAAATCTAGCGTATCTAGTACAGAAAGATTCTTGAGACGTTCAAATAATCGCTCCCTCAGGTAGTTTGTAGTTGTGCTGATAAATACTTTTTCAAGCATGCTAAGGGGTCTAGAGATTTCTAATCTTCGCATTTGACTAAACATTATTCAACTCCTATGGTTTATTCTTATCGGAAACACGATACAGTATAACGATATTTCCAATCAATCTTAAAAATTCAGCTTTCACTTGGTTGCATATTTCATGCGCCAATGCCAGCTTTTCGGTTTTGTTTTTGCCTTCTGCGATGCGTATTTTAATCAACTCGTGATCAAAGAGGGCGCGATCGATTTCTGTGATAACGTTTTCTGTTACCCCTTGATTACCAATGATAACCAAGGGATGCAGATGATGCGCTTCAGCGATTAATTTGCGCTTTGTTTGATTTGTAATTGACATTATGTTTGCGGTGAAGTCTCAGGTTTAATAAATAATTTTTCACGTTGCAACTCTTCTTGGTAAAAAAGCGTAAGCCCAATTGAAAAGACAATAATAGCGGCAAAATAATGCCAAGTAATGGTTTCACCAAGGAAATACCAACCAAAGAAAGATGCAAAGAAGGGAGTGACTAATCCTGCAAACGACATAAACGTTGCGCTATAGCGTTTCAGTAAATACCCGTATAAGTTGTAGCACACGATATTAGAGATTAAACACATCAATAAGCTATTTTGGAGAAAAGGGCCAAAGTCCGTAACTGGTATGGGATTCCAAGCTTCACCCACAACATAAGAATGAATTAAGGCCATGGTTCCACCGAGCGTCATACTAATACCATTGGCCATTAAGGGCGTATAATTGTATTCGCTCACCACTTTCTTTAATAAAGTCCATCCGTATACACTGCCAAATACAGCAACAAGAACAGCTATCTCTGCTAACGAAATAAAGGCAATTTCACCAGAGCCAACTTCTGCAGCCGTTTGAGTCATAAAAATGGGGATGAGCCCCGTGAATCCAATCAAAAGACCAATCCATTTCTTTTTAGAGAGTGTTTCTTTTAAGACGATATAGGCAACCAAGGCAGCTAGAAAGGGCGATAAACTGTAGATTAAACAGGCTTTGGCGGAAACCATATGCTGGATCCCCCAAATTTCGGCAACATTAGTCACGTAAATACAGAAAAAACTTAATAAAAAGAGGGATTTAATATGTGAGGCTTTAATCTGAAAAGCTTTACGATTATAAAAAAATTGATGTATTAATAAGAGTAGGCCTGCAAACAACATGCGCGAGCCAATCAGAAAGAAAGGTTCACTGTAATTTAAAGTATCTTTACTAAGGCCAAATAAACTGGCAAATAAGGCAAAAAGTAAGATAACTAAAAACATGCATAACCTCTACAATCTGTAAAAGAAAAAGCGATTGTAGCATAAGAATTCAGTAAGCAATATAGCGAGGAATATGGTTTACTGTTTTTTTAAACAGTACTTAAAAACTGAATTATATTGTCTACTGGCACTGTTTGTGCGGTTGAATCTCTTCTCCCTTTGTATTCAAAATGACCAGCCGTTAGGTTTTTATCCCCTATCACAACACGATGCGGAATCCCAATGAGTTCTGCATCTGCAAACATCACACCGGGACGTTCTTCGCGATCATCCAGCAGCACTTCTATGCCAGCATTTATCAGCGTCTGGTATAAATTTTCTGTTGCGGTTTTAACAGCAGCAGAGGTAGAGAACCCGATCGGAATTAAAACAACCTGGAAAGGGGCCATGGCGAGCGGCCAAATAATGCCTTTGTCATCGTGATGTTGTTCGATAGCCGCTGCAACAATGCGTGTTACGCCTATACCATAACATCCCATCATCAGCGTTTTGGCTTGACCCGATTCATCTAATACGGTTGCATTCATGGCTTGGCTGTATTTATCACCTAATTGGAAAATATGACCCACTTCAATACCACGTGTGAGTTGTAAAGTGCCTTTTCCATCGGGACTTAAATCGCCAGTTTGTACGGTGCGAAGATCAAGGATTTCTGTGATCAAACAGTCGCGATCCCAGTTAAATCCAGCATAATGCGTGTCTTCTTTATTGGCTCCACAAATAAAATTGGCCATTGTTGCAACCGCAGGATCTGCAATGAGCGGAATATTGAGATCTTTGGGTCCTACAAATCCAGGACCGCAGTGTGCAAGTGTTTGCACTTCTTCAATGCTTGCCATTGTAAAGGGCGATGCCACTAACGGATGTTTTTCGGCTTTAATAGGATTTAATTCATGATCACCACGAACTAATAATGCCACAATAGGATGTTCTTTCGTTTTACCACGCACTAGAAGCGTTTTTAAGATTTTTTTGGTTTCTACACCCAGATGCTTTGCTTGTCCTTCGACAGATTTTACACCAGGTGTTGTTACAAAAGATAAGGTTTCCGAAGGGGAGGGGCGCGATTCAGTTGGCAATAAACCACGCGCGAGTTCCACATTGGCTGCGTAATCGCTTTGATTGCTGTAAGCAATCAGATCTTCGCCAGAATCTGCTAAAACATGGAATTCATGCGAGACACTGCCACCAATGCTGCCCGTATCTGCTAAAACAGGACGGAATGTAAGTCCTAAACGCGTAAATATTTTGCTGTAAGCCTCAAAAAATTGTTCATAGGTAGTTTGTAGCGATGCCTTATCAATATGAAAAGAATACGCGTCTTTCATTAAAAATTCGCGCGCGCGCATAACTCCAAAGCGAGGACGAATTTCATCTCTGAATTTCATTTGTATTTGGTAGAGAGAAAGCGGCACTTGCTTATAACTTTTTAATTCTCGCCTTACAAGATCGGTAATCACTTCTTCATGTGTAGGACCAAAACAAAAACCGCGCTTATGACGATCGATAATTTTTAAGAGTTGCGGTCCAAATTGATCCCAACGCTCTGTTTCTTGCCAGAGCTCTGCTGGTTGTAGAGCAGGCATTAAAATTTCTTGGGCGCCTATACGATTCATTTCTTCTCGTATAATGCGCTCGACATTTCGTAGCACTCGTAAACCTAAGGGCAGCCAAGTATATAAGCCAGAGGCTAGTTTACGAATGAGCCCAGCACGCAGCATAAGCTTATGGCTGGCTATTTCCGCATCATTAGGGGATTCTTTCAAAGTAGCCATTAAAAGTTGAGAAACTCGCATAGATTTTCCTAAGTAGGTCATTTTTATTGAATTAAGCAATAGGGCTTATTCTATTAGGCCTATTGTGCGAAAGCAACCCATGGCCTAAAATTTAAGTAGGCATCAAGGATGATAAGCCGAGGAACCAAAAAATGGCAGAATATTTTACAGAAGCAGCATATCAGCGTTGGCTGAGGCAATACCAAACCAATCTTGGGCATTATAGTGACGTGCTCGATAATTTACGGATCCGATTGGATGCATTGTCATATGAATATGAAGCTGAGGTGCAGAATATTGAAAATCTGATTAATGAAATTGACGAGAATTTAGATAAAGCCAATCCGCGTATTTTTAGTGCGAACGGAAAACCGATTGAAGGTTTTGAAATGTTTTTAGAAAATACGAAAGTTTTAATCAATCTGATTTATCGCATGCGTGGTAAAAGCGATCATTTTACGGGCATTTATTTTGATGAGAAAGAACGCGTTACTGCTGCGCATCAAGAATTTCCCTTTAAAGAAAAATTAAAACAAGTACGCGAGATGGTTGAAGTTGTTGAGGCGAAGAAGGGGGAGGGTATTCCCGAGGCGAACGCTATGCCTTTAGCGACTCATTTTACTTAATTAATTTGATATTCTAATAATGCAATAAGTAGCAGATTTACAAAAACTAAGATTAATGGTATTCCTTCTTATTTACAATACAACAGCTGAAGAAATTCAATGGGATTCGTATTAATTAAGATAAGGAGAGTTTGATGCTATTGGACTTATTAGGTGTTGATGTATCACAATTAGAACAGATTTCATTTAATCATTTTCAACGAGGTGTATATTATATGTGTGGTCATCAGAAAAAGAAAAAATTCAATCTAAACGCAATAAAAATAGAGTTTAAAACATATCCAACTGCAACCCAAATTCTAGTCTAATCTCGTGCATCTACTTTTTTTTCGCTACAATTTTCTTTTTTTCTTGAATGCTAGCCTCGATAGGTACTGGAGGCACCTGATGCCCTTTTGAAAAGGATAGTACATTAGAAGATGATGCCAATTTATTCTGTTCTTCTATTATTTTTGTTACTTCCTTATCAAGACCAACTGAACTAACCGACGGTATTTTTTTTGTCTTTGAACCACTCATCGCTATTTTTCCTGAGAAAGAAATTTGTGTTTTAGATTCATGAATAGTCGACTCTGCAAATTCGTAGAAGAATTTTTTTCGTTTTGCACTATCCCTGGCACCCACATCAATCCCATGTTTGCTATATACTGGACCAAAAGCATCAAAATCAAGTTTTGCATCTGGATCAGTCTTTAAGAAATTGCCACTTGAATCTGTACTGAAAATATTATATGAACCCACCACAACAGTCATAGGTAAAGGATTTCCAACTTGCGTACCTGTTGCACTATCAAATCCAACTGTATTAAAAATCGAATCCGATTGATTTGCTTTTTCAATCAATAATTTTAGAAAACCATTTTCATAAGAATTCTGTAGTGCAACAAACCCAAGCCCACATTCATTACAAACTGAATTTGGGTAGGAATATAAAATTAAACTCGCTGAACAAAGCGTGTATTTTATATCGAATGGATGTTGAACTTGATCTGTCTTAAGTAAGATCTCTTTAAGAAAATTCAAAATCATTTCTACATTATTAGGTTGTTTTAACGCATGAAAAATTACTCTTTCACTATGAAAAAACAAGGTTGATTTTTGCACATCTTTTAGACCTGAATACTCTAAGCTAAGAGGGGCAGCAACTTCCGCATTTTCAAGCTCTGCTTCAAATTTTTCTCTCATTTCTTTTGGTATCGAGTAACTATCCAGTAACCTACAAATAGTTTTCTTTACCTCAAGTGATTTAGATGGAACATCAATTGCGGGAATCTTTCCTACAATATCTCCTCCCTGTTGTCTATCTTTTGAAATAGAACGCTCAAAGTCATCTTCATCTTTAAAAACACCATCGTTAGGATCACGAGAAAGCAAAATACCAGAGTAATCCAGCGTTAATGGAATGTTAACAAACGATTTAACTTCTTTTTTAGTAGAATTAACCCAAGTTTTTCTAGATACTACAAAGCTTAGCATTGCTGTAACAACATTCGTTTTACCATCATCTTTTTTAGATTTTTTTACAATTAGTTCTTGAGTTGCCTTTGCAACAGAATATAACGCCTTAAATATAGGCTTGAGTGGCAACTCAATTTCTGCACCAAATAGAGAACCTTTTTCATCCGAATAAATTAATTTTTCTGAATCATTGGTTGGAAAAACTTTAATTAAGGTTTTAAAATGTTCTAAAGATTTAGCTTTTTTCTTCTCTCTTGCAAGCTGCTCACTTAAAGTCACCAGTTGTTTTTTATCCTTGAGGGATTCCTTTTTGAAAACCCGAACTACAAAACTATGCATTCCAAGCCAAAGTTTCTGCTGATTTAAAACATCCCCTACATTACAAGCCTCATTAAATTCTTTCGCCATTATAACAAGTTTTGGTTCATCAGAAAAATTTTCAAATACAGCATTAATTAATTTCTCGATTTCAAATTTATAAAAAGCTTTTTCCAAGAAACGCTCTAAATTAATTCGAAAAATTTCGACTAAAAACCCTGGTTTTGCAATATCAATATCTGGAAATTGAAAATCAATTCGCCTTAAAATAGCACTTGCAACTGCGTGATCTAAACCCAAGTCGCGAAAATTTGCTTCTTCAAGAACGTTTTCTATCAAATCCATAGTAATAAAGTGGTTATAAAGCATGTCGCCCACGTCAGTTTCAATTCTTTTTAGTAATTCACCAATGTCACTCAATACTGTTTCAGGAAATTCTTCTGTGATTTGATTTCTTGCTAAATTTTTATTAAATCGCTTAATTGTAGGTTTCTGAGGCTCAATTGGACCATCATAGTCATAGTTAACATTTCCATCTTCCAGGTTTTCATCAAACTGTCGTACTTCCTCATGATAATGTTCCCATGTTGCTTCATAATTTTTATCGTGTTGTTCCTCTCGGTCCTTTATTAAACCTGTATCACTCTTAACATATCTTGTCAATTCATCTACAATTTGAGACCTTAGCATTTCTTCAAGTTTTCCAATTGGCGTAAGGTTATAAAGTTCTCGAGCGCTTTTTTTACCTATTTTACTAAGTGCTTCTTCATGTATAGGCAATTCATAGCCTTCAATAACCTCATTAAATTCAATTTCCAATTGCTCAAAAATGTGTACAATGGTGTCATCAAGTTCCGAAGCTGGAATCTTAATCGTACAGGATAGTCGTTCTATTTCCCCCAATATTTTTTCTCGATAGTGACTGACTATCTCTGCTGATGACACCTGCTTCTGTTGCTTCTCAAAATATGTTTTTAAATATTGGTATATTCCTGTATAATAGAATTCCTTTTTATAAAGAATTGCTGCGGTACTAAAATACCCTTTTTCTTGGGCACAATCTGCAGGCGTTTGTCCAGCATGATTCACAACGCAACATAAATTAGAATTAGTTTGTCTACAACCCTCTATAATTTCTAGTATGAAAATACTTACCCTATCTTCATCCCCACTCATCGCAGCGTAATGCAAAGGAGTGTTTCCTGCTTGATCGGGTGATTTAACATCTCTAAATGGATAATAGCTTGCTATAACGAGATTTAACTTTTTATCAGGTTCTCTTTCCATCAAATAATGAGCAGGTTTTTTACCTTGGTTGTCTGCCGTATCAAATCGATCTTGCATTTCCAGCAAATGTTCCCAAATCTTTCTGTTTTCCCAAAAAGCCACAATCAAATCTGGTGTACCAAATCGCACTAAAAAATGAAACGGCGTTTGTAGTTGCTCATTTTTCTCTGAAAAACTAGCATTGTTTTTTAACATAAATAAAATAGCTGCCATTTCATCTTGATGATTTGATTTGGCTAAATGGTGCAGTGTGGTTAAGCATTTTTCATCTTGAACATCGATGTTAAATTTTGAGAAATTTTTTAATATATTTAGCGCATTTTGATCTTGATTAAGAGCAGTTTTGACTAGTAACGTTACAAACTGAGTTTTACTGAATGTTTCTTTTGAATTTTGTATGGTAGACAGCTTTTTACAAACTATTTTAGAATTCCATGCTTTTTTTTGAATAAAAGATAAAATATCGCTAACAAGACCCATAGAATCCTCTCTATTAATTTTTAAAGCTAATCATCATCACTCGTTTATGTGGCTAATCATCATCACTCGTTTATGTGGGATGAATGTATTTTACCTTGTCTTTTGCTTTAACACTCTTCATAAAGTCAAATATGGCCTCTTTGGTATCAAATGTTTTAATTTCTGCGTCTCCCCTATGAATATTTTCAATACCTTCTAGGTGGTCATACTCATGTTGAAAAACGCGCGCACCAAATCCCTCTAGTACTTGAGCCACTGCTCGACCGTTTTCATCGATATAGTTAACCTTTATTTTTTTGTAACGTGGCACGTTTGCTGCTTGGTAAGGACCATTGCCTAATATAATCGAAAAGCAACTCTCCCATCCAGGCTCTTTATCTTCACTAATGGGTTCAAAGGAAGGGTTGATGACTGCGGCTTGATGTTCTGGCGTTCTATCCCAGCTAAACAAAAATATACGCTGATTAAGGCCAATTTGCGGAGCAGCGAGTCCTGCTGCAGGCATTAAAGGTTTTAAAGTCTCTTTTAGATTGGCTATTGTTTCTCTTGCTGCCACTAAACCTTCTTTATCAAGGTTCACAGCTTGACTTTTTTGTGTAAGATGTCCCAATGTATCCTTATCTAAAGTTACAATTTGCGAAGCAAATGCTATGTCTATAAAAAAAAGACCCCCAACAAAAGCAATCATTTTTAACTTTTGAATCATGACAAATTCCTTTTTTGTTACAAGGTTAAAATACCAATAAATACTTTATCATTTTCTATTGTTACTTTAAAGTTCTATCCGGCTGTAAACACCCCTTTCATCTCACTCCAGGATCGTTTATACTTCAAAAATCTATTTAGGACTAAATTAGTCTTATATAAGTTAAGGGTATATACTTCATGGTCAGAATTACCAAGTTAACCGATTATGGTGTTGTCATTATGGCTTTTATGGCGAGTAAGCCCCTACGCCTTTTTCAAGCCAAAGAAATTGCAGAACAAACGGCCATTGCTCAACCAACCGTCTCTAAGTTGTTGAAAAAATTAACAAAAAATAAATTATTACATTCCGAGCGTGGCAGCAGCGGCGGATATCTGTTGGCTTGCGAACCCAAAGAAATTACGATTGCTGAGCTGGTGGATGCCTTAGAAGGCCCCATTGCCATTACAGAATGTAGCCTAGGGCATGATTATTGCGCCACAGCCCCAAGCTGTTCTATTAAAACCCCCTGGCTACGGGTTAACCAAGCCATTACCAATGCGTTACAATCGATTAAGTTGCACGACTTAACCAAAACAGGACAACGCATAGAGATAGCTCATGTCCAACACTAACGCACCCAATCAAGAACTAACAAACTGGATTGACAGTGAATATACCGCTGGATTTGTTACCAATATTGAATCGGATACTATTCCTGCGGGATTAAACGCAGATACCATTCGTTTAATTTCTGCTAAAAAAAATGAACCTGCTTTTATGTTGGAATGGCGTTTACGTGCTTACGAACATTGGTTAACCTTAAAAGAACCACATTGGGCTAAGTTACAGTATGATCCCATTGATTATCAAAAAATTATTTACTACTCTGCACCTAAAAACAAAAAAAAGATTACCAGCTTAGATGAAATTGATCCGGCATTATTAAAAACCTATGAAAAACTTGGGATCCCCTTAAGAGAACAAGAGCGCTTGAATGGTATCGCCATTGATGCAGTATTCGACAGTGTTTCGGTTGCAACAACGTTTAAAGAAAAGCTGGCCAGTGAAGGCATTATTTTCTGTTCGTTTTCTGAGGCAGTACAAGAACATCCTGAATTAATTCAACAGTATTTAGGGACAGTGGTTCCTTATACCGATAATTTTTTTGCCTGTTTAAATTCTGCTGTGTTTACGGATGGATCTTTTTGTTTTATTCCAAAGGGTGTGCGATGCCCCATGGAACTCTCTACTTATTTTCGCATTAATGCCGCCGCTACTGGACAATTCGAACGTACTCTGATTATTGCAGAAGAAGGCAGTACTGTTAGCTATCTAGAAGGTTGCACGGCCCCTATGCGTGATGAAAACCAATTACATGCGGCTGTTGTAGAATTGGTTGCTCTTGATAATGCCCATATTAAATATTCTACCGTTCAAAATTGGTATCCCGGTGATAAAGAAGGCAAAGGTGGTATTTACAATTTTGTGACCAAACGTGGTTTGTGTCGCGGTAAAGCCTCCAAAATTTCGTGGACACAAGTAGAAACAGGTTCTGCTATCACTTGGAAATATCCCAGTGTTATTTTGCAAGGTGAAGGGAGTGTGGGGGAATTCTACTCAGTTGCACTGACGAATAACTATCAACAAGCTGATACAGGCACTAAGATGATCCACATCGGCGCAAATACACGCAGTACGATTTTAGCAAAAGGCATTTCAGCAGGTCATGGCAAAAACAACTATCGCGGTTTGGTTCGTGTGACTGAAAAAGCACATCATGCACAAAATTACACCCAATGCGACACACTGTTGTTTGGTAATACGTGTAGTGGGCATACTTTCCCATATATAGAAGCTCGAAATAAAACAGCCAAAATAGAACATGAAGCCACAACCGGCAAAATCAGTGAAGAGCAATTATTTTATTGTCGCCAACGAGGCATTAATCAAGAAGATGCCATTTCGATGATCGTCAATGGCTTTTGCAAACAGGTATTTAAAGAATTGCCTATGGAATTTGCGGTTGAAGCACAAAAATTGTTGGCTATTAGCCTCGAAGGCGCTATTGGATAAGAGGAATGCATATGTCTACACCAAAAATACTGTTAGAAATTAAAAATTTGGACGTTAGTATTAACGATAAAACAATCATTAACAATTTTAATTTAACGATTCGTGCAGGCGAAGTACACGCAATAATGGGTCCGAATGGATCGGGCAAAAGTACGCTCGCCAATATTTTAGCGAGAAAAGAAGGCTATGTCGTTAAACAAGGTTCTATCCATTATTTGGGGGAAGATTTGTTAGCGCTTTCGCCTGAAGCCTGCGCTTGGAAAGGACTATTTTTAGGGTTTCAATATCCTGTTGCAATACCAGGTGTCACCAATATTCAATTTTTAAAATCGGCTTTAAATGCCATTCGAAAAGCACAAAATAAACCACCGCTAGATGCTGTTGATTTTTTAGCCATTGTTAAAGAAAAAATGGCGTTTTTAGAAATGCCAGAAGCCCTACTTTACCGCTCGCTTAACGATGGGTTTTCCGGTGGCGAGAAAAAGCGCAATGAAATATTACAAATGTCTTTATTAGAACCAACATTAGCCATATTAGATGAAACGGATTCAGGTTTAGATATCGATGCCCTTAAAGCAGTTGCTCAAGGTATTAATGCCTTACGTCATCAAAACCGCGCTATTTTATTAATTACGCACTATCAACGATTATTAGATTACATTGAACCTGACTTTGTACATGTGATGGCCAATGGTCAATTAATAAAATCGGGCGACAAATCTTTAGCGCTGGAACTCGAGCGTAAAGGCTATGGTTGGATATAGGGAACAATAATGACAATCATAGAAAAATATCACAATGCAGAACCCTTATTTTTCGATGCACACAACCCTGAAAAATTACAGGCTCGTCGTCATGCCTTAGCACATTTTAACGAAATGGGTCTGCCATCGCGCCATGCGGATGATTGGAAATATACCGATTTGTCTCGTTTTGCTTTAGAATCTTATCATCCTGTACAAACTTTAAATCATAAAATTAGCTTAGATAATCCAGAGTCGATACATCCTTTGCTGATTGATCCTAAATCCAATAAACAAATGGTTTTTTATAACGGTCAGGCTTTAAAAGAATTTGCGCCAATTTTTAAAACGCATATACCACTAGAATCTGGTTTGGCACCCGGCGTGTTATTTCAAAATAGCCTAGAAGCACTTAATCACGCATTCCATCAAGACGGCGCTTATCTTGTATTACCTAAAAAGTCTGTGATTCATGATCCGCTTTATGTTGTACATATTATCGATTCCAATGCTGCACCTCTGATGGGAAACCCCAGAAATGTTATTGAGCTTGAAGAAAACTGTCATGCAATACTCGTAGAAATCGTTGCTAATCAAGGCAGGCAAAGTGCTTTTACTAATACGGTTACAAAAATCAGGCTTGCAAAAAATGCAACGCTCTCGCATCTTTTTTTACAACGTTCGGAATCCTCGAGCACTCAGATTGCACATATCCAAATACAACAAGCTGAAAATAGTTGCTATCGCGGTACTTGTGTCATGTTAGGCGGTTCTGTTAATCGCGCAAGTTTTGAGATAAATCTGAATGGCCCACATGCAGAATGTGAGTTTCAATCTTTAGAAATGGCTAATCAACACACGCGCATGGATGTTCATCTCAATATTAATCATAACCACCCCTATTGCGAAAGCCGAACAGTTGCTAGAGGCGTCGTCAAAGATCATGCTAAAACTGCTTTTACCGGCAAAATCAATGTTCAGGAAAATGCCTATCAAACAAAAGCTTCTTTGGAAAATAAAAATATTTTATTATCTGCAACAGCTGAAGCTAATACGCGCCCACAACTTGAAATTTACAATCATGACATTCAATGCTCGCATGGCGCTACTGTTGGACATTTAGACACGGAAGCACTTTTTTATTTGCAAAGTCGTGGTATCCCTAAAGACGAAGCAGAAAAAATGCTCGTTAACAGTTTTATTAACCCTTGTTTAGAAGGCTTGCCAGAAGACGTATTGCAATATATAGAGGCATTGCTGAATGAACACTAAAATGATTAAGTCGGATTTTCCGATTTTAAAAAAATTAATTCACGGTCACCCTTTAGCCTATTTGGACAATGCTGCAACCACTCAAAAACCCCAGTGTGTGATAGATACTATCAGTGAATATTACACAGACATGAACGCCAATGTTCATAGGGGAGTACACCACTTAAGTGCCATTGCAACAGATGCTTACGAAAATGCACGTGTTATCGTCCAAAAATTTATTAATGCAAAACATGCCAAAGAATGTGTTTTTGTGCGCAGTACAACAGAAGCTGTTAATCTGGTTGCAACCAGTTTTGGACAAGCATTTATACAGCCAGGTGATGAAATTCTGATTTCAGCCATGGAACACCATTCTAATATTGTACCTTGGCAAATGTTATGCCAAACCAAAGGCGCACACCTCAAAGTAATACCGATGAATGAACAAGGTGAATTAAAACTCGAAACACTCGAAAAATTATTCTCTCAAAAAACAAAACTGCTGGCTATTACACATGTCTCTAATGCATTGGGGACTGTAAATCCATTAGCAGAGATTATTCAAAAAGCACATGCGCATCATATTTCCGTTTTTGTAGACGGGGCTCAATCTGCGCCCCACCTTAAAATTGATGTACAAGCTTTAGATTGTGATTTCTTTACATTTTCGAGCCATAAGACTTATGGACCTATGGGTGTAGGCGTATTATACGGGAAAGCAGATTTACTAGAAGCCATGCCGCCTTACCAAGGCGGAGGCGACATGATCTTACAAGTTACCTTTGAAAAATCGACTTATAACGAAATTCCCTTTAAATTTGAAGCAGGCACTCCTGCGATTGCCGAAGTCATTGCATTAGGTCGTGCATTGGAATATCTTAATCAGTTGGGTTGGGATTATATCACGCAACATGAAAATTTATTATTAAAGTCAGCAACAGAAAAATTATCAGCTTTTCCGGGTCTTAACATAATCGGTACTGCAAAAGAAAAAATAGGCGTCATTTCTTTTACGTTGGATGGTATTCATCCGCATGATATTGGCAGTATTGTAGACAAATCGGGCGTTGCTATTCGAACAGGACACCACTGTGCAATGCCTATTATGGATTTTTTTAAAATACCGGCGACAGCAAGAGCGTCATTTGGACTCTATAATACAGAAGACGATATTGATCAGTTAATAATGGCTTTATATGAAGTAAGACGGATATTTAAATGCAAGTAGAAGACCTATACCAAGAATTGATTATTGATCATGGCAGACAGCCCAGAAATTGCTGCAAGCTTGAGAATGCCGATTGCACTGCCGAAGGTTTTAATCCCTTGTGTGGTGATAAAGTTCAAATTTATTTAAATATAGAACAAGGTGTTATTCAAAAGGCGACATTTACGGGTTCGGGTTGTGCGATTTCTACTGCTTCCGCATCACTCATGACAGAAGCCTTAATGGGTAAAACAATGGCAGAAGTAATGTCTTTATCCAAAAACTTTAAGATCTTACTAACCTCGGAAGATGCGCAAAACATAAATCTCGGCAAACTAGCGGCATTTTCAGGCGTTAAAGCTTTTCCTGCACGCGTAAAATGTGCCACTTTGCCCTGGCATACCTTGCAAGCTGCCATTGAACAAGTTCCTAACCCAGTTACAACCGAAACACCATGAATGACATAAATCTTAAAGAGAAAATTATTGAAGCCCTAAAGGGAATATTTGATCCTGAAATTCCGGTTAATATTTATGATTTGGGGCTCATTTATAACATAGATATCACTGTAGACAATGATGTCAAAATCGAGATGACACTGACTTCCCCTGCTTGCCCCGTCGCGCAAACTTTTCCGCAAACAGTCCAAGACAGTATTTTAAAAGTCGACGGCGTTTCTGGCGTTGCCGTCGAATTGGTGTGGGATCCGCCTTGGGATAAAGACAGAATGTCTGAAGTTGCTAAATTACAGTTGGATATGTTTTAAAATATTTTTCTTAACCCTCATCCGGCCTTCGGCCACCTTCTCCCAAAATTGGGAGAAGGGATACCACAAATTAAATCTTATTTTACTCTGAATCTCACGGACCTCGACCCGGTTTTAATTTCTGTCTGTTGATAAACACTGGTGGTCGTTCAACCTCAAGCGGAAAATAAATGATATCGCATTTTTCTTTTTTCCGGTGACCATATAAATAATAGACACCGCGTTGAAAATTGTTGAATGAAATGTGTTCTAACTGTGATACATCAACCCCCAATAAATTTATTGGCATAAAACGCTCCTTATCTTAATTAATATGAATCCCACTGAATTTCTTCAGCTGTTGTATTGTAGATAAGATGAAATAGGAAAAGATATCGGGTATCTAACCGAAATTTATAGGATATTTAACGGATACCACGAATTAATTTAATGCAACAAACTGTCATTTTGTGACAGTTTGTTGCTCAAAAATACCCCATTATCTTAGTATTCGCTGCACCCTATCAACTTCCGGTAGAGCATGCTTACGTGGCATCACAAACGTCTTTTGATGTGTATTAAGATCCTTAGATTCTAAAACCGTGAACATTAACGTTCTGGCTTCCTGAAATTCTGGATTTGTAAAAGGCTTTTCTGTTTTTAAGATTGAGGCCATACCGCTACCCCCTTAATGTCATCAATTCTGTAGTTAGACTATCTACTATCTTACTTGTTTCACCGATGAATGTTTGTAAGCCATTGGCTATGATTAAGTAGGGTTTTTGACTACAAAAGAGTCAGATCTCGACAAAATCCATATCTGACCTTGGATTTGTGCACCTTCTTGTTCTCTTAAAACGATAGGTTCTTCGTGAATAATATTAAATTGATTTTGTGTTGCCAGTGTATGTATATACGCGCTTGTATGTGCAAAACGACCGGTGGGTTGTAGTTGATACGGATGTGTGTTTGATTTTAGCATTTCTGTTGTAAAAGCAAAGCGACCGTTGGATGACAAAACACGCGCAATGTTTTTAAAGAGCATTTCAAGATTGCCGCTGTAAACCAAAACATCACAAGCAATGATTAACTGAAAAGGCTCTAGATTAGCTTGAGTAAGATAATCGTTAAAATCCGCAACAACCAGTTCTTCATAGGCGCCTAGAGCGTTTGCTTTTTCGATCATTTTGGGTGATAAATCGACACCTATTAGTTCTAAGGCCAAATCACGAAAATAAATCCCGCAAAGACCTGTACCACAACCCAAATCTAAAACACGACCCACACGATAGTTTTTTTCAAGGTGTTGACCAATGGCATTGCGAAGCAAACCTGGGGCATTATATTTTAGTTTAGTTTTAAGATGTTCATTGTAATAATCTGCGTATTGATCAAATAATTGGGTAATATAGGTGGGTGGTGCACTGTCTGTTTGCGATTGACTTAAAGCCATTACCATGTGTTTTGCCGTATCATTCGTCGGATCTAAGGTCAGCGCTTCAGTAAAGTGCGTAAGCGCTTTTTTGCGATCTTGATTGCGCAAATATAAAATAGCAAGATTATGATGTACATCGCCTAAAGTAGGGGATAAAGCAAGGGCATTTAAGTAAGTTTGTATGGCTTCATCAAAACGTCCTAGTTGCACATAAACTTGTCCGAGTTGTCTTAAGGCTTCGCTATTTTTAACGTCTAGATTAGAGGCTTTATTTAAGTGCGTTTCTGCCAAGGGATAATTTTGGTTTTCTAGATAGATAAGTCCTAAATTAAAATGCGCGATGGGATGCTCGGGTACCAGGCGAATCACTTCTTGATAATGTGTCGCAGCAGCATTTAATTGATTAAGCGTAGATAGGCTATGTGCCATATTATAATGTGCTTCCCAATAGTTGGGATCAAGTCGTAACGCTTTTTCAAAATAGGGAAGCGCTTCGGGTATCCGTGATTGCTTATACAATAATCTGCCGAGATTATTATAGCTTTCTGCGTGTTGTGGTTGCAGTCGAAGTGCTTCGTGCAAATGCATGAGTGCTGATTCTGCGTTACCTAAGGCGATATAGACATTGCTTAAGTTATTATGCACTGTAATAGCTGTTGGATTTAACAAAAGCGCTTCTTTGAAATAATGCAGTGCTTTTTCCATGTCTTTTTCTTTAACTGCTTTAAAGCCAAGCGCTTGTAAGGTTTGGTAATTGTCCGTTTTTTTAGGCATCAATGGGTGATCTCTGTGCTGATTAAATCAATGGACAATTCGCCGCAGTGTTTTGCGATAGCCTCTCTAGAAAGTTTATGGAGTCTGTTGATTTCTTCCCAGCTATTTTCCCTAGGCATTAAGGGTTCAGAAAGCGTGATTTTAATTGGGTTCCAGTTGAGTAACAGATGATCCCCGCGTAAAAAAGCACGTGTACCAGACAATGAAATAGGGCACAGGGGTGTGCGTGATTCCGCTGCCAATTTAAAAGCACCTAGTTTGAAGGGTCTAAGGCCCAGAGCATCGGTAAAAGTGCCTTCTGGAAAAATAACAAGCGATCGGCCTTGTTGAAGCATTTCTTTGATAGGTTCGAGATCGTTTAAGCTCTTAGAAAAATCTATTCTATTGACGGTCGGGTATTGAAGTTTTTTAACAACACGTCCAATTAAAGGCCAGTTCAGAATTTCTTTTTTACCCACAAATGCGACTGAAGTAGGTAGAATGGCCAGTAATAAAAGTGAATCCAGATAACTCGCGTGGTTAGAAACGAAAATAAGGGGTTGTATTGGTTTAATATTATCGAGGCCTTTGATTTCGAGAGGGAAGAACGACAATTTTAACAAGATCCGAGTTAAGTATCGACATACCTTAGCAGCCGTATGGGATGACAACACGGTAATAGCAATATAAGTAATGGGACAAAAAAATAATAATAAAACACCGACATAACTCGTATATAAATATTTGAAACTTTTTTTTACGAGTTGTAAAAAAGTACTACCTATGCCCTTAAGAAAAAGTTTAGTGACTTGGAGTTTAACCGGGAGTCCCCGTTGTACCAGAGTGCCTGCCAGATACATCTCTTTACAGAGAGATCGCTGTAGTTTTCCACTGGAAGTTTTGGGCAATGTTCTAGGTGGCACTAACACCACTTCATCGGGCGGTATGCCTAGCACAACCGATATTTTTTCGATAATGTGCGAAATAATGTGATGATGTAACTGGGTTTTTGTTTCGTGTGTTTCGGCTACAACAACCAGTTTTTCTGTCCCTCGTTTGAGATCTCTGACACCAAAGGCAATGACACATCCTTTACGTACATCGCTGACTTCAGCAGTTATTGCTTCTATTTCTTGCGGATATAAATTACGCCCGGCTTTAATAATAATATCTTTTTTTCGGCCGGTAATAAAAACTTCGCCTTCGGATACATAAGCATAATCACCTGTATCCCACCAACCATCGTGATAAATCGATTCAGTTGCCGCTATATTTCGATAATAGCCTAGCATGGCAGAAGGACCCGTAAACTGCAGACTACCAACGACTCTATCACCCACTTCTTGTCCTTGTTGATTCACAACACGAATATCATGATCCGGTATGGGTAGCCCTGCAGAAACAAATTCTAAGACATTTTCTGTGGCAGGGACAGCCTGTTGTTCTTTTTCAAAGGCTTCACGCAGAATACGATCTATTCTGGGTAGACGATTAAGCGGTGGTATCGTTAGTGCGACAGAAGATTCGGCAAGACCGTAAACCGGTTGAAGTGCCTCTGGATTAAAACCATAAGGTGCAAATTTTTTTGTAAAACGTTCTAAGGTTTTAGGATCGACTGCTTCAGCACCATTTAAAGCCAATCGCCAGGAACTTAAATCTAATCCTTGAATGTTTGCATCATCTATTTTTCGAACGCACAGTTCATACGCAAAATTGGGCCCTGCCGAGACAGTGCCACGATGATAATGAATGGCCCATAACCAACGTTCGGGTCTATTGATAAAAGAAATAGGTGAGAGGACGGTTAATGGAAATGCATGATACAAACTGCCCAACCAAGCGCCGATTAAACCCATATCGTGGTATAAGGGAAGCCAGCTAACGCCGACATCACTGGGGCTTAACTGAATGGCATTGCCAAAGGCGCGTATATTCGATAATAAATTATGGTGACTCAGCAATACGCCTTTGGGATCGCTGGTACTGCCTGAGGTATATTGTATCAACGCGGGATCATAGGATTTAGGCGTTACCACAGGTGGTCGAACTTGCATATTCAGTAATAGTTCTACCATTGTTACTGCTGTTAAACTCTTAATAAAGACCCGCAAGAGTTTGGCGAGTGTTTCAATTTTATCAAACGTAATTAAAATACGGACTTCTGCATTATTTAAAATAACAGCTTCTCTAAAAGCATATTCTTCAATACGATCTGCACGCAGTGGAGGATAAATAGGCACAGGTATGCCACCGGCTAATAAAACGCCAAAAAATGCGTAAAAAAATTGTGGGCAGGTTGGTAACATAATGGCAACCGTTTGACCGGGCTTTAAACCTTGTTTATAAAGACCGCCCGCAACAGCTGTTGCCAGTTTCAGCAACTGGCCATAGCGTATTATTACTTCTTGACCGTGTTCATCTTGTAAATAAATATGGGGACGATTGGGTTCTTCTTCAGCGCGTCTGATAAGCACTTCAGTCAGTGTTTTAGAAGATAACGGATCAAATTTTGTTTTTTCTAAAGGCGTTGTAAATGCGTTTAGAACAGTCTGATGAATAGGACCTGCTTTTTGAATAGCGACTGCGATGTCTTTTAAAGTATTTGCCTCGATCATGAGGGCATCATCAAAGTGAATAGAAAATCCTTTTTCAATTCGCAGAAAAAGTTCTACGCGACCCAGGCTATCAATACCTAAATCGCGTTCCAAAGAGGCATTAATATTAAGCTGGTTTACAGCACGTTCTGTTTTAAATTCCGATAAAAAATCACGGACTATCGTGAGTAATACTTTCTCAGCCTCCGTCTGCGATGTCATCGGTAAAATCCTCAGGTGTTTCATCTGCATTAGGTCTAAAGGAGAGTAATTCAACATCGAAAATCAACGTTGAATTGGGTGCAATTAAATGGCCTGCACCTTGAGTACCATAGGCAAGATTAGCCGGTACATAGATAGTCCATTTAGCACCAGGTGACATTAATTGGAGTGCTTCTGTCCATCCGGGAATAACGGCGTTAACGGCAAAGGTTGCGGGTGTATGACGCTTGTAAGAGCTATCGAATTCTGAACCATCTATCAGCGTACCGCGATAGTGAACAACAACAAAATCTGCAGGGCCAGGGGATGTACCTTGACCGGGTTGAATAATTTTATACTGTAAGCCACTGGGCAGTGTATGAACCCCCGGTTTTTTTTTGTTTTCGGCTAGAAACTTCTGACCTAAATCTGAAGCGTCGTTTGCCATAACAGAAGATAACAGCAAAAAATAAAAAACCAGAAACTTTAAACTATTTCGTAGCATAAATAGAGATCCTTTAAATCGTTGGCCTGATCTCTATTGTCCACATTTAGGGTGATCTAGCAAGTCTAAAATGCTCTAAAACTCAAGGTGTGCACCTAACATGACGCCATCAGACTTAGGATATGCAGTGACTTGAAAAGGTGGCTTTCGATCTAAATCCGTACGGTAAATACTTCTGGCGGATAAAAAAGCGATACTCCATCCCAAAATTACTTGAGATAAGTAATGCTTATTATCATTGATTCTAGAAAGACCAGGCAAGGTAGAGATGACATAAAGGCCATATCTGAGCAGGGGGGGATCGGACATCATGGCAGCGGTTAAAAACGGAACAGCGCCGTAAAAAGCATGTCCGCTGCATGCTGTCGTATATCGGAAGGGTTGCCATTTGGAGTCTTGATTAAGATTGGGTCTACCGCTGCCCAATAGGTTAGTAAAAATGATTTGTTGTAATCCACCAACAATAATGGTTCTAAAACTACGATACCCCCAATTATAGAGGACATTGCCAAGTAATGTATGTTCTCGCAAGTGGCCTACCGTCATAGAGGTTAGAAAAATGGGTATAAAGTAAAAAGAGAGCCCGCCCACCGCTTTAGGAAATGCAAAAATATTATCTGTTGCTCTGGATTTAAAGTCGGTTTGGTAATGATCAGCAAAGGCGCGATCTAAACCTGAATTGGCTAAAATACCGGCTGTTAAGAAGCTACCGCCAAAGAAGGCTAAATTATCGGAATCCATGTAGTGTCTAAAATCATGATTGATATCTTCCCCCAAATTGCTAGCCCAATTTCTTTCGTAAGGCGTTGGATGCTTTGGGGCAGGCAGATCGGAGGCACTGGTGTAAGCGGTGGCATTAGAGAGGGATGCGACCCATACTGCACAACAGGCGATTAGTAATTGTATCGAACTTCTGAACTTCGTCATATCCCTTTGAGATCTCGTTATCCTACCTCTGTTTAGAATGGACTATTCAGAGCAAGACGTCAAAAATGTTTTATAACTAACTATCTATACCGCCTTTAGTAATCGTTTTAGGATCTAACAATCTATCCAGTTCATCAGTGCTTAAATTTGTCATTTCAGCAGCAACTTCTTTAATAGAGCGTTTTTCTTTATAGGCACGTTTGGCAATCTCAGCGCCTTTTTCGTATCCAATAATGGGATTCAGTGCTGTAATCAAAATGGGGTTAAACGATAGTTGCTCTTCGATGTGTGCTTGATTAACAACAAATCCTGCAATAGCGTTATCAGCTAAAGCAATAGCGCTGTTACTCATCAGTTTTATGCTGAGTAAAATATTATAAGCAATAACGGGTAGCATGGTGTTTAATTGAAAGTTGCCAGACAGTCCTGCAATTGCAATGGTTGTATCATTGCCGATGACTTGTGCTGATGCCATTAAAACTGCTTCGGGTATAACCGGATTAATTTTTCCCGGCATAATGCTACTACCCGGTTGCAAACTGGGTAGCACAATTTCGTTAAAACCAGCGAGTGGTCCGCTGTTCATGAGACGCAGATCATTTGCTATTTTCGTTAAGCTAACGGCAATAACGCGTAAATGACCCGAAAATTCAACAACCGTATCTTGTGAACTTAAAGCGGTAAAATAATTTGTGTGCGGTGCAAAAGAGATTTGAGTTTTGTTATGTAGTTCAATGCAAACACGTTTTCCAAATTCGGGATGCGCATTAATGCCAGTACCGACAGCAGTTCCACCAATGGCTAATGCCTGAAGTCGAGGTAATGATTCGGTGATGCGTGTTATATTCTGTTGTATTTGGGTTGCCCAACCACTTAATTCTTGTCCAAAGGTTAGGGGCATTGCATCCATTAAATGCGTACGGCCTGTTTTAACAATATTTTCTAAAGCTTTTATTTTTTCTAAAATGATTTTATAGAGATGCTGTAAGGCAGGTAACAGCAAATGATGTCCATCAAGACTCGCACTCACATGAATAGCAGTTGGAATAACATCGTTACTGCTTTGGCTCATGTTGACATGATCATTGGGATGAATCGTGAGATTGCTTCTGAGACTCGCTAATCGCGCAATGACTTCATTTGCATTCATATTGCTACTGGTGCCCGAACCGGTTTGGAATATATCCAAAGGAAATTCGGCATCATATTGACCTTCTGCATTGCTTTAGCAAATTCGGGTTTTAAAAGTTTTAGATCGGCATTGACTTTTGCAGCAGCACCTTTAATTAATGCTAATGTTCTAATAAAAGAACGCGGTATCGTAATGCCGCTAATCGGAAAATTTTGAATGGCGCGTTGTGTTTGTGCGCCGTATAAAGCGTCTTTAGGCACAGTGAGTTCCCCCATGCTGTCTTTTTCGATGCGTGTTTCAGTGTTTTTCAAAATGCCTCCTTATTTCTCTAGCAATTGTCGCAGTACATAATGCAAAATACCGCCATGTCGATAATATTCCATCTCTTTAGGTGTATCGATTCTCACTAAAGCAGAAAAGGTCCTTTGTTCACCTGTTTCGGTTGTTAACTGAACGGACACGATACCGCGATGGACTAAATTTGTGAGATCAATACTGTAAGTTTCGTGCCCCGTTAAATGCAGTGCTTTGACGTTTTCGTTGGGCTTAAACTGTAAGGGCAAAACACCCATGCCAATAAGATTGGAGCGGTGAATACGTTCAAAACTTTCGGCAATGACAGCGCGAACCCCTAAAAGACGCGGGCCTTTTGCTGCCCAATCTCGTGAAGAGCCCGTACCATATTCTTTGCCAGCCATTAAGATTAAGGGACAGTGTTCTTGTTGATAACGCATTGCCGCGTCAAAAATAGACATTTTTTCACCCGACGGTAAGTGAAGCGTCCAGTTGCCTTCGGTACCACTCACTAATTGATTCTTAAGACGAATATTGGCAAAAGTACCGCGCATCATGACTTCGTGGTTACCGCGACGTGACCCGTAAGAATTAAAATCAGCAGGCGCAATCCCTAAGCGTTGTAAATATTCACCTGCTGGACTATTTTGAGCGATATCGCCAGCGGGAGAGATGTGATCGGTTGTGACAGAATCGCCTAAGATGGCTAAAACACGCGCATTCTTTATATTAGATAATGTTTGGGGTGGTGTGCGTTCCATCCCTTCAAAATAAGGCGGCAGTTTAACGTAAGTAGAGTGGTTACTCCAATCATATTGTTCGCCTTTAGGAATTTTTAAGTTTTGCCAGCGGTGATCACCCGTAAAAACAGCCTGATAACGTTTTACAAACATATTAGCTTGTACGGTTTCTTGAATGAGCATTTGCGTTTCTTTTGAAGTAGGCCAAATGTCTTTTAAATAGACCGGTTGATTGTTTGTGTCGTGGCCGATGGGATCGGTGTAAAAATCAATATTGAGTGTGCCCGCCAATGCATAAGCGACGACCAGTGGCGGTGAAGCTAGGTACGAATATCGAACATCTGGATGAATACGTCCTTCAAAATTACGGTTACCAGATAAGACAGCTGCAGCAGACAGATTACCCTGTTTGATGGCTTGACTGATGGGTTCTAATAAGGGTCCGGAATTGCCTATACAAGTTGTACAGCCGTATCCGACCAGATCAAATCCTAAATCATCCAAAGGCTTCATTAAGCCTGCTTTTTCAAGGTAATCGCTGACCACCTGAGAACCCGGTGCAAGACTGGTTTTTACCCAAGGTTTAGTCATTAAACCTTTTTCTTGCGCTTTTTTAGCAACCAATCCTGCTGCTAGCATAACAGCCGGATTAGAGGTATTGGTACAACTGGTAATTGCAGCAATTACAACGGCACCATGCGTTAAGGGATGTGTTTGGCCATTAAGATTAACCGGTGCTGTAGAAGCCGGTAAATTTTGTTCAGTCACCATATTTTGAAATTGTTCTTTAGCATCGCGTATCGCAATACGATCTTGTGGACGCCTAGGTCCTGCAATAGAAGACGAAACGGTGCTTAAATCTAAGGTTAATGTTTCGCTGTATTCAGCTTCGCGACAACCTGTTGTTCTAAATAAACCTTGGGCTTTAGCATAGGTTTCAACCAATTGAATTAAGGATTCATCTCGTCCACAAAGCCGCATAAAAGAAAGTGTTTCTGCATCTATAGGGAAAATGCCACAGGTTGCACCATATTCAGGGGCCATGTTGCCAATGGTTGCGCGATCGGCGAGCGGCAAATGATCTAAACCATCACCATAAAATTCAACAAATTTACCAACGACATTTTTTTTGCGTAATATTTCAGTAACCGTTAAAACCAAATCGGTTGCTGTTGTGCCTTCCGGCAATTTCCCCGTTATTTTAAAACCGACGACTTCTGGAATTAGCATGGTGACGGGTTGCCCCAGCATTGCGGCTTCTGCTTCAATACCACCAACACCCCATCCTAAAACCCCTAAGCCGTTGATCATGGTTGTGTGTGAATCTGTGCCGACCAAGGTATCTGGATAGGCTATCCACGCACCATTTTGTTGTTGTTCGAATACCACCCGCGCTAAATATTCGAGGTTCACTTGATGGACAATGCCAGTGCCGGGGGGGACTACCCGAAAGTTTTGAAAGGCGGTCTGTCCCCATCGTAAAAAAGCGTAACGTTCTTCGTTTCGGCCAAATTCCATGGCGACATTTTTTTCAAAAGAATCTAATTTGCCGTAATAGTCGACCATCACGGAATGATCAATCACTAATTCAACAGGAGAAAGCGGGTTAATTAAAGTGGCTTTGCCACCGAGTTTTTGCATGGCATCGCGCATGGCGGCTAAATCTACAACCGCGGGAACACCTGTAAAGTCTTGCAAAATAACGCGCGCAGGGGTAAAAGCGATTTCATGATCAGAAGGCGTTTTTGGGCTCCAATGGAGCAAGGCCTCGATATCTTGCTTGTTCACAGAAACCCCGTCTTCACATCTCAAAAGATTTTCTAGGAGGATTTTGAGGCAATAGGGGAGACGGCCAACATCAAGGTTCTTGGGGAGTTTGTTTAAGTCATAAAATTCGACTGTTTTGCCCGCATGATTAAAATTCGACCTAGAATTAAAAGAATCAAAACTGTTTAAAGACATCGCTATGCTCCATCCGTCGGTATTCAAGTATAAAGTTTAGTCTATCTCATTTAAGTTCCCTATAGGTTAAGGTATAATGACCCTTTAGAGACTATTTTTAAGTTGGTGGAGTAACTATATATGGCCGTTGAACGTACCCTTTCCATTATTAAACCCGATGCTATTGCTAAAAATATCATGGGTGAGATTATCAGCCGTTTTGAGCGTGCGAATCTTAAAGTGATTGCCGCAAAGATGGTGCATTTATCGCGTGAACAAGCAGAAGCTTTTTATGCTGTGCATAAAAGCCGTCCTTTTTTCAATGGATTGGTGCAATTTATGATTTCAGGACCTGTGTTCGTGCAAGTGTTAGAAGGCGAGAACGCCATTCTAAAAAATCGCGACATTATGGGTGCTACAAATCCAAGCGAAGCAGCTAAAGGCACCATTAGAGCAGATTTTGCGGATAGTATTGATGAAAATTCAGTACATGGTTCCGATAGCGCTGATACTGCTAAAGAAGAAATTGCTTTTTTCTTTCAATCACAAGATTTGCATGCTAGAAAATAAAAAACCATGTTAAATTTGTTGGATTATGACTTAAATGGCTTAACCGCTTATTTTGTCGCAGAAGGTGAGAAACCTTTTCGTGCAAAACAAGTGTTTAAGTGGATCCATCAACGCGGTGTTGCAGATTTTTCAGAGATGACTGATTTGAGCAAAACGTTGCGGGAGCATTTATCTCTATCTTGCGAAGTGCGTGCACCTGAAATAGTCAAAGAACAATGTTCTGTCGATGGTACACGCAAGTGGTTAATGCAATTAGGCAGTGGAAACAATATCGAGACTGTTTTTATTCCCGAAAAAAACAGAGGAACGTTATGCGTTTCTTCTCAGGTGGGTTGTGCATTGAATTGCACTTTTTGTTCGACTGCAACGCAAGGGTTTAATCGAAATTTAACGATTGCTGAAATTATAGGCCAAGTGTGGCAAGCCAGTCGGCGTTTACGAACGTTGCCCGAAAACGATATTCATAAAAACATCATCACTAATGTTGTGATGATGGGCATGGGTGAACCTTTATTAAATTTTGATGCGGTTGTAACAGCATTATCTATCATGCGCGATGATTTAGCTTATGCATTACCGCGCAGACGAGTAACCGTGAGTACTTCGGGTGTTGTACCGAAGATTGATGAACTCGGTGTAACAGCCGATGTGTCTCTCGCATTATCACTGCATGCACCCAATGACGAGTTAAGAAGCCAATTGGTGCCCATTAATAAAAAATATCCTATTGCCACTTTAATGGACGCGTGTAGACGATTTGTCAATGGTAAACCGGGACGACATGTGACAATTGAATACGTGATGCTGAAAGGAATAAATGATAAACGCGAGCATGCAAAGCAATTGGTAAAGCTTTTGGAAGGGATACCTTGTAAAGTCAATTTAATTCCGTTTAATCCGTTTTCAGGCGCGAGTTATGAGCGTTCTTTAGCGGAAGATATGGATGCGTTTGTCGCCATCTTAAAAAAGGCTGGATATATTACGACATTGCGTAAAACCCGTGGAGGCGATATCGATGCAGCCTGTGGGCAACTGGTCGGAAAAATTATCGATCGCACAAGTCGAAATGCGCGTTTTGTTGCAAAGACATCATCAAGGGAGGGATCAGCATGGTTAGAAAAAGTAGTCAATATGTAATTGTCATTGTAGGGTTATTGGGGCTTTTCGCTTGTTCTAAAACAACTGCTAAGCCCGATGCCAAAAAAGAGACAGAACCCACACGTGTTTCAAAATTATCGACGACTGATGCATCACTGGGAACAGCAGATTATCATCGGGCAGCTTTGGTTAATGTGGAATTAGGATTAGGGTATTTAGAGCAAGGCCAGGTAGCGCGTGCTAAAACTAAATTAACGCATGCGATAAAACTGGCACCCAATATTTCCGAAACACATTCCGCAATGGCCTATTTTTTAGAAATGGTAGGTGAATTTAAAGACTCTGAACGCGAACATAAAAAGGCAGTGAGTTTGTCTGGCAAAGGCGCGGTTTTAAATAATTTTGGTGCTTTCTTGTGTCGTCGAGGCCGTTATAAAGAGGCGGATCATGCTTTTCATTCGGCTATCGCAGATAAAGAATATGCAAGAACGGCAGAAGTCTACGAGAATGCCGGGATTTGTGCGTTAAAATGGCCCGACGATAAAAGGTGGCGGAATACTTAACGACAGCAGTACGTCGAGATCCTAATCGCTCATCTGCTTATCTAGAATTGACTTCGCTCAGTTTGAAACACCAGAAATTTACAGAAGCAAAAGAATGGTTAAACCGTTATAAAGCTATTGCAGAACCAAGTGCGCGATCCTTGTGGTTAGGGATTGCCGTTTCTAAAGGTTTGAAAGATGAATGGGGTTGCAAGTCAGGCCTTAATGTTAAAAAATCTTTTTGAAGATTCGCCTGAATATAAATTGTATATAACATCAGAGAAAAGCTAAACATGGCAAAAAAATTCGAGAGTATTCGTGGCATGCCAGATATCCTACCCGGGGATACACCACGTTGGCGTGCTTTTGATTTGTGTTTACAACGCATTGTCGCGGCTTATGGCTACGAAGAAATTCGCTTGCCTATTTTAGAACCTACAGGTCTTTTTACACGCTCCATTGGTGAAATGACAGACATTGTCGAAAAAGAAATGTATACCTTTAAAAGTTTGGATGGTAAAGAAAGTCTGACAATGCGACCCGAAGGGACAGCAAGCTGCGTACGAGCGGGTATAGAGCACGGACTTTTGTATCATCAAATTCAGCGTCTTTGGTATACCGGACCTATGTTTAGATATGAGCGACCCCAAAAAGGCAGATCGCGTCAATTTCATCAAGTGGGTGTAGAAGCCTTTGGCATGATGGGTCCTGATATTGAAGTCGAACATATTTTGATGATGTCTAGATTGTGTCGAGAATTAGGTATCAGCAAAGGCGTGACTTTACAAGTAAACAGCTTAGGGACTTTAGCTTCTCGTAATCTTTATCGAGAAAAATTAATCGATTATTTATCGCAATATCAGCAGGATTTAGATGAAGACAGCCAACGGCGTTTGAAGACAAATCCACTGCGTATTTTAGACAGTAAAAATCCGAGTATGGCGCATCTTATTAAAGATGCCCCTAAGTGTTATGATTATTTAGATCCAGAATCTAAGCAGCATTTTGATGCGTTTTTATCGAGTCTTCAAGATGCAGGTATTCAGTATCAAATAAATCCCAATTTAGTGCGGGGTTTAGATTATTATAATCGCACAGTGTACGAATGGGTAACCGATCACTTAGGTGCTCAAGGGACTATTTGTGCCGGCGGTCGCTATGATGGATTGGTCGAAGAATTAGGGGGAGAGGCTACACCCGCCGTTGGATTTGCAATTGGTATAGAGCGTGTTTTGTTATTACAACAAGCACTTGAAGTTCCAAAAATAGCAAACTTAACTGCGAATACGGATGTTTATTTTATTCACACAGGTGAAGACACAGAAAAAGAAGCATTGCGTTTAGCAGAAGCGTTGCGTGATCAGTCTCCAAACTTGCGATTATTAATGCATTGCGGGGGTGGAAGCTTTAAACAACAATTTAAAAAAGCCGATAAAAGTGGGGCAAGCTTGGCACTCATTTTGGGTGAATCTGAACTTGCCGCTAACACGGTAAGCATTAAATTTTTGCGTGAAACACGCGAGCAGCAATCAGTTCCAAAAACGGAAGTGATTCAATTTTTAACAGACTATTTAGGAAGGTAATTATGATCAGAACGAAATATAGTCAAGAAAAAACGTTATGGCAGCAACATGGCAAATGGGTGATAAGCTTATTTGGCATTTTTCTATTAACCTATGCAGGCATGCAATTTTATGGGCATTATCAATCGAAGCGCGCATTAAAAGCATCTGTTATTTACGATAAAGCGCTTACCCTTAGCCAGAAAAAAGATAAAACAGAGGCCATACAAGAAGCAACGATCATTATTGATCAATACGCAAAAACACCATACGCCCCTATGGCTGCGCTGTTGTTGGCGAAGTTTGCTTTCGATGACAATAATCTAGAAGCAACTGAGGCACATTTAAAGGTTGCGATAAAATCTGACAGCCCAGTGCAGCCGATCGCCAGAGTACGCTTGGCACGTGTTTTAGCGAATCAAAATAAATTGGATGACGCATTAGCCGCTTTAACAGACAAAAAGGCACCCGAAGGGTTTGTGCCTATGTTTGAAGAAACCAAAGGCGATATTTATTTAATGCAAAAGGATAAAGAAAAAGCTGAAAAAGCCTATCAAGCTGCGATTGAAGCAGCACCACCTGGTGTACCCTTAACTCGGTTACAATTGAAGCAATCTGATTTAGGTAAACCTATAAAATAAGAGGAATTGATTATGCGCGCGTTGCGTTGTACGATGTTGGCACTAGGGGTTTTATTACTGTCGGGTTGTAATACCATTGAAAAACAACCAGAACTGATAAAAAAAGGTCCCTTACCCACATTATCAGACAATAAAATGATACCAACAGTACTGTGGACGAATACACAGAGTGCTGGTATGGGTAAAGCAGATGCGAATCTGCGATTAGCAGTGACAATGTCTGACATTGTGGTCGCCGATACCAAAGGCAAGATCAATGTGCTTAATCGCGAAAACGGTAAACTTAAGTGGTCTGTCTCTACAAAAGCCGATATTACTGCTGGCCCGTCGGTTTCAGAAGGGCGCGTGGTTATTGGAACAAACGATGGCAAAGTCATGGCCTATCAATTGTCCGATGGGTTGTTTTTATGGCAATCAAATCTAACAAGTGCGGTTATGGCTGCTCCCTTAATAGCGGCAAGTACCGTATTTGTACATGGATCGGATAGCAGCGTTGTTGCACTAAAATTACAAAACGGCAAGCAATTGTGGCGCTATTCAGTACAAACGCCACCACTCATGTTAAGACACAACAGCAGTCCTGTTATAGCGAATAATCACGTGATTGTTGGATTTTCAAACGGAAAATTAGTCTCGTTACATCGCTTAGATGGTATGTCTGCCTGGGAACGCGAATTGGCGATTTCTCAGGGCAGATCAGATATTCAAAGAATGGTGGATATCAGTGCCGATCCTGTCATTAAAAATAATCAACTCTATGCGGTTAGTTATCAAGGACAAATTGCAGCCATGGAACTTGAGACAGGCAATACTGTTTGGGAGCGTGCTTTATCTTCTTATTCTGGCATTGCGGTTTCGCCTAAAGCGGTATTTGTGTCTGATCCCAATGGTGTAATGTGGGCGCTTAATCGAAAAACAGGCGATGTCCTCTGGAAAAAAACAGAGTTAACGGGCAGACGATTAACTGCACCGGTTATCGTACAGGGGTTTGTGGTCGTTGGAGATAACGATGGGTATCTTCATTGGATGTCGGAAAACGATGGCGTTTTTGTAGGCCAAAATTTAGTGGACGGTAAAGGTATAGAAGCCCCACCAGTGGTAAAAGATCATATCGTTTATGTTTTAGGCCGTAGCGGAAAAGTCGCAGCACTCACCTCTAGAGGGCATTAAAACATGTTGCCAGTTGTCGCGATTGTTGGACGCCCCAACGTGGGCAAGTCCACCTTGTTTAATCAATTAACCAAAAGTCGCGAAGCCTTAGTCGTCGATTTACCCGGTGTTACGCGCGATCGTCAATACGGCGAAGGCAAGATTGGTGAGCGTCCTTTTATTGTGATAGACACGGGTGGTCTAGGCACAGAAGAAGCCGAACTCGATACGTTAACAGAAGAACAATCTTGGCAAGCGGTACTCGAAGCCGATATTGTATTGTTTATTGTCGATGGACGCAGTGGCTTAATGCCAGCCGATAAAAATATTGCACAACAATTACGTATAAAAGAAAAAGCGGTTTATTGTGTTGTTAATAAAACCGACGGGTTAAATCCAGACGTTGCACTTGCAGATTTTTTTGCATTAGGCTTAGAGATCCTATTCCCATTGCGGCTAGCCAAGGACGCGGTTTAGTGGCATTAATTGATCATATCTTTTTATCATTTCCACCCTATACGCCACCAGAAATTGAAGATTTTGAGACAGATAACATTAAAATTGCCATTATCGGTCGTCCTAATGTCGGGAAATCGACTTTGGTGAATCGCTTATTGCGCGAAGATCGGATGATAGTCTTTGATCAAGCGGGCACCACACGTGACAGTATTTATATTCCCTTGGAGCGTGATGGTAAAAAATATACCATTATTGATACAGCAGGTGTGAGACGACGTTCGCGCGTATCCGAATTAGTCGAAAAATTCTCGGTTGTTAAAAGCCTACAAGCGGTAGAAGATTGTCATGTGGTTATTTTAGTGATAGACGCTAAAGAAGGCGTGACAGATCAAGATTTAGGGCTTTTGGGATTTGTGTTAGAAACTGGTCGTTCTTTGGTTGTGGCGGTTAATAAATGGGATGGTTTAGAGGCTGATCAACGCGAAGATGTTAAAAAGACCCTGAATTACAGGCTCAAATTTGCAGATTTTGCCAAAGTGCATTATATTTCTGCCTTACATGGCAGTGGGGTTGGTAATTTATTGAATTCAGTTCAAGAAGCCTTTCAATCGTCTATTAAAGAGTTATCTACGTCTGAGGTTAATAAAGTATTGGAAATCGCTGTAACACAGCACCCACCACCGATGTTTCAGGGTAGGCGTATTAAATTACGTTATGCGCATACTGGTGGGCATCGCCCGCCTTTAATTATTATTCATGGTAATCAAACAGCCCAAGTGCCCGAAAGTTATAAGCGGTATTTAATGAATACCTTTCGTAAGCATCTTAAAATCGTGGGTACACCTATACGCATAGAATTTAAGACCAGTGAAAACCCATTTGCAGGACGGCGTAATACTTTAACGCCTAGGCAATTGTATAAACGTAAGCGTTTGAAGCAGTTTTCAAAGAAAAAGAAATAGTGTCTTAATTACTTTACTGATTTTTTAGAAGTAACAAGAATTCAGATGTGCAGGGAAAACCGTTGTTGGTTCTCTTGTAGAGATAGACATCCCTGTCCTAATCTCAGATTTTTTCAGTTTATTAAATAACGCCTTTCCTTTTTGCAGCAGCCACTTTAGCTTGCTGTGCCGCCGCAGCTTGAGCCGCCGCCGCTTGTTGAGCCGCAGCCTGCTGCTGTTGTAACAGTAGAGCTTGCTGAGCTGCTGCTGCCTGTTGAGCTGCTTGAGCTGCTGCAGCCTGGGCTGCCGCTGCCTGTTGAGCTGCTAGAGCCGCTGCTTGTTGAGCTGCCATCGCTGCTTGTTGTGCGGCAACTTGTTGTACATGCCGTAACTGAATTACCTGTTGTGCACCTGCGGCGTTTGGCGCATTGTTTTGCAGTATTTCTTGTTCCACTGCTGGAGCTTGAGTACGTCCTGCAATAGCCTTTAAATCATCCTCGTGAGTATTTATATTTTGAGCAATTGCCAAATCAATTTCATCAGCCGCTGCTCCAGGCACTCTATTTGGGTTATTTGTAATCTTATGTAATGACCTTGGATCAGTTATTGCTGCTATACACTGGAGTTTTGTTTGTTGTTGGGTATGATCATTTAACGCTATAGCTTCCCGAAGATGGTCTGTAGTTGCTCGTATAGCAAGCGCCCTTAGAATCCTTGGGCTAGTAGTGCTAGCTTCAAATACGCGAAGTGTATTTTCATCTGGCCCTGCAAATTTTGCATCTCGATCTAGCATGGCTTTTATTATTATATTTTTTTCTTTATCCGTAAGACCCTGAAAGGTTGGGTTAGCAGGGATCGAGCTGAGGATTTCTTCAGTAGCAATAGGATTTAGAGCAATATTGTATAGCACGTCTTTATCGGCTGTATTCCCTTTAATATCACTTAACATCTGAGCCTGTAGTTTTTTATCTGCTTCCAGTTGTTTTTTCTGTGCTCTTGTTAATTTAGGCATAAAATCATCTCCTGTACTTATTGCTAAACTCTATCTTTGTAAATAATTTCTTTTGTTATCAATGTGTTGTAAAATTTGACTATCATTTTATACACCATTAATAACTTAGAAATCAATTTTACTAACTGAAGTATACACATACTAGCAAACAAAATACAAGCTTTTTGTTGTTGGGCAGATTACTACTTTACAAATAGCTGTTTATAAAAACAGCAAGAAATCCTTTAATTATGATGATTTCATGTTTTTAGCCTATGACTGGGGTTTATAATAGGTATAGAATTGGGTGTTGACCTAGCATTTATGGAGTTTTTTTGAACATTAGAATAGGGATATTCGTTCTGGTTAGCCTATGCCTCACAGGATGTGATGAATATCCCTGGAATGATCCTTACCCTAACGAACCACGCGTTGCCAATACCCTCTATTCCTTTTTTACAGAGCGCCCTAAACATCTTGACCCTGCACGTTCTTATACGGAACCCGAATGGGGGATTATTGCTCAAATTTACGAGTCACCCCTGCAATACCATTATTTAAAGCGTCCTTATGAATTAGAACCCTTAACAGCGGTAGCTTTACCTGAAGTGCATTATTTTGGTAAAAATGGCGAGACACTCTCTGATAGCAGCGATCCGGCATTAGTGGCTTATACGGATTATATTATCCGTATTAAACCCGGTATCTATTATCAGATGCATCCGGCTTTTGTAAAAAAGCGTGATGGTACTTATCGGTATCATCATTTAACGTTACAGGATGCTGAACAATACCATACGTTAAGTGATTTTAAAGAACTTGGAACACGCGAATTAGTTGCGGAAGATTTTGTATATCAAATAAAACGTTTAGCAGAACCAGAGTTGTCATCCCCCATTTTTGGTTTAATGAGTCGCTATATTGAAGGACTAAAAGAATTACGTGAAACATTGTTACGTCTTGCCGCAGAAAAGCAAATAAAATTAGAACAGGACCTTAGGGCATTTGATTTATCTGGCGCTAAAGTGATTGATCGGTATAGGTATAAGATAAGAATAAAAGGAAAATACCCGCAATTTAAATATTGGTTATCCATGCCATTTTTTGCGCCTGTTCCTTGGGAAGTCGCACAATTTTATGCCCAAGCGGGATTAGAAAAACATAATATTTCGTTAGATTGGTATCCGGTTGGTACGGGACCTTTTTTATTAAGCGAAAATAATCCGGATAGACGTATGGTATTACTGAAAAATCCCCAATTTCGTTTAGAATATTATCCAACAGAAGGTACCAAGGAAGATAAACAGAATGGCTTATTGGCAGATGCAGGTAAGCCATTACCGTTGATCGACAAAGTGATTTATACCCTAGAAAAAGAAGATATCCCACAATGGCATAAATTTTTGCAGGGGTATTATGACACTTCTGGGATTAGCTCTGATAATTTTGGGAGTGCGATTCAGTTAACACCCAGTGGAGGAATAGGGGTAACAGATAGACTTAAACAACAAGGCATTAGACTGCAAACAGCCGTTGCACCCGCTGTTTGGTATTGGGGCTTCAATATGTTAGATGAGGCTGTTGGAGGCTACACAGATAAAGCGCGTAATCTACGTAAAGCCATTTCAATGGCCTTTGATGTTGAAGAATTTATATCTATTTTTATGAATGGTCGTGGGACATTGGCAACAGGCCCCATACCCCCAGAGATTTTCGGATATCAAACAGAACCTAAAGTGGTTAGCACAAATATTGAGGAAGCACGTGACTTATTAAAAAAAGCAGGTGTTAAAGAAGGCACAACCTTTTATCTGGATGCCGTTGTTACGGGTAATCCCGATGAAATTGCAAATCAAGCCTGGTTGCAAGAACAATTCGCCAAACTTGGTCTTCATTTAGTGATTCGCGGAACAGATTACAATCGTTTTCAAGAAAAAGTACGGTTAGGCACTGTGCAAATGTTCTTTTATGGTTGGCATGGCGATTACCCTGACCCTGAGAATTTTTTATTTTTGTTTTACGGACCTAATAGTAGCGTTTATCACGAAGGCGAAAATAGCGTTAATTATAATAACCCTGAATATGATAAGTTGTTTGAAACAATGCGTGCGATGAATGACACGCCCGAAAGGTTAGCTGTTATTCAAAAGATGGTCGATATTTTGCGACTTGATACACCTTGGATATGGGGCTTTTATCCCAAGTCTTATGCATTAAGGCACAATTGGATGCGTATAGGCAAACCCAGTGCGGTTGCCAATAATACGCTGAAATATGCCAGACTAGATCCCAAACTACGTGCAAAAGAACAAGCACTTTGGAACAAACCATTATTATGGCCGTTCGGGTTATTTTTGATGATCGTACTGATCATTGTTTTACCGGCTTTTGTTTGGTTTTGGCGAAAAGAGCACCGTTCTATGGAGAGGATCTAATATCATGATGTGGGTTTATATCTTAAGACGTATTTTACAAGCAATACCCATTCTTATTGGTGTTAATATTTTAACGTTTGCGCTGTTTTTTTTCGTTAACTCTCCCGATGATATTGCGAGAGTTCATTTGGGTGGAAAATATATCACACAAAGTGCTGTTCAAGATTGGAAAGAAATGCATGGGTATGATCTACCCTTGTTTTTTAATGCAACAAAAAAAGGTGCTGAGACACTGACCGACACCATATTTTTTCAGAAGTCGCTTAAATTATTTGTTTTTGATTTTGGCATTTCGGATACAGATCGCGACATTAAACAAGCCATTAAAGAGCGATACTTACCCAGCCTACAATTGGCTATTCCGGTTTTAATTGTGGGTATGGGGGTGAATATTTCGATCGCATTGTTATTAGTCTTGTTTAGAGGGACGTATTTAGATTTGGCGGGTGTATTTTTCTGTGTGATGTTGATTTCGATTTCTGCTTTATTTTATATTGTGGCAGGACAATATCTTTTTGCTAAATTATTTCGCTGGTTGCCTATTTCAGGATACATTGATGGCTGGCATGCCATTAAGTTTTTAATCTTACCGATAATGATTAGTATTTTTGCAAGTCTTGGTACCGAAACACGTTGGTATAGAGCACTATTTTTGGAAGAAATTAATAAAGACTATGTACGTACTGCACGCGCAAAAGGATTGTCTGAATTAAGCGTGTTGTTTGTGCATGTTTTAAAAAATGCCCTGATTCCTATTTTAACGGGCGTTGTTGCGATATTGCCTTTACTTTTTATGGGCAGTTTATTAATGGAATCTTTTTTTGCTATTCCAGGTTTGGGGAGTTATGTAGTCGATGCCATTCGAGAGCAGGATTTTGCAATCGTGAGATCAATGGTATTTTTAGGGACTTGTTTATATATTTTGGGATTATTGCTGACAGATATTTCGTATCTCTGGGTTGATCCCAGAGTCAGATTAGAGTCTACACAATGAAAATGATTGTTTATTCGACAGATGCGTTGGTATATCTATTATTGATAGGACTTTGCGTTTGGTTGTATTTTTTTAGAAAAACGCCCGAATGGCATTTGATTATCGATCGCATGAAAAAGAAACCGTATTATTTTATCGCATTAACTATATTAATCCTATACGGCGCTATTGGTTTACTGGATAGCATTCATTTTGAAGATAAGCTTGATCATTTTGCGGTTCGTAGTGTGTTAGACGTGATATTCTCACCCTATGATTATGTATCCGAAGTAACTTATTCTGCACCTTTTGCTTCTCATTCTGCAGTACCTGAAATAGTCACAATGCATAATGGCGAGTTGAAAGAGGTTTACCCAAAATTACAGTATTTTCATCTATTAGGGACAGACAAAATAGGTCGAGATGTTTTTTATCTCTCTGTTAAAAGTATTCGTACCGGCTTAATTATTGGTACGGTAACAACCTTAGTGATGTTGCCTTTTGCATTATTGTTTGGGATGTGGGCTGGTTATTTTAGGGGCTGGTTGGATGATGTTATTCAGTATATTTATACGACCTTAAGCTCTGTGCCTGGTGTATTACTAATTGCAGGGGCTATGTTGGCTTTACAATTTAAAATCCAGTCTGATCCCGAAAGTCGATTATTAATTTTGTGTGCTGTTTTAGGGGTTACCAGTTGGACAACGCTGTGTCGATTATTACGAGGCGAAACGTTAAAGTTACGTAGTTTGGATTTTGTGCAGAGTGCGATTGCACTGGGGGTAAGGCCTTTTAAGATTATTCGACGCCATATTATGCCCAATTTGATGCATATCGTTATAATAACTGTTGCCTTAGATTTTAGTGGATTGGTTTTGGCAGAAGCTGTTTTATCTTATGTCGGTGTGGGTGTTGATCCGACTTCCTTTAGTTGGGGAAATATGATTAATGCCGCTCGTTTAGATATGGCGCGTGATCCTATCGTCTGGTGGTCTTTAAGTGGGGCTTTGTTTTTTATGTTTACGCTCGTTTTTTCAGCCAATCTATTTTCGGATGTGCTGCAAGAAGCATTTAACCCTAAGGCAAATTAACATGCAACCCTTATTATCTGTTCGAAAATTACGCGCCAGATTAAAATCAAAAGATCAAACGTTCTCTTTATTAAATAATCTTAATTTTGATATTTTTCCAAACCAAACGGTTGCATTGTTGGGGGAAACGGGTTCTGGAAAATCGCTAACAGCTTTGTCTATCTGTAGGCTGATTTCTCAACCTATTTTTATATCAGAAGAGAGCGAAATACGGTTGTCGGGAAAAAATCTGCTGGCTTTGTCGGAAATAGAAATGCGTCAGGTTAGAGGTAAAGAAATAGCCATGATCTTTCAAGAGCCGATGACTTCATTTAATCCTGTTTTTACCATAGGACATCAAATTGAAGAAGTGTTGAAAATCCATCGGGGGTTACGTGGCAAGCGTTTAAAAAAAGAAGTTTACAGGCTTTTAGAGACAGTTCAGCTGACAGATGTAGATCGTGTTTACAGCGCATATCCACATCAATTATCCGGCGGTATGAAACAAAGAGCAATGATTGCGATGGCTTTAGCGGGAGAGCCTAAACTGTTGATTGCAGATGAGCCAACGACCGCGCTCGATGTGAAGACACAGTCTCAAATTTTAGATCTACTTAAACAATTACAAACAAAATTTGGCATGAGTATTTTATTTATTACGCATGACCTAGCTGTCGCATCTAAAATGGCAGATAAAATCATTATATTGCAATTGGGTAACATTGTAGAACAAGGGTTAGTACAAGATATTACTTTAAAACCAGTAGTACCAAGTTTAAAAATATCACCCGTTGCTAAAGATGCTGAAACTGTCTTATCAGTAGAAAATTTGAGTATTTATTTTCCAATCAAACGCGGTATTTTTAACAGAATGGTTGGATTCGTAAAGGCAGTAGAGAATATTAGCTTAACCGTTAGGGCAGGGGAGACGCTGGCTATTGTAGGAGAATCTGGTGTTGGTAAAACAACACTAGCAAGAGGTATACTGTCTTTGATTAAACCAACCCAGGGTAAAGTGATTTTACTTGGCAATAATCTTTCAGATTTAAATCAAAACCAGTTAAGGAAAAAAAGAGAGGATTTTCAAATTATCTTTCAAGATCCGCTTTCGGCTATGGATCCTCGATGCAGAATCAAAGAAATTATTGAAGAAGGCATGTTGGCTTTAAATATTGGTTCTGATCAAAACGAACGAGATGAACGAATTCATTATCTGATTGAAGAAGTGGGTCTTTTGCCTGAACATTTAGAACGATTTCCGCATCAATTATCGGGTGGTCAACGCCAACGCGTGTGTATTGCCAGAGCTTTGGCAGTAGGGCCCAGGCTTTTGGTTTGTGATGAACCAACCAGTAGTTTAGATACTAAAGTTCAGGCACAGATTATCGATCTCTTTATTAGGCTACAAGCAGAACTCGACATTGCTTATGTTTTTATTACGCATAATAGGGAACTGGTGAATGCTATTGCGCATCGAGTGCTTGAGTTGACTCCAACCCCTTGAAGTCCCACAATTCACGATCCATTAATTGACTGGGTTTTACATTTTGCAGGGCACTTAATAAATTACTGGGGACTTTAGGATTGTCTAAAGCTAATTCATCAATCAGCTTTTTAATTTTGACACGAACCAGATTTTCTTGTGAGCCGCAGAGATTACACGGAATAATAGGAAAGTCTCGTTCTTTTGCATAAGTGATAATATCTTTTTCTTGGCAGTAGACCATGGGTCGAATAACAATATTTTTTTTGCTGTCGCTTAACAGTTTGGGTGGCATAGAGCGGGTTTCGCCATTGTACATCATCGACATTAATAGCGATCGGATTAAATCATCTCGATGATGCCCCAGTGCAATTTTGTTAAATCCGTTTTCTTCTGCATATCTGTATATAATCCCGCGTCTTAAACGAGAGCATAACCCGCAATAGGTTTTGCCTTCAGGGATTTTTTCTTTAACAATAGAGTAGGTATCTCTATTTAAAATTTCATAGGGTACTTTTTGTTTATCTAGAAAGGCTCGAAGTTTTGTGTCGTCCCAACCGGGTTGGGCTTGGTCTAGGGTAAAAGAAAATAATTCAAATTTATTGCCAGAGCGCATTCGTAACAATTTGAGTAAAGACAACAGCGTAAACGAATCTTTACCGCCCGAAAGGCATACCATGACTCTATCGCCTTTTTCGATAAGATTATAGTCGGCAATGGCCTTGCCGGTGTAATGTAAAAGCTTTTTTTCTACTTTAGAACGAAAAACTTGAATCGTTGCTTCAGCGTCCAGATCTAACCCCTTCTTCAAAAACATCTTTATTGGCAACCGGCAATAAGAGTTCTTGTGTACCTCGAATGCGCGTGTTACCTCGTTTATAGCCCGGGTTGAGTCGTTTTAACTCGGTGATGTGAATATTAGCTAAATTGGCTGCTTGTTGGAAATTTAAGGTTTTATTAAATCTAACCGGCACAAAATAAGGTTTGTTTTCTATCTCGGGTAGAGAAATATCATGTTTTTCGGGTTGTCCGATAACTTGTGCTAACGCTAGGAATTTTGGTACATATTCGCGCGTTTCTTTAGGAAGATTCAGATCCCAAAAAGAAGTGGGTTTGCCTTGTTTGATGTTTTTGTTAATGGCGCGACGGACTGTGCCTTCACCCGCATTGTAGGCGGCTAACGCTAACATCCAGTTATGATCAAATTCTTCGTGTAAAAATGCTAAATAATCTAGAGCCGCTTTCGTTGAAGCCCGTACATCTCGACGGCCATCGTACCAAGCATCTTGTTTTAGTCCAAAATATCTGCCGGTACTGGGAATAAATTGCCAAAGACCTGCGGCACCACGTTTAGAGGTTGCTTGTGGCTGAAAAGCACTTTCAATCATCGGTAACAATGCCAGTTCTCCAGGCATATCACGTTCTTCAAGTGCCTCTACAATATGATATAAATAGGGTGTTGCTTGTGTACTCATTCTTTCTAATGTTTTTTCTTTTTCTGCATAGTGTTTGACATATTTTTGGACGGCGGGTTGTTTATTGACCTCGGTTTGTTTAGGTGCAATATCGTAGTTATCGCGCATTCTGTTCCAGAGTTGTTTATGCGTAGTCGAACTTTTAGTTTTTTTAGTTTTTGTTTGCGGTTCGTGCACTTGCGTACAGGCAGAGAGGTTAGTGATCAGGATCACTGTCGAGAGCATAAAAGCAAATCTAAAAAAGTTAGTTATATTATTAATCAAATAGTTCACTCCATTATGGGTATCCTATACTGATATACTAGAAATGGAAAGGGCTTTTAGTTTAAAAAGAAGCAAGTATGCTGAATATCTCAAAACGCTGGAAAAATCTTCGTGCTTGGTGGCTTTCGCCTCTGGGTCAGACTTTTTTAAAGTCGGAAGAGACAGTTGTCAAAAAAATGCTGCCCCAACTATTTGGGTATCATTTATTGGTTTTGGGAGAATCTGTATTTGCAGGCGCTGTTCAAGACAGCGCTATTTTACATCGTGTTTTTATTGTTCCTCATATCAGTACATCAAAAACTCACAGTGTATTAACCGCGCGACACGATAAATTGCCGATTATTGTCGATGGTGTTGATTTGGTTTATTTAGCTCATAGCTTGGAATTTATCAAAAATCCGCACGAAGTGCTGCGAGAAGTTTTTAGGGTTTTGATCCCGGAAGGGCATGCTATTATTGCAAATTTTAATCCGTGGAGTTTATGGGGCCTTTGGCGTTGGTTAGTGCATTATATTAAGCGTGTACCTTGGGATGGTCATTTTATTTCAGTGACGCGCTTAAAAGATTGGTTAGCTTTGTTGGGATTTGATGTATTGCAAGTTAACACCCATTTTTTTCGACCGCCTATTTTACATTCCACCCTATTACAGCGATTCGTATGGTTAGAAAAATTAGGTCGTTGGTTTTGGCCCATTTTTGGCGGAGGATATGTACTATTAGTACAGAAACGGACGCTCACCTTAACGCCCATTCGACCCGCTTTTGAGGTACGTCGCAAATTACTAGTGCCGAATGGTGTGGAGCCTGCGCGATCGGAATAAATATTGATGGATATCAAGCGCTGCTCGCACACCTGAGATATACGCACCCTGTACCGTTTCGCGATTTTGGTTAGCGAGCGTATGAGCGCCTGCAAAAAATAATCCACCCGGCTCTGGTTGCTCGAAGCTTTTAAGATCTGCAATTTCGCTATGAATACCTCTGCAAGAAATACTGCCTAAGGCATAGGGATCAGATTCCCAATGTGTTATAAAAGCATCTTTTAGAACGCCTGCTGTTTTTCCATAAGTGTGTCGTAGAGGTTGCAATGCTTTTTCAATAATTTGATCATCCGATTTTTCTTTAAAATACGCATCAGATGCATAGAAGTTGCACACCAGTGCAGCGGTTTTATGGTTTGTAAAATGAAATAAATTTAAGTATTCAGGATAGTGATGGTAATCCGTGTTGCCCGGAAAAAGAAATGCTGCATTTGGTGGCCAAAAAACTTTTTCAAATTCTAGAATCACTTTATTAAAATATCCCACTTTAAGATGCTTAATGGCACGTTGTTTTGCGAGAGAGAGTTCCGGAAAAAATCCAAGTGTTTTTTTCTTTAAAACGCCAACAGGTACCGTACAGAGTACCGTTTTTGCACTGTATTTTTGATTATCCATTGTCAGGACTTTGGTATCTTGGTTTTTAAGTTGATAATATACAGATTGTATCGGTGTGTTTAGCAGAATTGTAACTAATCCTGTTTCACGCAATTTTTTCGCTATGTCCTCGGGTAAATGTTGAAAACCACCAGATATAAATAATTCTGCGGTATTGTCTAATGCCGTATTAAAATGATCAAAATGCATCAATTCTAAAAGCGACACATAATGAGGAGAAGTGCCGGTTTTTTGTTGGATCATATGGGTTAAGGTTTGTCTACCTATAAATTCAGCGCTATTCATTTTTAATTGATGGTGAAATTTTAAGTGATGTGTTTTTAGAATTTCCCCTAGAGAAGGCCATGTTTTAGCGGGTAACTGTTTTGCTTCTGTTATCCATTTGATTGCATTTTCAAAGTATTCCCCCGCATTAAAGCTTGTGGACAGAATGGGTTCTATGGGTGTTGTAACGAGATTAAGATGATGGACTAATGGTAGCAAAGGATTGGGTCTATTTCTCGTATCCGTATTTTTAAGTACATTGGCGCCCAGTTCGATGGGGGTCCCATTAGACAAGTTAAGGGTATGAATACGCCCACCGACGCGATTCTTGGCTTCTAGAATTAAGACAGAATGTCCCAGATCGGCCAGATGTTGTGCAGCACTAAGGCCAGCCATACCTGCACCAATCACAATTACGTCGTATTTCTGTTTGTCTTTCTGTGGCAAAAAAGTCGTCATCCTGAATTGCTGGTCTTGTTATTCAGTATAGGCAACTATTATTCTTCCCCGCATATTTTCAGTTTATTTTTGTGTGCGAACTCGAGGATGTGTTCGTAAAGTGCAGGATGTGCAGTTTTTAAGGTCTTATCTAAAATCAGGCATGTATTTTCGTGTTGCATCGAAGGGCGCAATAAAGGTGAGTAAAAGATACGATGATTACGAAATGTAGAAAGGCTGCCGCTCATCCTTTCTGCCCAATCGCTGGGTCTAAAAGGCTCGCCATTTGGGGTAACCCCTTCTATTACAATTTTAGATCCAGAGACTGTTTTATCTTTTTTCATCGTCTTTTGACCTTTGGGTGTATATTGATTATATGTTTCAGTTTAGTTCATTTATAGCATTTTTTGTTATGAAATAATCTGATGAATATGCACTGCTGGCTTATTTAAGCCCTTGACGCTGGTGGTAACTTCTTTGATAATGAAAATGGTTCTCATTTGTAGACGAAAATTTTATAAATTAAGGTTAACAATGCTCACATTATCGGATTTAAAGGTTGGAGACAGGGTAAAAATACTAGGTTTTAATCCAGCCTCATCACAAACTGCGTATTTACAACGTCTTTTAGCCATGGGGCTCGTACCAGACACAGAATTTACGGTTATCCGAGTGGCTCCTTTAGGAGATCCTGTAGAAATTCGTGTGCATAATTTTTCATTGTGTATTCGTAAACAAGAAGCTGCCATTTTACAATTAGAGCGCGTAGGGGTACTTGTATGAGTGTACCTGTTGTTGCTGCATTGGTTGGAAACCCCAATATTGGCAAGACCACTTTATTTAACCGTTTAACCGGTAAACAACAAGAGGTTGGTAATTGGTGTGGTGTTACCGTAGAACAAAAACGCGGGTATTTTAAATTTGATGATCAATTAATAGAAGTCGTCGATTTGCCTGGTTGTTACAATTGCTTTTCTACTGTAGAAAGCGCTATTGATGAGCGAATTACGCACGATTATCTTTCTGCCAAAGAAGCCAATCTGATTGTGAATGTGGTTGATGCGACTAATCTAGAACGTCATTTATATTTAACGCTGCAATTATTAGAGCGCAAGCTGCCGGTGATTGTTGCATTGAATATGATGGATGCTGCAAAAAAACAAGGCATCACAATTAATATAGAAACGCTAGCCAAACGTTTGGGGTGCCCCGTTATCCCGCTAGTTGCTATCAAGGGACAAGGATTGCAAGTTTTAAAAGCAGCTATTTGTGAATACAATAGGGAATCTCAGAAACCATTGCCCTGCGTTTTTTCAGTCGAAACTAATTCTGGTTCTGGTTCTGATATGGCTGCGGCAAAAGCCCGTTTTGACGTTATCCATCATATTATTAATGCCAGCGTTATTAAAACCACTGTTGTTGCAAAACCAAACTGGACAACGCGAATTGATGCTGTTGTTTTAAACCGCATCCTGGGGATCCCCTTATTTTTAGCATTGATGTATGTGGTATTTACTTGCGCGATTCAGGTAAGCGCAATTTTTCAAGATTATGTTGAAGTTGTTGCGAATGCTATCTTTATTGATGGGGTGCAATCGGGATTAGTCCATTTACACGCACCCAATTGGCTGATTCGTGTGATGGCTTTTGGGGTCGGGCAGGGGATTAAAACAACCTTAAGTTTTATCCCGGTGATTACTGCCATGTTTTTTGCCATTTCTTTCTTAGAAGCTTCAGGGTATATGGCGCGAGCCGCATTTGTGATGGATCGCGTGATGCAATGGGTGGGGTTGCCCGGGAAATCTTTTGTGCCCATGATTATTGGCTTTGGGTGTAATGTACCAGCTGTTATGGCAACCAGAACCTTAGAGAATTATCGTGAACGCATTTTAACCATCCTGATGAGTCCTTTTATGTCTTGTGGTGCAAGACTGGCTATCTATGCGCTTTTTGTCTCTGCTTTTTTTCCAAACGGTGGGCAGAATGTGATTTTCGGACTTTATTTAATTGGGATTGCGGTTGCATTACTGACCGGATTTGTATTGCGAACAACCGTGTTACAAGGAGAGGGATCGAATTTAATAATTGAATTGCCTCTCTATCGTTGGCCTCGAATAGGTACGCTTTGGCAGGTAACTTGGCGACGTTTAAAACATTTTATTCTAAAAGCGGGATCTTTGATTGTGCCCTTGTGTGCAGTGATTGCGCTTTTAGGGGTTGTACAGGATAAACCAGGCGCCAATCCTTGGTTAGCATCGACGGGTAAGACATTAACGCCCATGTTTGCACCGATGGGTATCAAAGAAGACAATTGGCCTGCCACCGTGGGTTTAATGACGGGGGTATTAGCAAAAGAAGTGGTGGTTGGAACTTTAAATGCCTTATATGCTGAAGAAGACATGTTGTCGCAAGGGGTGATGGTTGAACGTTTTGGCAGTAAAGCAGCGGCTTTTTCTTATCTATTGTTTGTCTTGTTGTATTTTCCGTGTGTTTCTGTTGTCGCAACGATTGCACGTGAACTCAATCGTTCTTGGGCATTATTCTCAGTGGCGTGGACAACGGGTATTGCCTATACAACAGCTGTTTTATTTTATCAATGCGCGATTTTGCCAGAAAACCCCTGGGAGTCTTTCTTATGGATTACTGGAATGTGTAGTGTGTTAGTTGTCGCGTTTTATGGGGTTCGAAAACAGATACATCAGAAAATGAATGCAAGGCCTAAACCTTTACCGACGCAGATTATTATTTCAAATAGTTAAACTGAAAACCCGCTGCTTGCCCCTCTTTTAGTGAGGGGCAAAACTTGGGGTATGGGATTAAACCATTGCTTTAAGACGTTGTAGAGGTCTTACCTTAACAACATTTCGAGCAGGTTTAGCTTTAAACATCATTTCCTCGCCCGTAAAAGGATTAATGCCTTTACGTGCTTTTGTAGCAGGTTTGTGTTTAACGCTAATTTTAACCAAGCCAGGAATAGTAAACTGTCCTGGACCTTGTTTCTTCAAGTGTGCAGCGATAACAGTACCCAATTCATCAAATAAAGTGGATATTTCTTTACGCTGTAAACCTGTGCAGCTTGCCAAAGTGGTGAATAATTGGCCTTTTGTGAAGGCTTTATCAACACTGGAGAGCGAAAGTTTTTTGGCTGGTGCTTTTTTAGCAGCAGTTACCTTAACTTTACGAGATTTACTTTTTGCCATTGGTTTGCGGGCGGTGACTTTTTTCACTGCCTTTTTAGCGGTTGAACGAGTGGGCTTGCGTTTTTTCGCGGCCATGTCATGCTCCTTAAAAAAATCAAACATAAACAAGTGTAGGCATAACCATTGCTTTCGGCAAGGCTTTTTACACGCTTTTGAGAGTACTACAACCTTTGCGTCTAGATGACCTAACCGCGATTAAGCGGGAAATGTCCTAAAGATCGTGTTCATGCTACCCCAGAGCTATTTTAGAAGTCAATTGTAGATGCACTTTTAAGCGAATTTAGCCTTTATGCTTGTAATTTAATTAAGAGTTTTGTATGATGCCTGTTCTTTAACTATCAGCTGATAGTGTGATTTGATATTCTAACTGGGGACCAAGGTTAATGAAAACATTCAGTGCAAAGCCCGAAGAAGTCCAGCATGGTTGGTCTTTAATAGACGCCAAAGGTAAAACGCTCGGGCGTATGGCAAGTGTGATTGCGCAACGTTTAAAGGGCAAACATAAGCCAGAATATACGGTTCATGTGGATACAGGGGACTGTATCGTCGTGATAAACGCGAGTGAAGTGAAAGTCACAGGCGCAAAAGCAAAAGATAAGCACTATTATCGACATAGTGGGTACCCTGGTGGCTTGAAAGATGAAACTTTTGAAACGTTGATAGCGAGACACCCAGAACGCGTGATAGAGCTCGCAGTGAAGGGAATGCTCCCCAAAAACCCATTAGGACGTGCGATGATGCGTAAGCTGAAGATTTATCCCGGCGCTGTACATCCGCATTCAGCTCAACAACCTCAACTTTTGGAAATCTAACTAGGTAATTATATGACAGCAGCTGCAAAAAAGAATTTAGCCTCCACCGCCAAAAAACGTCAGTGTTATGCAACGGGTCGTCGTAAGACTTCTACAGCGCGCGTTTTTTTAAGACCTGGTTCAGGGAATATCACCATCAACACGCAAGGTTTAGATGCTTATTTTGGGCGTAAAACCGCTCGCATGGTTGTGCGTCAACCTTTAGAGTTGATTGAAGTCACCGATAAATTTGACGTGGTCATTACCGTTAAGGGTGGTGGCATCATGGGGCAAGCAGGTGCCATTCGTCATGGTATTAGCCGCGCTTTAATTAAATATGATGAAGCGCTTAATCCGCCTAAAGTAAAAGAAGAAACAGAAGGCGAAGGATCTACAGCTGGCAGCGATGCAACCAGTTTTAGAAGAATATTGCGTAAAGCAGGTTATGTGACGCGCGATTCTAGAAAAGTGGAGCGTAAGAAAGTCGGGTTACACGGCGCACGTAAGAGACCACAATACTCCAAACGATAATATATGGCAGCCTCTGGGGGATCGTCTAGTGGTAGGACCGCGGACTCTGACTCCGCTAACCTAGGTTCGAATCCTAGTCCCCCAGCCAAAATAAGAATAAATTTAATACAGAGAGATTATTATAATGAGTTTTACAATTGATTCGTTGTCTAAATTAAACAGATTTTTAGCTTTATGGGATGAGGATCGTTCACGCAAAATCACTATTAAATTGTGTGCACGGGAGTGGTTACATAAGTTAGATATCAATCGTTTTAAAAAATTAGGCGTTGCTTTGGGGGAATGTTCTGCATTGAAAGAGTTGGATTTAACAGACAATAACCTTGCAGCGTTAAATTTAGAACGTTTTAAACTATTCTGTACTGCATTAGCGCAATGTAAAGTATTGCAAAGTGTTGATTTATCGAAAAATGCACTGGGGAAATTAGGAACAAAAGAGTTTCAAATGTTAATGACGTCTTTATATAAATGTAAAATGTTATTATATATAAAGGGTATAAAATCAAATGGATTTAGTGTAGATCAAAAGATAATACTCAACGATGTTTTAGATTATCATTGTGATAATGTTTTTCAACCACTCAGAACGTCTTTATCAAAAATGTCAGCTGAAAAATCTTTAGGGGCAGATTCTGAAGAAGAAGTCTCACTTTCATCATTGGATTCTACAGATAGCGAGAAGCCTAGACGGCGTTTAACAAGCCATTAATTTCGGGGGTAAAAAAAAGCCCTTGTGTTGAGCAAGGGCTTTTTTATGAGTGGATGGTTGCTTAATTGAACGTATAGAAAGCACCGACACTATAAATAAAGCTGTTTTTAGCTTTAATCGAAGTGAGTGCATTTTCTATGCCGATCATTTTCAATTTCTTAGATTCTTCCCATTTTACCATGGCACGAACACCCCAGTTACAATTGATCATGTGTTGCAGACCAGCGCCTAAGCGTAAAACGCTTTTTCGCGCTTTGAAATTTACTGAAGAATCGACAGCATCTCCATCAAGGCTGGTAGCCGTCCTTACAAAGTTACCTTTTAATCGTGCAAAACCAACTAAACCAATCAGTTTCAAACGATACAAATCGCAAATAGGCAGTAATCCAACAAGATTGGCATGAAGCCCCTTAACTTGACCTGTAGAATTATATTGTACGGTAGTGTCAGGACCTATTAACACACCGGCTGTGAGATCACCAGTTCGTAATGTGTTAGTCCTCGTTTTTCTTTCTGTTGCTTCATATCCGCCTTCTACTGCTAAATATTCATTGAATTGAACACCAACATAGACGTTGCCTTGAGGATAGTTATGATTAAATAAATTATTACCAAAACCATTTTGGAAATTCATGTGACGCCACTCAGCATCTGCACCCACATAAGGTGTGACACCCCAGTGATTTTCTGCCATAACAGCTGAAGCGGCTAAAAGTACAGCAGGTGCTGCAAGTAATGCTAATGTCTTTTTCACGTAAATTTCTCGCAATTAATCTCTCTTGAGTGTATAACATTCAGCGCGATGTGCAAAGCGTTTTTTGTACTATGCAGGATATCTGTACTTCTGATAGTATCTTGATTTGCTTTAAATATTATAAGATATTCAAGATATTTAAGGAGTTAACAAAATGGGTGTCGACGAAATGGACGCGGGACGTCGACGTTTTTTAACGGCCACTGCATCAGTCATTGGTGGTGTTGGTGTAGCCTGTGCTGCTTTTCCTTTCTTGGCTTCTTGGGCACCTAGCGTAAAAGCCCGCGCTTTGGGTGCACCTGTTGAAGTCGATATCAGCAAAATAGAACCCGGACAAAAAATTACCGTTGCTTGGCGTGGGCAACCTGTTTTTATTGTGCATCGAACGCCCGAAGAATTAAATAGCTTAACGCTGGTTACTCAGGAATTAAGAGATCCTTTATCCAAAGAACCCCAACAACCGAGTTACGCAGATAATGTTTATCGTTCTATTAAACCCGATATTTTAGTATTGATTGGCATTTGTACGCATTTAGGGTGTGTGCCACTCTATAAACCCACTGTGGGCTCTGTAGAATCTGGCTGGGAAGGGGGATTCTTTTGCCCGTGTCATGGTTCTAAATACGATATGGCTGGACGCGTGTATAAAGGTGTGCCGGCACCGCTAAATCTGGTGGTTCCTCCGTATAAATATGTAAACGATACGATTATTTTAGTGGGTGCAGATGGAGAAACCGGAGCTTCTGCATGAAAATACCCTTCATACACATCATGATAGATTGGGTAGACGATCGTTTTCCCATGACAAAATTGTGGAACGAACATTTAGCACAATATTATGCGCCTAAGAACTTTAATTTTTGGTATTACTTTGGATCGCTCGCGCTCTTTGTTTTAGTGAATCAAATTGTGACGGGTATTTGGTTAACCATGAGTTATACCCCCACCGCAGAAGGCGCTTTCGATTCTGTTGAATATATTATGCGAGAAGTGCCTTGGGGTTGGTTGCTTCGTTATTTACATTCTACGGGGGCTTCATTTTTCTTTATCGTCGTTTATTTACATATGTTTAGAGGGCTCCTTTATGGCTCTTATAAAAAACCGAGAGAACTCGTGTGGATATTCGGCATGTTTATCTTTTTGTGTTTAATGGCAGAAGCCTTTTTTGGTTATTTATTACCTTGGGGTAATATGTCTTTTTGGGGGGCACAAGTCATTACCTCTTTATTTGGCGCTATTCCGTATGTTGGTGACAGTTTAGTGGAGTGGATTAGGGGGGATTACAATATTACGGGCGTTACTTTAAACCGCTTTTTTGCTTTACATGTAGTTGCAGTGCCTTTGATTTTTCTGGGATTAGTTGTGGCACATATTTTAGCTTTACATGAGGTGGGATCTAATAATCCCGATGGTATTGAAATTAAAAAACACAAAAATAATGAAGGAAAACCACTCGATGGAATTCCGTTTCATCCTTATTATACGGTCAAAGATTTAATGGGATTAGCGGCTTTTTTAGTGATCTTTTGTGCTGTTGTTTTTTTTGTGCCTGATGTCGGTGGATTTTTCTTAGAAGCACCTAATTTTGAACCGGCTGATCCTTTAAAAACCCCCACGCATATTGCTCCTGTTTGGTATATGACACCGTATTATGCCATTTTGCGTGCGATCCCCGATAAATTATCGGGCGTCGTCGCTATGTTTTCTTCTATTATGGTTTTTTTCTTTTTGCCTTGGTTAGATAGAAGTCCTGTTAAGTCCATTCGATATCGCGGCATATTATATAAAAGTGCACTGACTTTATTTGTGAGTAGTTTTGTTATCTTAGGGTATTTGGGTTCGATTCCGCCTACACCCACTTTAGTTTTATTAGCACAGATCAGCACGGTTGTTTATTTTTTATTTTTCTTATTAATGCCAATTTATACAACGCTGGATAAAGTAAAACCAGAACCAGACAGAGTAAATTTTTCATGAGTATGAAGCACTGTGCAAAAATAACTTATTCTTTTTTCGCTCGCTCAACTCGCTATGCTCAGACATTAGCTCGCTTAAAAGAACAAGTTATTTTTGCACAGTGCCTAAAAATAATTTTTTTAAGTCTATGCTTGGCTGTGTGTTGTATTAATTTATGTTATGCAGAAGAAGGAGAGGTTGCTTTAGATAAAGCCAATGTAGATTTAACAGATTTACCCTCGTTACAACGCGGTGCCATGCTTTTTATGAATTATTGTTCGGGATGTCATAGTCTTAAATATATTCGTTATAGTACGATGGCAAAAGCTATTGGTATTGTCGATTCTAAAGGCCAAGTATTAGATCAAGTAGTTAAAGACAATTTGATGTTTGTGGGCGATAAACTGGTTGATACCATTCAAAGTGCCATGACCAAAGACGAAGGCGCCAGTTGGTTTGGAATTGCGCCACCCGATTTATCTTTAGTCACTCGTTTGCGAGGCGCAGATTGGGTTTATACTTATCTGCGTTCTTTTTATCTTGATAAAAAAAGACCTTGGGGTGTTAATAATCGCTTATTTCCTGATGTTGCCATGCCCGATGTCTTATATAACTTGAAAGCGCGTTTGATGTTAGAAGCAGACGGACAAAAGAAAGTCGATACTGCGATATTAGATTTAGTGAATTTTCTCTATTATACAGGCGAACCCATCAAGACAGAGCGACAAAATTTAGGTAAATGGGTGCTGTTGTTTTTAGGGATCTTTTTTGTGTTTGCCTATCTTTTAAAGCGAGAATATTGGAAAGATGTTCATGCAAACACCCAGTAGACGTTCTGGCATGGCATTATATTCATCGGATGATCCTTATAGCCATCGTGTGCGAATTGTATTAGCCGAAAAAGCCGTTACCGTTGATATTTTGGATATTAAATCTGAAAAATTAAAAGAAGAACTGAATCACTTAAACCCTTATGGATCAGTGCCGACTTTGTTGGACCGCGAGTTGGTTTTATATCAATCCGAATTTATTATGGAATACTTGGATGAACGCTTTCCGCATCCACCCTTAATGCCGGTTTATCCTATTGCGCGCGCTCGCACACGTTTAATGATTTATCGATTGAACAAAGATTGGTATGTTTTGATGGATAAAATCTTGTTAGGCGCTAAAAAGGCAGATGAGCTTGCTGAAGCACGAAAAGAACTCACCAATAGCATTACCAGTATTGCACCGGTATTAAACGAAATGCCTTTTTTTTTGAGTGAAGAGTTTTCTTTGATAGATTGTTGCATGGCGCCTTTGTTATGGCGTTTACCTGTGTTAGGAATAGAATTACCCAGTCAGGCCAAATCCGTGTTAGGCTATGCAGAACGTTTGTTTAAGCGAGAAGCTTTTATAGCCAGTTTGAGTGAGGTTGAGTTAGCTATGCGAAATATAAAGAAATGATGACATCCACACGCCCCTATTTAATTAGAGCTTTTTATGATTGGATTGTTGATAACGGTTGCACACCCCATATTGTTGTGAATGCTGCTATCGCCGGTGTTGAAGTCCCAGATGAATATGTTGATGGTGGACAGATTGTATTGAATATTGCTGTAACCGCTGTACAGGGCTTGCGATTGGGCGACCACGAAATAGAATTTCAAGCACGTTTTGGGGGCAAAGTACGGCGCGTATACGCACCTATTAATTCAATCTTAGCTATCTACGCAAAAGAAAACGGTCGAGGTATGGTTTTTGCAGAAGAAGAGGAAGAAGAGGGAGGAACGCCGCCCCATAGACCCGACTCCGGTGCCAAAAAAGGTAAATCTAAAACTGAGGGCACTTTAGACAAAAAGCCTGGAAAGCGCCCACCCGGTGATCGTTCGCATTTAACGGTTGTTAAATAAGCATACGTTAAATAAGCGCTAGATGTGCTCAAAAATCTGAATGACTTTATCGACGCCATCGATAGCACGTGCAATTTCAGTCGCGACTTCCTCTTCTTCGCGGGTGACTAAGCCCATGAGATACACAACACCATCTTCTGTAACCACTTTAATACGTGTTGCACTAACTTCTTTGCTGCCGACGAGCTTGGCTTTAATTTGAGTTGTAATCCAACTGTCACGAGAACGAGTTGCCAGTGAAGTGGGCTCAGCGATGGTTAATTCGTTATGAACGCGACGTACCTTCGGAATAGAACTGACCGCTTCAAAGGCCTCTCTTTTAAATTCTTCTGTTGGGGTTTGTCCGACCAACAATAAGACATTATCGTAACTGGTAGCAGCAATATGGCTTTGTTTAAACAGGGGCTTATTTTGGCTGATATTATGAAGGGCTTTTATTTCGATAGCTTTATCATCGAGAATGGTACCAGCCGTTCTCCTATCTGTTACCATAGCAGCGCCTGTGGCAGCCCCACCGGCAGCAGCAGCGACACAGCCTTGTAGTACCATGGTAATTAGACCTAGCGATAACAATCGTAAAATAATTTGGTTCTGGCTCATCTTTTTTCTCCCAAAAATAACCCTAATTAACAAAAAGCGTTTTGGATCCAATCTATCTCGTATGTATCTTTTAGTGTAACGGCAACCACATCAAAACGACAAGCATAGTTTGCCATTTTGGGGTGTGTTAATAAAAAAAATCGTGCGGTTTTAATTAATTTTTGTTGTTTACGAAAATCAACGCTTTCAGCAGCACTGCCATAATGTTCATTACGTCTATAACGCACTTCTACAAATAGGAGCTGATTTTGATGTAGGCCGATTAAATCGATTTCCCCCAAGCGACAACGAAAATTACGGTGTAGTAGTCTAAAGCCTTGTTTTTCTAGGTATAGCGAGACGTGGGATTCGATTGCATGACCGAGATGTGTTTTAGTCGGGGACTGGGACGCCTTCTTCAAATCGAGCACAGACTAGACCTCGTTGTATTCGTTGATAGTTATTTAACTCAAGTTCACCTGTAAATCCCGAGTTTCTTCTAGAAGAAAGTCCTTGAGCATTTTCTAATTGCGTTGCTAATAGATAGGCATCCATTCCGAGAGCAAAAAATCGGGGGGATTGATTGACGCTATTAGGCCATTGTTTTTGCAATGTGCTGTGCGTTTCTTGCATGATGTTCGTTTGTGGCAAAATCCAAGGCATATCACAAAAATGAACACCATTTAAATCTTGATCTTTATTGGGCATGGGATTGCCAGAATAGATTGCGGACGTGCCATACACGGGCAATTTTTCTGCATAATAAAAGTTCAATATGGGTTTAATTTGTCGTGCAAGCTCATGGTTGGCTGCGATAAAAATCATATCTGCATCTGTGCGTCTGCTTGTACCTTTGACTTGTAGCAAAGATTTAATTTTGGATTCGAGTTCTTGTGGAGATTTAAACAGACGGATATCGATTACTTGAGCATTACGTGAAGTCCAGAATTGTTTAAAAGTATCTGACAGACGTTGCCCCCATTCGTTTTGAGGTGCCAGTATTAAAGTGCGTCGATGGCCTTGGCGAAGGGCTTTTTCTGCAACTGCAACGACTTCATCTTCTGGCATTAACCCGAATTGATAAAGTTTTCGTGGGAAAGAATTATCTTCGGCGATCGTATTCAGGGCTAAAACAGGGATATCTAATGACAACTTGGCAATCGCTTGAACATCGGGTTTCGTTAATGGTCCAACGATAATAGTTGCATGATCAGCCAACGCTTTTTGATAAGCTTCTGGAATGCTTTGTTCACTGGTATCGATTATTTTGACACTGGGCGCAGAAGATTGATTTTGTTTAGCTTGATAATAAGCAGCCAAAAAACCATCTTTAACAATTTTTGCAGCGGCTGCGTGAGGTCCCTTAGCGGGTAAAAGCAAGGCAATCTGTTGCGTGCCTGATCCAGGATTTAATGTACTGGTTAGATTCGAATGTGTGTACTGACTTATTGTGTCTAACGCGGTTTTTAGGTGAGAACGTGCACTTGTGATATCTTTATGAAGCAAGGCGAGACGTGTTGCTAAGATTGCTCTGTGGATAGCGGGATCAACTTGTTCGGCATTCCGTGTTTCTCTTAAGATACGTTGTGCTTCTTCAATTTTGCCTGCTTGGATAAAGAAATTGGTCGCTAAGAGACGATGTTCTAAGACGATGGGTGGTGAGGTTGCACTATTGGCCATTTCGAGGTGTTGCATAGCTGCTTTTTGCGGATCAGCAGAGATAGCAGGAGATTGTCTGAAATTAGTTTTACATCCAGCTAATAATAGAATGAGCAACAAACCACAGAGGGTGAAATATCTTGTCGCGGATCGAAAATACCGTGTTTCCATAGTTTTTAAAGGTACTTTATTTTTAACTAAAACACAAATTTATATAGAGGCAACTAAATCATGAGTCTTCAGATAAAACCAGGCATATTGTACATTGTTGCAACCCCCATTGGGCATTTAGACGATATGACGGTACGGGCAATAGACATCTTAAAGCGTGTTGATCGTATTGCAGCAGAAGACACCCGCCATAGTGTTCGATTGCTGAAACATTTAGGCATTGAAAAACCGATGGTTGCTTTGCATGAACATAATGAACGTGAGCAGGCTTTAAAACTGTTAGAATATGTGCAACACGGTCAATCTCTGGCGTTGATTTCAGATGCGGGGACGCCTTTAATTAGCGATCCGGGGTATCATATTGTGCAGCTTGCGCACCAATTGCACATTCAAGTTGTTCCTATTCCAGGTCCTTGTTCCATTATTGCCGCTCTTTCGGCCAGCGGGTTACCAACCGATCGCTTTGTGTTCGAAGGATTCTTATCGAGTAAAACCATGGCACGACAAAAACAATTAGAAAAATTAGCGATAGAAACCCGTACTTTAATTTTTTTTGAAGCACCCCATCGAATCTTAGAGACGTTAGAAGCGTTGCAAAATAGCTTTGGGAGTGAGAGATTAGCCGTTATCGCACGAGAATTAACCAAAACCTTTGAAACCATTCGTTTAGGAACACTGTCAGAGTTGTTGATTTGGATTAAATCAGATCACATGCAACAGCGAGGAGAATTTGTCATATTAGTGGCTGGTTTGAAACGAGAGACAAGTCAGGAAACGGTTTCATCAGAAGCACTGGCAGTGTTAAAAATTTTGCTAACAGAATTATCGGTTAAACAGGCAACGGGTTTAGCAGCTAAAATAACAGGTGTTAGCAAAGGGTTATTATACGATGCGGCACTGAAATATCAAAAACATTAATGGCGGCATTTAACCTGCGTACAGGCGCCTGCTTTTTTTTACTGTTCTGCCCTTTTATTTTTTTAGGCCTATGGGTTGGCGATGTTGTTTTAGTACGAACCAGTTTCTTTTTCTTATAAACCAATTTAAGTTTAGGCTGGTTACAAATTTTTGAACGACGTGGGATATCAAGGAAAGATTCAAAAAATTTAACAACTGTCTTCCCAGAAAATCGGCTTTCGCTATTGTGCAACACAACAATCCCTATTTGTTGTTCGGGCATAAAGGCAATAAAATTGGTAAACCCTTTGACCCAGCCGGCATGATAAATCAGTTTATGATGGTCAAAATCGACAACACGCCAGCCCATGGCATAATGTGCATTTTTAATCAGATTCGGTGGCCCTTCATTAGGGTGTAAGGTATTATTGGTTGCAATTTGTGGTGTTTGAATACGCGCTAACATTTTATGGTTAACGACTTCAGGGTAACCACCCATTTGTGATTTTAAAAAGATGGCCATGTCTCGAACAGAAGAATTAATGCCTCCGGCTGGCGCAACAGCATAATATCCTTTGGAATAAGTTTCGGAAGGGGTTAAAGAACCTTTGTTCCCGTGAGTATGAGGTGCGGCACGGTTCGTTGTTTTTAATAAACCAGAGAGCGTCGCAGATGTGTTTGTCATATTGAGTGGGGCTAAAAGATTTTGATGCAGCGCATCTTTAAACGATAATCGCGTCGCAGTGCGGGTAATTTCGCTGATAATACTATACATGGCATTATGGTAATCATACCCCTTGCCAATGGGTGTTCTAACACGCGTAGTTTGCAGGGTTTGTAGAATTCGCTCGTAAGGGGTATGTGCTTCAATCAAATTATTAAATCCTGCGCGGGGTACACCGGTTGAATGGCTTAATACATGTTTGATCTTTAACGAATTCGGTGATTGTTTCCCATTGAGTGTAAAACTGGGTAAATAATGATTCACAGGATCGTCCAGTTTTAAATATCCTTTGTGTTCTAGTATTGAAGCGAGCGTTGCAGCAACCGGTTTAGACACAGAGCCTAATTGAAACAAGGTGTCTGCATCTATCTTATCGGGTCTGCCCAACATTTTGGATCCATAACCTTGCATAAAAACAATTTTATTTTTATAGACGACGGCAACGGCACATCCTGGTATTTTCTTTTTTTGGATATGTTGTTGAATATCAGCATTCAGTTTAGCCAGAATGGGCTCAAGATTTTTTTGAGGTGCAGCAAAGACAGAAAAAGTGACACAATAGCAAACGAGAAAACGTAAGAAGGAAGAGGCAACAGATAATCTGCCCTTTTGTCTATTAATACTGATAAATCGCATTTGCATAACCATAGTAATATTTTAGCATGGAATAAGGTTGCATAGGATGTACTATAACCGTTATTATTGCAAGCAGGAGTTGGCTAGACAGTCGCTCTGTTCCTGCATTGGATCAGAGAGGAAAGTCCGGGCTCCCTAGGGCGAAGTGCCAGGTAATGCCTGGGAGGCGTAAGCCTACGGAAAGTGCCACAGAAAGTATACCGCCATCTTGTATGGTAAGGGTGAAAAGGTGCGGTAAGAGCGCACCGCGTTGTTGGTAACAAGAACGGCAGGGAAAACCCCACTTGGAGCAAGACCAAATAGGAACCTAATAGTACGGCCCGTACTGGGTTCGGGTAGGTCGCTTGAGCCATTGAGTAATCAATGGCCTTAGAGGAATGACTGTTCACGACAGAACCCGGCTTATCGGCCGACTCCTATCTACTGTCTACTTGGAATAAAAGACATATAATTTGCCAAGGTTGGCTTTTTGCCCAGGATTTCCTGATAAATAACCGTATAGGTTAATACATTCTTAACATATTCCCGGGTTTCTTTACAGGGAATGGTTTCGATCCAGAGATCTGCAGCCATATCACATTCTGGGAGCCATTTTTTAATGCGACCCGGTCCTGCATTATAGGCAGCCGTGGCGAGTACCGCGTTGTTTTTATGTTGATCCATCATCATACGTAGATATCCGCTCCCCAATTGAATATTGGTATGGGGTTCTAGTAATTGAGTTTCGAGACCATACGGTATTTTTTTTCTTTCCGCGACCATTCGGGCTGTGCCGTGACGTAATTGCATTAAGCCGGTTGCACCAGAAGGATTTTTAGCATGGGGCACAAAAGCGCTTTCTTGACGTGTAATGGCTAAGATCCAAGCTGGATCAATGTGATGTTTATGGCCTTCTTTTAGAATATGATTGCCGTATACAACGGGAAATCTTAGGGATAGATCATCTTTGTTGTTTGATTTCGAAAGGGCTAAGATTGCCCAATTGGGTAAATTCCACTTGAGGGCAATATGTGCTGCGGTGTGTTTTTCGGTATCGTTCATTTGTTTGGTTAAAAACATCCATTCGGATTTAGCTTTTTGTTGACGGCCTAAAATTTGCAATTCGCGTGCGCGTAAGACAGAAGCTTTGCCAGCCATATTAAGTATCTGTGCTCTTTCTACAGGCATTTTGTGATTTAAAATAGGAAAAGGTTTAACTAAATGATTACTCGCGAGAAACCCATAATAGCTTCGCGTTTTAGCCAATTTTGTGAGAATAATTTGACTGTCGTGTCGACGGTTAATTTTATCTAAAGCGCGTGCATGCCAATATTCCCATTCGTCAATTTTAGAGAGATGCATCGGTAGTGCACGTACCCAGTGATAAACTTTGGGCCAGTCTTCTTTAGCAAGGGCAGCTCGGATACGCCATTCTTGAACGGTTTGATTAGCGTGAATGGAGGGCACTTTAGTGAGCCATTTATCTGCATCGGGATGTCTTTGAAAGGCATAAGCAAGTCCAATAGCCCGCACTACCAAACCCCAATGTCTTTCTTCAAATTTGTAACGGCGTGCAATTTGTTGCCAAATTTTAATGGCAGTATCGGGTTTTGTCTTTGCAATTAAAGAGACGCCATCGACAATCATCTCAAGGTTGGCAGGATGGTTATTGTTAAAATATTTGTGTTGCGTTACCAGATAAGGGTTGGCGCGAATCATTAGCCATAACTCAACCAGTGCTAGTTCACTGTGTTTAAGATGGCGCGCTGTTTTTCGGGCAATGTTTTCATTACCTTCTTGAATAGCGGCTTTAACACGTTGCCAAACCAGGGGGCGTGTCATAGCATTTGTTTTTTCAAAAATTGAAAATACGGCCTCGCAGCTTTTAGGCGTTTGTTTGCCGTTAAGCCATAAGGCGGAAATTTGTTTTATTAGAATGTTGGGGTTAGTTGGGTTTTGCAAAGATGCCCAGAGGTAATGGCATTGTAAAGAGACATCTTCTGTGGGTTGATAAGCTTTTAAAAAAGATTTCCAATCTTCTTGTTTGGCTTTTGCTTGTAACCAGCGTGTGCGTAATTGTTCTGCCAATGGGCTATCGGGGTATTTATCCATAAAGGATTGGAATTCTGCATGTGTAATGCTTTGCATGCGGCGGTCATATTCATTAAAAATTAAATAAGGCAGCAGCGGATAGTGTGCTAGTTTTTGTTTGAGTTTTTCATACATCACATAGTGGCCATGTGCATGTGCGGTTTCTGCTTCTAGAAACCATTTGCGCGCGGATTCAAAATGCGTGGCTTCAGCATAGCTCGAAGGTACCCAACTTAAGAATAAAATATAAAAAAGACACCTGGTTAATATATGTTTGACTGACATAGGTTCCGTACTGCTAAAAAAAAACCAATCGTCTATAATCATAGCAATAAATGGGGTTAGATCCCAAAGGAGTTTTTAGCATGTCGTACCAAAAAATTGTTGTTCCCGCACACGGCCAAAAAATTAAAATCGGGTTAGATGGCTCGCTAGATATTCCTGATCATCCTTTAATCCCTTTTATAGAAGGTGATGGCATTGGAGTAGATATTACTCCGGTTATGAAAAAAGTAGTGGATGCAGCAGTTTCCAAAGCATATCAAGGCAAACGTTCGATTGCTTGGATGGAAATATTTGCAGGAGAGAAAGCCACGCGCGTTTACGGCGAAAATCAATGGTTACCTGAAGAAACTTTAACGGCTATGCGAGAATTTTTAATTGCAATCAAAGGTCCTTTAACCACACCCGTTGGTGGGGGTATTCGATCGATTAACGTTGCATTGCGACAAGAATTGGATTTATATATTTGTTTAAGGCCTGTGCGTTATTTTTCAGGTACGCCCAGTCCCGTTAAGCATCCTGAAAAAGTGAATATGATTATCTTTAGAGAAAATTCCGAAGATATTTATGCGGGCATAGAATGGCAAGCTAATACACCAGAAGCTAAAAAAGTCATACAATTTTTACAAACAGATATGCATGTTAAGAAAATCCGTTTCCCCGACAATTGTGGTATTGGTATTAAACCGGTTTCTAAGGCAGGTACAGAACGCCTTGTGATTAAAGCCATTGAATATGCCATTGATAATGATTGTCCCGCTGTTACGTTTGTGCACAAAGGTAACATTATGAAATTTACAGAGGGCGCATTTAAAGAGTGGGGATATTCTGTCGCACGTGAAAAATTTAAAGCGACGTTAGTAGACGAAGGTCCTTGGTGTATTATAAAAAATCCAAAGACAGGAAAAGAAATTTTTATTAATGACATAATTGCAGATGCCTTCTTACAGCAAATTTTATTGCGTCCGGAAGAATACAGTGTGATAGCCACTTTAAATTTAAATGGTGATTATATTTCGGATGCATTGGCAGCACAGGTGGGTGGTATTGGTATTGCACCAGGGGCAAATCTTTCGGATAGTATCGCTTTATTTGAAGCAACGCATGGTACAGCGCCAAGATATGCAGGTAAGAATAAAGTGAATCCAGGATCTTTAATTTTATCAGCAGAAATGATGTTAAGGCACTTGGGATGGACGGAAGCAGCAGATTTAATAATTGAAGGTGTGGAAAAAGCGATTGCGGCTAAAACAGTGACATATGACTTTGAACGTCAAATGAAAGAGGCCACCTTGGTCAGCTGTTCTGGGTTTGGTGAAGCGATTATTCAAAATATGTAGAATATTAGCTAGTCTCTTCAAGCGGAAGCCGGATATTCATGGCATGTAAGCCTTTGGGTCCATGGCTAATTTCAAATAATACCTTTTGACCTGCTTTAAGACTTTTATAGCCTTCCATGACAATGGCTGAAAAATGAGCGAAAATGTCTTCTCCCCCTTCCTCAGCACAAATAAACCCAAATCCTTTTTGGTTGTTAAACCATTTAACGATGCCGGTTGCCATAAATTGATGTCCCTTATAGAGCACGTATGTACACGTTCCTAATGTTGACATTATTTTCAAATGAGTCAAGCCCCAATTTGCCTCAATTTTTCAATAAATATTAAAAAAAACCGATAATAATAAGAGATAGGTCGTGTCTAACAGGTAAGCAGAGAGCAGAATATTAGCTAATATTGATTTATATGGGTTTTAAAAAGGGTAGTAGTCCCCTATCCATAGCGCCCTAGAAACTAATAAAAGGGATTTTTAAGGAGATGGCAGTATGTTGAATAAGGAGTTGGAAATGACTTTGAATCTTGCTTTTAAAATGGCAAGAGAGAAGCACCATGAATTTATGACCGTAGAGCATTTATTGCTTGGATTATTAGATAATTCATCAGCTAATGAAGTTTTGCATGCCTGTAATGCCAATATTGATCAATTGCGCTTAGAATTAGTTTCTTTTGTGGATGAAACGACACCGGTTATTCCCATGAATGACCATCATCGAGAGACACAACCGACCTTAGGATTTCAGCGTGTTTTACAAAGAGCGGTGTTTCATGTTCAGTCAGCGGGTAAAGAAGAAGTAACAGGTGCCAATGTTTTGGCAGCTATCTTTAGCGAACAAGAAAGCCAAGCGGTTTTTTTCTTAAAAAAAGAAAATGTATCTAGATTGGATGTCATTAATTATATCTCACATGGTACCCAAGGAACATCTCACATGGAAGAACCCATCGAACCTGATATTTCTCAGATGCAAGAAGATGATTTATCACAAGAATCGAATATGCGAAGTCCGCTAGAAAGCTACGCCATTAATTTAAATCATCAAGCTAAACTGGGTAAAATAGATCCCTTGGTTGGACGTGAAGATGAAATTCAAAGAACGATACAAATATTATGTAGACGCCGTAAAAATAATCCGCTATTTGTCGGTGAAGCAGGTGTGGGAAAAACAGCCATTGTAGAAGGATTGGCGAAATTGGTGGTAGAAGGAAAAGTGCCAGACGCTATTAAAAATAGCACGATTTATTCGTTGGATTTAGGGTCTCTTTTAGCAGGCACAAAATACAGAGGTGATTTTGAAAAACGATTTAAAGCCTTGTTGCAACAATTAAAAAGAGAACCGGGTGCAATTTTATTCATAGATGAAATTCATACTATTATTGGTGCAGGTGCGGCTTCTGGTGGGGTGATGGATGCATCTAATTTAATTAAACCTTTGTTAGCATCCGGTGAACTTAAATGTGCAGGTTCGACGACGTATCATGAATACCGTGGCATATTTGAAAAAGACCGCGCTTTAGCGAGACGTTTTCAGAAAGTAGATATTAAAGAGCCTACTGTAGAAGAAACCATTGGTATTTTGAAGGGTTTAAAAGAACGTTTAGAGCAACATCATAGCGTTCGTTATTCCTTCGCTGCACTTCGAGCAGCCGCTAAGATGGCTAGTCGGTATATTTCTGATCGTTTTATGCCCGACAAAGCGATAGATGTTGTAGATGAAGCGGGTGCTTATCAACGTTTATTGCCAGTTAATAAACGTAAAAAAGTGATAGGTGTTTCTGATATAGAACGCATTGTTGCTAAAATGGCTCGCGTGCCCGAAAAATCGGTGTCTGTTTCGGATAAAACAACCTTGCGTAATTTAGAGCGAGACTTAAAATTGGTCATCTTTGGGCAAGATGAAGCAGTTGCGAGTTTATCCGATGCCATTAAAATGGGTCGTTCTGGATTGGCTGATCCTGAAAAGCCTGTCGGTTGTTTTTTATTTGCAGGGCCAACAGGTGTTGGTAAAACAGAAGTAACTCGAAAGTTGGCACATATCTTAGGTATAGAATTATTACGTTTTGATATGTCTGAATATATGGAAAGCCATACGGTTTCGCGTTTAATTGGTGCGCCACCAGGTTATGTAGGGTTCGAACAAGGCGGTTTATTAACCGATGCAGTAAATAAGCACCCACACAGTGTATTGCTGTTAGATGAAATCGAAAAAGCGCATCCGGATGTTTATAATTTATTACTACAAGTGATGGATCATGGAACACTGACAGATTCTAATGGTCGTAAAACGGATTTTAGGCACGTAATATTGGTGATGACAACCAATGCAGGTGCAGAAGATATGAATAGAAGTTCGATGGGTTTTACCGAACAAGATCACTCAACCGATGCGTTGGGGATTATTAAAAAGAAATTTACACCCGAATTTAGAAATAGACTAGATGCTATTATTCAATTCAGAGTGTTAAGTCGGGTTGCTATTGATCTGATTGTCGAAAAATTTATTACCGAGTTGCAAGCAAGACTAGAAGAAAAACATGTGACTTTAGAAGTCGATAAAGTGGCTCGAGAGTGGTTGGCAACACATGGTTACGATAAACAAATGGGCGCACGTCCGATGGCACGATTGGTTAAAGAAAAACTTAAAAAACCGCTGGCTGGCGAAATATTATTTGGTTCTTTAGTAGAAGCAGGCGGTCGCGTACGTGTCACTGTTGATGGTGGTGAATTACGTGTTCAAATTGAGGCGCCTTGTAAGGTGAAGTAATATTAATCTGCTTTAGGTTCTGTACCAGCGGTTCCTGCCTCTTTAATATCTTTAGCTTCGCGGTTTCTAAAGGTAATGCGTCCCTTAGTGAGATCGTATGGGGTTAGCTGAACCGTTACCCGATCACCCATTAAAATCCGAATATAATTTTTACGCATGCGTCCAGAAATGTGTGCGATCACCACATGCCCATTTTCTAATTGAACCCTAAAGTGTGTGTTAGGTAGGTTTTCAATAACCGTCCCTTCCATTTCAATTGCTTCTTCTTTGGCCATAATGAATATAAAACCTCAATGAATAATTAGGTGATCATAGCAGAATTGAGTGCATCTAGGTACTTTTCAGCGTCTAAAGCTGCCATGCAGCCAGAGCCAGCTGAGGTAACGGCTTGACGGTAGACGTGATCACCCACATCTCCGGCTGCAAATACCCCTGGAATACTGGTTGCCGTGGCATTTCCCTGGGAGCCACCCTGTACAGAGATATACCCATTTTCCATTTTAAGTTGGTTTTCTAAAATTTTGGTATTAGGCACGTGCCCGATGGCAATAAAAACACCCTGAAGGGCAATCTCTTGTTTAACTTTATCTGTGACTTGCTGAACGCGGATCCCGGTTACGCCGGTTTCATTTCCCAAAATCTCATCTAAAACCGAGTTCCATAAAACAGTAATATTGCCGCTTTCCACTTTTTTCATGAGTTGTGAAATTAAGATTTTTTCAGCTTTAAAGGCATCGCGTCTGTGTACGACAGTAACATGTGCCGCAATGTTAGAAAGATATAGGGCTTCTTCAACAGCCGTATTACCACCACCTATAACAGCAACACGTTGGTTTTTGTAAAAAAAACCATCACAGGTGGCACAGGCGGAGACACCCTTGCCCATAAAAGCTTGTTCTGAAGGGATACCCAAATATTTGGCTGAAGCCCCGGTTGCAATAATGAGCGCATCAGCCGTATAAATCTTTTTAGAATCGCCAGTAAGTCTAAAAGGTTTACAGCTTAAATCGACTGTCGCAATATGATCAAAAATAATTTCCGTATTAAAACGCTTGGCATGTGCTTCCATGCGTTCCATTAAAGCGGGTCCTGTTAGGCCTTCGACATCACCTGGCCAGTTATCCACATCTGTTGTTGTTGTTAATTGCCCGCCTTTTTCCATACCCGTGATAAGGACAGGATTTAAATTAGCGCGGGAAGCGTAAACGGCAGCTGTATAGCCCGCTGGTCCAGAACCGAGTATTAATAATCGACAGTGTTCGGTATTGCTCATAAACACCCCCTGTTTAAAATTAAGACAATATACTCTAACCAGCAAAAAAGCGGTATAGTGTTTATAATGAACAGGAAAAAGGCGGGGATGACAGAACCACTATGAAAATAAAACGAAAAACCCTTTCAAAATCGGGGTCCAAATCCGGATCCAAATCCGGTTCAAAATCGGGATCCGGCGCAACGCGTATTGTGTTATTACACCGCTTACAAGAAGGCGGGTTTATTTTGCTTTCTACACTGGCTATTTTTTTATTGGTCGCTTTAGTGACATATCATGATGCTGATCCTGGCTGGTCACATACCACCGCACAACAAGGCATTCAAAATGCAGCAGGGGAGGCAGGGGCTTGGTTTGCCGACTTATGCTTCTATTTATTTGGTTATGTAGCCTACCTGTTTCCTGTACTGATTGGCTTTAGCAGTATCCGTCTTTTTCAAAGTCGCTTTGAGTCTAGCGATTTTCATCGATTGTTGTGGGGCTTTCGACTAATCGGTTTTGGACTAGCAATAGTGTCTGGCTGTGGTCTTGCCAGCTTACACTTTAGTTTGTGGAGCAAAGGCATGCCGGTTAGCGCGGGTGGGATTTGCGGGCAAATTTTGAGTGCTGAACTTAATCCCTTTTTAGGTTATTTGGGTAGTACCTTAGTTTTGCTGGCCGTATTTTTGGCGGGTATTACTTTAACCACAGGTCTTTCATGGTTTGGATTAATAGACAAAACAAGCAGAGGTTTATTCCAAAAATTGCCTGAATTTATAGATTATCTAAAGCATATTAAAGAACGTTATCAAGCGCGTAAAGCCATTGCAACTGCAGCCAGACTTAAAACAGAACGTCTTGACCCAACAGTGGGTGTGCGGAAATTCAAAAAAGAAGTGGTTATTGATGCTGTGCCCATCAAAGTAAATCACATAGAAATTAAAGAACCAAGACCAAACATTTCCAGTGTACGCGTTTTTCCAACAGCGCCACAATTGTCCTTAAATACCGAGCTGCCAGCGGTTACGTTATTAGAAGAAGCAGAACCTAGAAACGAAACCGAATGTTATTCGGCGAGTAAATTAGAGTCTTTATCGCGAGAAGTTGAGGCACGGCTACTGGAGTTTGGTGTGCAAGTGACTGTGGTTGATGTTTATCCGGGGCCCGTGATTACGCGTTTTGAAATGGAATTAGCGGCGGGTGTCAAGGTGAGTAAAATCTCTGGGCTTTCTAAAGATTTAGCGCGTGCTTTGTCTGTTACGCGTGTGCGCGTTGTGGAAGTAATACCAGGGAAATCTGTTGTTGGCTTGGAGATCCCCAATGAACATCGTGAATTAGTGCGTTTACGCGAGATATTAGAGTCTACGCAATATAGTGAATCCAGCTCTCATTTAAGTCTTGCGCTGGGTAAAGATATCGCGGGTAATCCAGTCGTTGTGAATTTAGCAAAAATGCCGCACTTATTGGTTGCAGGCACGACGGGTTCTGGTAAATCCGTTGGTATTAATGTGATGTTATTAAGTCTATTATATAAGGCGACGCCGCAAGATGTGCGTTTAATTTTGATTGATCCCAAAATGTTAGAGTTATCTATTTATGATGGCATACCTCACCTTTTAACGCCCGTTGTAACCGACATGAAAGATGCGGCGAATAGTCTGCGTTGGTGCGTTGCCGAAATGGAACGTCGTTATAAATTAATGGCAGCTTTAGGTGTTAGAAATTTAGTGGGATATAACCGTAAAATTTTAGATGCAGAACAAGGCAATCAACCGATTTTAGATCCTTTTTGGTTACCTGAGATGGGAGACGAGCGACCGGCTTTAAATCGGTTGCCGCATATTGTTGTGATTATCGATGAATTTGCCGACATGATTATGGTCGTGGGTAAAAAAGTTGAAGAATTAATCGCCAGAATTGCACAAAAAGCGCGCGCTGCCGGAATCCATTTAATTTTAGCAACACAACGTCCTTCTGTAGATGTCATTACCGGTTTAATTAAGGCGAATGTGCCAACTCGTATTGCTTTTCAGGTTTCTTCTCGTATCGATTCGCGCACTATTTTAGATCAACAAGGTGCAGAACAATTGCTTGGTCATGGCGATATGTTATATCTACCCCCAGGCACCGGTGTGCCTGTCCGTATTCATGGTGCATTTGTATCGGATGAAGAAGTTCACGCAGTGGTTAAAGCCTTGAAAGCTTTAGGTGAGCCAGATTATGCGATTGATGTTTTAGGTGGAGGTGGCGGGTCTTTGGGTTTCTCCTCTGGGTTAGGTGGATTTGAAGACGAAGAAAGTGGCGAACAAGACGATTTATACGACTCGGCTGTTCAAATTGTCGCAGAAACAAGACGTGCATCGATTTCGCATTTACAAAGACGCCTAAAAATTGGCTATAACCGGGCAGCTCGATTGATAGAAACGATGGAAGCTGCAGGCATTGTGAGCAATATGCAAAGCAATGGGGGTAGGGAAGTGCTGGTTCAGGAGCCTGGTGAAAATTAACCTGGTGAAAAATTAGCTAGAAAATTCTTGTGTGTTATGATAAAATTCTCAGTAAATTTCAGGGTGATTGATTTATAATATGAAATTACATAAAGGCCTATTCGATATTCTATTGTTAGCCATGCTCTGGGGCCTTCTTTTCTATTTATTCGAATTGCAGTCAGTGATATTGCACCTTTAACACTGGTAATGCTACGTGTTGGTATTGGGTTGTTGTTTTTATACACAGTACTCAGATTGAGAAAAATTCAGCTTAAAAATTATCCTGAGCTCTGGTGGCATTGCTTTATTATTGGTATTTTTGCCAATGGTTTACCTTGGATTTGTTTTAATTATTCCATCCAAACGATCCCCACCAGTCTTTCTGCACTTATTAATGGTACTACGCCAGTGATGACCATTGTTTTAGCGAATATTTTTTTAAAAGATGAACGATTAACCTGGGGTAAGGGTATAGGCGTCATAATAGGACTCTCAGGATTTGGTGTGTTATTTTTACCAACAGTTCTGAGTTCTTTTCAAGGAACAGAGCTTGCTGTCGATATACAAGGCATTTTATTAAGCTTTATTGGTTCTTGTAGTTATGCGATAGGCATTATCTATGTGCGAAGAAATTTACCACCGGCGCCAGCCTTAGTTGCACCTGTCATGCAGCTAATGTCATCGTTGATTTATTTAGTCCCAGTGGCATTTATTTTTGAATCACCTATTTCGATGATACAGACAGCCTCATGGTCATCTTGGTTAGGCGTATTAGGGCTTGCAGTCTTTGGCACTGCACTGGCTTTTATGATGTCTTATCGTATTATCGAAAGACAAGGTGCAACCGCTGCTTCAACAGTGACTTATCTCTTACCGGTTTTTGGAACTGTTTTAGGGGTTGTCTTTTTAGAAGAAACAATCGATATGCAATTTGGCATTGCTGCAGGGTTAATATTGAGCGGTGTTTTAATTATTAACGGTGTTATATCCATACCTTCCTCTTTTAATAAAGATAAAATAGCAAGTTAAAATTATTTAGTTTTCTAGATATTTTTATCAAAACCCTTTCTTATGCTAAGATTCAACCTAATGTTTAGGAGTATTGCAATGAAAAATCGGCTATTTTTATCTATCCTTTGTTTTAGCTTATGCTGTTTAAGCCAACCCATTTTGGCCTCAACAGATACGACAGAATTGCAATCCTTATTAGAACCTGTCTCTACACTGCAGGGGAGTTTTCAACAAACCATTAAGAGTGAAGGTGGACGGCTATTACAAACATGCACAGGCAAAGTTTGGCTTAAAAAACCCGGGCAGTTTCGCTGGGAAGTGTTGGGGGATGAGCCACGACTGATTGTTGCCGATGGCAAAAAAGTTTGGGATTATGACAAAGATTTAGATCAAGTAACCATTCAAAAATTAAGTAAAGGACAAACGGCAGCGCCGATTTTTTTTCTGACGGGTGATGTCAAGTCTCTGGATACCGATTTCAAAATCAAAAAAATGCCGCTCAAAAAAGGCCAGTGTTTAAAAAACAGTGATATTTGTTTCGAATTGCAGCCCAAACGTAATGAAGGATCTTTTCAGTGGATTAGAATAGGCTTTAGAGCAAAAACGTTAAATGAAATGGAATTGTTAGATCAATTGGGTCAAGTTTCGCAATTTAGCTTTAAAGATATGAAATTAAATGGCACTATTCCAGCTTCCCAATTTACATTTACACCGCCTAAAGGTATAGATGTTTTAACAAACGACTAGAGGTTACCATGTTAGATCCTAAAATATTAAGAGAAAATCCCGAAGCCATTGCAGTACAATTAGCCACGCGCGGATTTGTATTAGATGTAGAGACTTTAAAAAAACTTGAATCTCAACGCAAACTGTTGCAAGTAGAAACAGAAAAATTACAAAACGAACGCAATCTGCAATCAAAAAAAATTGGGCAAGTAAAAGCTTCAGGGGGATCGGTTGAGCCTTTATTAGCATTGGTTGCTGGTTTGGGTGATAAATTAAAGCTTGCGGAAGAAGCGTTATCTGTCGTTCAAAAAGAACTGCAACGCATCTTTGATGCTATTCCCAATATTCCGCATGCGAGTACGCCTATAGGCAAAAATGAAACAGAAAATGTTGAGATTAGACGTTGGGGAACGCCCACACAGTTTAATTTTGAAATAAAAGATCATGTGTCTTTAGGGGGCAGTGCTTTAGATTTTGATGCAGCAGCGCGTATTTCTGGTGCGCGATTTGTGGTATTGCATGGGAAACTGGCTAGATTGCATCGAGCATTGGCACAATTTATGTTAGATCTACATACAGAAGTGCATGGTTATCAAGAAATCTATGTACCCTATATTGTGGCAAGTGATTCTTTATATGGTACGAGTCAATTACCCAAAGCGGCAGACGATATGTTTGCGATTAAAGAATCGGATTTTTGGTTAATCCCAACTTCAGAGGTAGCGGTGACCAATATGGTTAGGGAACAAATTATTGATGCTGAAAAATTGCCTCTAAAATATGCTTGCCATAGCCCGTGTTTTAGAAAAGAAGCAGGTACTTATGGCAAAGACATGCGCGGTATGTTGCGTCAGCATCAATTTGATAAAGTCGAAATGGTACAAATAGTCTTGCCTGAGGATTCCTACGCAGCCTTAGAATCAATGGTGACGCATGCAGAAGCAGTGTTACAAAAACTTAAATTGCCGTATCGTGTCGTTTCGCTTTGTACAGGAGACATTAGTTTTTCAGCTGCTAAAACATACGATTTGGAAGTGTGGTTGCCAGGGCAAAATCAATATCGCGAAATTTCATCTTGTAGCAATACAGAATCTTTTCAGGCACGGCGTATGCAAGCGCGTTTTCGAAATGCTAATACCCACAAACCTGAGCTATTGCATACTTTAAACGGTTCAGGCATAGCTGTCGGCAGAGCCTTAATTGCAGTGATGGAAAATTATCAAGATGCTGAAGGGCGAATTAACGTGCCTGAAGTTTTGGTGCCGTATATGGGTGGGGTGACTGTAATTTAGCATTAAGGCTATTAACCTTGCTGAATATAACAGGTGCTTTGATGTCACTAAACGCAACAAATTTTTCCATCGGTAAAGAAACAGCTTCCATCGCTGCGTATGCCGAATAAGAGATATCTTTGTTATTTTCAGCGTGATATCCACCAGATTGATTTGTGATTTTTGTAATGTCCGCCTTCCAGAGGTGAATGTCTCCAGCAGCTTTAACGCTATTTGCTCGTCCAGACGTAAAGTAGTGATTCCCTAAACCAAGTCGTAGTTCTAAAGAATGATCTTCATTTTCTAGCACAACAAAAGAATAAATATGTGCCGTTTTATGGCTAGGAACCACTTGTCCTTCAGGATTAATAATGTCGTATTTATCAGTAGTCTTATTTTTTTGAAGGCGATGGTATGTTGATTTTTTACTCTTCAATTGCTGTATATACAAAGTTTCTTGGAAGGTATCTTTAAGTGCTTTAGGTATTTCTGGATCCAAGGGGATATCTAGAAAGGGATCGCCTTTCTGCCAAGGTGCTTTATTTTTGTGTTCTTTCGTATTGTTCAGTACTACAACAGCATCAACTGACATCCGATATTGAACCCTTCTATAACAAAAAACAGTGTAAGTGTGTCAGATTTTTCAATGTAAGTCAATAACTGCCTTCATTGTACGATAAAGACATCACAAAAAAGAAAGTTAACTTATTAATAATGTAAAACTTAAGATTAAAAAAAATCCCTCCATGCGGAGGGATGAAGTTCTTTGGAGGGGGAGTTAACCCTAGGAGAAACTAGTT
>JBGAIP010000006.1:0-109899 GCA_044225395.1 Gammaproteobacteria bacterium
GTTGTTATATCAGTTATGCCTGGCCTTCAGAACAACATAAGGCACAAGAATACTGGGTACAGCCCTTTTTATTTGTATTGTACGACCATTTAAAGGCGGCAGGTATTCGAGTCGTCATGGATATCCGAGATAATAACCCAGGAGATAGTATTTATCAGTTTATGAAGCAGTACCATGAGGGTAATTATATTATTCTGGTTGGAACAGAGTCTTTATTACAAAAGCACTATGGTAAAGGAGCACATGCCGTTCAAACCGAGCTCGGTATTATTAATGATCGATTTGAACAAGACCACGAACAATTTGGTCAGAGTCGAATTTATCCAATGTTGATTAGTGGTACGATGAAAAGCGCTTATCCAGAAATTTATGATAAATACCGTACCGTGAGAGATGCACGAGACGCTGGTTATGTAGGAACCTTGAAAAAACTCGTCGATTGGATTTATGAAGCTTCAGTTAAGCAAAAGGCTTCAGAACATAGTAGCATCTGGCAATCGTTTTATCATCAATATTCAGACTTCCCTAAAGAGTCCTCTGCTGTTGAGCAAGAATTGAGCCTTGGATATCATCGACAACGTTTAGAGTTTTTAAGACAAGATATTCAATATCAAGCTGTGCAAGCACAAGAAAACACTAAACATAGTCAAGCAGTACAAGCTGAACAGATTGGTGTTTTAATGAAATCGCAAGGTAGCAACCCACAATTATTCTATGATGCAAACGGTTTTCAGTTCCAACGACCTTATGCTAACCCTAATTTTATTATGCGCCAAGGGTTATGGGATAAAATGAGGAGTCATTTTGCGCAATCGGACCAACAAATACTGACATTAACCGCCCATGGGTTAGGAGGAGTTGGTAAAACAGAGTTAGCGGGATGTTATTTTTTACATCCGCCCAGACCTTATACATTACGTGCTTGGTTTTATGCATCCTCCAAAACAATCATTTATCAACAATACTTAGATTTTGGCGCAAAAAATGGAATTAAATTTTTAGATGAGATGTCTATTGAAGAAAAAGCTAATAAAGTCAAAGAATGGCTTGAAGGTCAAAAGGATTGCTTATTAATTTATGATAACGTGTTGGATGCTAAAACTATTGAAGGGTTGCTGCCAGAGGAAGGTAAGCATCATATTTTAATGACCTCTCGCAATGAAACCGACTGGCTAATACATCAGAAATTAGATGTGGATGTTATGACAGAAGAAGAAGCTATTGCTTTGATTCTTAAAATAACAAACTATAAAGAGATATCCAAATTAAAAGAATTGGTAAGTGTTTTAGGCTATATGCCTTTAGCTTTGGTTCAAGCAGGTGCTTATATGGCTGTTAAAGGAGTAGATATTACCGGCTACTTAGATCGTTATTATCAAGAACAAGCTGCGATGTTAAGTGAAGAGATAAAATATCTTCCAAGACATGAGCCTGTGTGGGTGACATTTAATATTAATTTTGAAGCAATAGAAAAAGAGAATCTTGCCGGACCCGTTACTATGCTGACTCTATCTCAAGCAAGCTGGTTAAATCACGCTGTACCTATTCCAGAAGAGTTATTATTTAATGCTATTTTAGAGGGAGTTCCTTTTCCAAATACCAAATTCTTATTAGCTATTGCAACTCTTCCAATTATATTAGCTGGTGGTGCAGGAGATAAGGCCGGGTTGTGGCATCAAATTAAAGAAAATATTAGAATGTATTCCCTTATGCGTATAGATGTTGAAAAACATCAATTAAGTATGCATCCCTTAATCCAAGATATTCTTCGCTATCGACAAAATTCTATAAATCATAGAGATCAAATACGGATTCTCAGAAAGATGTGTGAATTTTTAAATTCCTCAGCTAAAGAAAAATATGAAGAAAAAGGTTTGGGTTATTATAAAGGCATATTAGCTCATGCAGAACGATTGCATCAGCATTGCCAACAGATTACAAAATTATTTCCAAAAGATGTTGGCGAAATTACAAGTCATGCTCCTGAATTATTTCTTTTGGAACCTTGTTGTTTAGAATCCCTTTATTTGAATTTTGGCTTGGCACGGAGTGCTTTAAGTTATCTCCTGGAAAAAAAGAGAATTTATGAGCAGTGTTATGGTAAAAGTGATATAAAGACAATAGAAATTTTACAAAATTTAGGAACTGTTTATAGCGATTTAGGAAATATTAAAACAGCTAAGGAATATCATGAGCAAATATTAAAAATTAAACAATATCGTTATGGTGAAAATCATGTCGAAGTTGCTATTGCTTTAATCAGTTTCGGGAATGATTGTTTAGATTTAGGAGAAATTGAAACAGCCAAAAAGTGTTATGAACAAGCATTAGAAATTGATGAGACTCATTATGACGAAAACCATATTGAGATAACAGTTGCTTTAACTAATTTAGGAGAAATTTATAGAATATTAGGAAGAATTACAGAATCTAAAATGTATTGTGAGCGAGCATTAAAAATTCAAAAAAATTATTTTCAAAAAGATCATATTAAAATGGCAATGACCATAATGAACCTTGGAAATGTTTACATGAAATTAAATGAATACGAAACCGCTAAAGAGAACTATGAGCGAGCGCTAACTATTCTGGAAAATCATTATGGAGAAAACCATATAAAGGTCGCAGGAATTTTGCAAAGCCTTGGAGGTTTCTATGTAAATTTAAATGAAGTCAAAACAGCGGAAAAATATTTTGAAAAGGCCTTAAAAATAGCAGAAAATTATTATGGCCGAGGACATTTTGAGACAGCAAACAGCTTGGGGAATCTTGGGATTGTTTATCTAAAATTAGGAAAACATAAAGAAGCTAGAATATTTTGTCTGCAAGCGCTAAAAATTGAAGAACAACATTATGGTAAAGATCATGTTGAAATAGCCCAAACTCTTGGAAATCTAGGAAGCATTTGTGTTCAGATTGGATTAGTTGAAGAATCTAAAGAGTATTTACAAAAAGCTAAAATGATTTATCAACGAGAATTTTCTGTTGAGCATCCAAAATTAATTGCAATTGAACAATTATTGCAAGCTTTAACTGATTTGGATACTAATTCACCTGGTGCTAGTGTTTCTTTGCGGGACAATTTAAAAATATTAAAAGAAAAGAGTTTTAGACTCAATGAACAAGCAATATTACATTATAAATCTCAAAAATTTGAAGAAGCCTTACCTCTTTTTAAGGAAGCATTAAGAATCCTAGAACCAGTTAGTAAGGAGTTCCATGAAACAATAACAATGCTGCATTTTAATATTGGTTCTACTCACCTGTTAATGCAAAATTATCAAGCAGCTTATCAATATTTAAAAAAGACGTATGAAAGGCGTTTAGTTTTATTGGGAATTGCCCATCAATCAACACAAAAGGCGAAAGAGCGTTTACAGCAATGTGAAGCAAAGATAAAAGAGTGTGCTAGCAATTCTAAGGAAGAAGCTAATTCTCTTTCTGTTTCTCTCATGCCAATCCAGCAAAGTCTTATTTTTTCATCACAGATAAATAATACTGAGAACTCTAAAAACAATACCAGCAGTTCTCATACTACTAGACCACAAGACAAAGGATAATATTTGCCTCTCTCGCAAGCTTGGCACAAGCTCGACCGTGTATCCTTCAATCTCATGCGTATGCGTCATTGCACCAGGATAATCATCAAATCCATATTTACCACCTTGCAAACGGGGTTTTTTCTCTTTGCGTTTCGGTTCCCGAGAAAAAGAACTCAGTGCTGTTACCACCTCTGGCGATAGCGCTGACGATTTTGGTGGTTTTTCTAAATCGCCAGCCCCATTTTTTTTAGCGCTTCAGCTCTCGATTTCAACAAACGCCTAATTTCTTTTAGACTCATGGTCGGATCTTTTAAGGGGCGTTCTAAATCATCCGCAAATAAAACGCATTCTTTAAATATTTCTTTATGTTTAAGGTTGGAATCGTCGATCTCCGCTATGACCGCCTTTTTAGAGGCGGGATCTAAAGATAAATATTCCGGCTTCTTTAATGTGTGATTTTTCATCTTCGCTCCAATCAATCCATTTTGAAGAACCTCTACATTATATCTTAAATGAATGATTCATCGTGTGATCTTTGACCGAAAAACACGTGATCTTTAGCCTACAAATCTTCCGATTCTAAGATTTGTCATTCTCTGAAAAAGGTTAACACAGAAAAAATTAAACATTACGCAGATTTACAGAAAGGATACGGTTTTGAGACGGTTACGAAAAATAAATAAGACACCGCTCATGGGATCTTGGCTTAAGGCTTGTTTACACACAGCGGCGATCCCATCAATACCGCGCCTGAAATCGATTGGCTGGATCGCTAAAGATATTTTAGACTGAGCAGTTATTTGCAACATAAGAAAATTCTCACAAAATCTTGCAACTGTGCCTGGGCTAGTTCTATTTTAAGCACAGTGCCATCGACTCTACTGAGTGTACAAGCGACGGTAGCAGTGATTTTAGGCTCTGATATAATAGGGAGATTAAGAAAATCAATTGATTTAGGGAGATCTAAGATTTCTTTTAAAGTACGATGATTTAACTTTAGTGCTTGCATTATTTCAAAACTAGGATATTTTTTTAAATGCGTTATTTGTTGGATAAGGTAATCGGGTATTTTAGTTCTTTTAGCCCTGGTTTGACGCCAATTAGTAAATGCTTGCGATACCTCTTCTAAAGTTAGATGCTGTTCCATCTGTTATTGCTCCATATTTTTTACGATGTTGAAGCAAGCATAACATCAGAAAAATTTGAAGTTACGCAGATTTACAGAAAGGATACGAAAAGAAAACGTAATCGAAAAAAATCTTTAACAGATAGCGAAATTATGACGATCCTTATTTGTTTTCATTCCTCAAATTGCAGGAATTTTAAGGCTTTTTATTTGGAATATGTCTGTCATCATTTAATACATTTTTTCCCTGGCTTACTGAGCTATACCAGGTTTGTTGCAATAACTTCTAGTGTACTAACGCAGCTGTGCGCCTATCTTAAATCTAGACTAGACGATCCAACAGGTATCTCTTATATTGATTCAACCAAAATTGCAGTGTGTGGGAATAAAAGAGTATCGAGAAATAAAGTTTTCTCCGATATAGCCAAGATTGGTAAAACAACGATGGGATGGTTTTTTGGCTTCAAATTGCATTTGATTGTAACGGAACAAGGTGGCCTAATTGCTGTGAAAGTGACTCCAGGAAATGTAGATGACAGAACCCCTGTTACAGAGATGTGCCAAAATATTTTTGGTAAACTATTTGGAGACAAAGGGTATATTTCTAAGAATCTGACGGATTCGCTCTTTGAAGATGGTGTTCAATTGATTACCACTGTTAGAAAGAATATGAAGAACAAATTGATGCCAATAATAGATAAAATCTTACTCAGAAAACGCTCTATTATTGAAACCATCAATGATCAACTCAAAAATATTTCTCAAATTGAGCACACTCGACACAGAAGCATTTGGAATTTTATGGTAAATTTAATTTGTGGATTATTATCGTACAGTTTTCGCGATAAAAAGCCTCACATTAAAGGTATTGAACCAATATACGAAAATATTTCTAAAAAATTATTACTGGCTTAACTGGAACTGAGGTTATGAGCATTTTTTGATAAGAGATGGCATCTCCTAAATATTTTTCTAATAATTTTGCCCCTTTCTTGGCTCTATTTTCAGAATTTGTCTCTAAAATCAACCTTTTTTTGTCAATTTTAATTTGTCCCATTACAGTATTATCCCATCCCTTATGTTTCTTATTTCCTTTCCTAAGCCAAGAGAGTTCAACCTGTGTTATCATTCCATCATCATCTATCGTAGCGTCCGATAAAAAGTCATTTATGTTATCCGATAATGTTAAAGGCAATAGTTTTTCCAGCGCTTCCCTAGGAGAAATTTTCAAATTAAAGAATGACTTACACAATTGTAATGGCTCATCATCCGTGTTTCTCAACTCAGGCATCGCTGTCTTAAACATATCTCCCAAAAGAGAGAAGAAATAAATAAGCAAATCATGTTCAAATTCCCATTTTAGCAACTCAGATGTTAGTTTCTTTTTTTTGATTTCCCTGGTTAGAGCGTAACGTAATTCAATAAGTTCATGATGATAATGCGCAGGAATAATATAGGGTGCCATTCCAATAAAAATAGACTGCCATTCTATAGTTAATACTCGGCTAAAGACAATATCTCCTCTTTTAATATTGTAAGTCCCTATTTTTTCCTTCACCCAATATTCATCTTCTAAAAGCAAATCTTTTACCAAAATTGCTCTTGCAGGGATAACTTCTAGAACGACGAAAAAACTAAAATGAGTGTTACAAATAATTTCAATAAAGTTCTTTTGTTCAAAATTTAATCTATCGTCGTATTTCTGACTATATTGTAAAGCAATAGGTTCATCTGGAGAAATCTCTTTAAATCTACGGCCTGTTCCTGGGATCCAATTAAATACGAACCAAGGCAGGAAAAAATTGTTAAAAAATAATCCCTCATCTATTTCTTTTGGTAATTCCTCAGGAAAAAATCCTCAACGGCTGCCTCAACAGCCACCTTAGGAAGTGTTTCCATCGCGTATGGAATTAAATGTTTATCCATTATTATCCCTTCTAATTGACGTAACTTTCGCCATGCAAAATCTACAGGGATAGAGGCAGTTTCCATACAACACTTTTTGTATTTTTTTCCGCTACCACAAGGGCAAATATCATTTCTTCCAATACGATTTCTCATAATACATGATGACCTGTAAGTTTCTCAAAGACTTCGTTAGGGGTAGCATATCCCAAAGATTTTCTTGGCCTGTTATTCAATCTGTCCATAATCCAAAGTATTTTTTCTTGACCAACCTCTTCTAAATCACTTCCCTTCGGAATATATTGTCGGATTAATCCATTGGTGTTTTCATTCAAGCCTCGTTCCCAAGAATGGTAAGGATGCGCAAAGTACATTTTTGCTTGCAATATCTTCGCGATAACTTCATGTTGCGAAAATTCGGTGCCATTATCTGCTGTAATCGTGAAAACATATTGCTTAAAAGACATTAGAAGTCCTATAGTCTCAAGGGTTACTCTAGCTGAGCACTTTTTAATAACACAACTTATTAGTGTCTTTTTAGATACACGATCAACTAGAGTAACAATGGATTTTTTATGCTGCTTTCCAATAATTGTATCAATTTCCCAATCACCCACCCTAATTTTTTCATCCACGATCTTTGGCCTTTCATCAATAAAAACACGGTTTTTTATTGGCCCATTATCCCTAGAATAACCATATCGTTTCTTATATTTCTTCTTGCCACGACGCAAATGCATAAAAAAATGCCCACCTGACTTTTTGTCCTTCAATACATATTGATAGATTCGCTCATGGCTAATATCAAATAAACCGTGGCGTTTCCCATATCCACTAATTTGTTCAGGGCTCCAATCCAAAATCAGTTTCTCTTTTATGACATGTTCCAATTCTGAAGTGCTCCCCATTCTTCAGACCAATTTTTGCCTAGAATGAGATATAAAAACCTTCCTTTCTAACCCTATCAAAATCATTACACAATAGCAATAAGTCTCTGTGGACCCACGTTAAAGCAGCGGTTAACTTTGCGAGATACGAGCAAACTATCCACTTTTTTAACGTAGTCCACAGGTATTGATCGACCAAAATAAATTTCAGCCGGTTTTTTGTAATCTAATGCTTGATGATGCCTTGCATAATTGTAAAAATTAAAGTAGACCTTTAAACCTTGTTTCGCTTGCACAACATCTGCATAATCATACAAATAAACTTCTTCATATTTTACCGATCTCCAAAGACGCTCAATAAAAATATTATCAAAAGCACGCCCTTTTCCATCCATACTAATTTGTATGCCTTTCTCTAATAATACTTCAGTAAACGCTTTACTCGTAAACTGCGCACCTTGATCTGAATTAAAAATATCAGGCTTTCCATAGAACATCAACGCTTCTTCTAACGCATCAACACAAAAGCCTGCTTCTAAGGAATTACTTAATTTCCAGCTTAAAACATAACGACTGTGCCAATCCATTACTGCAACTAAATAAACAAAACCTTGTTTCAAGCGAATATACGTCACGTCAGTACACCAAACTTGGTTAGGACGAGTAATTTCTAACCCTGCAAGTAAATAAGGGTATTTTTGATGATCTGAAGCTGCTAGGCTTAAGTTTTTCTTAGGATAAACGGCTTAGCCTTAATAAACGTCTGACTCGCTTTGGATTCACCGGGTGGCCTAATTCTTTCAAAAATTCAACCATCCTAAGCACTCCTTTAAAGGGGTGCCTCGTATATTCTTCATCCAGTAAGCGCATCAACATTAAATTATAATCATCTTCCTGCTTTGGATGATAATATAAATTAGAGCGATTTAAATCTAATAGCTCACATTGACGTCTTATGCTGAGTTCAGAATGTTCTCTTGCGATCATATTCATTTTTTCCGTCCTTGCTATTTCCAAACAGTTTTTTTTAAAAAATCATTTTCACAAGTTAATTGTCCTATTTGGCGATATAAATCATCAACCAATTTTGCGTCTTTTTGTATGAGTGTATCGTGCTTCCCATTAAAATTGGTTTTAATGGCTAATAAAGCTTGTTGTTTCCATCGATTAATTTGGGTCGGATGAACTTGGTATTTAGATGATATTTCATTAATTGTTAAGTCGCTTCGAATTGCCTCTAAAGCAATCTTTGACTTAAATTCAGTAGTATAACTTTTTCCCCTTTTATTTCCCATAGTAGACCTCCTAGCAGTTTAATTCTAACCATTTTTATATCCCTACTAGTGGTCTGAAAATTGGGGAGTATTACATTCTACGGTAAATTTTCTTTTTTTACAGCAGGTCTTTCGTCTATCTTCATATTGAATTTGAGCCTGTTCTGGAGAATAAACTCCATTCCATCGCCTATTGCGTTTTAATTCACGCGACACAGTAGCTTCACTAGTACAAATTTCTTTAGCAATCTCTTTTTGTTTATAGCCGGCTTTCCAAAAGGCAGACACTTTGCAACGTTGCTCAAAAGTAAGGTGTTTGTAAATCACTTGCAATTCCTTTTTTCTTTAGTGAGCTAATATAATAACTCATTAAATGTTAAAAAAATTGCACTTGGTTGTTGAATCTGGGTTGGTTTAACTTGGCATTAAAAGCAATTAACAACGGGACGTTCACAGGAGTAGAACACTCAAGACAAGCTAAATTATTTTCGTTAAATGGTAAGTCTATGGTTGCCATAATTGAGTCAAATGCAGCTTTATCCATGAAGTTATTTGAAAGAGCCATTTCAGATTTAAATGAAAGACAATTGCAAATAAAATTTTATTTTTTAAGAGGGATTATTTTTTCGAATTTAAATAAATGGGATTTAGCTTATGAAAGTTTTCAAAAATTATTGTCAATTAAACAAAGTCATTTTTTTAAAAAATTATTTTTGAAGTCTCTGGGACATTTGCAAACAGAAAGACCTGCGTTAATGAATAATAGAGGTCCTTTAGCTAGAACAGACGCTCTTAGTTTTGATACTAAAATAAAAATAGAAAAAGGAATTACACAAATATCCTCGTCATTAGGCGATGGGATCTTTTTTTACAGAAAATTGTATGAAAAATATCTAATTGAAAATAGACATAGTGATTCAAGGATACAAGAAGAGTATGATAAACGTTTTGGGTTAGTTATTAGTAGGAATGTATGAATATTATGTTATGTGAGCGTTCGGCGTTGTTTTTTAATTGTCAAGAGGCCATAATGGATGCAAGTTTAGAGAAATCATGTTAGAAACTGAATATTCTGATTTAGCCAGGACAAGAACTCCCCCTTTGGTATTTTCAGCAGATGTAACAGTAACGCAAAATGAAACCCAAGAGCAACCAAAAGTAAAAGAAAACTTATCATGGCATTATCAGCACTAAAAATATCTGAAGCACTTTTCGCCTTTGCCAAACAACTTTTAAATAGCTCTTGAAATCTTTTCAACTGACAACCTAGGATTTTTAGGGGCATACGAACAAAGCAGAGAAATTTGGTTTTATTCTCATGGAAAAGGAGGAGATATTAGCATGAATCGACCCATATTAAAATTGTAACTTTGTTTAAGGGCAGTTCTTTAGAAGTCCAATGATGTGTTTCTGAGATGATAAACTAACAAATTTATACAGTAGTTTATCGTTTTTTCAGGAGCATCCCATGAATCGTTTCTGTGCCAATGAGCCTGTTCATGATAGAGAGCTAAGGACCATCAGCATTGATGCTATAGGTTTTCAAGATCAAATGTCTTGATTTTTAGAAATTTTGGTGCTAGCTTACGTAATCAAAGGGGTTATATTATTGTCAGCTGTATGGCTATTAATGCAGTTTAACTAGGAAGAATCGAATTGTTTCTTGCTAGGAAAAGGTGATAATGATACTATTAGTATTAGTCGTGCTAGTTAAAGGATTTTTTTCCTATTTGCAAATTAGTTCTATTGCTTATTTGTCTAAGTTATTACGATTTAAAAAGTATAAACACTATCAGAAATTCTTAAATGGTAATTTGTTTTCATCACGTTTTCCATTTCTAAAAATCCCACCTTTTGTTTGTCAATTTCAGAATCTTTGTCATAACAAAGTAGTATTTTTCTTTTTTGATTTAGTTTTTAAGAGAATTAGCTTGAACAGAATAGGACAGAAATGATTAGACGAAGTAAACAATATATTTGTATTGCGCAACATGCTTTGGAAATAAAGTTAATTTTAATCAAGTTTACCCGTTCTTGTTGGGATAGAGTGTATGTTTTTAGTTTTTCTGGAAATATTTTTTATTAGGAGAGCATAACACTTAAAAAATTAAGCGTTGAAATTTATCGTAGGAGAAAAAGTATGTTTAAAGGTCAATCATCAGAGAAAGCTAATAATGAGTATCAATACGAAGATAATGATATGATTGGGATACTGAAAATTAGCATTCGACAACGCAATATCACATCTACTTATAGTCCAGATTATCCCATTGGTACAACGGCTCTCTCTCTAAAGCACTATCTTGAAGATGAGCGTCGCGAACATCAAGGGGTGAGAACATTATTAATTCCTTACAATATAGGAGGATATCATTGGGTTGGTATATTATTAGCGATTAGTAGTGATGGAAAGGTGACGGAAATCACCTCATTAGATCCCTTAAAGGGAGGGGAGCATAGTCGGGGAGTTATAGAGGCTGCGGTGCTTGAAGCCAGTGCCATTTATCCCGAATTAAAAGATAAATCAATCAAGTTTAGTACCGGCTGGTTGCAAAAAGACGTTACGAGTTGTGGACCGTTAACCATTGAAAATCTTTTATTAATGACCAAGGCAGATGAATTACCCGGTAGAGAGATTCTTACAGAAAAGTTAACGGAGATCCGTGCGTCTCATATAGAATTATATCGTGAAACAGATCCTGGATTTTACGAAAGACAAAGAGATAATATTAATCGAGTAGCCTCCATCCAGAAACAACAACAATGGCTGAGTACTGCTGGAACACATTTTACTCTTTTTGAACTAAAAAATATTACGGAAGTGATAGAGTTGCTTCAGCAATTAGAAGGCTCGCCATTTCAAAAAGGAATTCTAGAAGTTTTTTCCGGTGAATTTGAATCGCATAAGAAGCATTTAGACAGTATTCGTGAAAAGCTTCTAAAAATTAGAGCTGAAATTCATTCAAAGTCGAAAGAAGAGGATATTTTTTATCATTTAATTACAATATTGTTTGGTCTTGAACGATTGGAGGCTGAAAAATCAAATTTTGATGCGCATTATAAATTACCATACGAGGCTTTTAATGTAATTGCTAAAAGTATTTATACTTCAAGAGACAAAGTAAGTAAAACTCATGCGGATATACAAAAACAAATTGAAGAAGATGAGAAATTAGCAAGAGCATTACACTCGCGATTATGGAATGAAGAATATAACTTCTTTTTAAGAAGTAGGGGTGCATCATCGAATATTGCAAAAGATGATAATGGTGGTGAACAAAATAAAAGAGAAACTAAAGCAGATGATTCTCAAGCTTCAACTGTTGATGCAAGACAAGCAACACTTTTGTCTTTGATTGAGCAGATCAGAAAAGCCAGTGTAGACTTTGAGGGTTCCTTAAAAGATTTTAAGGATACCGCCATTCAACGACAACTTAAAAATCTTCCTCTTAGAGTTGGAAAAGGTTTAGAAAGGATCCAAAAATTGATATCTCAAAAATCAGAATTAAAACGAACCTTACAAGAAGAGATGAATCAAACTCAGACGTTTATTGAGTCTAAAATAGGTTTTATTGAAGCAGAGAGTAACAATTATTCTGAGAAAATTCAAGCGATTGAGCTATTAGGGAAAATGACTGATCATTATTTAGCGTTAAGCAAAGCGTTAGATCCTAAACCAGAGGAAAAACCACAATCCGATTCTCGTTGGCGAGACGAACGTTTGCGCTTGGAGTTGCCCCTATAAAACCGGACCACTTAGCTTGCCGATTTATGCTTAATATACTGCCTGGGGGAACGCATTTGCAATGCTTTATGAGGAGCTCTCTCATTGTAATCCTCAAACCATCCCGGCAATTGCCTCATTACCATTTGAGCATCCGATAAATCAGAAACCCAGACGTAATCCCTTTTCAAAGTTTTAACCAATGCCTCAGCCATACCGTTACTCTCTGGACTATAAGGTGGCGTAGTACAAATCTCTAAACCTATCCTTCGTCCAAATTCTATTGTTTCGTGAGCAACGTAAGCTGGACCATTATCGGATAACCATTGATTTTATGATTCGGCATAATACCTTTAAGGCGATAGTCGAGCGTTTCCACCATCAAATCACGGATAGCTTCGCCATTAATCCCCTTGTTGATGCTACGTATCATAGCCTCTCGGTCGCAAGTGTCTAGGCTGAAAGCGACATAAACCCTTTCTCCATTCCAACAAGGGATCGTAAAATAATCACTGCACCAACGCGTATTGCTTCTTAAGGTTTGAATTTGACCAGTATGAGTTCGCGAAGGTCTTGAGATACCGTGCTTTGGCAATAATAATCCAGACAATTTCATCAGACGATATACTCGTTTGTGATTCACTTTTTGACTGATTAGAACAATGATTTAATAATGCTGTTACTCGGCGATAACCATAAGTTGGCCTTATTTTTATCAGCTCTTTTATCGCTTCTAAGAGTGATTCGTCTTTTTCAATTTCAGTTGAAATCATACCTTTATCCTTCGTTTCTCTGTCATACAAATTAGAACGTGATATTCCTAAAGCCTTTGCAATGCCTCTTATTCGAAATCTTCCACTCCGTATAAGGGTTGCCGCGAGATCTGCTTTTTTTCCCTACCAATGGTGACAGCCTCTTTTAAAATCTCGACTTCCAGGTCTTTTTCCCCAGAATACGCTCTAACTTCTTGATCTGTTCTCAAGTTCCTTAACCCGACTTAACGGTACGACCTTTTCTTCGGAATCAACGCCTGCCAATGCTCCCTCCTCCCAATGTTTACGCCAAGCGAATAATTGGCTAGAGGTATACCATGTTTTCTGGCAATATACGAGACTGATACTCTTGCCTGATATGTTTCATTGACGATCTGTCGCTTTTCAACGCCAGTCCATCGTTTCCTCTTGTTGGTTGAACAAATAATTTCAGTAACCTCTACACCGTTGTTAATAGTCATATTCCTACTCCTATTCCTATCTCGTTAGAGCAGTCCTAGGTGGTCCGGTTTATTTGGGGAGCACTACACCGTGGAACAGAATATTGTGGTCGCGTTGAGCATCATGCCTATCAGCTCTATTTAGCTGTAGAAAATATAGACCATACCAAAACTAAAGCTAGGCATCCGCAAACGAATGGAATTTGTGAGCGCTTTCATCGTACCTTGAAAGAGGAATTTTACGATATCACATTTAGAAAGCATCTATACAATTCATTAGAAGAGTTGCAACAAAATTTGAACAAATGGCTCGAAGATTATAACGGTCTTCGCCCACATTCTGGAAAATACTGCTATGGAAAAACACCGCTGCAGACATTTTTAGATTCAAAACATGTTGCGCAAGAAAAAAGTTATGGTAACATAAGCGAATTATCGGACAGCTCGACCTATTCGGTCGAAGCTGCTTGATAAGTGGAGAGTGTCAGATCAAATTTGATTTTTTACAGCTAAACAATCACAGGCATCGTACTAGATTGCTCCAGAATTTTAGCCATGGCAACTTGACTTCTTTCATGCGCCCGATGGTTTATTTTAAGACCACTCTCGCCCGTATTGGCCAGTTGCTCACTGAACAAATAATAAGAAGCTACCACATGCTCCAAGATTTTATATTGGATTTTTTGGGGATTATCCGTTTCAATTTTTTCAAGCGCTTCGCTTAGCAAAATCCGAACAGTATCGCTCATGTAAGGTAGACCCATTTCTTGGGTTTTGGTTTCGAGTTGTTGGTGCAGTTCTTCCGGAATTTTAACAGAGAGATGGAACATGCTGTTTGCCTCCATTTAAAAAGGTATTGCGAGGTTAACACGAAAGTTGTTGTACTATTGTAACAGATTGATTTTATATTTGTAAAATTTAGCTAGCATTTTAATGCTTAACCCCACAAGAGAGTTTTTTTAATACGAATACGATTGGTTGTCGCTCTCTCCCAATTGTTATAATCAAAATATAAAGGCAGTCTATCACAATTTTAAACGATGTAGTGAATATAACGATTTTTTTACGGTGTGACAATCGTCACACGAATGGTTTTGAAAATGTCTGCAGAAAATCTCAAAAAACGCTTTAAAAATAGGATAAAACAATATTTTTAAACCGGTGCGTCCGGTATGCGCACATTTTTAGCGATATGCTTCAGTGCATTTTGTTTCTAAATTGTTCACTAAATTATTCGTGCCATGCGGCCTTTTAAGCATAAAAAAGGGGTGGGTTTAATGCCGAGGAACCCCTATGAATGTCCCAGCATGCCCCATAAGTTCCATTTTTTGTATTCTAATTTATATTGCGTACAATTTTGTTTCACTTTTAAACAGCCATTAAAACGCAAGCTTGGGATTAGCGTTTTTTTAAGGTGTTACGATCGTAACACGCGCGTGTGATAAACGTAACACGAATAAAGAAGGTAAAACAATCAATTTAAGTGGGGTACGTAACGCAAGTTTCTCCTAAAACTGATAGCATTTTGAAACACTTTTTTATTAAAAGCAACCAGGTTATAATGAATAACCTATACACTGTTGGAGAGAGCTATGTCAATCATTCAACCAAAGCAAGAAGTTAGTTTTGAAAAAATCCGCCTTAAGATTAGCTCCGAGTTGTTAATGGAAGTGGAAGCTTATGGCGATAAGTTTGGTCTAAAAAATCTTGATGACTTTTCAATCAAGCTGCGCAACATATTTTAAAAACGGATAGAGATTGGGTTAGGGTAAAGGGCGAAAAAGTGAACCAAAACTGAACACAAAGCGAACTAGTAATGATCCAGAAGTGGATCAGAAATTGTTTGGAAGTGGATCAAAAATAGGACAAAAAGTTGTTATAAAAAAGTCTAAAAAAGATATTATTTTTTATTAGTTTTGCTATAATTAAATATGAGTTTTCTATAAAAGGAAAGTTTCAAAAGTGGTGGCACGTGGGCGTTAGCTCACATGCCACAACCCATAGGAGATAGGTGCTAGAAACACCCACCTTCTACTATCACAACCAACTAACAAGGAGTCGGCCATGAGTAGAAATACTGTATCAGACTACGGACCACTTATAAACCACCAAATAATATTACAAGAAGCGTTGTTAGATTATCACCTAAAAGCAGAAGCTATGCTTAAGGTGTTTTTAGGCTCTAATCTTCCCAGTCACTCTTTCTCTACAATACATGAGTACCTATGGGGTGTGAGCGATACCATCACCCAAGCAAAAAACTTGAATGAGTATCTCTTGAACTTTTTAATCAGGGTAACCCAAATGGAGCCACCTAAGGGTGTCCCAGGCGGTAATACTGTCCATTAGCTCCAAAATGGTCCAGAGGTATCTAAGGGGTGCCTTTGGACATTAGCAATAGGTGAAGATACAATCTTTCTCATTGCTGGTAAAGTATCATTTTTAGTGAAAAGTAGTATAATCAACTCAAGAGGTGAACCATGGCTATCAGTAAATTTTTAGATCCAAAGAATGATTTTGCGTTCAAAAAGGTATTTGGTATTGAGCGCAACAAAGATATTCTCATGCATTTTATCAATGACATTTTGGAATTTAAGGACGGTCGTCAGATCCAAAAAGTGACTTTTCTAAAACCCGCACAAGATCCGGAAGTGGTGGCTAAGAAACAAAGTATTGTCGACGTCTTATGTGAAGATGAGAATGGCAAACAATATATCATTGAGATGCAAGTTGCCAGAGTCAAAGGTTTTGAAAAGCGTGCGCAGTACTATGCTGCTAAAGCCTATGTTAATCAATTAAACCAAAGCCAAGAATATAGTAACCTAAAGGAAATCATTTTTTTGGCAATTACTGATTTTGTGATGTTTTCAGATAAACCTGGGTACAAGTCTGATCATGTAATTTTGGATAGGGAGTCCCATTCTCAAGATTTAAAAGATTTTTCATTTACCTTTTTAGAGCTCCCCAAATTTAATAAAGAAATAGCCGAGTTGACCAACATGGTTGAAAAGTGGACTTATTTTTTTAAGCATGCCAGCGAAACAACTGAAGAAGCCTTAAACCAAATTGTTGGGCAAGATGAGGTATTAGAAAAAGCCTATGCAGAGCTAAATAAACTCACGTGGACAGAAAATCAACTCAAACTTTATGAACAAGAACTTAAAAGTGAACGCGATTTTATCGCTATGATGAATGGTGCTGAAGAAAAAGGGATACAAAAAGGCGAAGCGGGTCTATTAATAAGGCTGTTAAACGCTAAGTTCAAAACATTACCAGACAAATACCTCGAAAGAATAAAACGTGCTGATCCGACAACATTAAGTGAGTGGAGCATTAGTTTTATTAATGCACAGTCGTTAGAAAAGATTTTTAAATAACCAATGTAATTCAGCTTTAAAGAGCATGAGTTGAATCTGTAATTTATGCGTGATTTGGAAAGGCGTCATTGGAAAAGTACTGTATAAAGCTTGCGGGACTTTTGCGTATTACGGTACAACACTGTTAGGCATTGTACCGCAAAGGTGGTGGTTTTCCGCGGCAAAAAGTGTAGTAAAATCAAAGTGATGCGATTTACTGGCAGGACTTTTAATCCGTTGGTCGATGGTTCGAATCCATCACGGCCCACCAATACAATCAATCGCTACTTTCAAATTTTTTTCTCGAAAACAGCCCAATGATGATCGGCTTAAAGCACTATGCTTGAAAAAATAAATACTACACTCAATAACCACTGTTATAAATAAAAAATTTTTGTTAGAATCTGGAAATTGCTATATAAGTTAAACATAGGTCGAGTTGCGCATCGTTTTTAACTAAATATAAAGTAAGGATAAGGTAATAAAATAAGGAGGTTAAGTGAAGTTATATGGAAAGCTAGTTTCGCCATCTGAGCTTACTAATATTGAATGTAATCGCATGTATTCCTTGATGTCTCGTTATTTTAATGGTGTTAGCCAACAAATTTTTAATCGAGACTTAAATGAAAAGCAATGGGTAATAATTCTATATGATCATGCTTCGAATATCATTCAAGGTTTTTCAACACTACAACTCATCAATACCATTGTTCAAAATTTACCAATAAGAGCACTTTTCTCAGGTGATACTATTATCGCTCGTGAATATTGGGGAGAAGCAGAATTACCTAGGATTTGGGGAGCACACATTTTACAACTTATCGAAGATGAACCAACAATCCCTCTATATTGGTTTCTCATTTCTAAAGGCTATAGAACATATCGATATCTACCTGTCTATTTCTATGATTTTTATCCCAGATATGATCGCGTTACACCAGTGTTTGAACAGACACTGATTGCTAATTTATCTGAAAAAAAATTTCCTGGTTGTTATGATCCTACAACAGGTATTATTAGACCTCAATATATGGATTGCCTACACAATGACTTTGCTTCTATTGAAGAAGGTAAATTAAATGATCCGCACGTTCGTTTTTTTTTAGAAACAAATCCTAATTATAGGCAAGGTGACGAATTGGCATGCATAACATTACTTTCAATCGAAAATTTAAAGCCTTTAGCAAAAAGAATTTTCGCCCGATACAAGAAAATTAATACCGAGGTATTCGTATGAGAGAATCAAAAATGATGAATTTTAATAACCAAGTTTCTATGCGTTATGCTTGTGGCACACTTAAAGACCAGTGGTATGTTGCTTGCACATCAGCAGAGCTAAGCACTAAAAAACCCTTAGGGAGAGTGATTTTAGAAGAAATGATCGTGCTTTTTAGAAACTTGGAAGGAGAGCCTGTAGCATTATTAGATCGTTGTTTACATCGTAATGCTTTACTATCAAAAGGAGATGTATTTGATGGATGTATTGGTTGTCCGTATCATGGTTGGACTTATGATCAAGATGGTCATTGTATCAATATTCCCTCCGAAGGACCAGAGTTTTACTCTCGAAAAGATAAGACAGTTAATAAATTTCCCTGTTTAGAACAAGACGGCTTAGTCTGGGTTTATATGGGAGATCCTACAGGCTTAAAATCTAAGCCCCATCCAATGCCTTTTTATAAAAAAGATGGTTGGCAATCCTATTATATGATTACGCCTTTTGAGAATAATGTGACAAATCTGGTAGAAAATTTTATGGACGTGCCACATACTGTTTTTGTGCATTCAAAATGGTTTAGAAATAAAAAAAATGTGCACGGTGAAGCAATGGCGCGACGTACACCCACCATGGTTGAGATCGAATATTTACATAAAGATAGTATTGGTTTTGCTGAATGGTTTTTGAATCCTGATAAATTACCAATGACACATTTTGATAGGTTTTATATGCCTAATATTACGCGCGTTGATTATAGCTATGGTGCAGATCGTCATTTTGTTATTTCTTCACAAATAACACCAATCTCAGCATATAAATCGATGGTCTATACTGCAATTGCTTTTAAATTCGGCATATGGACTACATTGCTTAATCCGTTTTTTCGTTGGTATACTCGTAACGTTATTAATCAGGATGTAGATATTATGGGCATTCAATCGCAAGGTCTTAAACGTTATGGAGCTCGATTTATGTCCACAGAAGCAGACGTTGTTCATAATTATATTGAATCTCTCAGAGATTTTTCTGAGGGTGGAGAACAAGGAGAACCACCAGACTCGGAAGAACAAAGAATTTCTTTTTGGATATGAAGGTTTAAATATAATGTATGGAACTGAATGCCTTGTTAACGAGTTAGAGCATCTTCTATCAGAAGCCAATGTTAATTTGAATTCTAAAGTTGTACATCATATTGTCCCCGAAGGATTAATTAAACGATCAACGATTATAGAATTGATTGAATATTCTTTAATTGATTGGTCTATTATTATTTTTTGTTGGATAGGGATTTCGGTAAGTCTTTATTGGCTTTATCCTATTTGGGTGTTGCTGATTGCAGGACGATTGCATGCTTTGGGTGTTATTCTACATGATGCTACACATATGGCATTAAGATCAAAAACATTTGGTGTACGAATGGTAGAAATTCTCGCAGGATATCCAGTTGCGAGTACGCTCAATGCCATGCGTTATCATCATCTTAGGCATCATCGAGACAATGGGATGTCTAAAGATCCTTACTTTAAGCCAAATTTATATGGAAAAAGCAAAAGCTATTTTTTTATATTCTGGCTACGATATATCACATTAATGCCGCTATGGACAATTCGAGTGCCTTATGGCTTACTTTCAATTATATTCCCTTCAATGCGTGAGAGTTATGCAAAGATTTTTCTTCAAGATCGATCTGGGCAACCTCTTACAGATATGTCTGAGGTGATAAACTGCGCGCGTGCAGAGTTTGGTCAATTTCTTTTTCAAATTGTCATTTTTACCTTAACCTTGTTTTACCCAATTACCATGATATATGGTTATTTATTACCACTTATGATAACTAGCCTTCTTGCTGGTTACCGTGTTTTAGTAGAACATAATTATTTTCCAGCTAAAGATCGTTCAATAAAAGCAATTTTTGAAACAACAAATGATCATAATTTAAATTTGCTAGGTAAGCTTATATTGGCACCACGGAATGTTGGGTGCCATATTGTACATCACTTGCATCCGCAGGTTGGGTTGAAATACTTACCCCATTTACGAGATTGGTATAAAGAAATGTATATTGAGTATTATCCTTCTGCTAAATATTTGGGCTTTTAATATGGTAAATAATTTAAATATACATGAGAACGATGCGGAAATTTTAGAAAGCGTTCGTTTAAAAGTGCCCAAAGAATTGCTTGGTATCCCAAAAGTTTTCAATTTAATTTTGTATTGTTTAATTGATTGGGCAATAATTATGATTAGTTGGATAGCAATGTATTTTAGTAATATTTGGTTATACCCGATTTGGTGTTTAATTATTGCAACGCAATTTCACTCTTTAGGCGTCGTTATTCATGACGCAACTCATTTACGGTTTCACAAGAAATCATTGGGTTTGAGAATTGTAGAAATTCTTGCTGGTTATCCGATGGGCACTACATTGGACGCAATGCGTTATCATCATCTTAGACATCATCGCAATAATGGCCTGCCAAATGATCCTTATTTTGTTACCATTTTAAACGAAAAAGCGGGCATATTTTACCTTGTTTGGCGTTATGTCATTTTAGCGCCATGGTGGGCTATGCGAAGTGTTTTTGGGTTGTTTTCGCTTTTGATTCCGGAAATGCGCACTCATTACGCAAAAATATTTTTACAAGATCGTTCTAATAAGGATCTCACAAATTCAGTGGAAGTTATTACGTGTGCACGTGAGGAATTAGGCCATATTATTTTTCAGATTTTAATTTTTTCATTAGCGATAAATAAACCTATTCTTATCCTTAGTTACTATTTTATACCCATTACTTTAACAGGTCTTCTCGCAGGCTATCGTGTGCTTTCTGAACATAATTATATACCTGCAATGGATCGTTCAGTAAAGACGCTGTTCCTAACAACAAATGATCATGATTTGGGATTTTTTAGACAATTCTTGTTTGCTCCCAGAAATATTGGTTATCATTTGGTACATCATCTACATCCACAAGTTGCGCTTGAAAACTTGTCTAGACTACACAATTGGTACAGCATGCAATACCCTAAACTTTACCCGTCTCCCGTGAAACAAGGAAAAATGAATAATGTTCAAATTGAAATGACTTCTTAAAATATATGCACTTTTTAATAACCAGGAGTAATATTATGCAAGCTTTAACGTTTTCTGATGTAGAACATCTTCGTGTAAATCCAGCGTATCAATGTAAAAATGTTTTTGGTAGAAAGAAATTATATATGAATTGGGGTTTATGGGATAATACCACCATCGATCTAGATGATGCGGCTTTTGCGTTAGTAATGAAGATTGGACAACTTGCAAATCTTGAAAAGAATACTAAGTTATTGGACGTTGGTTTTGGTTTTGGGGATCAGCTTATAGATTGGGCTCTACATACCGAATTAGGTTCTGCTGAAGGAATTAATATATGTCCAGAGCAAACTACATTTACAAAAAAACGTTTGGCTGATGCAGGTTTATCCGATCGGATCCATGTTCAAACAGGGAGTGCTCTTTCTTTACCGTTTGAAACCAACGTTTTTAGTGCAGTGACTGCCGTGGAATGTGCATTTCATTTTCATACACGAAAACGCTTTTTTGCTGAAGCAAGACGAGTACTAAAAACTAGAGGACTATTAGTATTAGCAGATTTTATTGGCACTGAAAAACCCAATTGGCGCCAACGTTTTACGCAATGGGTTGCAACACACTATTGGGGCTTTGCACCAAATAGTTTTTGTAGTAAAGCAGAATATATAAACACCTTAGAGATGGCGGGGTTTGAAAACATATCGATTGAACAAGTAACAGATCGCGTACTTAAACCCGGCATAGCCTATGCCAGAGGTCGATTACGGGATGCTGATTTGTGTCAACGTATGGGAAAGGGAACGTGGCTATTTATGAATGTTATTTTGTTTTTAAGTTTTCTTTTAGGCGATCCAATTCCCGGGGAATATATTCTAGTTCGTGCCCAATGTAAGTCTTAAAGATAATGTTATGATGAAAGAACCTATCATTTTGCCTGGCGCAGCTTCTAAATGGCCTGCAGCTAACTGGACTTTTGAGTCTTTGTGCGGCTCTGTGGGTGAGGCGGCAGTTACGGTACATTCTGGACGCTGGAAGTTAAATAGATGGCGAATAAGGCGTGAGGGTGTTTCTAAAATGACGCCGGTTAGGGACTATCTTCGTTGTTTAATATCTGGTAATCCAAGTGGCTATTTAGCAGGACATGAACTTTTTCGAAAAGTACCCGCATTGAAAGCTGATCTTGATTTTCCTAATGTTGGAATTTTTTCTGTTGATGTTGTTTGGATTGGTCCTTCTGGTAGTTTTACACCGATACATTTTGATCTTGCGCCAAATTATTACGTTCAATTGCAAGGCAGTAAGCATTGGAAATTATGGCGTCCTAACGCCAAGTTAAAACCTCTTTTTTCAGGCTTTGGTGGTTTTGCAATGAGTAAATTGGGTTTAGGAGAGAATTCAAAAATAATGCCTATGCCAGATTTAGATATAACCTTAAATCCGGGTGACGTGCTTATTTTACCGCCACATTGGTGGCACAGTGTTGAGACACTAACAGATTCGATTGCAGTGAATCGTTGGTGGCGATTCGAAAAACTGGGTCGATTTCTAGATAGTTATATAAGCAGATTAAGAGGTTAAATGATTCATATATAGGAGGATCATTGTTAACCAATAGAGTGCTGGGTCGAAGCCAAATCCACCTACTACCGGTTGAGCATGATCTAGGTGAGGTAACAGCACATGTGGTACATTAGGCCAAATAAGATCTTCTAAATAAAATTGTCCATCGTGTGCACAATTAGGACGGACTTCTTGAAGACGCTGATGAAAAGAATCGAGCCAAGTAGTAGGACGTGATGACCAAGAAGCGGTTTGTAATAGTAGATTATTATTTCTTTTAGCCTGAAGTAGATCAATAATTGAATTGAGTTTTTTAGTCGTAAGTTCCTCTCCTGTATGATGAGCCCTGATCAAGCAAATACCCATACGTTGCAGATGTTCTGCCCATTTTCGTTTAATACCTATTAGTGAGTTTTGGTGTTGTTTTAAAAGTAAGCTTTCGAGTACGATAGAAGGCCCTAAAGGCGTTTGAGACATAATTATTCCAGAGGTTCTTTCTAGTAAACATGGATTAAAGCTGATAATCCATTGTGCTTCTAATCCTCCTTTGCTATGCGCAAGAAATAAAAGTCGTCGTGTTGGTACAACACGACGGTGTATTTCAGCTGTAATGTATTTAGCATTTTCTGCAATGGTAGAACGAGCACTATTGCAGGCAATAAAAGTATCAATACCTAAACTCCGTAATGCTTTATAGATTTGTACTAAATTACCAGGCATATAGTTTCCTAAAAATCCGCGTATTAATACGAGCGTTGTATTTTGCAATGCAATAGCCAAACGTTTTAACAATGGATTATTTGGATGGATACCGGTTTCTTTAAGTTCATGCCAAACTGCAATGAAATTTTTTGTATATGTTAAGTCTAGTAAGGGAATCGTAGGTGTAGCGGGATAATGATCTCGGTAATTTTCAAATCCCGAGGGTACCCATGATAAAGGTGTTGAATGTTTAGAAATAATGTTTTTCAAGACTACTCAAATCATCGGGAAAGGGAATTGGCCAATGAAGCATCCAGAGCCAACGGTACCAGAGTGGTTGTGTTTCAGCTTGATTGGTAGCTGCATAAAGCTCTTGCCAAGGTAAGTAAAAATGTCGATGGTGAGTAAGATTACAATTAAAGTTTAAGAAAAACCAACGTATAGGGGTAGGTAGTCTTAAATTATAAGCACCTTCGACAATATGTAATGGCGTACGCAAATGATAAACCCACTGTAAAGAGGACCATGAAAAAGCAAAAGCAACGTAGCAGATGACAATTGTTTGGAGACTAAAAAATCCTAATTTGGTTAATATCGTCCAACAGAGAATTAATAACAACGACTCTTTACGCATTCTGTTCCAGTCTGAAGGTTTAATTTGGTCAAAGGCGGCAGCATAGGTATTAAATTTTTTAGAGCGAGACAGGCCTGTAATAGCGGAATAAGGTAAAAGAATTGAAGCAAGTGGTATAACAAGGCTGCTTAACCACAATCCACCGAATATTGCTACATAATAAATACAGATTTTTCCTAAAGGAGATTCGCCTTCTTGTATAAATTCACCTTGTTCTGAAGGTGTGCGATTACGCATATGATGACCCCAATGATTAACACGATGAAAAGTGGGGGCTGTTCCAAAAACTAAAGAACCGAGCAAACCTATCAGATAATTAATTTTTGGGTTTGGGTGCGCATTAGCATGAAAAAATTCATGCATCATTGAAAATATACCCTGCATAAAAACACAGAAGAATATTACCAGAGTAATTTTAATGGGCCACAAGGAAGCCGCTTCAATGGCATATAAGGTTAAAGCCCATACGATTATTTGTACAATGATTAAGGCGAGGTTTTGATTACCGTAGCGTACTTTTGTGTGTGGCGATACTAATTTATCTATGTCTATCGCGCCTTTTGGTTCACTCTGTTGGTTCATCAATGCTTCCTTACACTTTATTAAATCTAACTGTTTAAACCAGTATGTTTATATTTAAAGACAAGCACCATTAAACCATATAAACTCTGTTTACACAAAGCGTAATCAACGTATTTTATTTGTTTTTTAAATAACTTTTATCTTTAATGGTAAGACTAGATTCTTGGTCTAAAAAAGAGCATTATCATTACTGAAGGAAGCCTAATTACCAAATTTATTTAAGGATTTAACTAATATAATGAGTGTTACTGTTAAGATGCTTTCTAGAAAACAAAGAATATTTGAAAACACTATTTTGTTATATTTAAAATCACTTTTTCTTTTCTTTCTCCCACCCATATTGGTAATAACTTTGATTCATAAAATGAGAGTTATTACTATGGTTGAATGGATACCGATATGGATGGCTTTTTTATTTCCTATTTCTTCGGCTCTTGTATTTATAATAGATTATTTATTTCTTAGAAATGAGCTTATTATTTATGACTTGCCACCGAAGTATGAAAAGATGCTAACAGTATTTAAATGTATACTCATAAAAATGTTACTCTGTTTTTTGATTTTTTATATAAATTTGAGAGTGCTAAATATAGACAATATTGATAATCGGACCGTCGATTTGCCTATATTTTTATGTGTTTATTTTGCTAATTATTTTGGTACCGATTTATCATTTTACTGGTCCCATAGATTAATGCATAAATCGAAATTCTTATATAGACATATTCATTTTTATCATCATCAATCGTTAGTCACTTCTGTTTTTACGCATTATAGAATGAGCTTGCTTGAATATCTTATTCCAAGCATTTTCTTGGGGTTATTTAATTTTATGTTATATAACAGTGTGGACAATATTACGAGTCAAGACATTTATAGTGGAATATTAGGCTATATGTTAGCATTTTTACATATAGAGTATATTGCTCAAATAGGACATTCAAATCGAGAGCATTCATCTTATAAAATAATAAAAATATTTCCTTTTAATATTCTGTCTACTAACGTTATGCATGCAATGCACCATGCGAGATTAAAGTGTAATTATGGTGCTTATTCGAGGATTTGGGATATTGTATTTAAAACGTTATCAAATGATTATGATCAGATTTTTAAACGTATTTCTGAGCAAAGTCCTTTAATTAAATTATCGGAGCGGGTCGATTAACAGGATCAACCATGTCATACTATAAGATTCGAATAGCAAATGCTTTACTACAATATTCAAGTCGACAGAATGCGCGTGAATTACTGGTAGCAATAACAACACCAAAACAAAATCAAGCGCAGGTCTTAAATAGAATCTTAACTGCAAATAGCCATTCTATTTATGGGAAAAAGTATTCTTTTGCTTCTATTAAATCCGGAACAGATTATCAAAATGCTGTGCCCATTGTAGATTATGATACCTTGTTTCCTTGGATTGAACGAATTAAGAGTGGTGAATCTGCAGTATTAACTTCTGAGCCAGTTCTTATGTTTGAAAAGTCAAGTGGTACAACAGCGGCTTCTAAATATGTGCCTTATACTCAAAGCTTACGAAGGGAATTTCAATTTGCAACATCGGCATGGCTTAATGATTTATTGGTTTCACGTTCGGCTTTACGTAGATTGGGTGTTTACTGGTCTGTATCTCCTGTTTCTCAACAGTGTGAAATAACGATTGGAGGGATACGGGTTGGGTTTGAAGATGATACTGAATATTTTGATCCTATAGAACGGTGGGTTTTACAACAACTTGTTTTAGTTCCAGGTTTGGTTAAACAAATCCCCGATATGAGTACATGGCGGTATGTGACATTAAGGCTGTTGTTGAATCAAGCTAATCTATTAGGTTTTATATCTATTTGGAATCCATCTTTCTTGACGCTATTAATGAAAGAAGTAGAGATCCAGGGTGAACGTTTGATCTATGATTTAAAAAAAGGGACTTTGACGCCACCAGAACCTCTGCCTTTATATCTACAGAAACAGTTCTCCGGTGATTTACAGCCTGTGCGTAAACTCGCGGAGCGATTGCAATATATGCTACAAACTAATCAATTTATTGTTGGTACAGATTTATGGCCAAACCTACAGTTAATTAGCTGTTGGACAAGTGGTTGTTCAAAATATTTTTTACCAGAATTACAAAAAAGATTTCCAGGCGTTGAAATTCAAGGTAAAGGACTGCTTGCGACAGAAGGTGTTGTTTCAATTCCATTGTTAGGTCATCCGGGTTCGGTGCCGGCTTTAAATTCTCATTACTTTGAATTTATTCCTGAAGATGCCTGTGAGAGTTCTGAAATTTTGGGGATCCATGAGTTAGAAATGGGTAAGCGTTATTCAGTCCTTCTTACTACGGGTGGTGGTTTTTATCGTTATACGCTGCATGATATGGTAGAAGTGGTTGGGTTTTTAGCAGAGACTCCACTGATAGAATTTGTTGGAAAATCGGAAAAAATAAGCGATATTGTTGGTGAAAAACTTAACGAGTTACATGTTGCAAGCGTTTTGGCAGAATTGATAAAAGAAAAAAATTTTTCACCACAATTTGCCATGATAGCGCCTGAGTTAGGATCGCCACCTTGTTATTATCTTTATCTGGAAGCTTCTGCATTAAATACTAAAAAAATAGAAGATTTCACGAATAGCGTAGAGACGAAACTTAAAGATAATTATCATTATGCATACGCAAGAAATCTTGGTCAACTGGGACCTTTGAAGTGTCAGCTATTAACAAGTGGTGCGTCGGAAAAATATTTAATGCGATGTATTGCGCTTGGGCAAAAAGCAGGTGATGTAAAGCCTTCGATTTTGCATAAAGCATTTGGGTGGACCGAATGGTTTTCTAATTGCAAGGAATATGTATGAATAAGCCTCGATGGGCGACAACTGATGATAATCAAGCTTTATTAGAGCTTGCACGTGCTTGCCCCATGTCGGGTGCAGTCACTTTGTATTTTGATCGTAGTCCAGATTATTTTGTGCTAAGTCGTTTACAGGGAGCTGGAGGGCATGTTTGTGTTGTAGATGCACAAGAGGGGGGGCTTGCAGCGGTAGCGACAATCGCTACTTTTCCTCAAGTTTTTGTTCATGGCAAGGTTCGGCAAGTGATGTACGCTTGTGATCTTAAAGTTCATCCCAAACAACGGAGTGGACATTTAGTTAAACGTATATATTCACAGTTACATAATTGGGCAGTGAATGATTGTGGTTGTGATTTGGCATTTACAACTGTTATGCAAGGTAATCGCGCAATGCGAAGTATAGTGCAAGGAAGAGCAGGGATCACACCTGCTTATAGATATATAGGCACTTTACGGAATTATACCGTTCAGTATTTATTTAGTAAAAAGCTTCCAAAAGATATTGAAGTGAGACGTGCGACTTATGTTGATTTACCAGATATGGTAGCATTTTGGAATCGAATACAAGCAAGTAGAGAGTTTGCACCTTATTGGACAGTGGAAAGTCTTAAAAAATTTATAGAAAATGCACCGGGTTTAGAAATTAGCCATTATTATTTAGCCTACAGAAATGAAAAATTAGTAGGAATGTTAGCCACATGGGATCAGCAAACATTTAAACAAATGATCGTTTTGAATTATGCAGAGCATATGCGTCGAATGAAGCTATGGTATAACCCATTGGCTTCTTTATTAGGACTAGCTAGAATGCCAGAATCAGGACAAACAATGCCTTATTTTTATGCAACACAAATAGCGGCTGAAACTCCCCATGATCTACAAGCGCTTTATGCGACAGTTTATAATGAAAACAAAAATCGAAAATATCTTTTTTTTAGTACCATGCTGGATGTACGCGATCCACTTAACTTAGCTTTAGAAGGATTTTTAACAAAGAGTGTAGACATTGAACTATATGCCATGGAACTTGTTGAGCCTTGGCAAGAAAACCAATCGTTGATTTATTTTGATCCTGCGATTGTTTAAAAAACCCACGCATAAACTTTTTTTATATTTGAAGCATAAGTAGAACGTGTAATTACGCCAATAAACATGAGTTGAGCCTTTGAGCTTGACGTATAGTCTGTTTGTTGACATAATCTACTTTTATTCCAAATGAGGTTGAAAAAATTCCATGTTTAGACAAAATAATACCGTACAAATAATTTCAGGTCTACCAACCATTATATTGCAATATCTAGATTTAAAAAGTTTACTGAACCTGCGTCAGGTAAATCAAGAGTGGCTTCGGTTGATTAATAAGCATGTGCATTCTCTACCAGATTACACAATTGTTGATTGTGCCATTGGAGGTTATTTGGGAGAGAATAACCAAGAAGAGAATAACCAAGCTGATTATTCTTATGTTGTTTTTGTTTTTAAAGACGGCAGTGTGTTTACCTTTGGAGACAATGCTTTAGGACAGTTAGGACTTGGCGATACAGTATCTAGGTCCCTACCAACCCGTGTCAGTGAGGTTAGTTTTGAACAAGAACAGGTTATTCAGAGTGCGGCAAGTTTTTGCCTAACCTTATTTCTGGGCTCGAAAGGCAATATGTTTGTATGTGGGAGCGATGGTACCGGCCCGAGCATTGAAGAACCCTATAAGTTAGGCACCGCCAATTCAATATTCAAAGACAAACGGATAATTCAAATTAGAACAAATCATGATTTAACCTTTTATCTGTGTCAGGATGGTACAGTTTATGCATATGGCAGCAATCAATGTCGTCAACTAGGGCTTAATAATTTCATTTCCACAAATATTCCTACTCGCATTGATAGTGAACATTTTCTAGGCAAAAAAGTTATTCAGAGTTGGCCTGGTCCGATATTATCATTTTTTTTGTGTGATGATAATAGCATTTTTAGGTTGGGTGGTCTGAATGCTGCAATCCCAACACAAGTTGATAAGGCTGTTTTTGAGAATAAAGAGATTGTTCAATGTGTTGTTGGTTTTGGACACTGTATTTTTATATGTGCTGATGGTAGCGTATTTACCCTTGGGGAGAATCCCGATGGACAATTGGGGCATAACGATGTACTAGATCGGTTTATGCCTGTTCGTATTGATAATGTGCATTTTGCGGGTAGAAAGGTTATTCAGGGTGCTGCGGGTTCCAAACACTCTATTTTTGTTTGTGATGATGGTAGTGTCTATTCCTGCGGAGGTAATAGCAGGGGGCAGTTGGCGCAGGAAAATATTCGGAGCCTAATACCTGTTCGCATTAACGATACGTATTTTGAAGGAAGACGTGTTATTCAAAGCGTGTGTAATGATTTCTCTACACTGTTTATTTGTGAGAACAGCGTAGTCTATGCGTGTGGCGCTATAAATGGTACCTCCATACCTCAAAAAATACCAAATCCTCTGTATACACCGCACTGTGAAGCGGCAACTATAAGTGCATTATTGTTAAAACAGGTTACTGCTTTAAATGCGTTGGATCCTGAATTTGCAGGAATACTGGGCAATGAAGTAAAACAAATTTTGACTAATACAGCCTTTTATCCCGCTATCCCAAGTGCATTATGTCGTGCAGTAAATATTTTAAATAAGGGTGAAAATTTAGTAGAAATTACAGAGACAGAGAAAACGGAGACACAAAAGGCACAACCTGTGTTTTTACCTTTGTTTAATGCCGCCAAAGGACACATTGAAGCGATGAAAGAACATGCGGTAAAAAAGATTAGAGAGTTTGAGGATGAAGTTTTACTAATTGGGATTCGGCAATAGGCGCATCGGATTTATCCTTAACCTGATATGCAAACGTAAGCGTAACTGGATTGGGGTTACGATGTGTTTCTAAAATATCGTTCAGTGTTTGTAGTTGCTCAGCTGTAACTTCAGTTTTATTAATACGTATCTCGGTTAGCATATCGAGTTGCTGTAGCGTTGAGCATAATGTCTGAAAATTCCCGGTGTTTAAGTTGCTTAAACAGTTGCTGAATAGAGTAATAGACTTCAACGTTGTTTTGCATTTTAATAACATGTTACAAAACGCTTGAAATCGAGCAGAATCTAGCCTGCCTAAGTAGTTGCAACCTAAATCAAGGAACTGCAATAATGGACATTGGGTAAGCGTGTTTCCTAGCAACTCAAATTGGTTAATAGAAAACTGGTTGAGTTCGTTATTAAATAAAGCTATTGATTGTAACATTTTTAATTGAGGTAGAATGTTACATAACATTAGTAAGCGAGGGAGCGGTAGCTCTTGGATCCAAGTAGAACAAAAATTTATTAAGGTCAATGTCTGGTATTGTGCAATGGTTTTACATAATGCTAGATATGAGTCATCACTTAATAGCGATAAATTAAGCCCTACTAATTCGAAAGTTTGTAGTGCTTTACAGTGAGAGAGTTGTTTGGCCAAGTTTCTAAATTGTTGGGCTTCTATAGTATGCAGCCAGCGTCTCCCCCTGATGCATGTTTCGTTCGATAACCTAATTCTGGTTAGTGCAGCAAGTTTATCCGCTGAAAGTGCTAAGAATTCATTTAATTTCTTTATACTGTCAATATCCATTTGAATTAACATCCACCGATAATAGAAAAGGATTGCCTGGCGCAATATTCGCTTTTGTGCCAAGCGGTAATGGATCGTTTAAATCACCATGTCCAAAATTATCGGCATGATAAACAGGGATATGAAGGCCATTTTCTGCTAGTAAGGCTGCAAGTCTTTTTAATAAAATGGGTTTAACTGTCTTAAAGCGTTCTTTGTTGAGATCGGGATCGCTAAAACTGCCTAAAATAAGGGCTTTTGCTCCATTAAAAGTGCCAGAGCGTACGAAACCCATAAACATGGCTTCAACACGTTCGGGTCGCGCTGGTGCGTCTTCAATAAAAACAATTTTATTGTTACCCTGCAATGCTGTTGGAGTGCCAATGTGCGTAATAAGAATATTAAGAGCGCCGCCCACTACCATTGTATCTTGAATAAGATTTGATTCTCTTGCCGCATGATTAACGGGAACAAGCGTGTAAGACAGTGTTTTGGTTTTTCCTATTAGAATATCGATTACTTTCGTTAAACTTGCTTCCATGTTGATAGGCAAATTTGTAATAGGATAGGTTTCTTTTGAAATTGATCCAACAGGACCATGTAAGCAAGGCCATCCTTTATCGAGAAAGTATAAATGCAAATTGGATACATCACTGAATCCGATTATTATTTTTTTATCTTTGGGTATCGTAATATCGCCTCTTTCCAATGCTGCAATGATTTTTTCGCAACCTTGTCCTCCGTGAAGCATCCAAATGGCTTTTGAGTCGCTATTTAAAGCATCTTGAAAACCTTTTAATCGTTTTATATCGGCGCTGGCATAAGGCATCTGCGGGTATTGATTGGCATAAGGAGCACTTTGGGGATCATTCATATCCTGATAATAAACGGGCTTTAAACCCGCTTGTTCGAGAAGTGTCATTAAAATATTTACAGCTTTCTCATTAGCTGAAGCAGAAGGCGAGATGAGTGCAACTTTGTTAGGAATTATGTTTTTCATTGATAATTATATCTGAGCACTGCTTCGTTTCGTTGTATTAATGCATACCAGATAAGGGCTACACAAACATAACCAAATATAATGGTTGCAACAGGCACAATAGTGCCATTGAATGCAAATTCAGAAACCAAGACTAATCCAGAGGCCAGCAATTGTCTAATGGCAGTAGACATCGCAGATGAGGTTCCCTTCATTTCTGGAAATATTTCTAAAGCCTTCATGCCAAATATGCCAACCATGAGAGAGCCGCCCGCAGCAACCAATGCCATTGAAATGCAGATAAGCGGTATTGAGTTGGGGTTGATCATGGCTGTTAGAAATAATAATGCACCGCCAAATGTTGTGATCAGTCCCCCCAAATTTTTGGTGAAGTCTAAACCTTTTTGAGCAATTAACCTGCTGCTTAAGTACGAGAAAATAACAAAAGTACCCATAGTAGAAGCTTGATAATACCCTAAATCCGTTAAAGAGACCCCCATGTGATTGACTAAAATAAGGGATAAATTGGAAATATAGACGACTATGACAATAAAGGGCAAAAGTGCAATCACGTTATACCCTACAAATTTAAAATTGCATATTAAGGTACAGTAATCTTTTGCAATAGAAAGCGCTTGGAATTTTTTTCTATTTTGTATGGGAAGTGACTCGTCAATAAATAAAATTGAACCGATCAAACACAATCCAACTAAAATAGTAATTAAGATAAAATTACCTCGCCAGTGAAAAGAGCTGCTTATCCATGTGCCCAGTATAGGAGCACCCGCCATGGCGGCTGTAATAACGCTGTTTAGTATACCGACGAGTTGACTCGCTTTTTCTAGGGCGTATTTGTCTAGAAAAATAGCGCATCCTATTACCATGGGTACAGAAGCAGACATGCCTTGAATGAAACGCCAAAACAACATCGTTGCAAAGTCTTCTGCAAGCGTGCATCCAAGACTACTGATAAAAAACAGTAATAATCCTGTGAGTAATACTTTTTTACGTCCAAAGGCATCAGAAAGAGGACCGCAGACAAGACTTGCGAGACAGAGACCTGCAAAGTTAAGACTTAAAATAAGTTGAATTTTGCCTTCCGTGGTAGAGAAAAATTTAACCATTTCAGGAAAGGCGGGTACATACATATCTGCTTCTGCGCATAATGCAATATACATAAGCGTGATAACACTTAAAATAGTAACTTCTAAACGGTGTTCCGTAAGCTTTTTAGATAACATAGCTACCTCTAGATTAGGTGGTTAAGCGCTCCTTATATCATATTGTGTTTCATGCTATTTTGAAATAGTTGGCAGTAATTTAACAGGAAAATTTACTGAATTAGCAATGAAACATTGTTTGTGTGCTTCCTCATGAAGCTGAAGTGCGAGTATTTGGTCATGTCCTTCTTTTATAATAACATCTGGCTGTAGCGTTACTTCTATAAACTGCCCAATTATTTTTATCCTCAACCATGATTCCCTTTCCAGCATCTTTATAGGATAAAACATGAATATGATTAACTGCGCATAAATGTAGATACCATAACATATGGCAAGAAGCTATTGATGCAACCAACATTTCTTCAGGATTATAAAGCTTAGGGTCACCTCTAAAAGCAGGATCGGAAGAACCCTGGAAATCTTCCTTACCCTCACAATGGACCGTGAAATCTCTAGAGTATGAGGTATAAGATTGTGTTGTACCTTGTTTAGAACCGGTCCAATCTATTATCACAGAATAATTATGTTGTTTGTTAATAGTAGTCATAGATTATTTCCTTTTTGTTAATTGGACAGATAACAGCGAAAATAAAGATAAACCCACTAATACAAAACCAAATGAGACTTGATTCGTTTCCGGTAAAATGGCAATCACCATACTAACCACACTACCTAACAGTAATTGTACCCCACCAAAAATAGTACTGGCAGTTCCCATGATGTGACGAAACGGTTTGGAGCCTTCTAAGTAAGCATTAGTCGTGCTCAATCTTGCAAGTGTCATGTAAAACATCATAGGCAACAGAACAGAATAGACCGTGGTTGGGTAACGCAACCCATAAAGAACAAAACAAACACCACTTGCTAGCATTCCGATACCGCTCAGGTTAATGAGTTGAAATATACTGAAGCGATTAATCAATTGAGTATTTAAATAACCACCTAAAACCCCCATGCCAGTAACAGCAACGACTGTCCAACCATATTCCACGGGCGTAAGGCCGGCCAGTGTTTGTAGCAAGAAAGGGCTTGCGGTAACGTAAGCAATAACACCCGCGATAGCAGCAGAAAAACAAAAGGTATAACCTAAAAATAAGGGTGATGTTAATAAAGTCTTATAATGATTAAAAATTGTTTTAGGATGCAGTAAATGTTGACCCGCATGCTTGTTAGTTTCTGGAAAATAAAAATAAACTAAAATCGTTAATATGCATAAATAGGCTAATAAAAAAATAAAATTGGCACGCCAGTCAAAATATTCTTGTATGTATCCTCCTAAGACAGGTGCTACCATTAACACCAACGGAATTGCCATAGCCACATAAGAAGCCATTTTGACAAGTTCTTTATCAGAATAGACATCTGGTACAATGGAACGACCGACTGAAACAGAAAAACCCAGTCCTATGCCTTGGATTAATCGAGCAAACAACAGAAAATGTATGGATGGCGCAAAAACACACAGGGCACTGCCAATGCAACTAATTAGCAATCCTGTTAAAATAATCGGTCTTCGGCCAAATCTATCCGATAAAATCCCATAAAAAATTTGCGAAATACTTAAGGTTAACAAATAAATGGAAATAGTGAACTGGGTAAGTTCTGGTGTGGTCTTAAAATATGCTTGCATGGCAGGCAAAGAGGGCGTGTAAATATCAGTGGCCACAAAAGCAATAGTTGCCAGTTGTAAGACGAAAAATAGAAGTTTTCTTTTCGAGATCGTCATAAGCATTTGACCTGAAAAAACAGTATACTACATGATAACATGCTTACAAATATAATGACAAATGTTCTACTTGTCTGGAATACAAACGCGAATACGATGTCCATCGGGATCTAGGGCGACGAAAGTCAATCCAAATACTGCCTCATGTAGATCTTGCTCTATAGCAACGCCCAATTTTCCCCATTGATCACGAACACGCCGTACTTCATTTTCATCTGAAACCATAAAAGCTAATTCTGATCGATTACCGGATCCAGCCGAAACAAAATTTTTCGCCTGTGTAGACCAGAGACTAAATGTGAAACCATTAGCAAACGTAAATGCAACATAGGTTGGAAAAACAGCTACAGGTTGTTGTTCAAAAATTTTCTCATAAAAAGACGCGCTTTCTATCGGATTTTCTACATAAAAGAGCACAAGATTTGGGTTTAACAAGGGCATATTCTCCTTCCATATAGGGATATCATCGTTAATAATATACTACATGACACTGCCAAAAAATGGCAGTATTATGTAATGATGAATAGAACAGAACGACTCTTAACGTTGCTCCAGGCCCTAAGAGGCCGAAAAAAGCCAGTCAGCGGACAAAATCTTGCGGATGAATTAAACATCAGTATTCGTACCCTTTATCGAGACATAGTGACGTTACAATTGCAAGGCGCTGATATCGAAGGAGAACCTGGGGTTGGCTATATCCTTCGGCCAGGCTATTTTTTACCACCGTTAATGTTTTCACAAACAGAGATGGAAGCACTGATGCTTGGAATTCTGTGGGTATCCACATTTGCCGACCGTCCATTAGCCAAAGCAGCTTCTGATGCTTTAAGTAAAATCAAAGAGGTTCTGCCATCTAATATACGAAATGGTATGGGTGTAGTCCCATTGCGCGTTGGGCCACCATCAAGCAATCTTGAAAATGAAGATTTGACAACACTGCGAGATGCGATTAGACATGAACAAAAAATAGAAATTACTTATCTGTCCAAAAGTGGTCGACAAAGTCAGAGTATTATATGGCCTTTTGCAATAGGCTACTTTACCGATGGTCGCATTCTTGTTGGGTGGTGCGAGAAGCAGCAAGATTACCGTCATTTTCGCACTGATGGCATAATATCACTAACAGTTCTCAATGAACGCTATACTCGTCGACGTGAAAGCCTTTTTCGTGAATGGCGCTCGTCTCAAATGGATAAAATAATGGAGCGCACTGGACCTCTTTCATAAGTAAATGATTGCTTAACAGGCTTCTTAGCAGATTTTTTAGCATCTATGTTGCCATAAAAACTCTACTTTTGAATGGGCTAATTATACGGGGGGATTACCGGTCTATTTAATACTTTTGCTATTTAATAACCATTGCCAGCAGGGTATAACTTCGATTTTAAATTCCTTAGATTTATAATTTTCTGTTATTTTCTCTTTTTCATCTTCGGTGATAATAAGACCGTGTTCCAAATTATAAGTATCCATGGCTTCTAACAAACCATTTATTTCTCTCTCTCTTGTTTCCTTATTTCTTAAGCTTGAGGAGACCTGTATTACACTTGAAATATTGTAACCTTCACGGATTAAGAAGTCACATTCTTTTGTGATTTTATGAAAATATATTTCTTTATTTTGACGTTTTAATTCTAAAAAAACAATATTCTCTAAAATTCTACCATAATCTTCAGAAAATTTAAAACCCACAGTTTCTACTAATGCTTGATCAATAAAATAAATCTTTTTTGAATTATGAATTTGTTCTTTTAGTGAATAGGAAAAACGATTAATTGCAAAACATAAAAAACTATTTTCTAAATGATGGCAATAATCCGAAACAGTATTTGCGCTAGCCAAGCCCACCAATTTACGTAGGGAATTATAAGTGAACTCTTTGCAGTTATTGCTGGCCAAATAATACACTAATTCTTTCAAAGGTTTTTCCATGGTGATTTTATTGCGTACAATGATATCCTTATATAGAATATTTTCATATAATTGATGCAAATACTGTTTTTGTTCACTTTCCAGATATTCCGGCAATCCTCCGAGGCGTTTAAATTCAGAGAAATATTTTTTAATGAGCGCAATTTCTGTTGAATCAAAGTGTATAATGTCTAGTAAAGCTGGGTCCCTACATTGTATGTATTCATTAAAAGAATAGGGAAACAGGTTAACAGTGATATGTCTGCCTGTTAAGTGAGTCCCCAATTCAGCGCTTAATAGCTTAGCGTTTGATCCTGTCACAAGCACCTTCTTTTGAGAATTATGTAATCGCCGAACAAAACGTTCCCAGCCAATAATATTTTGTATTTCATCAAAATAAAAAGTATTTTGTATTCCAAAGAGTTCAATAAAAACTTCTAATAACATATCAAAATCTTTTAATTCAAAGGGCACCAATCGATCATCGTCAAAATTAATATAATAATCACCTTCTTTAGCTTTGTTACGTATAGTATGTAACAGAGTTGATTTTCCACATCTTCTAATACCACTGATAACAATCACCTGTTTATTATTTATGAATGGTAATATTTGATCATATTGCCAACGCTCAATCAGGGGCTGAGGCAAGGGTAGCCTTTTCTGATCAAGAATAACCTGTATTAATGACTGCTTTTCCATACAGTTTTCCTGTAAGTTTATATCGCTAATATGAATATATACCATAAAGTTTATATTAGCAATATAAACTTATCTCAAATGTTAATACTATATTGGTACCAATCTCAATGCGGCTTTGCCGCACTCCTAGCTAGAATTTACCCTTTAAGGGACGGATATAAATGTTTTATATCCGTCCCTTAAGTAAAATAAATTGCTATTAAGGGACAAATATAATATGCTTATAACCGTCCCTTATCGGTTTTCAATGTTGAAAAGTTACAGCAAGCTCAAACACCCGAAGAAAGACAGTTTATTCTTCAAAATGTTTTTCAATATAGGGCAACGTCTTAGAATTTTTTTATAACTTTGCAGCACGGAAATAAATGTGAGGGGAGAGATATGCGCCTTCAATTAGTAGATTTATATCGGCAAGCCGAAGATTATTTTTTTACAGCCATCTCTTTAAAAACCCTAAATTTAGACGGTGTTGCTACAGCTTATATGACGGGTGTTCCGGTTGCGGATTTGAATATTGTTTACATTAAAAAGCATACAGACTTGGTTGACAAGATTTTGCATCAAAGCAAGCAGTTTTTTCATCAATTTAGTTTTGGGTTTGTGGTTATTATTCCGGAAGAATTCTGCACATCTGAAATAGACAATATTTTTAAAACGCTAGGTTATTCAGAAACAGCGAAAAGCATTTCCATGGTCCATAACCTAGAAGGGCTGGTCGTTAATAATGCCACCAGCTTTGATGATGAAACTTTTATTTCTGCTAATGATAGTGAATTAAATGAGTGGATGGCCCCTTTGATAGCCTATCCAGACGCCAATCTCGCAACCTGTAGAAAATATGCAGAAACTCACAAGCTTGCTCAAAGTAAAAAATGTCAAATTTTACATTTCAGTCTGTATCAGAGCGATAAACCAATTGCTTCGATCACGCTTTCACTTCACAACACGAATGCAAGAATCGATGATGTAGGCACTCTACCGGAACTTCAAGGCAAAGGGTATGCAACACGGCTTATGACTTTTGCATTATCGGAAGCTAAAAAGTTGGGTGTCATTCATTGCTTTCTAGAAGCATCAGACGCAGGTTTTTCAATCTATCAAAAATTGGGGTTTGAGACACTTTTTAAAAACAAAATTTATTCGAGTGATCTAGAGCGACACATATAGTTGGCGTAGAGTTGACTAACTTTTTCTGGTAAATAGAGAGAAAATAAGTTAAAATGTCTTTTTTTGAAATCATTTAAAAACAGGTGTTTATTCCATGAATTCTATCTTGCCTATTTTGAGTGTTGCTTTGTCTGGGGTTACATTCGGTACAATTGGCTATTTTGGTACAAAGTTGTTTGAAGCTGGATTCTCCGGATCACAAATGCTTTTTTGGCGATTTGTTCTAGCAGCAATTTTTATTTTACCATTTATTCGATTGCCGAGACATGCAAATATTTCTGTTAAGGCCTTAGCCATTTGTTTTCTGTTAGGCTGCGCGTTTTACAGTCTTTCTACGTATTGCTTTTTCTTAGCTATTCCTCATATTGGGAGTGGCATTGCAATGGTTATTTTTTATCTTTTCCCCCTTTTGGTTGCACTTATGAATTGGGCAATTGATAAACGAAGATTATCGCTAACCGAAATACTAACCTTGGTTTTAATTATTCCAGGTATTATTTTATTATCTATCAGCGATAATATAGAGTTTAATACTATTGGTATTCTATTAGGATTTGGATCTGCTTTATTTTATGGGATCTATTTTTATACCAGTCAAAAGATTGGACAAGGTATTCCTTCATTATTGGCAAGTTTAATGGTGTGTCTTGGCAATGCCTTTTTCTTTTCGATGATCTGTTTATACGACCACAACTTTCATATTCCACAAACACCTCTGATATGGTTCCAATGCATAGGGTTTGCCTTTATCGGTACCGTCTTGCCTTTATGGTTATTATTTTATGGCCTTAAAAAAGTAAATATTACCAAAGCCGCTTTAGTTTCTGTTTTAGAACCTGTCTCAACGGTTCTGATCGGCGTGTTGGCTCTTGCAGAAACATTATCAGGACATCAAATTTTCGGTATGTTTATCATATTATCTGCGGCCCTGTTGGTTCAGTGTAATGTTAAAGGAGCAAAAACTGACGGACATCCGTAATCTCAAGAAACTTTTGATTTTTCACAAAAGCGGGTAGGTGTTTCCACCAAACCCGCTGTTCTCCATGTTAAATTTAGCGACTGTTATCTAGGTGATAAACGTTGTAACCATTTCTTTGCTTCACTGCTGACCTTTTCGTCTTTTAGTCCGGCATCAAAAATGGCTTTTTTTCGTCCTTCCTCTTCTCCGTACATCTCATCAAGCGCTTCGGTCCAAAGCTTTAAGATTGTATCAGAGGGCGTTTTCCCCACTTGGTTAAGAATGTCATAAAGACGTTTCCGCCAGTAAGCGTCCATGGCTTTTTCTAGCCAAGATACACTTTCCGGCGTTAAACCAACTTCTGCAAGACCTTTTCCTTCACCAAAGCCCCTTTCAAATTTTTTGGTGCGCAAGTGCGCATATTTCTTGCCGTATAATCCATTAATAAGCAACATGCACTTTTTAGCAAGTGCAATGCCCTTTTCAGATTTTGGATCACGTCCAAGATTATTGCTAATTTCTTTCACAAAATTAGCCCAATTTTTTTCAAAAGCTGATTTCTGCTCTGGTGTTGAATTGGTTTTCAACTCAGTCTCAAAGTCTGCATATTGTTTTAATTCATCGGGTGTAAAGATTTCTTTAACCCAAGAATGTTCCAGTTGCTGTGTCATACGATATACCTCAATTAAGTTAATAATGGTTTCCCAAGGAATGGATTTATCGTCTCTGACACCAGCAATAATGCCTTTTAGCGTTTTGCTTGCTTCCAGCAAGGTATTGGCTTTTTGTTCCAACAACTGAGCTTGAACTGAAAAATGTTCAAGCGCCCCGGCATTACCTGTCAGTAATGCCTTAATTTTTGAAAGCTCAAAGCCAAAAAACTTTAAAGCAATAATCTGTTGTAGTTGCAATAAATTCTTTTCGGAGTAAACGCGATAACCATTAGGTAGTCGTACAGAGGGCTTTAATAAACCAATACGGTCATAATGATGCAGTGTTTGCACCGATACACCGGTTAATTTACTTAAGTCTTTTACAAACCATTGAGTCATCGTTTTATCTCCTCATCTTGAAGATAAGGTATATAGCAACTATAGGGTCAAGGTTTTTTTTAATATTTTTTATTACTATTACGGTTACATTCAGTTTGCTCATTATTTATGTTTTTTCAACTCGTCTTTTTAAGGCCGAATTCATGGCTTCAAACCCACACTTGGTTTTTTTGAAAAAAGATTTTGGAAAACAAGGAATGAGTAGCCCCGAAAATGACTCTTCGTGGATAAATCGGGTTCCATTTTTCAAGGGCTCGAGAATAAAGCAGTGTTCGCCATCAAAAAGTCCCGGAATCAAGAACTTTCCTTTCCAAATCAAGGTGTTATTGGGGGAAATCTTTTGAATGACCGGGGTGAACTTCATAGATGAAGCACCTGGGATCTGAATAGAGACGTGCAGTTTCTCTCCTACCTTAATAGCACCTTGAATGCTTTGGATAAAAGGATTCCATTCTTGAAAGGTTTCAAAATCGATCAAGGTTTCCCACACCTTGGAAGCAGGCGCCTCAATAAGGATTTCCGTGCGAATCGTTTTCATTTGCTATCCATTAAATACACACATGTTAGCACACCCTTTAAAAGCAAGTTAAATTCCCAAAAAATGAGATATGTATGTAACAAATGCTACGGATGGGAGATGTTAACTTTCCGGCGCTGGTGTGGATTTCTTATTGTCCCAGAATTTGATTGCCGGTATAGAATGCATCTGTGTCATTTCAGAAAAAAAGCCGTAATATCATAAGTTTGCTTTGGTTGTTTATTAGAATGAGCGGTTTTTATTCTAGTTTTTACTTTTAATTAATTCCAAATAGTGTGTATATGTAGCGTTACCGGGCACAGAACGAACAAGTTTCCAAGCGGCAAGCATTTGTGCACGTGTTTTACCCTTATTTGATGAGTAAAAATCTCTTTGAAATTGATTAAATTGAAATTGTTTCTCTATCGGTAATTTCTGGTCGAGAGTCTTTTTAGCAACTTCAAATTTGTGCCAACCCGCTACTAGATCATTATAAGTTAAACTGCGATCCATGTTAGGGGTTTTTGCAAACTGTCTTAAAAAAGCATTGAAATGAAAGTTTGGTCCGATAGCACCCACAAAAAACTGTTTAGTTTTTGCATCGTTTTTATAATTAACGACGGGAGTGGTCTTCGTTATCGTTTTTGCACTATCTAATTTTCCGATTCTTTTTATCGGTTTAGGAGACTCTTTGATTTTCCCTGTTCTTAAAAAGAATTCTATGCTTTGTGTTAACTCAATTTTACCGCCAGTATATGGCAGTCCCTGCGATTTGCAAAAATTCACCAATTCTTTTTTGTCCCAATAAAATAATTTAAAAGTTGAAACATCGGTTGTTTGATTTAGTTTTGGTCTTACTTTTGACTTGCTTTTTGTTATCGAACTCATATAGTTCCTCATCATAAAAGGCTCTCCTGTTTTGATAATACCTCTTACTGGATTGATTTATTATCCTTAGCGGTATGTAATGGCAAAAATTGAGATAGATAGTAAACTGTAGGTTGGTGGTAACGTTTTTGCAGGGCACAGTTCCCCGATTTTCTAACCAATGGATGTAAAAGGAAATAAATAATGAGTCTTTCAACCTCTTCTGAAGAAACCTTGGTTTTAAATTTTATCAGTGCGTTTGAAAAACTGGACGCAGAAAAAATGCGCGTTGTCTTGGACGATGCTTTTATGATGTACGTGACAAATGCTGCGGGTGGTGTAGATAAAATAGAAGGTGCAAATGAATTCATAAAACGCTTTAAATCTATTGATTACTCAAAAGCCAGCTATTTGAACCTTACTGCCACACAACTGGTTTCAATTAAACCAAATAAAATGATGGTTATGGTGCATGTAAAGGCAAATAAAAAGGGTGTTGATTTTGAAAACTTCGCTGCGTTTTTATTCTATACCAGCAACAATAAAATAACCCATATTTGGATGGTGGATGCTAAACCAGCTTATAGTGATCAGTTTTGGAAAAGTTAAGAACTATCAATTACGTTGCACCTGTAGTTTGAATTGCTCATAAATCAATAAAATCGTGACCTGTATATAGAGCAGGGAGTTTTCGTCAAGTTTGAGAGGATATCCGGTTCAACCTAGACTTCCAACATAGAAAAAATTCTTGTATGATTCTAGCCACAAGTAGTAATATGGTAGAAATAAGTTAAAAAACTAACAATTAGCCTTTTAACATAAGGATACAATTAATATGTCAAATTTTAAAGAATATCTAGAGAGCATAGAAAAGTACCCTGATGGAATAGCGATGGGCTTCGTTTTATCTTATTCTATTTCTGAATCAGAAATGAAGGAGTTCGTCCAAATTATTCGAAGAAAAAACATATCCTTTTTGGGCTTTAATTTCGATGTAACAAGAATAACGATAGAAGCCTTAGGAGTTTTGCTAGAAGTTTTGAATAAACCTTATTTTAATGTGGGACATAATCTTTTTCGTATAGACCTATCTATTGCTGGACTATTGTGTAAAGAAACAGAAAGCCAGGTTGAAAATAAAATTAATTATCTAATGACAGAGCTTCCTGAAAACTGTTTTATAAATTTTAGTCTTCATTCAGTTTTTTCAATAGATTTTGATGTCATACGGATATTCAAAAAAACATTTCAAATAATGGGCTCAACTAAACGACGCATTCAGCTCCATTTCTCTCACAATGTTTCATTAGGAACTATGGGGCTACCGGCTTTAGAGGTACTTCTGGGCGAATTGCTTAATAATAAAAATATTGAAAGTCTTAATATGTGTAATTGCCAGTTAGATAAAATAGAACCTGAATTTCTAGAGAAATTTTTACTCTCTTTAATACAAAAACCTTCGTTGAAAGATTTGTGGTTGGGCAATAACAACTTTTGGCGTTTAGAGCCAACCACCTTGCAAGCAATTGCTGCTGTCCTTGAAAACAGAGAAAAACATAGAGCATTTTTATTATATGATGCTTCAGAGTCAAATTTTAAGACAGAAATTGAAACCTGGGATAGAGAGCGTCAAAAAGTTTTTTTAGAAACCCGGGTGGTATTCGAACAAAATAATTTAAATCCTAAACAGATAATGACAACTCTGTTGGTAGAAGAAGATATATTCCAGATATTTAGCAGTTTTTTGGATAAGAATTTTGAAAAATTGGGTAGTGGGTGTGAGGAAACATATATCAATTCATGGGAACTGCCTGTACGTGTTAAAGCACAGCTAACAACAAAAGTTTTATTTTTACAGCTCCAAAGATCACAGCCTTCTGCGTCTCTGGCATTGAATATATCGGGCATAAGAAACGACATGACCGCAATGCTGCTAAAAGATGAAATTAAGAAAAGAAAGCAGTCTATGCTTGATGGGACATTGGAAATTAAACTTGATGCTCAGAGTGAAGAAGAGATAAATTATCTTGTAGCGTATATTAATAAACTTGATCTACCAAAGTACTGTGGTCTTACATTGTCTGATCTTTCTGGCACCACGACAAGAATGGCTGCTTTGTTGCGTGCAATCAATAACAAAGGATTTAACAGGGATTTAAATTTAAAATTTCCACAAGGACTTGGAAATATTGAACCAGGAGAACTAGATGGTTTTATCAATGTTCTAAAAAATAATGAGATTTTTTCACGAATAAATTTAAGTGCGGTATCGCTTGATGCTATAGGTGAGGAAAGAGTAATCAAGTATATTGAAACTCTAAAACAAAGCAAAAAAATTATGTTTGTAGATATATCTCAAAACAATTTGGAAAAGTTTGGGGTTGACTTTTTGTTAAAATTAAGTGGTCTTAGTTCTTTTCAAAATAAGCGGTTCTATTTGGCTTTGTTCAATTGTACGACAGATGAACTTCCTAAATGCTTAATGACATTGGAACGAGGCTGTCAGGCCAGATTCGATTTGGTAAGAGCACATATTCTTGCGCATCATTTGATGGATACGGATGATGGTCCAATGGCAATAGTTTCAAACGTAGATAATGTTTTGTCAAATGATGAACATTATAGGATTATAAAAGAGCTAATATCTCGTTTATATGATAACCAGGGTAGGCCAAGTTCTGCTATATATTTTATTAAATGTTTGAATTTAGAACCAAAAAATAAAGTAGAACTAATGAGAAAATTACTTGCACTTGATCCAAGTACTGCAATGGGAGGCTTACTTGATGTTTTTACTGGAGAATCAAATATTTCAGTGGAAGATAGAGTGGCGCTTTTCTTAGAAATGTCTCAAATAGAACCATTTGTATTTTATAGTATCGATTATTTTGATGTATACCAAGGCGAACAACCAGTGCATCGAATTTTATCTTCAATGCAACGCATTGACAATAAAGAATTAACAGCAAGTGCAAATGATAGTGATGAGGATGTCAATATTGATGATGAAGACATAGATTTTTTTGTAGAAAGAATTTTAAAAGATTGTATTCCTAATTTAGAAAAATCTTGTAGAGAAGTGTTACCTCAGTTACCGTTTGTTAGTATTTGTTTAAGATCAATAGAGTCTCACAAGAATGATGACTCTATGTTTCCATTGTTGCGGATGATAGCCTGGTTAGTGTGGTCGTGCGCTAAATTAGCGACAATGCCTGAATTAAACAACATACTACTCACAGAACAAGCAAGAGAACTAGAAAATGGTGAAAAAGTAGAAGAACAAACACAAAAGAAGAGAGTGAAAGAGGCGAAGCAGCCTCGAAATTACGTTAGTACTTTTAATGATGTAATGAAACAAATATTAGATTTTGCTAACCCAAAAATGCGTTATGATTTAACGGCAAGTTTTTTTAATGTGGTGTGCCTGGAACCGAGTAGAACTTATTTTTCGCTTGTATCACAATGCTCGGTTGACGCGCTATTACCTGCAATTCCACTTTGTGAGATAGTTTTGCAAGAAACTGATGAAGTGCTAAGAAAACAACATGTTGCACTTATTGTAGGTTCGGAACATGAGAGTGGTCTTTTAAACTTATGTGCAAATAGCCAGTTTCAAGGACGATTTTATAGAAACCTGGTAGCAGGGCTTTGTATTATTTCAGCAGATCAAATGCTTACCTCTTCTGAAAAATTTGGTATTATTCAAAAAATTATCGCTAAAAGTAAAGAACGTAAGCAAGTTGAAGAACGATTGGATGGGTTTATTACTGCGTGTGAGAATAAGGAAAAAGAAAGTGGTAATGTGGATCTTGATTTTGAAAATATTATTTCCTTTATAAAAGATATCTCGCCGGTATTATTAGAAAAAATGAATTTTCAAGATTGCAGAAAAAGTATTGAGAGTGCGCGTGCTGTCAAAAAAGAAAGCTTACAAAAAATTGAAAAGCTTAAAAGCGAGGTTTTAGCGTTCTTAGACCGTTGTAAGATGATGAGTGATAAAGATGCTGAAGCAATGGGTCTGGGTTATGTACTTGAACTAGAAAAAAGAGAGCTAGGGTTAGTGAAACGATTTTTTGGCGGTTTTTTTGAAGGAGGTAAAAGAGCAAAAGCAAGATTAAGATCGCTTGATAAAATGGAACTTGTTGAAGTGCTTAATAAAATATTGGAAACAATCGGATTGGAAATCCCTAAAATAATTAAACGCTTTAATAGTTCCTATCGAAAACTGCAAAGACATTTGATGAACGTTGTGGTTATTTATTATAACGAGCCAGAGTTTAAACAAAAAGTCTCTAATTTTATTATGGTTCAAGGATTAGGCAGTATCAGACGGTTATCTGAGCTGTCTAAGGTTGGAAAAGAAGATTTTAATGAAAGTGCCAAAAGAGTTTTACAAGGACTCTTTGGTTTAACAGGGGATCAGCGTGAGTTTTATGAAGAAACATTTGCCAAATGTCATAATGAAACAGCTCTGTTAACGTATTATTCAAAAATCTTGGCTTTACGAAACAAGAATGCGGATCGATTAATGGCATTATTTAAAAGGATTGTTCAGACTGTGTTGTCGCATAATAGTGCTGATTTTTATGAAATGCGATATGACAAAACATTAAACCCCCAACTTGGAAAAGTATTTGGTAATAATCTTACGTTGGAGACCCAGTGGCAACAAGAAGTGGAAATGGATTTTGTGCCATTCATAAGGGATAACAACATAGCTTATAGAGAATTTAACCCCAATTTTAGAAACTTCCTAAAAAAGAAAATTCAGCATCGACACCTTGATCCACAATATTGCGGAGATTTACAGCATTATTTGTTGACGCAGCATGAAGAAGAAAGAAGCGCTCGTAAAATAAGTATTGAGAATGCTCGCGCTGAGCTGCTTAAACAAACGACCGAAGGAACCCAATCGGTTAAAAATAAAATAGATATGTTAACTTTGGGGCAAAAATACATACTAATACAATTTCAATTATTAAGGCTATTGGAAACACCTATCCCTGTTATTGGAAGTCCTAGAGAAAAATATGATGCACATATAGAAATATTGCAAAAAGTAAGAAAATTAGTAACTATGCTTCCATATACTTATAACAATCAGTTTATGCATGATATCGATGCCCTGATCAATGGACTGATGGGTAATCGGAATCCACCCAAAACAGCCTCTGATTTTACGGGCTGGAAAATTGTTAAGACAGGGCATTATTGGCGTACTTTCATGTCTGGTACAGATGTTGAAGGAAGTTGTCAAAATGTCACGGGTGATCCCTCCCTTAATCAATGTCTATTAGGCTATGTTGCCAATGGTTATATTATGATGTTGGCTATATTAAAACCCGATGGTGAAATTTATGCGCGTTGTATGGCTAAACTCTTGTTCGATGAAAAAAATCAATCACAGGGTATATTTTTAGAAGAAATATATCCGGATACATTACGGCCTGATTTACGAGATGCCTTAATAACATTTGCCATCTTGCAGGCAAAAACACTTAAAGTTCAACTCGGATCTTTACAGACTTTACCATTGTTGGATGAACCAGAAGAACAGCAGGATTTAGATCAAGAAGACGTAATTTGGGAAAGCATCGGAGGTCAGGCACCTATAGAATATGTAGATGCTTTATTTGACACCATGGAAGATGGTATTTACCAGATCACATTATCTGCGGAGCAAGTGTTTTATCATCCAGAGACTGAATTTTCTGAGCGACTAACAAGTGTACAGATAGCCCTTCAAGCCAATGATCAAAATCAAGAAGCTGATATAGCACGTACAAGTCCAGTTATTTTTTCTGCTTTGACTGATGAAGTACCGGGTTCAAAAAAAGAGGATTTGGAATTGCAACTAGCTATTGAGAATTCGTTTTCCACGCTGAATGGTATAAGTTAAATTATTGAGGGAGGATATAAAATGAATCTTTGGAAAGTACGTCCAGCACAGCTGAGCGAAATAGATGCCTTGAACGTATTGATTCATGAATCTGCGCGCGCCCTTAGCCTAGAGGATTATACCCCTGAAGAAATTGATGGACTGAACCAATTTGTTTTTGGTATTGATTCTGAGTTAATTCATGATCAAACCTATTTTGTTATCCAAAAAGACGCTGTTTATGTTGCTTGTGGTGGGTGGAGTAAACGCCGCACTTTATTTGGGGGTGATGCTTGTGAAACAAGAGAAAGCGGATATTTAGATCCAAACAAAGACGCGGCGAAGATACGAGCATTCTTTGTTCATCCTGATTATTCAAGACAAGGTCTTGCAAAGTGCTTAATTGATGCCTGTGAAAAGGCAGCGAGAGATTCTGGTTTCAAGCGCATGGAGTTGATGTCAACTTTGCCTGGTATCAAATTTTACCAAGCACAAGGATATAGGGGAGAACACAAGGTAGATTATACTTTGCCGAATGGATTGATCGTGAAGTTTTTACCCATGTGGAAGACGCTTACATAATGGCATTGGGCTTTATAAAACCCAATGCCTATTTTTTATTACGAAGGATCTCTACAAACTATTGTAGAAAAACCACGAGTCATTTTTAGTCGTTCATGCACTGATATACTGATTAATCCTATCACACCAATACATAGAAAAGTCGGGATAACCATCATGCCATAGGTAAACGCTTGGGAATCCATTGGTCCTCCCATCCTATTGATTACCCAACCAATAATGGTATGAAACACATAACCAAAGCTCATGATAATCATGTTTGCTAAGGCTGTGGTTAAACCGGCAACATTTTCGTTTACATAGGTTGATGCTTTATAAATGGCAATAATCTGATAAGCACAACATATGCCAATAACGACAAACATAATACTCATCATAGAAGCGGGTATTTGGGCACTTAGTAGTGCAAAGAAACTAAGGGCCATAACAATACCTGAACCAATAATAGTGCCCAAATAACATCCACTTTTTTCGGCAATAAAGCTTAATACAGGCCCACCAAAACACATCCCCATAAAAATTGCCGACGGTAAACTTGCAGCAAGGGTTCCTTCCAAACCATAAACTTGTTTTAGAAACTCAGTACCCCATACATCAGCAAAACCTTCCATAGGTCCCACCATTAATCCTGCAAAAATACACACCATGATTACTTTAGGTGATAAAAACACTTCTTTGATTTGCGCTCTGATCGCTGTAGACCGTTGGGGTTGTGAATTGGGCACTATTAAATACATGATAAGACTTAAGCCTATGCCAATGCATGCAAAAATAGCTGTAACTGCTTTATAACCCAGCGTGTTACACATATAATTGACGGGGCCACCGCCAAAAATGGCACCTATCATACCAATGGTTACTGAAAAACTTAGCATTCGTGCGAACTTTTTTTCACGAAATGTAAGGCGAATGATTTTAAAAATGCCTAATATTGCAGCTGATGATCCAATACCAATTAAAGTGCGACCCATAATGGCGAATATCCAATATTCAGAAAAAAGTATGGGTAGCATTCCTATCGTAGTCACCAGCATACAAATAGGCATTATTTTTTTAGGTCCGTATCGATCGAGTGCAAGCCCTATAGGCAAATGCATCAAAACATATCCAATATAATAAAACCCAGAAAATTGTCCAAATGTTGTGGTATCAATATTAAATTGCTGCAAAATATCATTCATCATAATATTTGGCATGACGCGTAAAATTAACACGTATCCGTAAAATACAGATGCAATTATCCAAGCCATAAATGTAGTCACACGTTTATTAGGCACAGCAAAATGCCTTTCAGAGGTGTTCATAATCGTCTCCAAAATTAAATTTAAAGAATAACAATAGAGTTGCTCGCCTTAGCACCGCCTAGAGCGGTGGGCGAACAAGTCAGAACCTCTCTAGGCGAAATAGGGTAAGAGTAAAAGACTTAAAGAAAGGGTGTTTAAAAGGGTATTTTTAGACGAAATGGTGCTGTAAAATGCTATTTTCTGCATTTTTTTGTATACATGCTGTTTATGTATATTCACAAAGCCCATTTCGTCTACTCAACTGTTAGATTTGTAGGTTACCCGATTTTTTTATAAACGTCAATACGGGCTATTGACAAGCAGAAAATAGCTCGGTTATTCTAAAATATATATAGGAGTCTATGATGACTTTTAAACCTACAACGATAAGTTTAAGCAAAAGTGCAGAAAGTGTACAAAATTTTTTAACCCAAAAAGGCCTTTCTTTTAAAGTAATTGAATTGCCTCAAAGTACACGATCTGCTTTAGAAGCTGCTGCAGCCATCGGTTGTGAAGTCGCTGCGATTGTAAAGTCACTGGTATTTTGTAGAGCTCAAACAAATATACCGCTTCTAGTATTAGCTAGCGGCGTAAACCGTGTTAACGAAAAAATAATTGAATCCATTATTGGCGAAGCAATTGTTAAAGCAGATGCAGCTTATGTACGAGATATAACAGGGTTTGCAATCGGTGGAATTCCACCTGTTGGACATAAACAAGACATAGAAACATTTATTGATGAAGACCTTCTAAAATTAGATGAATTGTGGGCTGCAGCAGGGACACCTAATGCTGTTTTTAATTTAAGTGCTAAAGAGATTGTAGGGTTGACACATGGCAAAGTGATCGCTATTCAATAAATAGAATAAGTTACCGGGGAAGTCGAGCATCTCTCCTCGACGAACATAATCTCAATCATTTATGATATGATAAACACCCGCATAATTGAGTTGCGCGTTGTTGTGTGTAATCAGGACTTTCTAGTTTTGTGAGGATAAAAGAGATGAAGAGCATTAAAAAAAGAGTTGACAATAAAAAGCCAGTTACTGTATCGAATCTTTTGGCAATACAAAGGTTCGAGAGTTTTTTTAAGGTTAAAAAAGAAAACTCATTGTTTTGTGGCAAGCTTGACGTGTTACAAAAAAAGCTAATCTTTTCTGCTGAAAAAGAATTTAAAAATAAAGTCGAAGGCAAACCCTGGAAAATATTTAGAGAAGGACATTATATTTATTATTGTATTACATACAACGATTATTATGTTAGAGATGCGCTTACAGGGAAGAATGTTGGTGAGGCAACAATTGAAAATGATTGGCTTCAAAATATTTCAGTAGAGCCCAATTATCAAAGACAGGGTATTGGAACAAATCTGATTAGGGCGATTGCTCAAACAATGGGCGGAAATTTTCTTATTCCGAGCAAAGGGCTACCTGGTTTGACTTCCTATTATCTGTCCGAAGAAGGTGCTGCTCTAATTAATAGTTGTTTGAGAAAGAAAATTATTAAAGAAGAACAATGCCTAGTGGATGTCCCTCCACCTACGCCAACGCGATCGCCTTATCGGATCTAAAGGAATTGTACTATGCTATATTTTAAGTACAATTTAATAAAAAAGGGGAAAAAATGATCCACGCTCCCGAAATGCCACGAATAGTCATGGCATGCGAGGTAAACTGGGATGGTGTTGGGGATTTTTATAGTCTTATAGATGCAGTAAAAGATAAAGATCGTTTTATGAAAGATTACCAAAAAGATATCTTCATACTAACACATCATACTCAAGCACAAAATGAACACTTTAAAGATTGTCTAGAAAAACTTGGGTTTGAAGTTTTTTTTGTGGGTTCGCCATCAAGCATAGAACGTGTTTTAACGTCTGGAAATTCACACAAAGATAAAGCTTTAATTTTAATGAAGTCTGACGAAATAAAAAAAGGAGACACATTAAGGATAATTGAAAAATTTTATGCTGGTATGGTAGACATTTCTTTTCCATTATTTAATTCGTTCCTGCAACCTATTACAATTCCTCGTCTATGTATCGCTGAACATGGGAGCGCTAAAAAACCTGAAAATTGTAAGACAATACCGATGAAGTTATCATCAGGCACGGAATCTATCTTTCTTTCCAATGAAAGCCGGGAAAATCCAGAAAAGCAGCTTGCCGAAGTGTTGTCTAAAAGCGAAAATAGAGCGGCAGGTGAAGCATTGTTAGGTGTTGCATTACAGGAAAAATCTAAAGCCGAAAGTACATGTGATGAATTTTTGAAAGATAATCTGTTTGTGCCATCCTATATCCAACATGACAAGATTGCGATAGTAAATTTTATTAATACAGTAACGGTCTCGTATTTGTCGGTTTCGTATAAGTCTGTTGTTTTTTTTATAAATAAAGAAGGTGTGGATTATAAAATATTAAAGACTGCGGCAGACAATGGATATTTATCCGATTCGGTAAAAAAAATTATTATTACCACTAAAGACGGGGGAATAGAAATTCTAAACCCTAACGCTAAATCTAATGCAAAAACCGTTAGGTTGGTTGTCGGATACAGGATACCAGATGATAATGATTACAAAAAACTTTTTCACTGTGCGCAATATTTTTCGGGGTGTTCGGGTGATAAAAGTCTAGAGCTGGTTTTATCAAATGGCTTAATTCCATTATTTGTGCCTCATAATGAAGAGAAGGAAGCGTTTATAAAGGATATATCCAAAGTTGACAAGAGATTTAAACTTGTAGAACGTATCATTGATAATCAATATTTATATTTTCTTGCTCTGCAAGAAATAGATCCTTCACAGATCAGGAAAAGGTTTTTTGCTGATCTTGAAATGATTGGTCTGCGATTACTGGAATACAAAATTGATGAAAAAAATTTCTCGGCTCCCGTTCGGCTATGGATGGAAACGAATATAAAACCTGGTGTAAATTTAAGCGACGAACAGCAAGATGTACTGATTGAAGATTTTATAGCGCATGTATTTCCGGAATTAATGAAGGTTGAAATCAAAAAAAGAATAAATGACGTTTCTGTTGCTTTAAATCAATCTTATTTTGATGATTGGATAAATTTTTGTGAAAAATTAAAAAAAGATTATAATCTGCACGACAAACTCCCCAATATAGTTAATGCGTTTTTTCTCGAAAACGGTTTAAGGAACGAGAATGCCCAGATGAGGACACGGATAAAACCTTAACAACTTATCTTATTCAACGTTTTTAATTTCGTAGACTCCCGGAAGACCACGATAATATTCTTTATAATCTAATCCGTATCCCACAATAAAACGATTATCAATTTCAAATAACATATATTCAGGACGATAAGTGGTTTTTCGGTCAACTTTTTTGACGAAAGTAACCATTGATTTAATGGTTTTTGGTTGTTTTGCTTTCAGTTGTTCCATAATGCCTACCATCGTTTTGCCTGTATCAAAAATATCATCCACAACTAGAACATTTTTTCCTTTTAAATCAAGCTTTTCAGCGCCTGATAGCGTTAGCTTTCCACTTTTAGTGCCATTTTTTCCATAACTACTGGCTGAAATAAACTCTAATTGTGCTGGGGTTTTAATTTGTCGCATCAAGTCAGCTGTTGTGCAAACTGCGCCTTTCATAACCATAACAATGGTTAACTCTTCGCCACGATAATCTTGGTCAATTTTTGAAGCAACTTCAGCCATTTTTTTTGAAATTTCTTCCGGGGAAATCATTAATTCAAATTCAGGTTCTGCAAAGCAAAGGGAAGCATATAAAACAAAAATAGTGACTAAAAGCTTTTTCATAACTACATCTTCCTAAGGTTAAATGAAGTATTTAAATTAACACTGAATGGTATACAAATGCAAAGTAAATTTATCTTAAAATGGTTAGTTAACTATAATTTCCACTATTAATAATGTCTCGTATAATAGTCTCGATAATGTCATAATGATTTGTATAGCGTACAAGGTGATTTTAATGAATGTATGGATCGATGCAGATGCTTGCCCCAAACCCATAAAAGAAATTTTATTTAGAGCAGCTGTGCGTACAAAAACCGTTATTACTTTAGTATCTAATCAATCTTTGAATATTCCAACCTCTCCTTTTATTAAAAAAATGCAAGTACCCCCGGGATTTGATGTGGCGGATCAAAAAATTGTAGATAGCATGATAGAAGGGGATTTGGTTATTACAGCAGATATTATTTTGGCAGACTTGGTTGTCGATAAAGGTGGCACTGCGCTAAATCCAAGGGGCAAACTGTATACTAAAAAAAACATGAAACAACATTTGTCTTTGCGGCATTTTAATACAGAGTTGAGAAGCGCAGGTGTTATGACAGGTGGGCCTGCCAGCTTAAATAAGAAAGACATTCAAGCATTTGCAGATAGTTTAGACGCTTTTTTGGCACGTTATTCATCATCCCATTAAAGAAGATAAATGAGCCTCTAAATCACTCTCCCAAGGTTCCCCTGGCAATAATGTAATGAGATTTCTATGAACATGCCGTATAGCATCTACGACCTCGAATCCTGTTCTATATTCATTGGGCACAAATGCATATATGTCATTTAAAAAACTGCGATTCGTCACTTTATTAAACAAATTCTCTTCAAAATTGGCACGCGATACAGATAAGCCGGATTTCACCAGATAAAAACAGAAGGCTTCTGCGATCTGGTCTGGGTTTGGATTTAGTTGTCGCATAGCATGATATAAATCAAATAAATCGCGCCCCTTTTTTCTTTGATAGAGAGCACGTGTTTTAGTCCCTAAAAGCTCTTCTAAATGGTAGGTGGTAACAGATGCCATACCGGATGCCCATGGGTTTTCAATGGCATAATCTTTTTGTGTGATACCCAATAATTGATAATGTTCGCGGGTGTTAATTTCGAGTTTAATGCGAAGATTAATTGTTTCGTCTATTGTAGGCTGAAATTTGTAATAAAGTGTTATTCTCCCTTCTCCAACTTTACAGGTAGGTTTACCTAACCAATCCATTTTACTTTTAACGTGATCTAATATAATATCAATGGGGCTCGCATTTACTTGTACAAAATCGAGTCCTTCTGAATATCGACATGGGCAGTCAAAATAAAGCTTTTGTAACGCCGTGTCCCCTCTAAATGCAAGATGATCTTGTATAAAAGGATCCGAATATAAATCAAGAATCGCTTTAGAGAGCAAGAGGTCTTGTTCTAGTTGCCCATCTAAATTCCATGGAACTTGTTTTCGCCAAGCATCGACTGCATTTTTTGGAATCATGTTTTTCATAGCATTAGACTTTCGGATATAGACATTTATTGTATAGATCTGAAAGCCAAATATCAAAAAAGCTGAATATATAAACAGTATATACAAATTCCAAACAAAAGAGTCTAAACTACACACATAACTATTTAAGGGATTGGAGAAATGTTGACACCAGAGAGCGATGACGTTAGCAGAAGTAAAAAAAAGGTCGAACTCGACCCTAGATTATTCGCGCATATACATTTAGATCATCGTTTAATCGGTTCTCACCTACAAGGCACCACCTTTAGTGTAACAGCAAATTATCTCTTAGAAGCATTAACCTATTTTTCAAGCGAAGCCGGTGCAGAATCGATTGCTTCAACACTCGATCCGGCAGAAGTTAAACAAACATTAGATGCAGTAATCCCACAATTCGAAGCATTAGTAGATATTGAGGAAAAAGTAAGGGAAGCAACAAGCAAACTAGCAGGAGAGATGTCTGTTCACAAGCTAACAGAAAAAGAATATCAGGACCATATTGCTCAATACAAAAGATTTTATACTACACCTTGTATTATAGTCGATGAAAATAAAATCCCTAGCAAGTTGATTATAAAAAAAGATAATAAAATTGTAATGATTGATCCGATAGGCGATTATCCACAGGATTTATTAACCTGTGAGAATGTTTGGAGCGGGCATCCTGTTGCAGAATGGTTAGAAGAAAAAGAACATAAGCTTGAATTCCGTTCGCCGACGGTCGATACACTTTTGAATTTACAAAAAAAATATATTAAATCCGTTGCTGAATCTATTGTTGAAAAGCTTAATATACAAAATAAACTATTAATCCCAGGTGGATGGGCTAGTGAACCAGGCCATGCAATGCTGTATCAACTTATTAAAAATCCAGATGGTTCGTATAACTTTATTGTGTACAATACAGGTGATGGATCTCAATATCATGTCCAACAAAGCAGCGTAAAAGATAAATTTATTCCGTTAATAGCCTATAAAATTCCAAATAGTGTAACATCTGCAGAGCTTGAAGCATTTATAACGGATTTGTTAACACCTCAAATTGCACCAGTATTACGTGAAATGCGACCAGAGCGTTATGGGGGAATTTGTGAACAGAATTGGGAAGTAAAAAGAATATATGATGCTAAGCGCGTATATAAAGAAGTTATTGAGGAAAAACTGACCTTATTACATGCTAAACCACTTGATAATCCGGTGCAAGCTGTGAATCCAGAGGAAAATAAATCCGTTACAACACAAGGGCAGTTAAGTGGTACTTGTGCGATGCGCGCTTTTGAGCCGTTTTTAGAAGTTAATATGCGTGGCAAGACGTCTAGTATCTTTCTTTATGAGTCCGATTTAAGATCTATCTTTACCGATTATGAGACAGAAAAGCAGAAAGCGGATTTGGCTAAGCCTAACAATCTCTATAGTCCAATGGTGCGAAGACAATTATTACAGGCCATTAGACGTATTGCAATTAAAACTGGAAAATTGTCTACTCGTAACACACAGGATGGACATCCTATATTAAGCGAAGAAAAAGCAAGTCATATATTAAAGAATTTAAGTGTGCTTCAAACTGAGTTAAAACAGTTGTCACAAAAGACAAGTGAAACAGACACACAAAAAATAGAATTTTCTGAAAAAGCATTAAATTTTTCTTCTGTACCTCATGTCTCAAGTACTTATCGAGCGCTTTTGTTTATAGGGTTTCAAGACTCAGAGAAGTTTGATGTTAATGATGTTAATAATGAGGGAATGCAAAACAGTATTTTAGCAGACAAAGAATATGGTCGGTATAGAAGTGAACCGAGAATTTATTTGATTCAAAAAGAGGGTTATTTTGAAATATATTATAAAAAAGTCGAACAGGGGCAGGGCGCGATTGCTAAACTTATTATTGAAAATAACCCAGAAAACGAAGAATTATTTTCGCTTTTAATGCACTGTAAAACTGGGGATGTTGCAGAAAAGTCTCCTGATGAGAAAAAAACCAGAGAGCTTATTTTTAATCTTATTAGAAAAAATGGTGGCTTAACAGAATGGGAATTGACAAAAGTTTTTAATGAATCTGATTATGCGTCGAATATTGCAGAAAAAACACCAGAAAAACCGCTTCCACAACAAGCAGATAAAGATTATATCGATAATCCACATGCATTTTTAAAAGCATGCTATGAGGCTGTTTCTGAAAATGACCGTATGGGTTATGGCGAAGCAATAAAATACCAAGTTGAAAATTTGTTTTTGAGTTTTCCAGTAGATAACAAAGAAGCATTAGATCGCTATTGGCGCAATTTATCGCAAGAACAGTCTAGAGAAACCTTAATGCATTTACAATGTATTTTAAGGATTTATGCCAAAAATTGTGGTCGATTAAATCCGTATCCCAATGCTATACAAACAATGACAGGATATACTGGTCTCTTAATGGGAAATTATATTATCAATCGATTTTTCGATAATAAACCTATTTTTGAAGCATTAACGGCACAAGTAGTACCTACAAAATTCCCAAGAAGTGTAGAGGCAAATACGTTAGATCCTAAATTTGATCAACGAATGCTTGATATAAAAGCATTAAGTGATTCAATACGAATAGGTAAGACGGTTTCCTGTAAGACTGAAGAGCATTATGACATGGCTTTTTTAAAATACATGTCGTCTTTTGATCCAGGGATTGAATTATTAAAAGAAAAATATACCGGTTCAGCAGACGAGCTTCGCCAGAATTTTCATGAGGCATTAAAAGGGAAAACGCAATCAATAAAACTTTCAGAGGAAACAAAAAAGGCCTATGATATTTTCTTGCAATTTAGTGTAATGCAAGAGGAGTGTTCTAAACTTACAGAAGCAAGATATAATTACTTTAATTCTGTTAACACAGAAGCAAACCAAGACGAGTCTTACGCCAGAATAGCTAAGATTGAATATAAAGAACAACAATATTGGAATGAAGCAGATAAATTTTTTGAATTTGAAGGCGAAAAATTTAAAAAAAATGGCGATTTTTCGTATAATGTTGAAGATGTTCAAAAATATGTTACAAGTCACCCACTAGCATTTCATGATTTTTTAAAAATGCAACGTATTCCTCTAATACGTGTTTTAAATACGGGTGCAGACGGCGATAGCAACGCTATTTTGCTTGGAGAATTACTCTTGCTTAGGGCATCACGTGAACATATGCCTAGAACAGTGCCCTTTTTAGGGCAAACCACCGCTTGCAGTGCTGCAGTCACAAAAGATTTTTTTGAATCTAATTTTGATTTGTTAAACAAACACGATTATCAAGTCGTGTGTTTAATGAATTTATTTTCTCCAAAGGTTTTAGAAATTCAAATATCTAATAATATTCATTTTGTTGAAGACCTAAAACGATTTTTAGAGGAAGGCTTACGGTACCATTCAAGAGAAGCGCAAGAATTATCTGGTGGTGGTGTATTTGTTTTTAAACTACAGTATTTTTTATTAAAATATTTACAATGCCAACCCGATCGCCATAACCCAGAAATAAAAGCGGTACTACAGTGGTTGGAAGAACAAAACAAACTGCTTCTTGAAAAAATGCAGCTACAGGCATTAAATGGAAATGAAAAAACCGCAAGAGAATTACTGGTTATTTATTTTTTAAAACTCTCGTTATTGGAAGAGAGCCCAGATAAAGGGGAAACAATAAAACAAAACTTACCTATGCTTTTGTCTTGTTTATTAAAATCAAGAATGGCAGAAAAAGATGATCTCATTTTAGATTTAGAATTAATGCGGGCAGCACAAAAAATTAAGCCAGATATACAAGAACAATTCAATTTACTTTCTTTTGATGAAAAACGAAGCTTAATGAAAACCATTTTACAAGAAATTTTAGTGCCTAATATTCTATCAGATATAAACAAGCTTGATGACTGTGAAATGTTCTTTGAATATCCCATCGTTAAAATTAATGCCGAAATCGGAATTGATTTGTCTTTAGGAAAAGTTGAAAGTACACAGGGTCGCATGGAGGCTATACCCTCTGAAATTTATAATGACGCGCAGTTCAGAAGTCTATTTGGACAATCTTCTCTTCCTGCTATGCGCCAAGATCTTGCAGGTCGAAGTATTTACCATTTTAATTTTAAGGGACAAGAGTATAAAATTATAAAGGAAGTAGGTAATGCTTTAGCGATACAAACAAAACCGCCGGGCGAAAAGAATTGGTTTGAGTTGGTTAATAAAAATCATATTTATACAGTAAGTGCTCGTTATCTAGATGTAGATTGCTTTTGGTGGCGAGAAACAAATGTCATATTTCCGAACTTAGCAAACGACTATTGTACGAGTGTTGACAATGGTTATGTAATTAAAATTGAGCGAGATTCTGAAGCGCAAACGCAAGCTTGTTTTGAATTGCATCGTGATGGGTCTAAAACGGGTTACCAATATCTTTGGGATAATAAAAAAGAAAATTCTGCATTGTATGACGTCTTTAGAAATTTTGAATCTTCTGAGAACATAGAGATTTGGGGAGAATTAGGTCAAGATCCACCCTTAAAAGTTAAATTACCGCGGTATAACCTAGCATGGGAAGTGACGATAGAGGATGATGCGTTAATCTATCGCTGGTCTAAAAACAAAGATTTTAAATTAGTTGTTGATCATCCCCAAATAATAGACGGTTTCCCGCATGTGCTTTATATGCGCAACGAAAAAACAGGCGAAGAAATTGCCATAATACCTAACCAAGAATTCTATGTAGAAGATCTCGAAAAGCATGATGGTGAATATTATGCATTAACATATGATACGGGTAATGTGATACCTAAAACCATTGGTGATAAGAAAAAATATAATCAATCTTGGCAGACAACGGAGACACAGAAATACTCTCAATATTCAGTTGTTAACAATGAACTTTTTGCTAAAACTTCTGAAGAATATTTGCAGTTGGCTTATATCTACCTTGCGAAGCATGATCCAGAACATGCCATGTGGGCTTTAAGACAATGTCGCAAGCTAGGTGCGATACAGGGTACAAAAGATGAGGTTAAGCTTTTGATGAAGATCATGAAAGATACCCCAAATAAAGATTACAATGAAGGGCATTATAGTCAAGCCTTTGTGGAAGATCCCGAAACGATTGCTGTTAGACTTTACGCAAGTTATTTATTGGCAGAACAAAAACAAAGCAGTCTCAATCAAATGGTATCAACGGCATCTCTTAAAAAGAAGGCGGCTAAAACCAATAATGATCAATATAGAGAAGAAACGGATACTAAAGTTTTAACCTTTTATCAAGAAGAGTTTAAAGATCTACTGAATCAGAACTATCAGTCTTATAGAAAAGTATTGGGCAATATTCCAGAAGATATGCAGTTAGACTATAATCAACGTTTTTTTTTATTAAGGGATATAAAAAATCCCACCGAAGCCATGCAACATGAACTTGTTATGCTCGAGTATATAGCGGCAAGGGAACAGAGAAAACAATATTATAAAAAGCTAAAGCAATTGAAAACTGAAAAACCAAGTGAAAGTGATATAAAAATATTAGCCGACTTAGACGATAAAATTAAGACGCTTGATAATTTATTAAAAGAAATGGATGATAAAAGAAAACGGGAATTAGCGACAGTCTATAGTTCTGAAATGTTATCGGCATTAGAAGGCGCTGAATTTATAGATATGAGGCAGTTTTTGCACTCGACGCCAAGTGTTGTGAAAAGTGATTTTAAGCAACAGGTGGACGCATTAAGCAAAATGCCTACAGAAGAACAAGAAGCGATCCCATTTGAAGAATTACCCTTTTTAGAAAGGCAGCAAAAAAAACGAGAATTGGAGATGAAGGTTGGTGCTCAAAAAAATATCCTATTAAAAGAGAAAATCGGATTTTATGAACAGTATTTTACAGAAGATGTGCTCGTTAACTTAAGAAAACAGTTCTCAGAGATTGCTACCGATCCGGTTATACAAAAAGAAGAAGAAGGTGCTATTTTGAGGTTTGCAAATGAAGCAATTTCTGGAGCCGACAGTAAAATAAAAACAACATCAGAATTAATGGGTAATATTAAATCCGAACTTCAGTTTGGTGATTTGATTTGGTTATATTTGCAAGGAGACCAGAGCCAGTATATACAAAAAACTAAAATTACTGATCCTAAAAAGATAGAAGCGCTACACTTAAAAATACACGAATACTTGTTGCGATATACGGAAGATCAGCACAATAAAAGAGTTTTAAGGTATTTAAGTGATCTAGAGGTATGTGAAGGTTATGAATGTCAAGATGCCATTATAAAGTTAGGTAATGAATTGTCTGCTGTTCGCGAATATGACCCCAAGGATGACCCTGAAACATTAATATTTGAATATTTAGAAGATTTATTGGTTAGAGATGACCAAGCGACGGTTATTAATGGCTTGTTAGAGAAAGAAGGCGAGGGCTATAAAAATAAAATTGTTCAATTAATTATGGGATTTGGTAAGTCTAAAATATTATTGCCTATTATGGCATTAAAAAGAGCGAATGGCACAAATTTATCGTTTATCGAAATTCCTTCTAATCTTTTTGGCCCTGGTTTTGCTGATTTAAGTGAAAAAACAAAAAGATTATTTGGAAAAAGTGGATTTCCGTTTATTTTTAACCGAGACTCTAATTGTAGTTCGGAAAACTTGAAAGCTTTGTACCATGGTTTATTAGATGCTATGCGTAATCGAGAGTATATAGCGACTACGCCAGAAAGCATGCTTTCTTTGGAGTTAAAATACTTAGAGTTAACGGATCTTAATGAAGTTTCCTTAGAAGAACAGGCACAAATTATTGCATTAGAAAATATTTTAACCTTAATAGAAGAACGAGGAGATGTTTTAATTGAGGAATGTGATACTGCACTAGAAAAAAAGAAAGAATTGAATTATACCATTGGTTCGGCAGAACCCGTTAAAAAATATCAATTAGCCGACACTTTAAAAATATTTAGATTATTGGACAAAGAAATTATACGAAGGGAAAAAGAAATAATAAAAGACGATGATTGGGATAAAATAATAGAAGATTTAGCGATAGCGATCATGAACGATAAAAAGGGTCCTATTAAGTTCGTGGACTTTAAATCCCCGGAAGAAGATGATCAGAAACAGCAATTTCTAAATTATATTTTAAATAAGACTGATGTTATACCTGATTTTATTGTTAAAAATTATGATTGGAATCAAAGAAACCATATAGGTCTTGTTAAGGGTGAATTGGCTTTATTGAAAAGCTGTTTGAGAAAAAAACCCAGTGAATTTTATGGTTTTCCTTTAAGTGATGATTATCCTGGTAACAAAACATTAGCCATTCCTTATGTTGGCAACAACGAACCTAATGAACGTGCAAAATTTTCAACTTACGAAACCATTATATACACAACGTTGTTGCATAAGCAAAAAGGTATTTTACCAGACGATTTAATTATCAGATTTATATCTGACTTTAGAGCTGCTGCCAAGCAAGAGCTGTTAGATAATGTTCATTTAAAAGGACTGACTTTTGAGACTACAAAGGCTGCTAGAAAATTTGAAAAGTTAACAGGGATATCTCTTGGTTCTATTAAACTTAATTTAGATTCAGAGTATCATCTGAATCTAAATGAGGCTGCTTATCTGAGTGAATTACAACACACAATCAGTAAAAATGAAAAATCATTTGATTATGTGTTGCAGAATTATATTCTAAGCGATATTAAAGTAAATAAAAGAATTCTAAAGGCCAATAGAATTAATCATGTGTCTCAGTTTCGATCGGCTTCTGGTGTGTCTGGTACACCTTGGAATGCTCGCAGTTACAATCAGCGTTTTGAGTTTGACGAGAAAGATAGTATTGGTATTGATGGTGTAACGATAGATCATTTGGTTAATAAAAACCCTGTGGTTTTTTCTTTAAATTCAAAAGATCCCAGTCAAATAATTCAAAAGCATGTAATGAATAACGAAAATTTTGGCAGAATTCATGCTTTTTTGGATGTAGGGTCAATATTTGAGGGTAAAAGTAACTTAGAAATTGCACAGTTGTTTGCTGATCAGCTACGTACACGGCAAGACAATGAAATAAAACATGTTTTATATTTTAATAATGAAAATAAGCTTTGTGCATTGCCGGTATCACCGGGTCCCATCATTGTTATCGATAGTACTGACCCTAGAGTTATTACTGAACTGACTGGCAGCAAACCACAATATCGCTTTACGTATTATGATCAAAGACACACAACGGGTATTGATATTGAGCAGACACCGGATGCTATTGGTGTGGTTTCTCTAGATCCACAAACCAAAGCAAGAGATTGTTGGCAAGGTGTGATGCGATTAAGAAAGTTATCGGGCAATCAAACAGTTGAATTTATTTTGCCAGAAGTGGCGGCTGCTAAAAATGTTAACGATGTGATAGATCTGGTTGAAAAAAACCAGATTAATCAATTAGCAGAAATTCATTTGCTAGCCGCATTGGCGAATATGGATAACGTTATACGAGCACATTTTAAAAAGAAACTGTTTGATTGTAAAGATATGACGCTAAAATTAGCATTACGAAAACAATATGCCGAGATTTTTGATACAGAAACAAAGGAAGAGGGTTTTGATAAGTTTGGTGCAGTTGAGTCTGAAACGGATCTGGATACGATTTTATCTCGACATCAATCCGGATGTTTGGAAAAACTAAAAGCATTAGATCCCTTATTAGAAATTGACATATTACAAACGCTGAGTGCTTCGCTTAGCAAGATTGCATTTGATGCAAAGAAAAATTGTTTGCCTATCTATAAATATGCAAGAGTGCCTGATGCTGGGCTGGAGCTTGAGGTAGAAAAAGAAAAGGAACAAGAGAAAGAGCAAGAAAAAGAATTAGAACAAGAGTCTGAAACTTGGGATCCTCGCATTAGAGCCGCCCCTTATAAACCTTGGAAAAATTTAAGTGAAAACTTTCATAACCAGGATCAAATAAAAATTGATCCGTTAAATGACATGGTGCCTTTTAATCTTGGGTTTTCGGAGAATATTTTTGTTTCTGAAAACTATCAAAAGACCTATATTGGCCAAACAAATTATATCGATAAATTCATAAAACCCGTGACTTTGTTTTTAGTCGTTAAGGAGCCTGATGGAAAGTTAAAAATTTTATTGATAACACAAGACGAGTATAAAGAATTCTTAGATTTTCTATCGGTTCAACAAAATAAAAATCAGCTTAAAGATAACAATGTTCAGATGTGGGTTGTGTCTCCACATAATACGGTATTGTGTGGGACCAGTAACACGGTAGATGAAGAGGGCACAGACTACCAGAATTTATTGTCTCAGATACAGTATTTTAATGCTGATCTCAATATGCTAAGCAGAAGCGAACAATTTGATTGGTTGTTAGGCGAGAGCCCCTATGAGAAAATGGAGTTTCTTGAAAATGAAATCTTGCAAAATTATCCTGAAAAAAAGAAGCATTTACATTATTTTAAGAATGTAATAACGCAAAAATTAAGTGAACAATTAGCTAAAATTAATCAATCAGTCGATATTTCTACTGCATTTGAGAGTATTAGAATTCCGGATGAAGAATCTGGTCTTCAGATTATAGATAATTATTTATCGGCTGTAGAATCTATTGAAAATGAAAATTTTAAAAAACTCGTCGTTAACTTTAGCACTATTAAAGAAGATGGGAAAAACCTTTCTTTATTAGGTCTTGGTCTTGCTATCAAATATGATCGGAAATCTATTGTTCAGAGATTGGTAGATTCAGGACTGGTTGCCTCAAGTTACAATGTTGCTTGTAATCCAATGATGTTGGCTATAGCGTATAAACGTTCTGAAATCTTAAAGCTGTTGGTTGCAGAATCTAACTTGTATCCGCGTGGACCACATAAAGAAGCGTGGTTTAAATTGTTTGGTGCTATGCTAAAACATAAACAACTAGAGACGCGCGAAGTATTTTTGTCTCATATGAAGGCACAGTGCCCACCCGTTATTATTAATCAATTGATAGAAATAGAAATACAAAAACTTGTTGTTACAACGGGTGTTTCTGACGCCACTATTTTAAGAACATTACAAGCCTTGGGCGCTTTAACAGATAGACCATTCTTAGATATCTATAAAAAATATTTATCTAAAGTGTTTGATATTTTGCCACCTGACGAGGTTTTAAGAGTATTAAGCATTCTTTATGATGCCTCTCCAAATGTTGAGGTGAAAGATTATTTAACGCAATTGGCTCGTGAAATTAAACGCCCAGACGTTTTTGAGAAAGTAATGACTGATCTACGGTTTGCAATAAAAACAGATGATCCAGAATATTGGGCCCAGATTTTAGGTCTACACCTAAACCCTGGTACTTATCTACATGTTTTAGAGTATGCTAACCTCCCCAATGATCGCTCTTTGTTAATTGAAATGGGTAAGATACCAGCGGTTCGTCTCGATAATGGAAAAAAGCCTAGTGAAATAATCGTTTCCAAAAAAGGGAAGGTGACAAGCATATCGGTAGGACAGTATGCGCTAAGCGACAGTTTAGAGAAACCTGAGTTACTGGTGCCCTTTGTCGATAATTATCTCTACGGAGATAAAAAGATGTTTTTAGAAGGTGATGATCCCCTGTTGCAAGGCTTGATTTCAGCAAGAAGTATACAGCTTCAAGTTAAACCGGCCACTTTAGAATTTCTGTTACCCAGTGTTATGCGCATGGATACAGCAACAAAAGAACAATTATCGCAAAAACTTGCAGCAGCGGAAATTTTTAGAACATTAGAAGAACGTCTATTTCCAAGTAAAAATCGGTCTACATATAGCTCTTATAGGGAGCCACCTTTTAACATTAAATCACTGCCCACCGTATACTTAGATATGGCTATTATGTTTTTAGGCGCTGGTGGCTCTGAATTTTTAATAAATATTCACCCCTTTTTGTTTATGGGTGAAGGTTTGGTTGCGAATGATGTTGTTATTTTTTATAAAAATCTAATTTCGAAATTAGATTTTACTGATATTAGTCACCAAAAATTAGGTAGATTTTATTTGAAAGGGCTACTTAATTTAAGACCTGAAGAAAACGCGATGTGTGACATTATTCAACTTATGTTGGATAAAGGCTTTTCTTTTGAAGGGTATGATGACAACGATATGGCTGAGTTACTGAAATCATTAGTAGATCATCGTACGTCATCGCTAGTAAAAAATAGGGTCGTAACGGTGATTAAGAAAAACGAGCGGCTTGGCGGAATGGTATTACAAAATTTACTGCAAGAGAAACACTGGAGGTACGATAGTAATAATTCTCAACTTGTTATCCAGTTGCTGGCGGAAATTAGTGTGGATGAGTTACGTAAACTATCTTTGGGGCCTGAAGTGTTCATCGAAGTGTTTAATATTTTAAAATCAAGAGAAAACATAGACTTTAATTTTGTTCAAAAAATAATTATTTTGGGAAATATCTCTGTTGACAAAACTAAAGACTTATTTCCTAAAGCACTTGCGCAAAATGAACTTGAATATTGTAGACATTACTTACAACGGCTGGGTGATGAGCACGGTAGTCAGTTTAGTGGCGACACAAAGGCATATCTCGAAACAGTATCGCAGCATGGGGCGGCGGCTATTGAAAAAACAGTCAATATTCTTAAAGGGTTAGATCTATTCGGGCGTTATGGGTACATTGATAAAGAATATTACGTATATTTTTGTCAATTTGCGTTGGACAAAGGGTTTGATGATTTGTTTGTTGAGTGGTTTAAAAGACTTTCTGCTGAATATTTAGAGGCACTATTGTTGAGGGCCATTGAGCATAATAATAAAAAGATTGCAAAATATTTATTAGATAAGTTGTTTGAAAACTCTTGGCAGGTTAATTGGACAGTTTTTAATGCCGCATTAAAAGCTGTTTTAAATGAACCGATAAATTGGGAAATGTTTGATATTTTGGTTTCGAAAGGCTACGTTAATGAAGAAGCCATACAACTTTTAATAACTTTAGTAGACAGGGGGCTGGTGGGTGAACGTTTTGTGACAGTTTTGGATTTAGTTAATAAAAACATATCAACTGTTAGAGATCAAAAACTCAAAGAAAGGATTGAAAACTTAAGTTTAAGTCTAGATAAAAAGAAGCTTGATCAATATGTTGAAGATAAAAATTGGGCAGGCGTTGTTCCCTTGTTAGGTTATGGTAAAAAAGTGCTAGATAGCTTATCTCAAGCTGAAATAAAACATATTTTTTCGATAGCTACAATGGATGACGACTCAAGTCCAGGAAAGAATACAGTCATTCAAACTTTGTTACGAAAATGCGGTGCTTGGGGCTATGGTGAAAAGGATACATTATCATCATTTAGAAGAGATGTGGCGCGTGTTGACACGTTGGGTGTACTTTACGAATTAGGGGCTATCAATACAAAAGAAGCACTTTTAGAGGTTTGCAATTTTGTGGCAAGGAATTTACATTATAAATTAGATGTTGAATATTTTAAAAAACTAATAGAGATCCATGATGGATTGCAATATGAAGGAAAAGGCACTTTAATTGAACTTATTAACTCGGTATATAGTAATTTTACGAATTCAGTGATAAAGAATATTTTAGGTTTTCAAGCTGCTAAAGTATTATCTCAAGCGGGTATGACTTACAATAAGGAAGCGCTCGTTCTGCTATGCAAAGATGCCTGTGTATCTGGCGATCTTGAGCTTTTAAAGTATCTTGTAGAGTTGCATCATAATGCGCACTATGAAGGAAAAGGAAGTTTTGCAGATATCATTAATGGAGTAGAGATTTGGAGGCAGAATGCTTTACAGTATGTAGAATCTTCAGCTTTTAAAGTTAAAGAGCCAGAACGTACAAATTTTATAGAGACATTAAAAGAATTACTTAAGCCAGAACCCGAGAAGAAGCTAACCTTTCAGTATGATTCTTTGAATAAAGATGCTGAGAAAAAAGATGAACCCTCACCAGACGATAGTAAGCCTACCCCTACTGGAAGCTAGCAAACGGCCGATAACCTTTTTATGGATGAAGAAGATAAGGCTCGTAGAACCTACAAAGATTTAACTCAGAACCGCACCCAATATTTGCAATTACCGCGTATTGTTGGGGCTGTGACCGAGTCCTTGAGCTATGGTGTTAGGGTTCCTGTGATAGGTCGATTATTGCGGCAATCCTTTACGATTGTTTGCTGTGCGCTTGGGCGTTTACGTCGAAAGCGAGATTACCAGGGATTGTATGATTTATTGATGATTTGTTTAGAGGATAATGCTTTTAGGAAGCGTCAGGGCTATCGTTGGTGGTATTTGATGCGTTTTGCAGTTGCGATTGCCCAGGAGCGGCAAATTAACTGGTTAGTTAGAGATATTGTTCTAGAAGATAATCTCGCCTTATTAGGAAGCCTTGGCCCCAGACCTTTAAAGGGGTATGATGTTGCTTATTCCTTTGTGGGATATTCGTTGTGGATGTTCGAACGCGGTGATGTTTTAGGGGCACTTAATCTGATTAAGATTGCTGAAGACGCCGATGAGACCTGGGGATACCCCGAGTATCTACACGGCTGGTATGGTTTATTTACACAAGGGGTCGATTCAGTTTCGCATTTTACACGTGCTGTGCATATTGATTGGAGTTTTTTACAAAGAATGAAAAATGATAGAACCTGCAAAGAACATCCAGACGTGTTGCATGAAGTGCAAAAAAGAACATTAGTTGCAAAATGACCTCTCTCTTTTTAAAACGACTCAATCAATTGGATTCACCGGATTGGCTTAAGGCTTTAACGGGTATTAAACGCGGCTTTGAAAAAGAATGTTTACGTGTTAATAGCACAGGCAAGATCAGTACAACACCACATCCAACCGCATTAGGTTCTAGTTTAACACACCCGATGATTACCACAGATTTTTCAGAAGGGTTATTAGAGTTTATCACATTACCAACGGATGATTTAAACGAACCCTTTCGAGTGTTGTCTCAATTACAAATATTGACAAATCAAACCCTAAAAGACGAATTATTATGGACTGCCAGTATGCCTTGCCATTTGACATCTGAAGCAGATATTCCGATCGCAGAATATGGGTCGTCAAATCTCGGTCGTTTAAAACACATTTATAGACGGGGTTTGAGTTATCGTTATGGTCGTATGATGCAAGCGATTTCGGGTATTCATTACAATTTTTCGTTGTCGGATAGTTTTTGGGGGAAATATTATCAAGATGCTAATACGACAGTATCGAAACAAGATTTTATTTCAGAACAATATTTAGGATTGATTCGAAACAGTTTACGTTTGGGTTGGTTGATGCCTTTATTGTTTGGCGCATCACCTGCGGTGTCTACTTCTTTTTTTAATCATCATAAACCACATTTACAGCCTTTGGGGATGGATACTTATGTAGGGCCTTATGCCACATCATTGAGGCTAAGTGATTTAGGGTATCATAATCGGGATTCTCTCGATAATAAAATTTCTTATAATAGTTTTCCTGAATTTTTAAAAACCATGCGAAAAGCTGTACATACGGTAGTACCTCGATACCAAGAGATAGGTGTTTTTAAAAATGGTGAATATAATCAATTAAGCGATTGTGTGTTTCAAATTGAAGATGAACATTATGCATTAGTAAGACCTAAACGCGCTTCGGGTCGTGAGAAACGTATGTTGGCAGCTATGTTGCATCAGGGCATAGAATATATAGAAGTCCGCGCATTCGATATTAACCCGTTTGTTGCCATTGGTATAGAACAAGATTTGGTCTATTTGCTAGATGCTTTTTTAATCTATTGTTTGTTAATAGGGAGTCCACCCTTAACAGAAGCAGAAAACGATCGTATTGAAAATAATTTAAACTTCGTTGTTAAGCAGGGACGAGATCCCCAATTAAGTCTGTTGGATGAACACGGACATCTTCGTGCATTACGGACATGGGCATTAGAATTATTAACAGCGATAGAACCCGTTGCCGTATTGTTGGATAAAGCTTATGGCAGTCGTGTTTTTACACGAGCTTGTGAGATTGCCAAAAATCGGGTATTAGAGCCCCATACGTTACCTTCGACACGGGTTTTACAAGAGATAGAAAAGCAAGATGGCTCGTACTTTAAATTTGCGGAACGTTGGTCTTTTGCACATCAAGAGGTGTTTAGAGAACAGTCCTTAACACCCGAACAGACAGAATATTATCATACATTGGCAAAAGATTCTCTTTTGGCACAAAAAGCGTTAGAATCGTCGGATACCTTATCTTTTGATGAGTATTTACGGCAATATCTGGCGACTTAGAGGATTGATAAAATGATACAGAAGCACATGAAAAGATTTGGCTTACTATTAGTGACAACTTTATTTTTATTAGACAACGTTTTTGCGGTGGAACATACAACCATTGGCAGTTTTGCGGATCATCTTTTGACAGGTTCGGATGCCGTGACGCGATTTTTGCATTTTATTACGATAATAGTTGGGATCTTTTTATTTGTAATGGCTTTTTCTTTATTTAGGGCGCATTGGTCGAACCCTAAATTTGTGCCTTTAGAAAGACCTCTTATTTATCTAATATTAGGTATCGTTTTGGTTGTTTTACCTTATTTTAAAGAAGTATTTTTACCATCAAATGGCCCAAATGATCTCAAAAAACAAGAAGCGCGTGCAGTGGGCGTGCAAACGCACGACATAGATGCGCCGTTGGAATGGGAAGATTTCGATCAATAATTTATAATTTTAAGTCTTTTTGTTGGGCTATAACCAATTGCATGGCATTTTTACGATGATTAATTTTATCTAACAATAATTTATTCTTCTGTGCGTATTCTTCTGCCAAATCCAATTGCTTGAAGGCATCTTTAAATTCCCCCCTGGCGAAGTGCCATTCAGCTTGAGAACGATGGAGTTCGGCAGGTTGATGAGATTGGCTATAAGCACGAGCGAGCATTTGGTGTAGAACGGGATCATTAAAATGCGCTTTTCTTTCTGCAACGAGCAATTGGATCGCCTCGGCAGGTTGTTTGTTTTGTAATAAAAGCGTTGCGTATTGTTGAATAATGGCATAATTAGCAGGGTAAGATGCTAATAAACGTTCTGTGCGAGCCAGCGCTTCGTTTAATTGGCTCGAGATTTGTTCTGCTTCTACCAGTCCCAGTTCAATGATCCATTGATTTGGATTTTCTGTATTCAGTGTTCGTAATAACGATAATCCCTCAGCAACCTGTTTAGGACTATTGAGCAAAGCCAGGGCGTAGGCGTATTCTGCTGCTATTTTGTTTTGGTAATGCCCACTGTCTCGTTTTTCTTTGAGTCGCTGTATTTTTTTGCTGGTACTTTCTTCTAATGCCACTTCTAATCGGGCACGAACCAAATGGAATAAAAGACTATCGGGTGCAGATCGTTGTTTAAACGAAGCTGCACGGTTTTGTGCATCGGCAATACGCGAATCGTAGACAGGGTGAGTCAATAAATATTCGGGTGGTCTTGTTTGATATTGGCTATTTTTTTTCATACGTTGAAAAACAGTTGCCATGGCATGCGGATCAAATTGCGTTTGGGCCAGCATTTGTATACCGACTCTATCGGCTTCTTTTTCGTGTTCGCGGGTAAAGTTAATCATGTTTTGCATGTGTCCTGCCATGGCAGCCGTTGCGAGATGAATACCAGCATCGGGTGCTCCTAATGCACCCACAGCGATGGCCGCTAAGATTTCTGCCACGGTGAGAGGCATCATTTGACGGCTTGCTTCCATCATGCGTGCTAAATGTCGTTGGGTAATGTGGGCGGTTTCGTGTGCTAAAACAGCGACTAATTCGCTTTCGTTATTAACAGCCAGTATTAATCCGCTGTGTACCGCAATATGTCCGCCAAAAAAAGCAAAGGCATTAAATTCGGGTGTATTGACGCCAAAAATATCGAGGTTTATATGGCGGAGATGTGATTGAGAAGTAAAGTGTAAGGCGATATTGTGTAAATATTCGTTAACGACAGGATCGCTGATTAAAAAGTCGCTCCCATTAATTTTTTGCATGATCATGTCGCCAATAATGCGTTCGTTTCTGGCTTCTAAAATGGTTTGGGAGGAATCTATGTCTGGAAAATTGGTTTCGATGGCAAAAGCCATGTTAGAAAAATAGATGATCGTGATAAAAACCACAGTATAAAGACTGAAAAATTTGGGCGGATTAAACAGGTATCGCATCTTTAGATGATATCAGTTGTGCTGCTTTTATGCCACTGCGAATGGCGCTTTCTAGCGTTGCTGGATAAGAAGGCTCTAAATAGTCGCCTGCTCGCCAAAGATTGGGGATAGCAGTAGAAAGCTTGGGTCTAAACTGATTAATACCGACATCGCATGAAAAAGCAGCGCGCTTTTCTGTTACCACTCGCCAGTCTAGGGGTGTTTCCTGCAGCTTTGGGAAGGCTATTTTAATTTCTGTTAGCATTTTTGCTATTAATTCGGCATGGGACAGTTGCGTATGGGGTCCTTTACCCGTTATGACAATACTTAAAATATTGGGTTGTCCTGCAAAACGTCTGTCGAACACCCAATGCAGGGTTGCATTGATAAATCCTATCATGGGTTTGATGAGTTCAATAGGCTTTGCATATTTTAAATAGACAGTTGTAATAGGCTGATAGTGAAACTCAGCAGTCGCAGGGGGTGGTGTTGCTAAAATAATATGATCAGCATAAAAGTCGTGTGTAGCCGTTTTAACGCCCTTGCATTGGCCATCTTGCAGGATTAATGCTTGAACACGTTGATGATAAAAAATAGAGCTGCCCTGTTCTTTAATGGCTTGTATGATGGGATTTGGCAAAACGGTACTTAAATCAACTTTTGGAAATAGATAATCCAGATTTAATGTGGGATTTAACAAAATATCTTGCAAAATTTTTACAAAAACTTGTGCGGACGCTTCTTGAATGGGCGTACTTAAAGCAGCGAGTGCCAGTGGACCCCAGAGTTTTTGTATTAAAGAAAGGGGTTGTTTTGTTTTAATGAGCAGATTTTCAACGGAAATATCTGTTTTTAAATATAAGTCTACCCCTGCTTTAGTATTGATTAAACGACAAAAGTGCATTGCACTTAAGCGTTCTTTGAGTGAAAACCCTTTAATTTTTAAAAATCCCATGATACTTTGCACAAAATTTAACTTTTTTGGAAGCTTGATATGAATGAGTGTTTGAGGTGCTTTTAAATTAAACATAACCCATTCGAAAGGTTTTCTAACAAAGACCTGCTCCTCGGGGATATGTAAAGATTTGAGAAGTGAAAGGGTTTGGGTATAAGCACCTAATAGCAAGTGTTGACCGTTATCAACGGTATCTGAACCAAAGTTTATTCCACGCGCACGTCCGCCTGCTTGAGGCGCTGCTTCTAAAAGAATAACTTTTTGACCTTGACGCGTTAACGTTAGTGCAGCAGCGAGTCCTGCCCAACCTGCGCCGACGATAATGGTTGATTTAGGTTGCGACATGATTTGTTTTTTTTGATAATTTAATTTTTCTATTGGTTTTAAAAGCAATCCACAGCTTGCGAATAGGGGTTAGGCTAATACGTTGATTTAAGACTTTAAAACAGGATTTTTCGATTTCCGTTAGTAATGTAAAATATATTTCAGCCATCACAATACCTGTGCGTTGATTGTATTTATCGATTTCTGGTAGCACTTGTAGTGCCTTTTCGTAATAAGCGCGGGCACGTGTTGCTTGAAAGCGCATGAGATCTTCAAAATTTTGACTGTGTTTTTTTTCTAGAATATCGGTGGGCGCTAAGGAAAATTGTGCAAGCTCTTCTTCGGGTATATAAATTCTACCGCGACTTGCATCTTCACCTACATCGCGAATAATATTCACCAATTGAAAAGCAATGCCTAAATTTTTAGCGTATTCCAATGTGTTTGGATTTTGATAACCAAAAATTTCAGCTGCTAATAAGCCTGGTGCGCTTGCGGCGCAATGGCAGTAAACGCGTAAATCCTCAAAGGTTTGGTATCCTTGATAAGACAAGTCCATGTTCATTCCTTGTAGAATTTCTTCGAATAAATGCTTCTTCAGTGCAAAATGGTCTTTTATTTTAGCCAACGACTTACCAATAGGGTGTTGGGGTTGATTAGTGAAGATGCGATCGATTTCGGTTGCCCACCAAGACAGCTTTTTTTGGGCGATTTCTTTATCTGTACATTCATCCACTATATCGTCAACTTCTCTGCAAAATGCATAAACAGCCATAATGGCTTTCTGTTGTAGGGGAGGAAGAAAAAGGAAGCTGTAATAGAAGCTAGAGCCGCTTTTAGCGGCTTTTTCTTGGCAATATTGGTCTGAAATATCCATTGCTACACCCTAACAAGGGTCAGATGGATTAGCAAGAGAAGGATTAGGTTGATTGACTTAATCATTAAAACCAGATAAGATTCTAACTTGTTAAAAAATCAAAGAATATGAACCAGGAGATTCAAATATGCTAACCAATCTTAATAATGAAGATAAAGATAATGCTGATTTTTTGACAAAGAAAGCGGCGGTTAGTGAAGTTGAAAAAATTTGTGATGCCCGTATTTCATATAACACAGAATTAAAAAAATTCATTGAAGAAGCCTCTTTGTCAGAAATTCAATCTTTTGTAAAGGGGATTTTTAAGAAATGTGTTGCTGAAGTAAAAGAGTTATCAGTAGAAATCAAAAATCAATTTATTAAAGAAATACAGGATGACATTGATTTTTATGAAAAAATGAAAAAAATAATTTCCGAAAACATAAATTATCAACAAACAGTCGATGAGTTACATTTTCAGTTTTACATAGAATATACCGCTAAAAGAAAAAGTGAGATTGACGAAAATGAGCATTTAAAAAAAAGTGAGAAAGGCACTTTTTTTGAGATGTACTCTTTAAGAAGCGCCAGTGGTGAACTAGAACATTTTGTTAGTAAATCCGCATTAGATTTTATAAGAGATCATAAGTTTAACTTTTGTTGGAATCCGAATTCAGATAAGACGGACATAAGTGTAGACTTGTTACTTAGCAAAAAAACACATTTATTAAATAAGAGTACCAATTTATTAGCTAAAATTCGTAATTTAATTGAAGCGCATATTTTACCAAAAAAAACTATTTATAAGGGATCGTTGGATGAGTTGGTAGTAGAGCTTCATAGAATTGTTGAAAACATTAATTTACAACGTGACCAATATTTATCTCCCCCTCCCGACAACGAAACGAAAATTTGGCATTTATATAGAGCATTTCACGAGGCGTATATTGATGGATTAGAATCCATCTCAAAACTTGAGCAACATCCCATATTTGCTATTAGCAGCGAAGAAAAGGATGACTATTTAGTTTTACCACAACCCGGAAAAGCAAAACCAAAAACACCCCAAAAATCTAAAAAGGTTAAGCAGCGTCGCAAAAAGAAAAGTGTGCCTAAAAACAAACAAAAACCCAAGGACAAAGGTTCTCTTGTTTTACAAACAGATGTTAGTGATACCAGGGTTGAAGCAGTTGCCGAGGTAGTGTTATTGCCGGTCCCTCAAAAAACAGAGGAAACGGTTGATCCTTTTGTATTAAAAACAAGGGCATGGAAAGATGGAAAGTGGCGCGTCTTAGAGAAGAAAAGCAACGTGAGGCAAATAGAGAAAGACAAAGAGAGCGTGAATATTTGGAAAAACAAAAAGGCGAAAAAGAAGCTTATTTATTACATAAAGAAGAAATGGATTATCGGAATGCTTATCAACTACTGGAGAAATTAAATCCAAGAAATCTTGAATTAGTTGAATCTATGTTTCAGAAACCAACGCCTCATTGTAAAATTCGATATTCGGATATAGAAGGGTTGTTTGGACAAGAGCCCGGCAGGTTTCCAGGCACTATTACGTCAGTTTCGGGTTCACATCGAAAAATAGTGATTCAAAATACAATTGGATTTTTTGATGAAATTAATATCGCTGATAATGGGGATACCGGTAATCCGTCTCTTTTGCCTATGTACCAGGATTTTCAACAAAAAGAAGATAGCCTTGAGATTGTAGGTGGCACATTTAAAGCCCATAAAAGCGGGCAGGGTGGTAGTACGTTGCCCAGCATTGCCATTAAGTTGGTGTGCTCTACCCTAGAGCGAGCAGGCATTACAGCTGAAAATATAGCGCAGTATAAAAAGGAAAAAGCAGAAAAAAGTAAGCGTTTGTCCCTTTAGAAAAGCCTATTGATCGCTATGTGGCCATGGCGAAAAAGGATAAGGCTTGTCTTCTGTATTGAACGACATAAATCGCACGATTTGGTACATGTAAGCATTTAAGTTTTTACCAAAATCCAATAAGTTTTTATTGGGACTATTCATGATAAGCTCGTAGAAGAATTGAAAGATGGAAATAACAACCGTTAAGACCCAAACAACATAACCGACAAAGTAAAACAAAATAAGATACAAGGCTTTTAACAGTTTTTCTCTGGTATGGGAATCTGGTTTTGTAGGTTCGTTTTGGGCTGACATATTAAGTTCTCCTGTCTGGTACTATGCAGTAAAATTACTCAGTTAATTTCAGGATAGTCCATTATGCCCTGGATTTCCATAGTAGGATCAATCTAGGTCAATTTAGATCAAAAAACAGGGGTCGATATAAAACCGACCCCTATCATCTCTAGAACTGAATAGTTGCAAATTTTAGTTTTTGAGGTATTTCCAAGCCCAATTGTTTAGCAAGTTGGCTGTTAATAACCGCCTTTAGAGTACTGGGATTGTGTATGGGAATATCATTTGGGTTTGCACCCTTCAATATGTTTGCCATCATCAAACCCGTTTCTTTACCCACGTCTTGATAGTCGTAACCCACAGCAGCCAAGATCCCTTTTTGTATCAATTGTGGGTCGCTTGTAAAAATTGGCAAAATCACAGGCAGTGAGGGTGATGCTTGTGAGGCAATATTCACAATGGTTTGAATGGCAGACACCAAGGTGTTGTCTTGTGGAAAGTAGAGCGCATCGACTTTGCCAATGAGACTCTTGGTCGCTTCACCCACCTCTTGTGTTTTATTGACCGTTACCTCAACAAATTGAATGCCGTTTTTGGTTAATAAAGGTTTTAAGCGTTCGATGGTAGAAACAGAATTTGCTTCTGCGGCATTGTACATTAAACCCAATTTTTTTAAGGTTGGCATTAACCTTTTGATGAGTTCCAAGAGTCCTTCTAAGTGTGCGGTATCGGTAATACCGGTGATCGCGCACGCTTGGCAAGCTTCCAAACCCGCTGCTTTAGGATCGCTGACAGCACTAAAGACAATGGGTATTTTTGAAGCATGTTTTTTAGATTCGTAAAACAAGCTTTGTGCAGAAGGGGTAGAAATGCCAACAGCCAAATCAATCTTTGAACTGATAAGTTTATTGGCAATTTGCGTTGATGTAACGATATTGCCTTGGGCATTATCGTAAATGACTTTTAGGTTTTTGCCTGCTTCAAATCCTTGATCTTTGAGCGTTGCCAACATGCTTTGGCGCACAGCATCTAAAACGGGATGCTCTACAATTTGGCTAATACCAATGGTTTTTTGTGGTAGTGGTGGTGGTTCTGCAATGGCAGTGTTGTAACAGAAGGTGAAGGTTAATACGAATGTAATGAGGCGGGACAGGATCTTATTATGGTTAGACCAGTTTAGATGACTTAATTTAGCGTTTTCTCTCTGACACATGATTGATGCTCCTTTGGTTTCGATTGACAGGGTTGTGTGTTTGTTTCAATGGGTGTAAAGCCACTAAATCGATAACCAAATGCATAAAAGCTGTTGAATAACATAGTAATTTCTCCTTAAAACTATAAAAAATCTAGCATGACCATTCATGCTAGATTTGCATTATCCATTATTTTAAAGAAGTGATCAATACTTTAGGCCAATGCCAAAGTTGTAAGGTTGGTCGCTCATCTTTATATTTTCTGCTTTTTAAGCGTTGTATCATTATTCTGCCAGCATTAATTATTAAACGAATCTCGAATCCAAATAAACCGGTTAAATTTTTTCCGAGAGATGATCCTTTTTCTAATAAACTTTCAGCACGCAACAATTGTGTGTGGATAACAGCGTTATAGCTTGAAATTTGCAATTCATCTTGCGGCAGATAGCGTCTGTTGCGAATTAATAAATCTGATTTTAAATCTTGCAAAAAATTGATCAATTGCAATGCGGTACAAATATTATCCGAATAGGCCAAATTCTCGGGTGAGGCATTGTCTGTGAGATGTAGCAATAATCTGCCAATAGGATTTGCCGAATGTTTGCAGTAATCGAGTAGCTCTTCAAAATTTTTATAGGTATTTTTAACCACATCTTGTTTAAAAGCCGTTAGCAGATCAAAAAAAAGTTGAATGGGTAATGTGGGGTGAGTTTTAAGCACATCCGCTAAAGCGATAAAAACAGGGGTGCTTGGCTGTATGCCCTGGGAGATATCTTCTAACGATTGCCAATAAAGTGCGAGTTGTTGTAATCGTGATTCTTTAGTTAAGTTGCCTTCATCGGCAATATCGTCTGCTTGTCTTGCAAAAGCATAAATAACCGCAATGGGGCGTCGAATTTTTTTAGGTAAAAAGCGAGAGGCAACCGGAAAGTTTTCGTAATGAGATTGTGCGAGCTTTTCAGCGTGCCTATAAGCACTTTCTAAGCTTTGTGTATTTGGGATTGCCATACTTCAAACCACGGTAAGATTTCATCTGGATGGTGAATATAATGATGTGCACCCCAGTTTTTAGCTTGTGTAATATTGCCTATATAACCAAATAGTGCCGCGATGGTCGTCATGCCTGCAGTATTTCCTGCGATAATATCGCGTTCTGCGTCGCCTATGTAAATACATTTGTTTGGGGAAATGCCGAGTTGCCTACAAGCGTGAAGTAAAGGCTCTGGATGTGGCTTAGAATAGGGCGTAGTATCGCCACTGACAATGCAAGCCGCACGATGCGCTAAATTTAATCTCTCCATGAGTGGGTTCGTTTGATCTGCGGGTTTGTTGGTAACCACACCCCAAGAAATTTGTCTTTGATCTAATATCTGTAGTAACGATTCAATGCCTGGAAAGGGCGTTGAATAAAGCCCTAAATGATTTTGATACGCCTCTAATAATCGCTTTTGCCACAAGCGGCTTTGGGGATGATTGGATTCTATGTTAAGTCCCGCTTCGACTAAACCCGCAAGACCTACAGACACGGCGATTTCGACCATACGAATAGTATCTTGATCGGATACAACGAGCGGTGCAAGATTGGCTTCCAATCGCACGGCATTGAGTGCGTGTATAAAATCGGGTGCGGTGTCGACCAGTGTGCCGTCTAGATCAAATAAAATGGTCATGTTGTTAATCTACCAGTGACATGGGCAAGATAATTGACAGAAACATCATCGTTCAAATAGGTTCTGTGTGTGATAGGATTATATTGCATACCCGCCAGTTCTTGCAATCGAAGATCTGCTATTTTTAGCCAAGCATCGAGTTCTGCGGGGCGAATAAATTTTTCGTATTGGTGTGTGCCTCTGGGCAAAAGCTTGAGTATATATTCTGCACCTATCACAGAAAACAAATACGATTTAGGCGTGCGATTTAGCGTTGAAAAAAATAAATGTCCATTGGGTTTTACTAAAGTTGCCGCTGCTTTAATTAATGAGAGTGGATCGGGCACATGTTCTAAAAGTTCCATGCAGGTAACGATATCAAAATGATTAGCATGCATGTGAGTATAGTCTTCTGCCGTTGTGTGAATATAATGTAACGTATTTGATTCTGTTAAATGATTTTCAATGGCGTGTAGTTTTGCAACTTCCAATACACTGCGTGTTGCATCGATGCCAGTGACTATGGCACCACGTTTGTGCATGCTTTCAGATAATATACCACCACCACAACCAATATCTAAGACAGTTTTTTGTGCCAGTCCCCCACATCTATCGACAATAAATTGTAAACGAGTTGGATTTAATGCATGTAAGGGTCGGCATTTGCCTTTAGGATCCCACCAATCGGTGGCCATGGCGTCGAATTTATCGAGTTCGGTTACTTCAATGTTTTTGTGCATGCATTTCACGCGCCAGTCCTAAGGTATGAATAGCATCTTCGTCGCCTTGTTTTGCGGCTTTTTCTAACCATTCTAGGGCTAAAGTATGGTTTTCTGAAACTCCTTCGCCAGCAAGATAAGCACACCCGACTTTGTATGCTGCTTTAGCATAGCCTTGATCGGCTGCTTTTTGAATCCACATTAAACCGGTGACGCGATCGCGTCCGATCTCAATTCCTTCAAATAATAAAAAACCTAAATTAAATTGTGCCTTGGCGTGGTTTTGATTCGCTGCTTGTGTATACCACTTGACAGCTTCTGTGCCACTTTTAGCGACGCCTTCGCCATTTTGATATAACACCCCTAAGCTAAAAGCGGCATCTCTATGTCCATTTTCGGCGGCTTCTTTAAAGAACAGCGCAGCACCTTTAGGATCTTTTGCTGTGCCACATTTTAAGTACAGTGCTAAGCCTTTTTGATAAGCACTTTCAGCCTCCATATTGGTTTCGAGGCCATAAGCCGGCTTAATCGATAAAGCAACAATGACGAGCGGTGCAGCCATCAACATTAAGAGCTTATATTGCATTTTGCTTCTCCTCTTACATTTTATTTAAAGGTTTTAGACCCAGTAATAATAATCCTTGACGTAATACTTGCGCTGTTGCAAAACAGAGTAGCAATCGACTATTTTGATTAGGTGAACCTTCCACGCGGCATTGATGGAAAAACCAATGAAATTTTTCGGCCAATCGATATAAATAATCGGTTAAACGATTGGGTAAAAGTTCGCGTGCGCAGTTTTCTAAAACATCATTAAACTGGCAAGTTAAGAGCGCTAATGAAATCTCTGCGGGATCTTCTAAAACAATAGGGGCATTGTTTTTTAACAAGCTTGCAATATCGACATTTACTTTACGTTGAATACCTTGAATGCGAACATAAGCATATAATAAAAATGCTGCAGTGTTCCCTTCGAACTTAAGCATTTTTTCGTAACTAAAGATATAGTCGCTTAAACGATGGCAAGACAAATCGGCATATTTGATAGCATTGATACCCAAAACTTTCGCAGAAGCATCGAGTTCCGAATCGGCTATCTCTGGGTTATGCTCTTTTAATTTTTGTTTGGCGTATTCAATAGCGGTTTGCAAGAGATCAATCAGACGTTCTGTTTTGCCCGAACGCGTTTGAAATTTTTTACCGTCATCTTTTAAGACTAATCCGAAAGGAACATGATCGATTCTGACTTTGGCGGGATCATAGATACCCGCTTTTTCGCCCGCTGCAAATACCATCTTAAAGTGTAGCGCTTGTCCTGCGTCGGTGATATAAATTAACCAATCACCGTGTTCTACTTGTGTGCGATGCTTAAGAGCGGCCATATCGGTTGTTGCATAGTTATAACCGCCATCCGATTTTTGCAAAATTAAAGGCAGTGGTTCGCCTTCTCTGTTTGTAAAACCGTCTAAATACAGGCATTTCGCACCCTCAGATACAGATAAGAGGCTTTTTTGTTCGAGTTCTTGTATGACAGGTGCAAGGAGTGGGTTATAAAAAGACTCGCCCCTTTCGATGAGATGAATATCGAGTAAATCATAAATATGTTGATACGCAATGCGCGAGATAGCGCAGATATGTTCCCAGGCGCGCTTAGAGGTTTCTTCCCCACTTTGCAGTGCGACTACTTCTTGTTGTGCTTGTTTTTTAAATTCAGGATCTTCATCAAATTGTTTTTTAGAGGCTTGATACCAAGCAGCAAGAGAACCCAAATCGACTTTGGGGGGAATGGGATCTGTAATTGTGGGTAAGGTTGTTTTTAAATAAGCAATCAACATACCAAACTGTGTACCCCAATCGCCTACGTGGTTCAAACAAAAGACGTTGTGTCCCATAAAGGTTAAAATTTTGGCCAGACAATCGCCAATAATAGTCGAGCGCAAATGTCCCACATGCATTTCTTTGGCAATGTTAGGGGAAGAAAAATCGATAATGACTTTTAGAGGCTTTGTTGGAGGAACTACACCTAAATGAAGGTCCCTTATTTGTTGTTGAAGGGCTCCAGAAATATAGTTAGAATTTAAACTAAAATTTATAAATCCAGGGCCCGCTATCTCGATTTTAGAGAATAGCTCGGCGGATTCGGGGAGTGTCTGTAAAGCAGCCACCATTTGTTCGGCGATTTTTCTTGGATTTTCACCTAAAATTTTGGCTAATTTCATCGCACTGTTAAATTGATAGTGACCAAATTTTTCTTGGGTTGCTTCGGTAATCTCGAGCATGGCGGGATCAATTTCGCCAACTTTTGTTGGGAAAGCTTGTGCCAGGGCTTTCTGGCAGTGATGTTCGAGAAGCTTAGAGAATGTCATTGCTACCTTTACTCGAAAGTTAGAAAAATATCATACCACCGCCAAAATTCCCTTGTCAAGAACAGGTGAGTTTTTTAAGAGGAATGTGGTACAATACTGCTTTTGGTCTAGCCTGTAAATCAAGTATTTAGGAGTTGTTCCCTATGGCAGATCTTGCCAGAGAAATTACCCCCGTTAGCATAGAAAGCGAGCTAAAACAATCGTATCTCGATTATGCCATGAGCATTATCGTTGGGCGAGCATTGCCGGATGTTCGGGATGGCTTAAAGCCAGTGCATCGTCGTGTTTTATACGCCATGCGCGAATTAGGAAACGAATGGAATAAGCCGTATAAGAAATCTGCCCGTGTTGTGGGTGATGTGATTGGTAAGTATCACCCTCATGGTGAATCTGCCGTTTACGACACCATTGTGCGTATGGCGCAGCCTTTCTCTTTACGATATCTGTTAATCGATGGCCAAGGAAATTTTGGTTCGGTGGATGGCGATCCGCCTGCTGCGATGCGTTATACCGAAGTGCGTATGGCGAAAATTGCGCAATCTTTATTGGCGGATTTAGACAAAGAAACCGTTGATTTCGTACCCAATTACGATGAATCCGAAACGATGCCAGATGTATTACCGGCTGCGTTTCCCAATTTATTGGTGAATGGGGGCACGGGTATTGCGGTTGGTATGGCAACGAATATTCCGCCACATAATCTTTCGGAAGTAATAGATGCTTGTTTACAGTTAATTGAAAATCCTGATTTAAGCGTTGATGCCTTGATGAAAATTATTCCGGGGCCGGATTTTCCAACAGCAGGTATTATTAATGGGCGTGCAGGCATTATAGAAGGCTATAGAACTGGCCGTGGTCGCGTTCATGTTCGGGCGCGTATTTCTATTGAAACGGAAGAGAAATCTCAGAAACAATCTATTATTGTGACTGAGCTCCCGTTTCAGGTAAATAAAGCACGATTGATCGAAAAAATTGCAGAATTAGTTAAAGACAAGAAAATAGATGGCATTACAGGCTTGCGCGATGAATCCGATAAGGACGGTATGCGCATGGTGATTGAACTGCGTCGGGGTGAAGCTGCCGATGTGATCATCAATAATCTTTATAGTCAAACGCAATTACAAATCGTGTTTGGTATTAACATGGTTGCCTTGGTTGATGGTCAACCACGCATTTTGAATTTAAGAGAATTTTTAGTTGAGTTCTTAAAACACCGGCGCCAAGTTGTGTCGCGTCGTACGGCTTTTGATTTACGAAAGTCTAGAGAACGTGCGCATGTTTTAGAAGGCTTAGGGATTGCTTTAGCCAATATTGACCCCGTTATACAACTCATTAAAGCTTCACCCACGCCACCTGAAGCAAAAGCCGCTTTAATGGCGCGCCTATGGGCACCTGGGATTGTGGCTGATATGTTGCAACGTGCAGGTGCGGATGTTTGTCGTCCGGAAGGTTTAGAAGCAGAATTTGGTTTACAAGAAACCGGTACAGAATATCGACTTTCGCCTGTGCAAGCACAAGCGATTTTAGATTTAAGATTGCATCGTTTAACAGGTCTGGAACAAGATAAGATTTTAGAAGAATTTAAGAGCATTATCTTAAATATTCAGGGCTTGCTCGATATCTTGTCTAATCAAACGCGATTAATGTCGGTGATTAGAGATGAGTTAATACAAATTAAACAAGAGTTTGGTGATGCGCGTCGCACCGAAATTTTAAGTGATCACCTGGATCTGTCTACGGAAGATTTAATTACCGAGGAAGACAGAGTGGTGACACTATCGCACGGTGGCTATGTAAAAGCACAACCCTTATCGAGCTATCAAGCACAACGCCGTGGTGGTAAGGGTAAAGCAGCAACCAAGGTGAAAGATGAAGATTATGTCGTTCGTTTACTGATTGCAAGCACGCACGATACGGTTTTATGTTTTTCAAGTTTGGGTAAAGTATATTGGCTGAAAGTCTATGAGATTCCGGTTGCGAGCCGTACGTCTCAAGGGCGCCCGATTGTGAATTTACTGCCATTGCAACCCAATGAGCGCATTAGTGCTTTATTGCCGGTTCGCGAATATACCGAAGATAAAATGATCTTTATGGCAACGGCTAATGGTACCGTTAAAAAAGTGGCACTTACCGAATTTATGCGCCCCAGATCCAGTGGGATTATTGCACTGGAATTAGACGAGGGTGATACTTTGGTCGGTGTGGATATTACCGATGGTGCAAGAGATGTCATGCTCTTTGCCAATACGGGTAAAGCGGTTCGATTCGCTGAAACCGATGTGAGATCAATGGGTCGCACTGCACGTGGCGTGCGTGGTATTCGATTGCAGTCGGGTCAACGGATGATTTCGCTCATCGTTTTAAAACCAGCAGGTACTATTTTAACAGCAACACAAAGAGGCTATGGCAAACGCACCGAGGTAGAAGAGTTTTCTGCCAAGGGACGTGGTGGTCAGGGTGTGATTGCCATTCAGACAAGCGATCGTAATGGTGAAGTGATTGGTGCTGTTCAAGTATTCGATAATGATGAACTGATGTTAATCAGCGATGCAGGCACATTAGTTCGTACGCGTGTCGATGAAATTTCAGTCGTAGGCCGCAATACACAGGGTGTACGGTTGATTAATTTAAGTGAAGGCGAAAAATTGGTTGGCATTCAACGTATCGATGAAGTGGAAGGTGCTCCTGAAGTTGAAGGTGAAGATGCTGCTGAAGAAGTTTAATTTTAGTCGAAGGGGATAAATTGATGACGCCCGATATGTCGTTAATGGGTTTATTTTTTAATGCCAGTTTATTAGTAAAACTGGTGATGATGTTATTGTTAGGCGTATCTATTGTGTCGTGGACACTTATTTTTCAGCGATGGAAATTATTTGGCAGTGCGCTTAAATCTGCAGAAGAATTTGAAGATACCTTTTGGTCTGGCATAGAGCTAACAAAGCTTTATCAAAAATTTTCTATGGATAAACGCAATCACCAAGAAGCCAGTGGATCTGAAAGTATTTTCTTAGCAGGCTTTAAAGAATTTATGCGTTTACGAAAACAAGCGGGTATTCAACCCGCAGCGGTAATGGAAGGCTCTCAACGTGCGATGCGTGTTGCTATGGCGAGAGAAATAGAACGTTTAGAAATGCATTTACCATTTCTGGCAACCGTTGGGTCTGTGAGTCCTTATGTCGGATTATTTGGTACGGTTTGGGGCATTATGAATTCTTTTAGAGCCTTGGGCAGTGTGCAACAAGCAACGTTGTCGATGGTTGCACCGGGTATCTCGGAAGCCTTAGTTGCAACCGCAATGGGATTATTTGCCGCTATTCCGGCTGTGATTGCCTATAATCGCTATTCCAATCGATTACAAGGATTAGTGAATCGTTATGAAGCTTTTTCGGAAGAATTTACCAGTATTTTACATAGACAAGCATATACGCTTGGTGTAGAAAACTATATGGAAAACGATGCGTAATCACACTAAGCGACGTCTTGTATCCGATATTAACATCGTCCCTTATGTGGATGTGATGTTGGTACTATTGGTTATTTTTATGGTAACAGCGCCACTCTTAACCCAAGGTGTGCAAATAGATCTCCCACAAGCGACAGCAGAACCACTACCGCATGATCAAAAACCACCGCTGGTTATATCTGTTGACGTGAATGGGCATCTGTTTTTAGATCAATCCAAAGATTTTATAGAACCGGGTGATTTAGCGGTTAAAGTCGCTGCAGCCATTCAAGTTGATCCCACTCGTGCGGTGTTGGTCCGGGGTGATAAAAACGTTGATTATGGCAAAGTGATGGGTGCGATGGTGTTGTTAAAGCGTGCAGGCGTTTCTAAAGTCGGGCTGATGACCGAGCATTTTGAGCAATAGGAATTCAGAATCGTGTTAATCGCAAAAGTGTTCTCAGAACAACAGTACACCAGATACTTTTTAGCATCGGTTTTAATGCATATTTTTCTATTTGGTTTTTTCCTGTTTAGCCTTGAAACCGGTTACAACGATAATCAATTACCACCCAAGACCGGTGAGATTGTACAAGCAACCTTATTGGATCAAACCAAGGTTGAGGCGGAAATTGTTAAGATTAACACAGTCGAAAAACAACAATCCCAGCAATTAGAACAAATGAAGCATGAACGCGCACAAGAACAAGCAAAGCTTGAGAAACTCAAAAAAGATATGGCTGTTGCCAAACAACAAGAACAAGAACGCTTGGCCGAAATTAAAATTTTTAAGCAAAAAGAGCAGAAACAACTGGAAGCATTAAAACGAGAAAAAGAAGCTGAAAAAAAACGTTTGGCAGCATTAGATGATCAACGCCAGGCTGAACAAGATCGCGTTAAGCAAATGCGATTAGAGCGCGAGAAAGAAGAAAAGAAGAAAAGTGAAGCCAAACGCGCAGCAGCGGCAAAAGCAGCCAAAGAGGCGGCAAAAGAAGCAGATCGCATCGCTGCCGAAAGCCAAGGCCGTATTACGAGCGAAGTCCAAAAAGTATTAGGGGTATGGGCTGAGCGTATTAAAAGCAACAAACGCGAAGCGTTTGGTTTAGCAACCGATTTATATTGTAAACTGGCCATTAATGTTTTACCTGACGGCAGTGTTAAAGTCCGTCTGATACAAAGCAGTGGTAATCCTATCTATGATGATCTGTCTATGAAAGCCGTATATAAATCGGAGCCTTTTCAGCTACCAGAAGATCCCATGGTTAGAGAGCAAATTAAATCGTTTGAATTAGGTTTAAGAAATGATGAGGGTGAATAATGCGCATTAAAATTAAGTTTTTTAGTCTGATAGCCATTCTTTGGAGTTTGGCATCTATTGCAAATGCTTCCATTTATGTTGAAATTACCGGGGGTGTGGCGGCAGGGTTACCTATTGCTATTGTACCTTTTAGTCTTGAAGGAGGCGATAAAAATAGTATTGAAGATATTGCCAAGGTTATCAAATCCGATTTAGAAAATAGTGGTCAATTTAAACCAACGGCTTTTGAAACTCTGAAGCAATTTCCAACACATCAAAATGATGTGCAATATCCGTATTGGCAAAGTTTAGGGGTTGAAGATCTGGTTGTGGGACATATTAAAAAAACAGGTTCGACTTATTCAGTCAGTTTTGCCTTAATGGATATTATTAGACAAAAATCAGAGGGTGCTTCAAAGTCACCTTTATTAAGCATGCATTTTGATAACGTGCGAGCACAAGATTTTAGGGCATTAGCACATCATATTAGTGATTTAGTTTTTGAGAAATTAATTGGTATTAAGGGCATTTTTTCAACTCGTATTGCTTATGTTTCTGTGGTGCCGGGTGCAAAGGGGACAACCCATACGCTGGAAGTTGCCGATTCAGACGGATTTAATCCAAAGCCGCTTTATCGTTCGGCTTTTCCTTTAATGTCGCCTGCTTGGTCACCAGACGGAAAACGAATTGCTTTTGTGTCTTTTGAAAAAGATCGCGCTGGGATCAATATTGTGGATGTTATCAGCGGACGCGTTGAGCGTTTAACGCAATTTCCAGGTATCAATGGCGCGCCAACTTGGTCGCCGGATAACCAAACCGTTGCTTTGGTTTTATCTAAAGATGGTAGTCCAAAAATCTATACTATTGATGTGAGTAGCAAAAGGTTAACGCGCTTAACCGAAGGCACGAGTATTGATACAGAACCTAGTTTTTCTCCGGATGGACGTTCTATTGTGTTTACCTCTAGTCGGGGTGGAAAGCCGCAAATTTATCGGGTTGCGCTAGATTCGCGAAAGATCGACAGATTGTCCTTTAAGGGTGACTATAATGCAAAGCCCTCTTTAACACCCGATAATAAAAAATTGGTTATGTTACACCGGGAAGAAGGTGGATTATTTACCATTGCTGTACAAACCTTAAGTACGGGCGAATTAAAGCTATTAACACGGTCTAGTTTAAGCGACTCCCCAAATCTTGCACCCAATGGTATGATGGTGCTCTATGGTTCGGAAGCAGGGGGTCAGGGTGTATTAGGTGCCGTTTCTTTGGATGGTCGTGTTAAAATACGTTTGCCATCACGAGAGGGCAATGTTCAAGAACCAGCGTGGTCACCTTTTGTTAAATAAATTTTTGTAGGAGAAAGCAATGCGTACTAAAGTAAAAGTGTTCAGTTCACTTGTTGTATCGGTTTTATTGTTGAGCTTAGCGGGTTGCGCAAGCAAAAAGGGTGGCCAATACGATGCGGATGGCGAAGTGATTGGCGTTGGCGATACGGTGCGCTTTTATGGTTCGGATGTTTCTCCTGCACATGAAAGAGAGTTGTTAGCAAAACGGACCTATTACTTTGGGTATGATAGCAACGATTTATCGGATGAAGACACTTTATCGATTTATGCGCATGCAAAGCGTTTACTGAATGGGAAACGGGCCCATGTGCGTGTAGAAGGGCATACCGATGAACGTGGTAGTCGAGAATACAATATTGCATTGGCTGAAAGAAGAGCAAATGCAGTGGCTAATATCCTGATGTTAAAAGGTGTGCCACAAGACCAAATCAGCGTTGTGAGCTATGGTAAAGAGAAGCCAGCTGTTGCTGGACACGATGAATCGGCTTGGAGCCAAAATCGTCGTGCAGTCATTATTTACGAGGTAGAATAAACATGAAAGGAAATTCCGTTTGGGTCGTTTCAGTTGTGACGGGTGTTATTACTTTAGGGCTGCCTGCTTTTGCAGGGGCCCTTGCAACGGTTGAGTCTCGAACGGGAGAATCCCCAATGGTTTATTCGGGTGAATCCAGCGCACGATCTTCTGTTACAGAAGATCGTGCTGCTTTATTAAGTTTAAAACTGTTAGAAAGTTTAAAGCAAGAAGTTAGCGAATTACGAGGATTAGTTGAAACACAAGATCATGAAATACAGCAGCTTAAAAAAAGTCAGCAAGATTTTTATACCGATTTAGATAAGCGCATCAATCAAGCGCAATCTACCAAAAGTACGAGTGTTGCTAAATCTTCTGCAAAAACAACGGTTGTCGTACCTGCTGCTAAAGGCAAGCCTTCTGTGACTATTGTGCCAACGGGCGCTACACCGACACCTGCTCTTAAAGATGAGTCAGTAATACCCGAACACGCTGAAACAACTTCATCTGTTACCCCGGTTACTGCCGATGAGAAATTAGCCTATGAAACAGCTTACAACTTAGTTAAAACAAAAAAATATACCGAAGCAACAGCAGCTTTTCAGGATTATTTAGCACGCTTTAAAGATGGCAGACACGCTGCTAATGCCCATTATTGGATGGGCGAAGTATATATGGTCGAATGGCAAGATAACCAAGATAACGCTTTATTGGATAAAGCAGCCACAGCGTTTTCGAATATTCCTTCACAGTTTCCAAGCAATCCCAAAGTTTCTGACGCACTTTTAAAATTAGGTATTATTGAAATAGAAAGAGGTAACGAACCAGCTGCGCGAAAATATTTTACCGATGTTAAAAATCGGTATCCCGGATCTGCAGCTGCTCGTATAGCGGATACACGTTTAAAACAACTTTAGTCTTAACCTTTTGGAAAAATCATGGAAGATTTTTTATGCTTAGAAGAAAGTTTTTCACCTGAAGAACGCTTAATAAGAGATGAGGTTCGCCGCTTTGTCGATAAAGACGTTATTCCCTTAATGGCTGAAGCATACGAAACAGCTACCTTTCCTCAGCAATTCATTTCTAAATTAGCCTCACTGGGATTATTTGGTTTAAAATGTCCAGCGCAATATGGTGGTTCTGGTGCGAGCGCGATTGCCTATGGTCTAGTGTGTCAAGAATTAGAACGGGGCGACAGTGGATTACGCAGTTTTGTATCGGTACAAAATGCCTTATGTATGTTTCCTCTCTTTACATTTGGATCCGACACACAAAAGCAAAGCTTTTTACCGAAAATGGTTGAGGGAAAATTAATAGGCTGCTTTGGTTTAACTGAACCCGATTCTGGTTCTGATCCCAGTCATCTTAACACGCACGCCAAAAAGGTCTCGGGTGGTTGGTTATTAAATGGTTCTAAATGTTGGATCACCAATGCGACTATTGCAGATATTGCTATCGTGTGGGCTAAAACAGCGGAAGGGATCCGCGGTTTTATTGTTGAAAAAGATTTCCCCGGTTTTACAACGCGAGAAATTACCCAAAAAATGTCGCTACGGGCTTCTATTACGGGTGAGTTACATTTTACAGATTGTTTTGTGCCTGATACACATTATTTACCCGGATCTGATATTGGATTAGCAGCACCTTTGCAGTGTTTAACCGAAGCGCGTTATGGTATTGCATGGGGCGCGATAGGTGCTGCTATTGCGTGTTACGAAATTGCTTTAGGGTATTGCAAAACGCGCAAACAATTTAATCAACCCATTGCATCGTTTCAATTAGTCCAAAAGGATTTAGTGCGCATGTTTTTAGAGATCCAAAAAGCGTTGTGTTTAAATCTACGCTTAGGACAATTAAAAGACAAAGGGCAATGTACTTATACGATGGTGTCGTTAGCGAAGTTAAATGCTTGTGGTGAGGCCTTAAAAATTGCGCGATCAGCCAGAAACTTACTGGGGGCGAATGGGATTAGTTTGGAATATGGGGTTATTCGCCATATGGAAAACCTGGAATCAGTGTTTACCTACGAAGGCACGGATAATATTCATCATCTTATCGTTGGGAAATACCTGACGGGATTAGATGCTTTTCAGTAAGTTAGCCCTTATAGCAAGATCACCTATAATGTCTAAAAAGGGATCTTAAGAGGGCCAGGATGCAACGCAGACCTATTGAAAAAGCACTTATTGGCGCTATAGCGGTATTGAGCTGTGCTTTGCCTTTTTTATCTGATGTTGCCAATGCAAAACAAAACAAACCTTCTGAGGAAGTCATTTTTACCTGTGATGCTTTTCCGACAAAAATTGAAGGTTGTGAAACCTATTCTTGCTATGTAACCATGGGTGGCGTGATGACGATTATCGAAATTTTAGGTGATCGTGGCCCACTGTGTGCGGTTAGTACAACGATTGGTGTTACGTTGAAACCCCCTAAACCCAAACAAGGCGAAGAGCCAAAACCGCCAACGACAGTGCCTGTAACGACTGTTTGTGAATACGACCGGAATGGTGTTAATCAGTTAAGCAATAAATTTCAAGCGATGAAAGGTGGTCGGTTTGATGTTTCAAGTGATGAAATGGGGCTTGGAGAACATAATTGTCAAACTTATGCCCTAGGGCAGAGTTTTGCGACACCAAGAGCGCGTGCGACTAAAAGAGAAGTTTGGCAGTAGGGTTGGGGCGAATCAACGTTTTCTTTTTACTCCCGTAATTTCTTTGGTAAGCAGTTCCGTAACTATGTCTTTTAGCCCCTTTTCTACAGCATATCGACTTAAGTGTTGATCTCTCTCAGGTTCACCTGCTTTTTCTGATAAAGATGGAAAATTCTGTCTTAAAGTCCCCAAGTCCTTTTCTATAATAGATTCCAATCGGCTTTTTGTGCTTGTTACTCTGCTTTCTTTTAAAAGCTGTTCATTAAGTAGTTCGAGTGCACTATACAAAATTTTTGCTTTTGTGGTGGGGTCAGTTTCTGTGTCTTTAGCCAAAGTATCTTTCAGTTTTTGAATTAAGTTAATTTGTTTAGTTCTCTCTTCTTTGAAGGCGCCGAATTTTTGGGCCCAATTTCTTTTTGAACTGTTGTATTGTGTTAAAATATTTTTGCTCAATAATTCGGTCAAGTTTTTTGTCGTAGTTTCAGTTTTATGTTCTCTTGCTTCCGTTCGTCCCTTTAATTTTGTCTTTTCTTCCATCTGATGAGCTAAAACTGCCAGGGAATTATTAGAATATGGTGAAGCTGTATTTATAGGACCTGTGGCATATTTCTTAGCTTCTTTTATTAAATTTTGTAGCTTTACAAGTTGCGCTTCTTCTTCGGGAGTTTTAACCTCTTTTTCTTCTAAGCGTTTAGTTGTGGATACAAGTTTGGCATAGTATTGTACAGCATCTAAATAGATCTGTTCTGCAGCAGGAGTTATTGGGGGCTCATGTGTTTCTCTATCTCCACTAGGTAACACGTATTCCCCAGGTATATATTGTGCGTTATCACGAATCACAGCTTCCATTTTTTTTAAATTTTCTCCTGGATGATCCCAGAAATCTGCAGCAATCTTTCTTTCGTTAGCAGTAATCTGACAGATGATATTAAGTTTACATAATAATGCATACGTTTCTTCAATTTCACGATTTCTTTCTTCGGTTTGGCGATAGGCTTCTGCTGCTCGACGACGAGCTGCTTGTGCTGTTGGTTTTTGTTCCGCAGCATTTAAGAAGACTTGAACAAGCCTCTCATCTTCGGCTTCTTTTTTAGCTTCAGTGTGAGCAGTTTCTAATTTTAGGTTTTCATTTTTTACTTTTTGAAATGTTCTGTCGATGATGTCCCATAAAATCAATATATCATTTTTTAGTGTGGAATCTTCTGGATCTTTTTCGACAGATTTTTTAAGTATTGAAAAATACGCTCTTATCTCTGCTAGTTCTTTTATAATAGTATTCCGGTCCGATGAAGGTGATATTATAAGAGCATTAAAGCGTTTATGTAGTTTTTGATACTCGGAATGCTTCTTCTTCTCGGCTTCAGTTTGAGGGTTTTGTGCACTCATTTCATGCTCCTTAATTTCACTACTAACCTGTTTGATAGCTAGAATTCAAAGAAGTTCCATCTGTTTTGTTATAACAACTAAATTTTTTAGACTGATTTTTAGGGTAACTACACGCTTCTTAGATTATGCTTGAGACTTGAATTGGGGGTAGTTCAACGTGAGGCTGCAAAATTTTATTAATCTCTCGTATAAATATCCGATTGTTTATTGGTTTGCACATTGATATCGTGGTTTTTATGTAGGGGCGGACCTCTGTGTCCGCCCTTTTTGATATGCCCAGTGTCTAGGATATACAATGGGATTTAATTTTATTAATGAACCTAGAAAACAGATACGTTTACAGGGATATAATTACAAAACCCCAGGGTATTATTTTGTAACTATTTGTACTGAAAAACGTCTTTGTTTATTTGGGAAAATAATAGATGGAAAAATGCTTCATAATCCACCTGGGTTATTAGTTTATAATACATTTAAAAATTTGAGAAATTTCTATTTTGGGGTTGATATTGATACCTTTATTGTTATGCCAAATCACGTGCATGCAATTATTGTTATTTCTAGGAAAGGGTGGACACGTTCTAGAGGAGGGCGGACACAGAGGTCCGCCCCTACGGGAGATTCGTTATCTGACGTTGTCAAAAATATTAAAACTTATACCACGACATTTTATAGCAGAGGGGTTATTCAACGAAACTGGGCGCCTTTCTATACGCGCCTATGGCAACGTGGTTATTATGAGCATATTATTCGAGATACGAAAAGCCTGCAAAAAATTAGGGAATATATAATACTAAATCCATTGTCTTGGGAGCTTGATTCAGAAAACTCTAAACTTTAAAAAAAACCAATCTTTATCTGTATTTCGGTTTAGAGGTCTTTTTAATTAACTGTTCAAACTTTTGTAACCGTTCAAAATTTGGACCTTTTTTGAATTCGTCTTTATCTTTTACATAATCAAATAATTCTTTATGTGATGTATCCACCCTGAAACTAAGCTTACTCAGTTTTTCTAATTCCTGTTCTATAACTGTTTCCAAACGACTTTTTGTTCCTAACCACCTTGTGGCCCTAGTCTCTCCTTTAAGCTCTTGTAATAGTAGTGTAAGGGCACTATGTAATAGCTCTGCTTTTTGGACAGGCGTTATTTCTCCATCTGAATTGAATAAGTTTTGAAGTGCAGCAATAAAATCTAGCTGCTTTTGTCTTTTTTTATCATAACGTCCAAATTGTTGAGCAAAATTGCCATGCCAACTCCAATATTCGTGAGGAATCGTATTAAAAATAACAGATATTTCATGGTTTTCTTTTTCTTCTTTAGTTTGGATTTTTGTGTTTGCACCTGAAAATATATTTACAGATGAGGTGTTTTTATTTACAGGTTGCTTTTGTTTGGCCTCTGCTTTGTTGCGTTTTTGAGCTGTACCTGTTTGTTGGCGAAGCTGCTCTTCTTTAATACGTTGGGCTTCAAGCGCTTGTTGACGTATTCGTTCTTCTTGTGCTCGTCGTTCCTCTTGTACCTGTCGTTCTTTTTCAAGACGTTGCGCTTCAAGCATTTTTCGTTGTTCCTCGGCTTTTTTGCGCGCTTGATCTTTAAGTATTTTTTGACGTTCTTGTTCTTCTTTAAGAGGCTTGTTTATTTTTTGGTGATGATCTTGTAAATATCCAGGCTCTGGAAAAATAGCTATTATTTCCTTTCTAAGGTTGTTATGTGGGAGATCGCGTATAGCCCAACCTACCGTAGGTAGCCCTCCGTTAATTATTTGTCTTTGCGTTTGGCCTATATTTTTATACTTTTCTAGTATTGAAAGAATGTTATCTTGTAAGTTTGGGATAGGGTGTTTTTCTAATTTTCGATAAATTTTAGTATTTGTTGGGTCTTTTAAAAAAGCTTCGAAGGCATAGTACATATCATGTTCTTTAAAAAGATTCTGAAGAAAGTGTATGTCTGCTAACAGCACGCGCATTTTATCCGTTTCACTTTTGCCTCTAATCCTACTTTCGTTAATCCAAGCAACCTGTGTAGGCTCATATTGGTTATACATAACAAAAAAGCTTTTTTCTAACTCTTTTCCCATGTGCAGCCTTTTAGGCATATTGTTGTAATGTTGCAACAAAAAACTTGGCGTTGGAAAAACCTGCATAACAGCATCTCTAAGAGAAGCCTTTTTGGGAATATTATTTGACCGCCAGCCTAAATAAGGCCATCCTGCATAAATGATGTTTCTTTTAGTTGTACTTAATTGTCTGTATTTATCTAGTATTTCAGAGATCTCTTCTTTAACATCCCCTATAGAAGGGTTTGCTTTTATTCTTGCATCGATACGGATATTTGTGGGATCTTTCAAGAAATCATCAAACTCGTAACTCATATCGTGCTCTATAAAAAATTGTTTAAGAAAAAATAAATCAGCATACATCTTGCGCATTTCTGCTGATTCTATTTTTCCTCTATCTTCACCTTTGTTAAATTGGAATAGTTGACGTGTGTTTTTATTTGTTTGAAAATAATATTCTTTTTTTCCAAGTAGACCAACTTGTGTATTATAATGTTGTTCTAAATATTCTAGAGAAGGAAAAAATGTTTTTACTTCATTGACATGGGCAATATGAGATTGTCCATGAAGACCCCAATTGCCGCCCACAAAAGGTAATCCTGTATTCATTAAAGTTCTTTGCAATTCTGTCAATTTTTTATATTTCTCTAGTATTTTTTTATAAAAGGCTATTTGTGGCTCAACAATAGGAGGATTTCCTTGTTTTAATATTTTATCAATACCTGTATTGTCTGGATCTTTGAGAAAATCATCAAATTCGTAACTGAGGTTATGTTGTACAAAAAATACTCGCGCAAAGAATAAATTTGCTAACAACAAGCGCATTTTTTCTGTTTCTTGGGGGCCTCTTTCTGTAGGCATAATGCAAACACTCCCATAGGTGAGTAGGTCGGCCTTTTATGGCCACCTACACCCCTATAAGAGTGTTATCAACGTAAAAAGTTTCGTTAATACGATAGAATTATTTCGCGTAATTGCACGAATTTATTCCGATTTACGCTTTGGTTGTGCTTGTTTCCGCTCTGCTGCTGTTACCGTAAACGTTAGATATTCACCTTTGCGGAAAACTTCAACCGGATAATTTTGGCCTGGGGTTAATCCTGCCACTAATTGCAGTGCCATGCGATCATCCGTTAAGGTTACATTTTTGATTTTAATGATCACATCACCTGGTAATAGTCCTGCCTTCTGCGCTGGGCTACCACGCACAACAGCACGAACATAAACACCATCGCCTTCTTTGTAGTCTATATACCCACGAATTTCTTTATTCAAAGATTGCATCATAACACCCAAGTAACCGCGAATAATGGGTTTGCCTTCGATTAGTTTATTCATGACTTCTGTTGCTTGATCAATGGGAATAGCAAAACCAATGCCTTGGTTTCCACCAGAGCGCGTATAGATAACTGTATTAATGCCAATAATGCGACCGAATGAATCAATTAATGCACCACCCGAATTACCTGGATTAATTGCTGCATCTGTTTGAAGCAAATTCTCTATAATGCCAATATCTGCACCGGTGCGTTCGGTTGCGCTGATAATACCTAGCGTAACGGTTTTATCGAGTCCATAGGGATTACCAATCGCAAGTACAACATCACCCACTCTTAACTTTTGGGAAGAGCCCAATGTAATAACAGGGAGTTTATCTAGATTAATTTTTAATACAGCCAAATCGCTATCGGGATCAGTACCAACCACCTTACCATCCGCTGAGCGGCCATCTGCTAATGTAACGACCACCGTATCTGCTTCGCGAATAACGTGATTATTTGTTAAGACATAGCCCTTATCACTTACAATGACACCAGAGCCTACGCCTTGAAGCGTTTCTTTAGGGGGTTCGTTACCATTACCTCGACCTTTCTCGTTAGCGTCGTTTTGATCGCCAAAGAAATATCGGAACATGGGATCTTGTAACAGTGGGTTTTGTTCGACAGTGACTTCTTGTGTGGTTTTAATACTAACAACAGCCGGTGCGGCAAGTGCGACTGCATCTGCGTAAGAAACAGGGGCATTAAGGGCAGTAGAAGAAATGCTTGTTGTAGTAGGTGTAGAAATAGGATTTGGCGTTGAAGCCGCGTGAGAAGGGCCGTAAAAGTTCAGTTTAGCTAAAATAAAAGGTGAAATAATTGTGATGATACCGAAGAAAAACAAAAGTTGAATAACTTTCTTTGTGCGGGTTGCTATTTTCACTCTTATGGCTCCTCTTTTTTTAAGATTCGCTAACAATTTTATGATAATCCATACTTGGCAAGCAACTTTCTCAATGTACCGCGGTTGAGTCCTAAACATTCTGCAGCACGTGATTGATTATCGCCTACTTGTTGCATAACCATGGGTAGTAAGGCTGACTCTACTTGTTCGATGATGAGATTGTAGAGATTTTTGGCAGGTTCACCCTCTAGGTTAGAGAAATATTCCTCTAAAGCAATGGTGATATGATCACGTAAAAAAAGTTTCGATGGCTTCGATTTGCTCATGGGGTTTTTCCAAGCGGTTAAAGTAATCACGAAAGCGTGCGCTGCCCGTTTGTCCTCGACTGTACCAGGAGACGTGTTTTCGAGCAACCATGCTGCCGGTATATTCACCGTAAAATTCATATAAGTTTTTGAGATGGCCTAATAGAATTTCTTTAATTTCAATGGGTGTGGGTTCGGGAAGTAATTCGCCGGTTTTAAGATAATGTGATATTTCTTTGAAAATCCAAGGTCGCCCTTGTGCCGCACGACCAATCATTAAACCATCAGCTTTGGTTTGTTCTAAAACATATTTTGCTTTTTCTGGGGTTTCGATATCGCCATTTGCAATAACGGGTATGCGAACAGCTGCTTTAATAGCAGCGATAGTTTGATATTCGGCTTCGCCTTTAAAAAAACAAGAACGGGTACGGCCATGAACAGCGAGTGCTTGAATGCCCGATTGCTCTGCAATTTTTGCAATAGTAATGCCGTTTTTATGATCTGCATCCCAACCCGTTCGAATTTTGAGTGTGACCGGAATTGAAACGGCTTTAACGGTTGATTCTAAAATTTTTGCGACTAATGATTCGTCTTTTAATAAGGCAGAACCGGCTAAAACATTACAGACTTTTTTGGCAGGGCATCCCATGTTGATGTCAATAATATCGGCACCTTCAGCTTCGTTAAAACGCGCTGCTTCGCCCATCATGGTCGGATCGGCCCCTGCAATTTGTACAGAACGAGGTTCTGTCTCGCCATCATGGTTAGCGCGTCTTAACGTTTTAAGACTGCCTCTTAATAGAGAATTGGAAGACACCATTTCGGACACGGCCATGCCAACGCCCAGCGCTTTACAAAGCTGACGGAATGGGCGATCGGTTACACCCGCCATCGGCGCTAGGATTAAGTTATTGTCTAAAGTGTGTTTGCCTATTTGCATTTTATAGCACTCATACGGACCCAACCCTCTATGTTTTTTGTTTCTAGTAATTTAAACCACGGTTTGTAGGGTTCAAAAACCGCATCAATCTGGTTCTCCAAAAAACCAGACAATACAATGGTGCCATTTTCACACACCAATTCTGCAAATATTGGCGCAAGCGATATCAAGGGATTAGCCAGAATATTGGCGAGTAATAAATCCACTTTTTTATTTTCTTTGAGTGAGGCATCAAGCGCCTCTGGTAAAAGCGTTAGCAAGCTTTTTTCTGTTAAAGCATTATTTTTTGCATTGTGTTGTGTGCTAATAAGCGCTTGGGGATCGTTATCGACAGCATAAACAAAACGTGCCCCCAGTTTTAAAGCAGCAATCGCGAGAATACCCGAACCACAACCGTAATCAATAACCGTTGCATCAGTAGGCGGATGTTGATCTAACCATTCTAAACATAAGCGTGTTGTAGGATGCGTGCCTGTACCAAAGGCTAAACCCGGATCTAGCATTAAGGTAATTGCTGTGGGATCGGGGTTTTCGCACCAACTGGGGCAAATCATGAGTTTTTTTCCAAAACGCATGGGTTGAAAGTGAGCCATGCCAGCACGTATCCAATCTTTATCTTCAATGGGTTCTATTTTAAGGGTGCTGACGGCTTGATTATCTAAATGTTGTTTTAAGTATTTTTTAACAGAGGCGATATCAATCGTGGCATCGAATAGGCCAATGACTTTGGTTGCTTGCCAAAGCGGTGTGGACTCGGGTGCAGGTTCGAATAGAGGTTCGTCTTTTGCATCCTCAAAAGTAACGGCGAGTGCGCCTGCATTGCTGAGGATCTCTGATGTGTTTTCTGCCAAATCCATTTGGGTATTAATAATAATTTGTATCCAGGACATTGGGTTTTAACTAGCCATTTTTTGTTCAAGGTAATGAATGTTGGTACCGCCTTTATGGAAATTAGCATCACGAATCAGATTTTGATGTAAAGGAATATTGGTTTTAATACCCTCTATAATAATTTCATCTAAAGCATTTTTCATGCGTGCAATCGCGGTTTCGCGATCGGGTCCGTAGGCAATTAATTTACCAATGAGTGAATCATAATAGGGTGGCACATCGTACCCGTGATAAATATGCGAATCCCAACGAATACCAGGACCACCGGGTGCGTGGAAAAGTTGAATTTTGCCTGGGCTGGGTATAAAAGATTTGGGATCTTCTGCATTAATGCGACATTCAATGGCATGGCCTTCGATTTTAACATCTTGTTGTTTAATGCTGAGTGTTTCACCTGCTGCAATGCGCAATTGTTCTTTAACGATATCAATGTTGGTAATTAATTCAGAGACGGGATGTTCGACTTGAACGCGTGTATTCATTTCAATAAAGTAAAATTGACCGTTCTCAAATAAAAATTCAAAGGTGCCAGCACCGCGATAGCCCATTTCTATACAAGCTTTAACGCAGCGTTTACTGATTTTTTTGCGTTGTTCTTCTGTTATGCCAGGAGCAGGTGCTTCTTCTAACACTTTTTGATGACGTCTTTGCATAGAGCAATCGCGCTCGCCTAAAGAAATCGCATTGCCTTTGCCGTCAGCCAAGACTTGGATTTCGATATGTCTTGGGTGTTCTAAAAATTTTTCCATATAAACAGCATCGTTATTAAAAGCCGCTTTGGCTTCGGCTTTAGTCATCGAAATAGCGTTTAGAAGCGCTGCTTCGCTGTGTACAACACGCATGCCGCGACCACCACCGCCGCCAGAGGCTTTAATAATAACGGGATAGCCAATTTCTCGCGCGATTTTTAAATTTTCTTCTGCGCTATCACTGAGCGCACCATTAGAACCAGGTACACAAGGCACATCTGCTTTTTTCATCATACGAATAGCAGACACTTTATCGCCCATTTGACGAATGTTATCAGCATTAGGGCCTACAAAAATAAAACCACTTTGTTCTACACGTTCTGCAAAATCGGCATTTTCTGCCAAAAAACCATAGCCTGGATGAATGGCAACCGCATCGGTAATTTCTGCTGCACTGATAATCGCCGGAATATTGAGATAACTTAACTGGGAAGCATTAGGTCCAATGCAAACCGATTCATCTGCTAATCTCACATGCATTAAATGGCTGTCGGCTGTAGAATGAACTGCAACGGTTTTAATGCCTAATTCTCGACAGGCTCTTAAGATCCGAAGGGCAATTTCGCCACGATTTGCAATAACAACTTTATCTAACATGGTTACTCATCGCTAATAATAAATAGAGGTTGACCAAATTCAACGGGTTGACCGTTTTCAACCAAAATACTTTTTACAATACCGGCTTTATCGGATTCAATTTGATTGAGCATTTTCATGGCTTCAACAATACATAAAACAGTACCGACTTTGACCGTATGCCCAACATCTACAAAAGGTTTATCGTTGGGGCTAGAGGCGCGGTAAAAGGTTCCGACCATGGGGGCTGGAACCGTATGTCCGCTCGCGGCGGCTGTGGGAGCAGGGGGAGCCGTTGCTTTTGGCGGCTCGAAATGTTGTGGTGCAATAACTTGCGTGTATTGTGGTTGAGGATTGCCCATAGGATAATTTCGACTGATGCGAATAGACTCTTTTTTAGGGCCTTCACCTTCAGTGATCTCTATTTCTGATACACCGGACTCTTCAAGTAACTCAATTAACTTTTTAACTTTGCGAATATCCATAAAGCCTTTACCTTTAAACTGATAACATTTCAGATAGAATTGATGCAAGTTTGCAGGAGTTAAAAGATTTTGTCTACTAGTTTATTGTTTTTTGTTATTTTTTTTGTGTCTGTAAAAATTGATGCAGGTGACCGATAAAGTCATCTGACCCAATTGTGCCCACTAGACGGAACTTCTTTGTTTCTAAGCCTTCTTTATTAAAGAATAAGAGTGTTGGAGGGCCTATGATGTCTAATTTTTTTTGCAATGCCAGGTTGCCTTGCGTTTGATGAGATAAATCAAGTCGTAGTAAGACGGTGTTTTTAAGCGCATTCAAAACATGGGGATTCTCAAAAAGAGTGTGATCCAGTTGTCTGCAAGCAATACACCAATCTGCATAAACATCTATCAGGACAGTTTGTTGATTTTTGTGTGCCACTTTCAACGCCTTTGTTAATTCTATCTCGTTTTGAATGGGTACAAAATGTGTTTTCTGCATCATGGCTTCAGTTTCAAAAATGGGATCTGGAAAAGCACGCATAACAATAGAGCCTGCCAAGATGAGTAACAATACGCCGGTAATTACCTTGATATACCCCATCCATGGACCTGTTTTGGGTAACAGATGACTACCCACGCAAGCAACGGTTAAGAGGGGTAACCCCATGCCGAGTGCCATTGAAAATAAAGCAAGCCCACCCAAAAGGGCATTACCGGTTTGTCCGATATAGGTTAATGCACCGACTAATGCGGGTGTGACGCACGGAGAAACCATTAATGCAGAGATTCCTCCCATGGCAATCGCGCCAAACACAGAACCTTGTTTTTGTTTATGCTGCAAATGATGCAGGGTATGTGCAAAAAATTGAGGTAAGTGAATTTTAAGAAGACCAAATTGATTGAGTGCAAACAATAACAAAATAACGCTAAGGGTAATCAGAAAACCCGGTTTTTGTAGCGTTTGTTGTAATTGATTGCCCATTAAACCCGCAATGGCACCCGCGATCGCATAGCAAACAGAAACACTTAAGACATAAAGTGTTGCCAGTGTTGTGGCGCGTCGGCTAGAGAGGGGTTTATCAACACCCACCAAAATATTGGCAAGAATAGGTACCATGGGCAATACGCAAGGCGTAAAAGATAAAAGTAATCCCAGCCCTAAGAAGAATAATAAGGTTAAAGGCAGAGCGCCTGATTTTAATTGTGTAGTGATACGATCGGTTTCAGATTCAACAACCGCCATTGTGGGTTCTATTTTAGTTTCTTGTACGTTATTAAAATTTTCTGGATTGAGATCGGTAATTTGAACGTCGCCATTAGGAAGCAAGACCACTTTTTTTGCAACGGGCGCATAGCAAAAACCATTTTCAGCACAGCCTTGGTACAGTACACGTAAGCCTGAATTGATTTTTGAGGTTGATGAGATTGGTACAAGTAATTGGATAGGTTTTGTATAGGCTTGATATTCTTCATTTAAGACTTCATCGCGCTTTAAGATAGTGGGTGGAAAAGATTCATCGGGTAACGCAATCGATTGACCTTCTAAAGTTCGAAACTGAAAATGATCGCGATAGAGTAGATATCCGGGTGCAATCGAAAAATCGAGTTCCAATTGTTGAGGATTCACTAAACGAGCGTTTAATCCAAAAGCCTTATCTGCAGGCAGAAATTCTGATTGTTCTTCGGCCATCGCACGACACGAAAATCCGATAGTAATCAGTAGTGTAAAAAGGAGTGTTTGAAAAAGATTTTTGAGTAGCAAATTTATATTCATTTGAAAATATAACGCTGGGTGTTCAAGAAAGTGGCGGGTGTTTCATGTAGATAAAACACCCGCTAGGAATAACTAACAGAGTTGATGAATTACCACCAGCCCCCTTCGCGATTTCCACCTGCACCGCCACTGGAACGACCACCACCACTGCGACCACCAGCGCCGCCACCAGAGCGACCACCAGAACGTCCGCCAGCGCCTCCACCTGGTTTTTTCGCTTCAGCAACGTTGACACGGATTGAACGGCCGTTCAAATCTGTACCATCTAGTGCTAATGCTTTTTCGGCAGCTTGTTGGCTTTCGAAAGTGACGAAGGCAAACCCACGAACGCGATTGGTATCACGATCGATAGGAATTTTAACCTCTAGGACCGGGCCATAAACTGAGAATGCTGCTTCCAGCTCTTCTTTGGTGGTCGAAAAGGCTAAATTGCCCACAAATAATTGATTTTGCATGTTAAATGTCTCCTGAGACCTGTAATTCAACGACTCTATGACCACACCGCATGTATGACCACAGGTGGCATTATAGCGCATCTAGAATTGCATAGCACTTGTTTTTTTTTGGTTAATTTGGGGGCGCTCCCTAGGGGACTCGAACCCCTGTTACCGCCGTGAGAGGGCAGCGTCCTAGGCCACTAGACGAAGGGAGCGGCAAGGGTGTTATTATACGGTTCATGGAAAAGATGTCTATTTCTAGTAGAGGCTGTATTTATTATAAATGTTAACTAACATACAAGGTTGGATTCGCGCCATTCGTAAAAAGGGTAAGCGGAAAAATCAAACCGTATCCCAAAATCCTGTGATCATTCCTCGCAGCGCACATCGTGTTTCTCGTGCCAATATCAGCACGTATGCACTTAAGGTTTTGTATAGGTTACACGATGCTGGGTTCGAGGCTTATTTGGTTGGGGGTGGGGTGCGAGATGTGTTGTTGGGTTTACATCCTAAAGATTTTGATGTCGCAACCAATGCACGTCCAGAAGAAATTCAAACATTATTTAGAAATTGCAGGCTTATTGGTCGACGGTTTAGGTTGGCACATGTACATTTTGGATATCACATTATAGAAGTCGCGACTTTTAGGGCCAGTTCTCGTGAGCATTCTGAAGAAGGCATGATATTACGGGACAACATATATGGTGCGTTGATTGACGATGTCTATAGACGTGATTTTACAGTGAATGCCCTATATTACAATATTGCTGATTTTACAGTACTGGATTATGTTGGTGGCTTAAAAGATCTCAAAGACCGTTGTTTAAGAATGATAGGAGATCCGACACAACGTTACAGAGAAGATCCCGTGCGTATGTTGCGTGCCATTCGGTTTGCTGCAAAATTAGATTTTAAGATCCATCCAAATACCGAGAAACCCTTATTTGAATTGGGTGTTTTGGTTAAACAAGTGCCTTCTGCGCGGTTGCTCGATGAATTTATGAAGCTGTTTTTAAGTGGTTTTGCAGAAGCCAGTTTTACATTATTGCGGCATTATCAGATATTTATCGTATTGTTTCCAGAAACTGAACAGTGTTTAATGCAAGAGCAAGGGGCAGTTGCGCTGTCGTTTATTACGGGAGCATTGTTGGCCTCAGATAAACGTGTGCACGAGAATAAGCCTGTTGCACTGCCTTTTATCTTGGGCGCATTTTTATGGTACCCTGTGCAAGAACGTGCAATGGTCTTGATGCAAGAAGGCATGTCGGAGTTTACAGCCTTTCACGAAGCTTGCGATTGGGTATTGCAACAACAACAAAAGAATGTTGCAATTTCCAGACGATTTTCGCAAGCCATTCGAGAAATTTGGATGTTGCAAATTCGGTTAATTCGAAGAATTGCAAAACGCATACCCGAGTTAGCTTTGCATCCGCGCTTTAGAGCAGCGTATGACTTTTTATTATTGCGTGCGTCGACGGGCGACAAAGCTGTTGAAGAAGTGGCAGCTTGGTGGAAGACTTATGTTGAAGCAAATTCAGATACGCGTGTATTGATGGAAAATGCGTTGAAAGGCAGTGCTCAGAGTCATCGTCCTAGACGATCGCATAAGAGACGTAGAAGTAGTAAGAGCAAGAGTTAATGTTAACAGTGAAATAGGAGAGTCAATATGAAGCCATATATGATCATTGAAGGCAATAGCCAAGCAATCGAACTTTTTGAAAAGAAAGTCGCGGATGCTTTGGAAGCCGGTTACAGTTTAGCCGGTGAATTGGTTGCAAATTCGCATGCTTCTGAACTGAAATTTTATCAACCCGTTATTCTCGCCGAAGGCGATGATGAAGATTGGGATGATGAGGATGAAGACGAAGATGAAGATGAGGACGAAGACGACGAGTAAAATATTCAAACCTGTCGGCTTTTATAATCTGGTTTTTTTAACAGTATTTTTAGGTTGATTTGAGCTAAATTTGCTTTACACTCTACATTAGGTTACACTTAGTGTAACTTACTGTAGAGTTATAAACTTATGCAACCCATGAGATACCTGTTTAATTGGCTTGATCAACATGCGGACAGTGAGCATTATTTATTTATACTACAAGATCTCAGGGCGTTATGTCCTGATTTATCTGATGTGGCTTTTAAAACACTTCTCAGTCGTACAGTGCATGCCGGCTATTTAAATAGGGTTTGTCGTGGCTTATACATCTACAAACGCGCAATGCCTACAAATGGATTAGTGTTATATCACGCAGCAGCACGTTTGAGAGCAGATGGATTTAATTATATTAGCCTCGAAACTGTTTTAAGCGATGTGGGTGTTATCTCCCAAATCCCGATGAATTGGATTTCGATTATGTCATCGGGTCGTAGCAATATCGTTTCTTGTGGTGAATTTGGAACGATTGAATTTGTTCATACAAATCAAAAACCAGAGCAATTGCAGCAGCAGCTGTCATACGATGCAAGTTGTAGGTTATGGCGTGCAAGCGTACCATTAGCATTAAGAGATATGAAAATAACACATAGAAATTGCGATTTAATAGATTGGGATGTTGCAAATGAATTTATTTGATCAATTAGTAGAAGACGCGTTGAAAAACCAACCAAATTTATCGCCCTTAAGAATCGTTGTTGAAAAAGAGTTGTTGCATCACGATATTTTAAGAGTGTTAAGTCATAATAATTTGTTAGAAAATCTTACCTTTATAGGTGGGACATGTTTAAGAGCTTGTTACGGGGGGGTACGTTTAAGCGAAGATTTGGATTTTACAGGAGGTAGCTCTTTTACGCGCAATAGTTTAGCTGAAATGGGACAAGTACTTATTAAAAACCTTAATGATAAGTATGGATTATTAGTTAAAGTAAGTGAACCGTTAAAAGATAAAAAAAATGTAGATACCTGGAAAATTAAAGTGGAGACCAGGCCTGGTCAAAAACATTTGCCTGCACAATGTATTAACATAGATATTTGTGCAGTTCCTTCATATGAAAAACGACCGATGTTGTTACTAAATCCTTATGGTGTTGATATGGGAACCAGTGGCCTTATTATACAAGCACAAAGTCGTGAAGAAATATATATGGATAAGTTGATTGCTTTTGCATTTCGACCAAATCGCGTTAAATATCGTGACTTATGGGATATGGTTTGGCTACATCAACAAGGTTTAAAACCAAGATTTGAATTATTGCCCAATAAACTTCGGGATCGAAATCAGTCACCAGAATATTTTCTAGGTTTATTTAATGAACGAAAAAATTTATTAACCGAAAATAAACAAATGCCATTAGAGTTCAAACAAGAAATGCGTCGTTTTTTTTCTGCAGAACAGATTGTACAAGTGGTGGAAAAAGACAGTTTATGGGATTTTATTATTTATTTAATTAAAGATCTGGGTAGACAGCTTTATGAAAGGTGACAACTTGCCTTGACAGGGAGTTTAAATCCAAACAGTACTATGATAACATCTCTCCAATGTTAACCGATAAACGTAATTAGACACGACTCACCGGGGGTCCCATGACATCAGCGATTGCTTGGCAAGATTTATTTAAACATCACGCCTCTTTAGGGGATACTCACTTACGGGATTTATTTAAAGCAGATCCTAATCGATTCACTGCATTTTCTGTTCAAGTAAACGATATTTTATTAGATTATTCTAAACAACGGATTACCCAAGAGAGCATTGAAAAATTAATAGCACTCGCAAACGCCAGCGATTTAAAAAAACAAATGGATACTTTATTTTCTGGTGGCATAGTTAATATTTCTGAAGATAGACCTGCTTTGCATACAGCCTTACGAGATCCCAACACGCCTTTTTTTAATACGGGTTTAAACCGGATGGCAGAATTTGTTGAAGCAGTGCGTTCTGGTACTCGCTTAAGCGCGACTGGTAAACGTATTACGGATGTTATTAGTTTGGGTATTGGTGGTTCTGATTTAGGACCTGCCATGGTATGTGAAGCATTGCAAGCATATAAAACAACGGATATTACATTACATTTTATATCTAATGTCGATGGCAAGTCTTTAGCCGCGGTATTAAAAAAATGCGATCCTGAAACGACTTTATGTTTGATTAACTCTAAAAGTTTTACAACCATCGAAACACATCAAAATGCCAAAAGTATACGCGCTTGGTTTGAACCTGTGTTAGGGGAGAAAACGATTGATCATCTGATCGCGGTAACAGCCCAACCCAAACGCGCGGAAGCGTTTGGTATTAAAAAAGACAATATTTTTGAATTTTCAGAATTTATAGGGGGGCGTTATTCGGTTTGGTCTTCAGTCGGATTACCGATCGCATTGCTGTTAGGCATGGATTCTTTTAAAGCATTTTTATCTGGTGCTTATGAAATGGACCAACATTTTTATACGGCGCCTTTTGAGCAAAATATGCCCGTATTATTAGGTCTGCTGGGTATTTGGAATATTAATTGCGAAGGATATTCAACACAAGCGATTATTCCCTATGAAGATGGTTTGCGCCAATTTCCTGATTATTTACAGCAATTAGAAATGGAGAGTAATGGCAAAAAAGCGCATAAACAGGCGGGTTTTGTACAGCACGCGACAGCACCAGTTATTTGGGGTGGGGTAGGGTGTAATGGACAGCATGCTTATATGCAATTGTTGCATCAGGGTACACAAATTATCCCTATTGATTTTTTAGTGGCTGCACAAGGACAACCTGCATTTGAAGCACATCATCAGTTATTGGTTGCCAGTTGTTTTAGTCAAAGCAAAGCCTTAATGGAAGGAACGTTAGAACCTGTCGTTGATGCAAAACAATGTTTTGGCAATAGGCCTAGCAATACGCTGGTTTTCTCGACATTAACGCCGCGCGTATTGGGATCTTTAATTGCTTTATATGAACAAAAAGTGTTTGTACAGGGTGTTATTTGGGGTATTAATTCTTTTGATCAATGGGGTGTAGAATTAGGCAAGACCTTAATTAAACAAATATTACCTTGTTTAGAAAATCCGGATTACACGCTAGCTTTAGACAGCTCTACACGTGGTCTTATCGATTATTGTTTTAAAACCTCGCGCCAGGAAAGATGAAATGGGCTTATTGTGCCGTTCGCTTTTCGCGAATTTCGTCTAAAGTTTTGCAATCGATACACAAAGTCGCAGTGGGACGTGCTTCCAAACGGCGAATGCCGATTTCTACACCGCAGGATTCGCAATATCCATATTCTTTATCATCAATTTGTTGAAGGGCTTCTTCGATTTTTCGAATTAATTTACGTTCTCTATCGCGGGTGCGAAGCTCGAGATTAAAAATTTCTTCTTGGGTTGCTCTATCGTTAGGATCGGCTAAAACGCGAACGCTTTCTTCTTTCATTTCAATAATGGTGTTATCAACTTCTTCCATTAAGTCTTTTTTCCATCCTTCTAAAATAGAACGAAAATGTTTGAGCTGTTGATCGTTCATATAAGTCTCGCCGGGCTTGGCTTGGTAAGGTTCAAACTTATACGGCATCATGGTTTGAGATGATGTAAATTTGTTTGTTGGTGGCGTGCCTACGGTGGACGCCGTTGACTTTTTCTTTGTAGCCTTAGCGTTCATTTGGTTATCCTCCCGCCTATTTGAATTCCATAATCTTTCATTTATAGCATAACCCCTCCCTCGAATCAATGGTGTACTTGCACCTTAATTAATAGAAACTGAGGCCGATGAATAAGCATGTAAACCAACTTTATGGCTGAACTATGAGATTTAAAAGTCCACTATCAGAGGCAATTTTATTAAAGCGTTCTTTTCGTTTTTTGGTAGAGGTTGCCTTAAAAAATAAAAAGAAGCGAATGTTGTATTGTCCGAATTTAGGGATACTTCGACATTGTGATGTATTAGGTAGCCGTGTGTGGTTTTCAAATCCCAATAGACTGTCTCAGGGTTATCTCGATATTTGGGAATTAACAGAAGTAGATGGTGGTTGGTTAGTTTTTATTAACCCTGGTTATGCGGGGATCTTAGTACGCGAAGCCATTGAGTACCACATTATTCCAGAATTAGAAGGGTTTAGATTTTTACAAAGTCCCATGATGCCCAGTTTTGGAAATGGCGTTGAGATGTTATTAAAAGAAAATGGCGAACAATGTTTTATTCATGTAGAGCCGGTGTTATCTGCAGATGAACGGAATGAAGGCTATTTTCCAGATGAAAAAGGCTTAGGCTTATCACCTTTAG